>NZ_JBEZWO010000020.1:0-114220 GCF_040637515.1 Streptomyces sp. NPDC029041 | reverse complement strand
GGGCCCTCCGGCGTTCCCGGACGTCCCCGGTGCGGCACAGGGACGTCAGAGCCGCACAACGCCGCCGGGGCGGCCGGGAACCATACGGTTCCGGCCACCCCGGCGGCACGTTTCTGCTGGACCCGTCTGCCGGACCCGCGAGCGGTCAGGCCTCCTCGTGGGACGCCACCGCCCGGCGCGCGTCCGCGTCCAGGACACCCCAGCTGATCAGCTGCTCCGTCAGGACCGACGGAGACTGGTCGTAGATGACGGCGAGTGTGCGCAGGTCGTCCTGGCGGATCGACAGCACCTTGCCGTTGTAGTCACCGCGCTGCGACTGGATCGTGGCCGCGTAGCGCTGGAGGGGGCCCGCCTTCTCGGCCGGCACCGTGGCCAGCCGCTCCAGGTCCAGGACCAGCTTCGGCGGCGGCTCGGCGGCCCCGCCCGGGGTCGTGCCCGGAAGCAGTTCCTGCACCGGAACGCCGTAGAAATCCGCCAGCTCGGCAAGGCGCTGCACGGTCACGGCACGGTCGCCGCGCTCGTACGAACCGACCACGACCGCCTTCCAGCGTCCCTGGGACTTCTCCTCGACACCGTGGAGGGAAAGGCCCTGCTGGGTGCGGATCGCCCGGAGCTTGGCCCCGAGCTGTTTGGCGTATTCGCTGGACATATAGCTCCCCGGCACTGTGTCGACGCGTCTGGCGTGGGTGCCAGGCCGCGCGGCTGGTAACTCACTGTGAGGTTACGCAGCGTTACTCTGCCGCGTCAAGCCGAATGGTCCGCACCGACTCTTCCGTGGTAGTGGCCTCGCATTGGGCCGGATGGGTGATCCGAGGGGGCCGAACGGGCGATCACCGGGACCTGCTACCGTGTATGGCGCAATCTCGACGTCCTTTAAGGTCCGTCCCGTGAGGCGGAGAAGGAGGTCCGTTTCGTATGGACACGCACGACACGCGCGACGCACAGTCCGATGCCCGGCCCGTTCTCGAAGGGCCCGACATCGCGCGGGTGCTGACCCGCATCGCCCACGAGATCGTCGAACGCGCCAAGGGCGCCGACGACGTGGTGCTCCTCGGCATCCCGACCCGGGGCGTCTTCCTCGCCCGGCGCATCGCCGACAAGCTCGAGCAGATCACCGAGCGCAAGGTTCCGTGCGGCTCGCTCGACATCACCATGTACCGCGACGACCTGCGCATGCACCCGCCGCGTGCGCTGGCCCGCACCGAGATTCCCGGTGACGGCCTCGACGGCAAGCTCGTCGTCCTCGTCGACGACGTGCTCTTCTCCGGCCGCACCATCCGCGCCGCCCTCGACGCCCTGAACGACCTCGGACGTCCGCGCGCGGTGCAGCTCGCCGTCCTCGTCGACCGCGGTCACCGCGAACTGCCCATCCGCGCCGACTACGTCGGCAAGAACCTCCCCACGTCGTTGCGGGAGACGGTCAAGGTCCAGCTCGCCGAGGAGGACGGTCGCGACACCGTGCTGCTCGGTGCCAAGCCGACCCCTCAGTAGCGCTCCAGAGGCGTACGCCGCCGCCGTACGCCGGCTCAGTGCGCGCCCCGGCGCGCCCGTCTGCCCCGAATCTCCCGAATGAACTGCCTTACGGAGCCTGACAGATGCAGCGTCATCTCATCTCGGCCGCCGACCTCACCCGCGACGACGCCGTCCTGATCCTCGACACCGCCGAGGAGATGGCCCGGGTCGCCGACCGGCCGATCAAGAAGCTGCCGACCCTGCGCGGCCGCACGATCGTCAACCTCTTCTTCGAGGACTCCACCCGGACCCGGATCTCCTTCGAAGCCGCCGAAAAGCGGCTGTCCGCGGACGTCATCAACTTCTCCGCCAAGGGCTCCAGCATCTCCAAGGGAGAGTCCCTGAAGGACACCGCCCAGACCCTGGAGGCGATGGGCGTCGACGCCGTGGTCATCCGGCACGGCGCCTCCGGAGCCCCGTACCGCCTCGCCAACTCCGGCTGGATCGACGCCGTCGTGGTCAACGCCGGCGACGGCACCCACCAGCACCCCACCCAGGCCCTGCTGGACGCCTTCACCATGCGCCGCCGCCTGATCGGCCCGGACGCCGGACTCGGCCGTGACCTCGAGGGCAAGCGCATCACGCTCGTCGGCGACGTCCTGCACAGCAGGGTCGCCCGCTCCAACGTCGACCTGCTGCACACCCTCGGCGCCGAGGTCACCCTCGTCGCCCCGCCGACCCTGCTGCCGGTCGGCATCGAGACCTGGCCCTGCGAGGTCTCCTACGACCTCGACAGCACACTGCCCAAGTCCGACGCGGTGATGATGCTGCGCGTCCAGCGCGAGCGTATGAACGCCGCGTTCTTCCCGACCGAGCGCGAGTACTCCCGCCGCTACGGCCTCGACGGCGACCGCATGGCGCGGATGCCCGAGCACGCCATCGTGATGCACCCCGGCCCGATGGTCCGCGGCATGGAGATCACCGCCGAGGTCGCCGACTCCGACCGCTGCACCGTCGTCGAGCAGGTCGCAAACGGAGTGTCCATCCGGATGGCCGTCCTGTACCTGCTGCTCGGTGGGAACGAACCCGCCGTCACCCACCCCCGCACCGAGGAGAAGTAAGACAGATGAGCAAGATCCTGATCCGTGGTGCGAAGGTGCTCGGCGGCGAGCCCCAGGACGTGCTGATCGACGGCCAGACGATCGCTGAGGTCGGTGTGGTCCCGGAGGCCGAGGCCGATCAGGTCGTCGAGGCCGAGGGCAAGGTCCTGCTGCCGGGCCTGGTCGACCTGCACACCCATCTGCGCGAGCCCGGCCGCGAGGACTCCGAGACCGTTCTCACCGGCACGCGCGCCGCCGCCTCCGGCGGTTTCACCACCGTCTTCGCCATGGCCAACACCTTCCCGGTCGCCGACACCGCCGGTGTCGTCGAGCAGGTCTGGCGGCTCGGCAAGGAGCACGGTTACTGCGACGTCCAGCCCATCGGCGCCGTCACCGTCGGCCTGGAGGGCAGGAAGCTCGCCGAGCTGGGCGCCATGCACGAGTCCGCCGCCGGCGTCACCGTCTTCTCCGACGACGGCAAGTGCGTCCACGACGCCGTGATCATGCGCCGGGCCCTGGAGTACGTGAAGGCCTTCGGCGGTGTCGTCGCCCAGCACGCCCAGGAGCCGCGGCTGACCGAGGGCGCCGAGATGAACGAGGGCATCGTCTCCGCGGAGCTGGGGCTCGGGGGCTGGCCCGCGGTGGCCGAAGAATCGATCATCGCCCGGGATGTCCTGCTCGCCGATCACGTCGGCTCCCGCGTCCACATCTGCCATCTCTCGACCGCCGGTTCCGTGGAGATCGTCCGCTGGGCCAAGTCCCGCGGCATCCAGGTCACCGCCGAGGTCACCCCGCACCACCTCCTCCTCACGGATGAGCTGGTGCGCACCTACAACCCGGTCTACAAGGTCAACCCGCCGCTGCGCACCGAGCGCGACGTCATGGCCCTGCGCGAGGCGCTCGCCGACGGCACCATCGACATCGTCGCCACCGACCACGCCCCCCACCCGCACGAGGACAAGGACTGCGAGTGGGCCGCGGCCGCCATGGGCATGGTCGGCCTGGAGACCGCGCTGTCGGTGGTGCAGGAGACCATGGTCGACACGGGCCTGCTGGACTGGGCCGGCGTCGCGGACCGGATGTCCGTCAAGCCCGCGCGGATCGGACAGGCGACGGGCCACGGCCGTCCCGTCTCGGCAGGTGAGCCCGCCAACCTCACGTTGGTCGACACGGCATACCGTGGGCTGGTGGAACCCGCGGGCTTCGCCTCGCGCAGCCGCAACACCCCCTACGAGGGGCGTGAGCTGCCGGGCCGTGTGACGCACACGTGGCTGCGGGGCAAGGCCACGCTCGTCGACGGGAAGCTCACGTGACACCTGTACTCCTGCTGGCCGCCGAGAAGGAATCGGCGCAAGTGACCGACTGGGCCGCCCGCATCGGCTGGGTCGTCGGCCTCGCCCTGTTCGTCGCGCTCGTCTACTGGCTGATGCGCGAGGGCTGGAAGTGGCGCGGCACCCTCCAGGGCGACCTGCCCGAGCTGCCCGTCACACCGGCCGACCCGGGCCCCGCGAAGCTCACCCTGAGCGGCCGCTACCACGGCTCCACCACCGCCGGGCAGTGGCTCGACCGCATCGTCGCCCGGGGCCTGGGCACCCGCAGCCGGGTCGAGCTCACCCTCACGGACTCCGGCCTCGACGTCGTACGGCCCGGGGCGAACGACTTCTTCGTCCCGGCCGCACAGCTGCGCGAGGCCCGGCTCGACAAGGGCATCGCCGGCAAGGTCCTCACCGAGGGTGGCCTGCTGGTCGTCACCTGGGAGCACGGCGACCGGCTGATCGACTCCGGGTTCCGCTCCGACCACGCTGCCGAGCACAACGAGTGGGTCGAGACCCTCAACTCCATGATCGAAACGAACACCAGGGAAGGCGCCGAACGATGACCACCTCCACCAGGGGAGCCGCCAAAACTCCCGCCGTACTCGTCCTGGAGGACGGCCGGGTCTTCCGCGGCCGCGCCTACGGGGCCGTGGGGGAGACCTTCGGCGAAGCGGTGTTCTCCACCGGCATGACCGGCTACCAGGAGACCCTCACCGACCCCTCCTACCACCGCCAGGTGGTCGTGATGACCGCCCCGCACGTCGGCAACACCGGCGTCAACGACGAGGACATGGAGTCCCGGAAGATCTGGGTCTCCGGCTACGTCGTGCGCGACCCCGCGCGCGTGCCGTCCAACTGGCGCTCCCGGCGCACGCTGGACGAGGAGCTGGACGCCCAGGGCGTCGTCGGCATCAGCGGCATCGACACCCGCGCCCTCACCCGCCACCTGCGCGAGCGCGGCGCGATGCGCGTCGGCATCTTCAGCGGCGACGCCGTCCGGGACGACGCCGCGCTGCTGGCCCGCGTCCAGGAAGCCCCGCAGATGAAGGGTGCGAACCTCTCCGCCGAGGTCGCCACCACCGAGCCGTACGTCGTCCCGGCCATCGGCGAGAAGAAGTTCACCGTCGCCGCCGTCGACCTCGGCATCAAGGGCATGACCCCGCACCGCATGGCCGAGCGCGGCATCGAGGTGCACGTGCTCCCGGCGACCGCGACCGTCGAGGACGTCTACGCGGTGAACCCGGACGGCGTGTTCTTCTCCAACGGCCCGGGCGACCCGGCCACCGCCGACCACCCCGTCTCCGTGATGCAGGGCGTCCTCGAGCGCGGCACCCCGCTGTTCGGCATCTGCTTCGGCAACCAGATCCTGGGCCGCGCCCTCGGCTTCGGCACCTTCAAGCTGAAGTACGGCCACCGCGGCATCAACCAGCCGGTGCAGGACCGCACGACCGGCAAGGTCGAGGTCACCGCGCACAACCACGGCTTCGCCGTCGACGCCCCGCTCGACCAGGTCTCCGAGACCCCGTTCGGCCGCGCCGAGGTGTCCCACGTCTGTCTGAACGACAACGTGGTGGAGGGACTCCAGCTCCTCGACCGCCCCGCGTTCAGCGTCCAGTACCACCCCGAAGCGGCAGCCGGCCCGCACGACGCCGCCTACCTGTTCGACCGCTTCGTATCCCTGATGGAGGGCCAGCGTGCCTAAGCGCACCGATATCCAGTCCGTCCTGGTCATCGGCTCCGGCCCGATCGTCATCGGCCAGGCCGCCGAGTTCGACTACTCCGGCACCCAGGCGTGCCGCGTCCTCAAGTCCGAGGGCCTGCGGGTCGTCCTGGTGAACTCCAACCCGGCGACGATCATGACCGACCCGGAGATCGCCGACGCCACCTACGTCGAGCCGATCACCCCCGAGTTCGTCGAGAAGATCATCGCCAAGGAGCGCCCCGACGCGCTGCTGCCCACCCTGGGCGGCCAGACGGCCCTCAACACGGCCATCTCGCTGCACGAGGCGGGCACGCTCGACAAGTACGGCGTCGAACTGATCGGCGCCAACGTCGAGGCCATCAACAAGGGCGAGGACCGCGACCTCTTCAAGGAGGTCGTCGAGGCCGTGCGCCAGAAGATCGGGCACGGCGAGTCCGCCCGCTCGGTCATCTGCCACTCCATGGACGACGTGCTCCAGGGCGTCGAGACGCTCGGCGGCTACCCGGTCGTCGTCCGCCCCTCCTTCACCATGGGCGGCGCCGGCTCCGGCTTCGCCCACGACGAGGAGGAGCTGCGCCGCATCGCCGGCCAGGGCCTCACGCTCTCGCCGACCACCGAGGTGCTCCTGGAGGAGTCCATCCTCGGCTGGAAGGAGTACGAGCTGGAGCTGATGCGCGACAAGCACGACAACGTCGTGGTCGTCTGCTCCATCGAGAACTTCGACCCCATGGGCGTGCACACCGGCGACTCGATCACGGTCGCCCCGGCGATGACCCTCACCGACCGCGAGTACCAGACTCTGCGCGACATCGGCATCGCCGTCATCCGCGAGGTCGGCGTCGACACCGGCGGCTGCAACATCCAGTTCGCGGTGAACCCCGAGGACGGCCGGGTCATCGTCATCGAGATGAACCCGCGCGTCTCGCGCTCCTCGGCGCTCGCCTCCAAGGCGACCGGCTTCCCGATCGCCAAGATCGCCGCCAAGCTCGCCGTCGGCTACACCCTCGACGAGATCCCGAACGACATCACGCAGGAGACCCCGGCCTCCTTCGAGCCGACACTCGACTACGTGGTCGTCAAGGCCCCGCGCTTCGCCTTCGAGAAGTTCCCGAGCGCCGACAGCACGCTGACCACCACCATGAAGTCGGTCGGCGAGGCCATGGCCATCGGCCGCAACTTCACCGAGGCCTTCCAGAAGGCGCTGCGCTCGCTGGAGAAGAAGGGCAGCCAGTTCACCTTCGTCGGCGAGCCCGGCGACAAGATCCAGCTCCTGGAGCAGGCCGTCCGCCCCACCGACGGCCGCATCAACACCGTCATGCAGGCCATCCGCGCCGGCGCCACGCCCGAGGAGATCTTCGCGTACACGAAGATCGACCCCTGGTTCGTCGACCAGCTCTTCCTGATCAAGGAGATCGCCGACGAGCTGGCCGAGGCCCCCGAGCTGACCGCCGACCTGTTCGCCGAGGCCAAGCGGCACGGCTTCTCGGACACGCAGATCGGTGAGATCCGCGGCCTGCGCGAGGACGTCGTCCGCGAGGTCCGGCACGCGCTGGGCATCCGCCCCGTCTACAAGACGGTCGACACCTGCGCCGCCGAGTTCGCCGCGAAGACGCCGTACTTCTACTCCTCCTACGACGAGGAGAGCGAGGTCGCGCCCCGCGAGAAGCCGGCCGTCATCATCCTGGGCTCCGGCCCGAACCGCATCGGCCAGGGCATCGAGTTCGACTACTCCTGCGTCCACGCCTCCTTCGCCCTGAGCGACGCGGGCTACGAGACCGTGATGGTCAACTGCAACCCGGAGACCGTCTCCACGGACTACGACACCTCCGACCGCCTGTACTTCGAGCCGCTGACGCTCGAGGACGTGCTGGAGATCGTGCACGCCGAGCAGCAGGCCGGGCCCGTCGCGGGCGTCGTCGTGCAGCTCGGCGGCCAGACCCCGCTGGGCCTGTCGCAGGCGCTCAAGGACAACGGCGTGCCGATCGTCGGCACCTCCCCGGAGGCCATCCACGCCGCCGAGGACCGCGGCGCCTTCGGCCGGGTCCTCAAGGAGGCCGGCCTTCCCGCCCCCAAGCACGGCACGGCCACGACCTTCTCCGAGGCCAAGGCCATCGCCGACGAGATCGGCTACCCGGTCCTGGTCCGCCCCTCCTACGTCCTCGGCGGACGCGGCATGGAGATCGTCTACGACGAGACGCGCCTGGAGTCGTACATCGCCGAGTCGACCGAGATCAGCCCCTCCCGGCCGGTCCTCGTCGACCGGTTCCTCGACGACGCGATCGAGATCGACGTCGACGCCCTCTACGACGGTGAGGAGCTGTACCTCGGCGGCGTCATGGAGCACATCGAGGAGGCCGGCATCCACTCCGGCGACTCGGCGTGCGCCCTGCCCCCGATCACCCTCGGCGGCTTCGACATCAAGCGCCTGCGCGCCTCCACGGAGGGCATCGCCAAGGGCGTCGGCGTCCGCGGCCTGATCAACATCCAGTTCGCTCTCGCGGGCGACATCCTCTACGTCCTGGAGGCCAACCCGCGCGCGTCCCGGACCGTCCCCTTCACCTCGAAGGCGACGGCGGTGCCGCTGGCCAAGGCCGCCGCCCGGATCTCCCTGGGCGCCACCATCGCCGAGCTGCGCGCCGAGGGCCTCCTCCCGGTCACCGGCGACGGCGGTGAGCTGCCGTTCGACGCGCCGATCTCCGTCAAGGAGGCCGTCATGCCGTGGTCGCGCTTCCGCGACATCCACGGCCGCGGTGTCGACACCGTCCTCGGCCCGGAGATGCGCTCCACGGGCGAGGTCATGGGCATCGACTCCGTCTTCGGCACGGCATACGCCAAGTCGCAGGCCGGCGCCTACGGCCCGCTGCCCACCAAGGGACGTGCGTTCATCTCGGTCGCCAACCGCGACAAGCGCTCGATGATCTTCCCGGCCCGCGAGCTGGTCGCGCACGGCTTCGAACTGCTCGCCACCTCCGGCACGGCGGAGGTCCTCAAGCGCAACGGCATCAACGCCACCATCGTGCGCAAGCAGTCCGAGGGCACCGGCCCGAACGGCGAGAAGACCATCGTCCAGCTCATCCACGACGGCGAGGTCGACCTCATCGTCAACACCCCCTACGGCACGGGCGGCCGCCTCGACGGCTACGACATCCGTACGGCGGCCGTGGCACGCTCCGTGCCCTGCCTGACGACGGTCCAGGCCCTCGCGGCGGCGGTCCAGGGCATCGACGCCCTGGGGCGCGGTGACGTGAGCGTCCGGTCGCTCCAGGAACACGCGGAACACCTGACCGCGGCCCGCGACTAGCAGCCCCGAGGGGGACACCGGAAACGGTGTCCCCCTCTTCGTGAGGACACCACGTCCTCGTGAGGACACCATGTACAAAATCTTCTTCCGTCTCTTCTTCAAGGCGCTGGACCCGGAGCAGGCCCACCACATGGCCTTCCGCTGGATCCGCCTGGCCGCCCGCGTGCCCGTGCTGCGCACCTTCCTCGCGGCCGCCCTCGCGCCCCGCTACAAGGAACTGCGCACCGAGGCCCTCGGCCTGCGGATGCACGGCCCCTTCGGGCTCGCGGCCGGCTTCGACAAAAACGCCGTCGGCATCGACGGCATGGCGATGCTCGGCTTCGACCACGTCGAGATCGGCACGGTGACCGGCGAACCGCAGCCCGGCAACCCCAAGCAGCGGCTGTTCCGCCTGGTCGCTGACCGTGCGCTGATCAACCGCATGGGCTTCAACAACGACGGCTCGCTCCGCGTCGCCGCCCGCCTGGCCTCCCGGACGCCCGTCTTCAAGCCGGTCGTCGGCGTCAACATCGGCAAGACCAAGGTCGTGCCGGAGGAGGAGGCCGTCGCCGACTACGTGAAGTCCGCCGAGCGCCTCGCGCCCCACGCCGACTACCTGGTCGTCAACGTCTCCTCGCCGAACACGCCCGGCCTGCGCAACCTGCAGGCCACCGAGGCCCTGCGCCCCCTGCTGAGCGCCGTCCGCGAGGCCGCCGACCGCACGGTCTCCGCCCGTCGCGTGCCGCTCCTGGTCAAGATCGCACCCGATCTCGCCGACGAGGACGTCGACGCCGTCGCCGACCTGGCCGTGGAGCTCGGCCTGGACGGCATCATCGCCACGAACACCACGATCGCGCGCGAGGGTCTCGGCCTGAAGTCGGATGCCTCCCTGGTCAAGGAGACCGGCGGCCTGTCCGGAGCGCCCCTGAAGGAGCGCTCCCTGGAGGTCCTGCGCCGCCTCTACGCGCGCGTGGGCGACCGGATCACCCTGGTGGGCGTAGGCGGCATCGAGAACGCCGAGGACGCCTGGCAGCGCATCCTGGCCGGTGCCACGCTGGTCCAGGGCTACAGCGCGTTCATCTACGAGGGGCCCTTCTGGGGCCGTGCGATCCACAAGGGGCTCGCCGCACGCCTGGCCACCAGCCCCTACGCCACGCTCGCCGACGCGGTGGGCGCCGACGTGAGGAAGACGGCATGAGTGGTCCCGAGCCCTTCGGCGCACGCCTGCGCCGGGCCATGGACGAGCGCGGCCCGCTGTGCGTGGGCATCGACCCGCACGCCTCCCTGCTCGCTTCATGGGGCCTGAACGACGACGTGACGGGCCTGGAGCGGTTCAGCCGCACGGTCGTCGAGGCGGTGGCCGACCGGGTCGCCGTGCTCAAGCCGCAGAGCGCGTTCTTCGAGCGCTTCGGCTCCCGCGGCGTCGCCGTGCTGGAGAAGTCCGTGGCCGAGGCGCGGGCGGCGGGCGCGCTGGTCGTGATGGACGCCAAGCGCGGCGACATCGGCTCGACCATGGCCGCGTACGCCGAGTCCTTCCTGCACAAGGACGCGCCGCTGTTCTCCGACGCCCTGACCGTCTCGCCCTACCTCGGGTACGGCTCGCTCAGCCCGGCCGTCGCGCTGGCCCGCGAGAGCGGTGCCGGACTGTTCGTGCTGGCGCTGACCTCCAACCCGGAGGGCGGCGAGGTCCAGCACGCCGTGCGGTCCGACGGCCGGAACGTCGGAGCGACGATGCTGGCGCACCTGGCCGCCGAGAACGCGGGGGAGGAGCCCCTGGGGTCCTTCGGCGCGGTCGTCGGCGCCACCCTCGGCGATTTGTCCACCTACGACCTGGACATCAACGGCCCGCTCCTCGCACCCGGCATCGGTGCCCAGGGCGCCGAGCCGGCCGATCTTCCCGGGGTCTTCGGCGCGGCCGTGCGCAACGTCGTGCCGAACGTCAGCCGCGGAGTGCTACGCCACGGTCCCGACGCGGTCGCGCTGCGTGACGCCGCGGAGCGCTTCGCGGAGGAGATCCGTCAGGCAGTCACGTCCCGGTGAGCCGGTC
The DNA here is from genome assembly GCF_040637515.1 of Streptomyces sp. NPDC029041. NCBI lineage: Bacteria > Bacillati > Actinomycetota > Actinomycetes > Kitasatosporales > Streptomycetaceae > Streptomyces > Streptomyces sp. NPDC029041. Next base: position 103,323 of record NZ_JBEZWO010000020.1, on the reverse strand, counting down.
CAGACCTTCGGTAGAGACCTCCGATGAGTCGTCCGGGGCGGCCTTGAGCCTGAATACATCCTCAAATCCGGGGCAGTATGTCCTAAATGTCCGTTCAGATGAAGGCTGACCAGGACTTTTCCGCTGTTCTCAATGACTCCGGCGGACTTGCCCGCTAGTCTCCGACGAGAGAACGGGCAAGCGTGTGTTGCTCGTGCCTCCCCTGGTGTGGGGCGACTAGGTTCCTCACCGGTCCGTATCCGACAGTTCGACATCCGAGGTGACGTAGGCGTGGCTCTTCCGCCCCTTACCCCTGAACAGCGCGCAGCCGCGCTCGAAAAGGCCGCCGCGGCTCGCCGGGAGCGGGCCGAGGTCAAGAATCGACTCAAGCACTCCGGCGCCTCTCTTCACGAGGTCATCAAGCAGGGCCAGGAGAACGACGTCATCGGCAAGATGAAGGTCTCCGCCCTCCTCGAGTCGCTGCCGGGCGTGGGCAAGGTCCGCGCCAAGCAGATCATGGAGCGACTCGGCATCTCCGAGAGCCGCCGCGTGCGTGGCCTCGGTTCCAACCAGATCGCCTCCCTGGAGCGCGAGTTCGGCAGCACCGGCTCCTGAAGCGGGCGGTCCGGGGAAGCGAGTCCCGGGCACTCCGCGATTGCTGGATAATCGCTGCATGGCTGCAACACCCCGGGGGACGTCCCCCGTACCCCCGGACGTACGTCCGCGGCTGACCGTGCTCTCCGGCCCCTCCGGGGTCGGCAAGAGCACGGTCGTCGCCCATATGCGCAAGGAACACCCCGAGGTCTGGCTCTCCGTGTCGGCCACGACCCGCAAGCCCCGCCCCGGCGAGCAGCACGGAGTCCACTACTTCTTCGTCTCCGACGACGAGATGGACAAGCTCATCGCCAACGGGGAACTGCTGGAGTGGGCCGAGTTCGCCGGCAACCGCTATGGCACGCCGCGTGCGGCCGTGCAGGAACGACTGGAGAACGGCGAGCCCGTCCTCCTGGAGATCGACCTGCAGGGCGCCCGGCTGGTCCGGGAGTCGATGCCCGAGGCCCAGCTGGTGTTCCTGGCTCCTCCCTCCTGGGAGGAGCTCGTGCGCAGACTCACCGGGCGGGGCACCGAACCGCCCGAGGTGATCGAGCGCCGGCTCGATGCGGCGAAGATCGAACTCGCGGCCGAGCCGGAGTTCGACACCACCCTGGTCAACACCTCCGTCGAGGACGTGGCCCGCGAGCTGCTAGCCTTGATGGACGTCGTGTGACCATCGCCGACCATTCCGGCCGGCCGATCACCCCGACAGAATCTTTCCCATCCATCGGAAGGTAGAGCGTGTCCTCTTCCATCTCCGCGCCCGAGGGCATCATCAACCCGCCGATCGACGAGCTCCTCGAGGCCACCGACTCGAAGTACAGCCTGGTGATCTACGCGGCCAAGCGTGCCCGCCAGATCAACGCGTACTACTCGCAGCTCGGCGAGGGTCTCCTCGAGTACGTCGGTCCTCTCGTCGACACCCACGTCCACGAGAAGCCGCTCTCGATCGCCCTCCGCGAGATCAACGCGGGGCTCCTGACGTCCGAGGCCGTCGAGGGCCCGGCGCAGTAATCGGATTTTCAGCTTGACGCTGACTTGTCCACAGGCCCGGCAGGCCTCCTGCCGGGCCTGTGGTGTGTCATGGAGTCGTACGGTGTGCCGGTAGCCGAGGTCCGGGGAGAGACGTGGACAAGCCGAAGGTCGTTCTGGGGGTCAGCGGGGGCATCGCCGCGTACAAGGCCTGTGAGCTGCTGCGGCGGCTGACGGAGTCGGGCCACGAGGTGCGGGTGGTGCCGACCGCCTCCGCGCTGCACTTCGTCGGCGCCGCCACCTGGTCCGCGCTCTCCGGCAACCCCGTCTCCACCGAGGTGTGGGACGACGTGCACGAGGTCCCGCACGTCCGCATCGGGCAGCACGCCGACCTGGTCGTCGTCGCCCCCGCCACCGCCGACATGCTCGCCAAGGCGGCCCACGGCCTCGCCGACGACCTCCTCACCAACACGCTGCTCACCGCCCGCTGCCCGGTGGTCTTCGCGCCCGCCATGCACACGGAGATGTGGGAGCACCCGGCCACCCAGGAGAACGTGGCGACGCTGCGCCGCCGCGGCGCCCTCGTCATCGAGCCGGCCGTCGGCCGCCTCACCGGCGTCGACACCGGCAAGGGCCGGCTGCCCGACCCGGGCGAGATCTTCGAGATCTGCCGCCGTGTGCTGGCCCGGGGGGTCACCGAGCCCGACCTCACCGGCCGGCATGTCGTCGTGAGCGCCGGCGGCACCCGCGAGCCCCTGGACCCCGTCCGCTTCCTGGGCAACCGTTCCTCCGGAAAGCAGGGCTACGCCCTCGCCCGCACCGCCGCCGCCCGCGGCGCCCGCGTCACGCTGATCGCGGCCAACAGCACCCTGACCGCCCCGGCGGGCGTCGACGTCGTGCCGGTCGGCACCGCCGTGGAGCTGCGCGAGGCCGTGCTGCGTGCCGCCCCCGACGCCGACGCCGTGGTGATGGCGGCCGCGGTGGCCGACTTCCGTCCGGCGGCGTACGCGGCGGGGAAGATCAAGAAGAAGGACGGCCAGGAGCCTGAGCCGATCACCCTGGTGCGGAATCCGGACATCCTCGCGGAGATCTCCGCCGACCGGACCCGCGCCGGACAGGTGATCGTCGGCTTCGCCGCGGAGACGGACGACGTCCTCGCCAACGGCCGCGCCAAGCTCAAGCGCAAGGGCTGCGACCTGCTGGTCGTGAACGAGGTGGGGGAGCGCAAGACCTTCGGCTCCGAGGAGAACGAGGCGGTCGTGCTCGGCGCCGACGGCAGCGAGACCGCCGTGGCGCACGGCCCCAAGGAAGCCCTGGCCGAAACGATCTGGGACCTGGTGGCCGAGCGCCTGCGCTGAGGCCCCGTCGCCGGGCACCCCGTGCTGCCCGACCGTCGTGCACCCGCTCGAAAACGGGTGGACCCGGGCGTGGCGCCTCTGGCCAACGTCGCTCGCCATTGGGCAGAATGCCCGTGCCGCAGGTCACAGCACTCCCGAGTGGCGAGACAGGGGGACCGTGGCCGAAGCGTGACCCGTAAACTGTTCCACGGACGGCGCCGGGTGCAGCCCCCGCCGTCCGCCAATGATCAGCCAGCAGCCGCTGCAACCCCAGGGAGCGTTGTGTCCCGTCGCTTGTTCACCTCGGAGTCCGTGACCGAGGGTCACCCCGACAAGATCGCTGACCAGATCAGCGACACCATTCTCGACGCGCTCCTGCGCGAGGACCCCTCCTCGCGCGTCGCCGTCGAGACCCTGATCACGACCGGCCTGGTGCACGTGGCCGGCGAGGTCACGACCAAGGCGTACGCGGACATCGCGACGCTGGTCCGCAACAAGGTCCTCGAGATCGGTTACGACTCCTCCAAGAAGGGCTTCGACGGCGCGTCCTGCGGCGTGTCGGTGTCCATCGGCGCACAGTCCCCGGACATCGCCCAGGGCGTGGACACGGCCTACGAGTCCCGGGTCGAGGGCGACGAGGACGAGCTCGACAAGCAGGGTGCCGGCGACCAGGGCCTGATGTTCGGCTACGCGACGGACGAGACGCCGACGCTGATGCCGCTGCCGATCTTCCTCGCCCACCGGCTGTCGAAGCGGCTGTCCGACGTGCGCAAGAACGGCACCATCCCCTACCTGCGCCCGGACGGCAAGACGCAGGTCACCATCGAGTACGACGGGGACAAGGCGGTCCGCCTGGACACCGTCGTCGTGTCCTCGCAGCACGCCTCGGACATCGACCTGGACTCGCTGCTGGCTCCGGACATCAAGGAGTTCGTCGTCGAGCCGGAGCTCAAGGCGCTGCTGGACGAGGGGATCAAGCTCGACACGGAGAACTACCGTCTCCTGGTCAACCCCACCGGCCGCTTCGAGATCGGCGGCCCGATGGGTGACGCCGGACTGACCGGCCGCAAGATCATCATCGACACCTACGGCGGCATGGCCCGTCACGGTGGTGGCGCGTTCTCCGGCAAGGACCCGTCCAAGGTCGACCGCTCCGCCGCGTACGCGATGCGCTGGGTCGCGAAGAACGTGGTCGCCGCCGGCCTCGCCACCCGGTGCGAGGTCCAGGTCGCGTACGCCATCGGCAAGGCCGAGCCGGTGGGTCTGTTCGTCGAGACCTTCGGCACCGCCAAGATCGACACGGAGAAGATCGAGAAGGCGATCGACGAGGTGTTCGACCTCCGCCCGGCCGCCATCATCCGCGACCTCGACCTGCTCCGCCCGATCTACTCGCAGACGGCGGCGTACGGTCACTTCGGCCGCGAGCTTCCCGACTTCACGTGGGAGCGCACGGACCGCGTGGACGCGCTGCGCAAGGCCGCGGGGCTTTAAGTCCCGGAGGTGCCGCGGGGCTGTAGGTCCCGGAGGCGCCGCGGGGCTGTAGGTCCCGGATGTGAGGCCCGGCCCCTCGGGGGCCGGGCCTCGCCGTGTCCCGGGGGGCCTCCCGGGAACCCCCGGTTGTCAGTGGGATTTGGTAAGAATGCAAGCGTGAGCAGCGAGAACGAACAGGCGGGCGGGGGCGCGGAGGGCGCGCCGCCCGAGCAGCTCGCGCTCATCCGGGACAGTGTGCGCAAGGCGAAGACACCCCGGGCCAAGCCGCGGACCTGGCGGGGGGCCGCGCTCGCCAAGGAGCTGCCCGTCGCGCGTGTCCTCGTCGACAAGGGCGTGCTCCATCTCGACCGGTACTTCGACTACGCCGTGCCCGAGGAGCTGGACGCGGACGCCCAGCCGGGCGTGCGCGTGCGGGTCCGGTTCGGGGCCGGGCGGCATCGCGTGCGCGAAGGGCGGCGCGAGGGTGGCGGACTGATCGACGGGTTCCTCGTCGAGCGGCTGGCCGAGTCCGACTACTCCGGGCCGCTGGCCGCCCTCGCCCAGGTCGTGTCGCCCGAGCGGGTGCTGAGCGAGGAGCTGCTGGGGCTGGCCCGGGCGGTCGCCGACCGGTACGCGGGCAGCCTCGCCGACGTCCTGCAGCTCGCCGTCCCGCCGCGCAACGCACGGGCCGAGCAGCGCCCCTCACCCGACCCGCTGCCCCCGCCCCCGGCGCCCGAAGCCGGAAGCTGGCAGCGGTACGAGCGCGGGGCCGCCTTCCTGGAGTCCCTGGTGTCCGGCGGCGCGCCCCGGGCCGTGTGGAACGCGCTGCCCGGGCCCCAGTGGAGCGAGGAGCTGGCCCGGGCCGTCGCCGCGACGCTGGCCTCCGGGCGCGGGGCGCTCGCCGTCCTGCCCGACGGACGGGCGGTCGCACGAGTCGACGCCGCCCTGACCTCCCTGCTGGGAAAGGGGCGGCACGCGGTGCTCACCGCCGACGCCGGCCCGGAGAAGCGGTACGCGCAATGGCTCGCGGTGCGGCGCGGTTCCGTACGGGCCGTGATCGGGACCCGGGCCGCCATGTTCGCGCCCGTCCAAGACCTGGGCCTGGTCGCGCTCTGGGACGACGGCGACGACAGCCACAGCGAGCAGCACGCCCCGCAGCCCCACGCCCGCGAGGTGCTTCTGCTGCGGGCCGCCCAGGACAAGTGCGGCTTCCTGCTGGGGAGCTGGGGCTGCACGGTGGAGGCCGCCCAGCTCGTCGAGAGCGGCTGGGCGCGGCCGCTCGTCGCAGGCCGGGACCAGGTGCGGGGGGCCGCCCCGCTCGTCCGGACCGTCGGGGACCAGGATCTCGCCCGCGACGAGGCCGCCCGGGCCGCCCGGTTGCCGACGCTGGCCTGGCAGGCCGTCAGGGACGGCCTCCAGCACGGCCCGGTGCTGGTGCAGGTGCCCCGCCGGGGGTACGTCCCGCGCATGGCGTGCGCCGACTGCCGGGCGCCCGCGCGCTGCCGGCACTGCTCGGGGCCGTTGGAGGCGCCGGACGGCGGTGCCCTGAACTGTGGGTGGTGCGGACGCCAGGAGAGCGGCTGGCACTGCCCCGACTGCGGTTCCTTCCGCCTGCGCGCCTCGGTCGTCGGGGCCCGTCGGACCGCCGAGGAGCTGGGCCGGGCCTTCCCCGCCGTCCCGGTACGCACCTCGGGGCGGGAGCACGTGCTCGACACGGTGCCGTCAGCGCCCGCGCTGGTCGTGAGCACGCCGGGGGCCGAGCCCGTCGCCGAGGGCGGGTACGCGGCGGCACTGCTGCTCGACGGGTGGGCCATGCTCGGGCGGCCCGATCTGCGGGCCGGGGAGGACGGGCTGCGGCGGTGGATGGCCGCCGCCTCCCTCGTCCGGCCGCAGTCGGCCGGGGGCACGGTGGTGGTCGTGGCCGAGCCCACGCTGCGGCCCGTGCAGGCGCTCGTCCGCTGGGACCCCGTCGGCCACGCGGTGCGGGAACTCGCCGAGCGTGCCGAGCTGGGGTTTCCGCCGGTGTCGCGGATGGCCGCGGTGTCGGGCCCGCCGGATGCGGTGGCAGGATTCCTCCGTGCGGCCGAACTGCCGCCCGAGGCAGAGGTGCTGGGGCCGGTGCCGTTGCCCGTCACCGCGCCCGGGCGACCTCGCCGGGCGGGGGCGCCGCCGCCCGGGGAGCAGTGGGAGCGGGCGCTGCTGCGGGTGCCACCGGGCAGGGGCGCCGCGCTGGCCGCCGCACTCAAGGCCGCGCAGGCCGCGCGGATGGCCCGGGGGAGCGGCGGCGGGGCGGGAACCGGCGCCGGCGTGTGGGTGCGGATCGATCCGGCCGACATCGGGTGAGCGTCGCCTCGGACGGGCACGAGAGGGGGCCTGTACGAGAGTGGGGCCGGCATGAGGATGCGGCCGGCACGAGGGGTTGCTGCGGGCGACGGAGCGGTCGGCGCCGCTGATGCAGGATCAGGCGCCGTGGGTGGCGGCGGCAGTCGTCCGGTGGGTCCGGCGCGATGCGCGGCCGCCCTCCCGGGAGCGGTCCGGGAGGGCGGGGCGAAGGGCGCGGGTGTCAGCCGTTGCGCGGGCCCGGGAAAACCGTCGGCCTGACCTCGTCGCGCAGAGCGGGGCTGCCGGCCGTGGGCTGCGTGGGCATGGAACGGGCCGCGGGAACCGTCGGAACCGAGGGCAGGCCGGTCGTCACATTGACCGAGCGGCCGACCGTCGGCTCCGGCGTGCGCTCGGGCTCGGGCGCGGCCGACTGGGTCGTGGCGCGGCGGGCGCCGTAACGGCGGTGGACCGCCTGCTTGGTGACTCCGAGCGCGGAGCCCACCGCGTCCCACGAGAAGCCGAGCGAGCGGTCGAAGTCCACGGCCGCGGTGACCAGGGTCTCGACACTGTCCCGCAGTTCCTGGGCGAGCCGTACCGTCGGGGCGGGAGCGCGTCCGTAGACGACGAAGCCCGTGGAGGGGCCGGAGCGGCGCGGGCGGTAGACATTGCCCAACTGGGCGGTGAGGGTGCGCAGTGCGTCCACCTGCCGGCGGACCCGCTCGATGTCCCGCACCAGCAAGTGCAGGCTGGCCCGAGCCTGGGCGTCGTGGGTTGCGTGGTCGGCCATGAACAAGCCTCTCGAACCGGCGTTGAAAGGAATTGGGCCGCGATCGCGGCCCGTTGTGGTCAACTCTGTCTTGACCAACGCGGATTCGCTCCGCGGGTCACGGTGTGGGGGCGTGGGATTCCATGTGTGCGCCTGTCTGCGCGGGGTGTGCGCCTCGGCCCTCGGCCGTTGGCTCGTGTCTCCCGCCCGCGCATCGCCCGTGACCGTCAGCCGACAGGCCCGGGTCTGTCGTGGGGGTTCAGCGCCGTCGGCGGCTTTCCGCTTCCGGCTCATAGACTTGGGCTTTGCCCGTTGTCGATCCCGCCCCCGAGAGGCCCCCACCACCCCATGAAGCTGGTCTTCGCCGGTACACCCGAGGTCGCCGTTCCCGCTCTGGACGCTCTGCTCGCCTCCGGGCGGCACGAGGTGGCCGCCGTCGTCACGCGGCCCGACGCGCCGGCCGGGCGCGGACGCAGGCTCGTCGCGTCGCCCGTCGCCGAGCGGGCGGAGGAGGCCGGGATCGAGGTGCTGAAGCCCGCGAAGCCGAAGGACCCCGAGTTCCTGGAGCGGCTGCGTCGGATCCGGCCGGACTGCTGCCCCGTCGTCGCCTACGGGGCGCTGCTGCCCCGGGTCGCGCTCGACATCCCCGCGCACGGCTGGGTCAATCTGCACTTCTCCCTGCTGCCGGCCTGGCGCGGTGCCGCGCCCGTGCAGCACGCCATCATGGCCGGCGACGAGATCACCGGGGCGTCCACCTTCCTGATCGAGGAGGGGCTCGACTCCGGCCCGGTGTACGGGACGGTGACGGAGGAGATCCGGGCCACCGACACCAGCGGGGACCTGCTGACGCGGCTCGCCTTCGCCGGTGCAGGGCTGCTGGCGGCGACCATGGACGGCATCGAGGACGGCACGCTGAAGGCCGTACCGCAGCCGGCCGACGGGATCAGCCTCGCTCCCAAGGTCAACGTCGAGGACGCGCACCTGGACTGGAGCGCGCCCGCGCTGCGGGTCGACCGGATGGTACGGGGGTGTACCCCGGCCCCCGGCGCCTGGACCACCTTCCGCGGTGAGCGGCTCAAGCTCATCCAGGTCGCTCCCGTGCCCGACCGGACGGACCTCGCCCCCGGGCAGATCGCCGCCGGGAAGAACAACGTGTACGTCGGCACCGGCTCGTACGGTGTCGAGCTGCTGTGGGTGCAGGCCCAGGGAAAGAAGCCGATGCGGGCGGCGGACTGGGCGCGCGGGGTGCGGATCGGCGAGGGCGAGCAGCTCGGCGGATGAGCCGGGGCGGGACCTCATGCAGCCGGCACCCCGCTGCCGGCTGCAGACCGTACCCGGCGGCGTAGGCTGGACGGCGCACTTCTTCTCACCACCGGAGCACCTTTTTCGTGAGCGAACAGCCCCGTCGAGCCCGCACGTCAGGCACGTCCTACCGCAGGCCCAAGAAGGACCCCGTCCGCATCCTCGCCTTCGAGGCGCTGAGGGCCGTGGACGAGCGGGACGCCTACGCCAACCTCGTCCTGCCCCCGCTGCTGCGCAAGGCGCGGGAGAACGACGACTTCGACGCCCGGGACGCCGCGCTCGCCACCGAGCTGGTGTACGGCACGCTGCGCCGGCAGGGGACCTACGACGCGGTCCTGGCGTCCTGCGTGGACCGGCCGCTCGGGGAGGTCGACCCGCCGGTGCTGGACGTGCTGAGCCTCGGCGCACACCAACTGCTCGGCACCCGTATCCCGACGCACGCGGCGGTGTCCGCCACCGTCGAGCTCGCGCGGGTCGTGCTCGGCGACGGGCGGGCCAAGTTCGTCAACGCCGTGCTGCGCAAGGTCGCGCAGGACGATCTGGACGGCTGGCTGGAGCGGGTCGCGCCCCCTTACGACGAGGACCCCGAAGACCATCTCTCCGTCGTCCACTCCCATCCGCGGTGGGTCGTGTCCGCGCTGTGGGACTCCCTCGGCGGCGGGCGCGACGGCATCGAGGAGCTGCTGCGCGCCGACAACGACCGGCCCGAGGTCACGCTCGTGGCCCGGCCCGGACGGGCCACCGCGGAGGAACTGCTCGACGAGGACGCCGCCGTGCCCGGCCGCTGGTCGCCCTATGCGGTGCGGCTGACCGAGGGCGGGGAGCCGGGTGCCATCGCGGCCGTGCGGGACGGGCGCGCGGGCGTGCAGGACGAGGGCAGCCAGCTCGTCGCGCTCGCCCTCGCGGGCGCCCCCCTGGACGGGCCCGACCGGCGCTGGCTGGACGGCTGCGCGGGGCCCGGCGGCAAGGCCGCGCTGCTCGGCGCGCTGGCCGCCGAACGGGGCGCCCTGCTCGTCGCCTCCGAGAAGCAGACCCACCGCGCCGGCCTCGTCGCGAAGGCGCTGGACGGCAATCCCGGGCCCTACCAGGTGATCGCCGCCGACGGGACGCGTCCGGCGTGGCGGCCCGGCAGCTTCGACCGGGTGCTGGTCGACGTGCCGTGCACGGGCCTCGGCGCCCTGCGCCGCCGCCCCGAGGCACGCTGGCGGCGCCGCCCCGAGGACCTGGAGGGCTTCGCGCCGCTGCAGCGCGGGCTGCTGCGCACCGCCCTCGAGTCGGTGCGGGTCGGCGGTGTGGTGGGCTACGCGACCTGCTCGCCGCACCTCGCCGAGACCCGGGCCGTCGTCGCCGACGTGCTCAAGCAGCACCCGGACACCGACCTCGTCGACGCCCGGCCGCTGCTGCCCGGCGTACCGGATCTGGGCGAGGGGCCCGACGTGCAGCTGTGGCCGCATCTGCACGGGACCGACGCGATGTATCTGGCGCTCATTCGCCGGACCGGCTGACCCCCGCGGCCACGGCCGCCCGGTCCGGTGTGCCGCCGTCGTGGCGCGCCAGCCGGTGCGGCCACCACACCTTCGGCCCGACGTCCAGGAACAGCGACGTCACCAGGACCGAGCGGACGATGAAGGTGTCGATGAGGACGCCGAGGGCCACCGTGAAGCCGATCTCGGCGAAGGCGACCATCGGCAGGGTGCCGAGGGCGGCGAAGGTACCGGCCAGGACCAGACCGGCGGAGGTGATGACCGCGCCGGTGGCGGCAAGGCCCGTGACCACTCCGGGTCTGGTGCCCTGGCGGGCCGCCTCCTCGCGGATGCGGGTGGTCAGGAAGATGTTGTAGTCGATGCCCAGGGCGACCAGGAACACGAACACGAACAGCGGGAAGTCGGTCGCCTCGCCCGCGTAGTCGAAGACGTACCGGAACGCGAGCGCGCTGATGCCGAGGGCCGCCGTGAAGGAAAGGATCACCGTGCCGATCAGCAGCAGCGGGGCGATCAGGGCACGCAGCAGGCCGCACAGGATCAGCAGGACGACCACCAGCACCAGCGGGATGATCAGCACGTTGTCGTGCGTGGTCGCCTCGTCCATGTCCAGCAGGGCCGCGGTACCGCCGCCCACCTGTGCGTCGGCGTCCGGCACCGCGTGCACGGCGTCCCGTACCCGCTCGACCGTCTGTTTGGCGGCCTCGCTGTCCGCCGGGGCGGTCATGGTGGCCTCGAAGAGGACCTTGCCCTCGAAGGCCGGTTTGGTGCCGGGTGGCAGACCCAGGGACTGGGGGACCACGCCCGGCGTCCCGGCGACCGCGCGGCCCACCTGCACGGCCTGCGCCTGGTCGCTGACGATGACCAGGGGATCGCCGCTGCCCGCCGGGAAGTAGCGCGCCGACACCTCCTGGCCGGTGATCGAGTCGGGTTTCCCGGTGAACGCGTCAGCGTTGCCGATGCCCTCCGCGCGCAGCTGGATCAACCCCAGTGAGCAGACCGCCAGCGCGAGCGCCGTCACGGCCCAGATCATCCGCGGGCGGCGGGCGATACGGCGTCCCGTGCGGGCCCAGACGCCGCGCTCGGTCGGGTCGGGCGTCCCGTAGCGCGGCACCACCGGCCAGAAGATCCAGCGGCCGAAGATCACCAGCAGGGCGGGGAACAGGCTCATCATCGCCACCAGTGCGACGGCGACACCGATCGCCGCCACCGGTCCCAGGCCGCTCGTGGAGTTCATCTCGGCGACCAGCAGCACCAGCATGCTGAGCACGACCGTCGCCCCGGAGGCGATCACGGCCGGGCCGGCGCGGTGCAGGGCCAGGGCCATCGCCTCGTGCCGGTCCTCGTGCCGGCGCAGTTCCTCCCGGTACCGGGCCACCAGCAGCAGGGCGTAGTCCGTTCCGGCTCCGAAGACCAGCACCGTGAGGATGCCGGCGCTCTGGCCGTTGACCGTCAGGCCGCCGTGCTCGGCCAGCAGGTAGATCAGCGCCTGCGCGGTGAACAGGGCGCAGACCACCGAGACCAGGGGGACGACCAGGAGCGTCAGGCTGCGATAGGTGATGAGCAGCATGACGATGACGACCGCCATCGCCGCGAACAGCAGGGTCGAGTCGATGCCCTCGAAGGCCTCGGCGAAGTCCGCCGACGTGCCGCCCGGGCCCGTGATGTGCACGGACAGCCCGTCGCCTCCCGAACCGACGTCGTCCCGTATGGAGTCCACGGCCGGTGAGATCCGCTCCCAGCCCTCCTCGTCCATCAGGATCGGCACGAACACCTGCGCCGCCCGCGGGTCGACCTGCCGGTCGAACACCGGCCCGCGCGTCTGCTCACCGATGATGCCGTGGTCGCCGAGCTGCTTCAGCTGCCGCACGTCCTCGGCGATCTCCGCACGGTCCTGCGGCGTCAGGCCGCTCTCGCGTGCGTAGATGACCACCGCCGGGATCTGCTCCGGCCGGAAGTCCTGGGAGATCTGCAGCACCTGCGTCGACTCCGCGGAGCCCGGCAGCCAGGACGACGCGTCGTTGTCCTGAGCGTCGGTGAGCTTCATGGCGAGCGGCGCGGCGACGACCAGCACGACCACCCAGAAGACCAGCACGAGCCACTTGGCCCGCCGCCCGCAGACGAGATGCGCGACGCCCTGTTTCATGACGTCCCCTTCCGCGAAGACGCCCCGCACGGGGTGCGGGGATTCGGGCGACGAGCCACCTGAGTCCCGCGCCCGGTGGACCACCGGGGTCCGATGCTCACAACCCCCACGGGGCATGGCAGTCTTAGGTCATGGCCGCGCAGATCAACCCCAGCATCCTGTCCGCAGACTTCGCCCGCCTCGCGGACGAGGCGAAGGCCGTGGAAGGAGCCGACTGGCTCCACGTCGACGTCATGGACAACCATTTCGTCCCGAACCTCACGCTCGGCGTGCCGGTCGTAGAGTCGCTGGCCCGTGCGACGGACACCCCGCTGGACTGCCATCTAATGATCGAGGCCCCCGATCGGTGGGCGCCCCAGTACGTGGAAGCGGGGGCCGGTTCGGTCACCTTCCACGTCGAGGCCGCCGCAGCGCCCGTCCGGCTCGCCCGGGAGATCCGTGCCAAGGGCGCCCGCGCCTCCATGGCGCTGAAGCCCGCGACCCCCATCGAGCCGTACGAGGACCTGCTCCCCGAGCTCGACATGCTGCTGATCATGACGGTCGAACCGGGCTTCGGGGGACAGGCCTTCCTCGACATCATGCTTCCGAAGATTCGCCGCACCCGCGAGTTGATCAGCAAGCACGGGCTGGAGCTCTGGCTCCAGGTCGACGGCGGAGTTTCGGCTTCCACCATCGAGCGGTGCGCCGACGCCGGAGCCGACGTCTTCGTGGCCGGATCGGCGGTCTACGGGGCAAACGACCCGGCAGAAGCGGTACGTGCACTACGCACCCAGGCCGACGCGGCGACGGCGAAGGCCTCCTGGGCCTGCAACCACTGAGCCACAGCAAAGTGAACGGCTCTCATCAGGGCTGATCGACCGCGCCACATCTGCAAGGATGAACGGCGAATCCAGAGTGTGAACAGCAGTGAGGAGAACGCCGTGTCGGGTATGTCGGCGGGCCGGTCAGCCATGCGGATGGGACCCGCTGAGCTGGTGCAGGCGGCGGCCATGGCCCGCCGCTTCTACCTCGAGGGCAAGTCCAAGATCCAGATCGCGGAGGAGTTCGGCGTCAGCCGCTTCAAGGTGGCCCGGGTCCTGGAGACCGCCCTCGAACGGGATCTCGTGCGCATCGAGATCCGTGTGCCGGCCGAACTGGACGCAGAGCGCTCGGACGCGCTCCGCGCCCGCTACGGCCTCAGGCACGCCGTCGTGGTCGAGTCCCCGGCCGAGGCCGAGGAGACGCCCGACCCCGAGAACCTGGGAGAAGTGGCCGCCGACCTGCTCGGCGAACTGGTCAGCGAGGGGGATGTGCTGGGCCTGGCCTGGGGCCGCTCCACCATCCACATGGCGGCGGCGCTCGACCGGCTGCCGCCCTGCACGGTGGTGCAGCTGACCGGTGTCTACGACGCCGGGACGGCCGAACGCGGCTCGGTCGAGGCCGTACGCCGCGCCGCCCAGGTGTCCGGCGGGGACGCCCACCCCATCTACGCCCCCATGCTGCTGCCCGACGCGGCCACGGCCACGGCACTGCGCAACCAGACGGGGATCGCCCGGGCCTTCGAGCACTTCGACAAGGTCACCGTCGCCTGTGTGTCCATCGGCTCGTGGGAGCCGGGTATCTCCACGGTGCACGACATGCTCAGCGACGAGGAGCGCGCGCACTACGCCTCCCTCGGTGTCGCCGCCGAGATGTCCGCGCACCTCTTCGACGCCGAGGGCCGCCGGGTCGGCCGCGACCTGGGCGAGCGGTGCATCACCGTGAAGGCGGACCAGCTCCGCCGGATCCCCGAGGTCGTCGCGATCGCGGGAGGGCAGCGCAAGGGGCCCGCGATCGACGCCGTGCTGCGGTCCGGGCTCGTCACCAGCCTGGTGACGGACACGTCGGCCGCCGACTACCTGATGACGGCCGGTCCGGCGCCGAAGTCGGCCCTCAACCGGTCCGACCCGGACGGGGTCTGACGGGTGGCCGGACAGGCGCACGGCGTGCACGACCCGGCGGGCCGGATCGTGCTGGTCCTGGATCTGGCCGGGGTCACGGACAAGGCGGCCCTCATGGACCGCTGCGCTCGTGACCTGGCCCTGCCCGACTGGTTCGGCCGCAACTGGGACGCCCTCGCCGACTGCCTGTCCGACCCCGCCCTCTGGCCCGAGGGGGCCGGGGAGCGGGGGCTCCTGGTCGTCGTGCAGGGCTGGCGGACGTACGCCGAGACGCGGCCCGAGGAGTGGCAGGTCGCCGAGGAGATCTTCGCCGAGGCGACCGACCGGGGCCCGGGGCTGTTCGTGACCCTCGGCCTTGGAGAATCCTCCGAGAGGCCCCCTGACCAGCCTGGATGATCCGCTGGGGGCTGATCGGGTGCCCGGCATGGGAGAATGAAGTACGTGCTCTTTCCCCCTGGCCGGCCGGTCCGGGGGTCACCTCTGATCGACTGGGATGTGCAGCACGTGCGTTTCCTCAATGACATCCAGCCCGGGTACGACCTGACGTACGACGACGTCTTCATGGTGCCGAGCCGCTCCTCGGTGGGCTCGCGGCAGGCCGTCGACCTCAGCTCCCCGGACGGCACGGGCACCACCATCCCGCTCGTCGTCGCCAACATGACCGCCATCGCCGGCCGCCGCATGGCCGAGACCGTGGCCCGCCGCGGCGGCCTGGTGGTGATACCCCAGGACATCCCGATCGACGTGGTCACCGACGTCGTCTCCTGGGTGAAGAGCCGGCACCTGGTGCTGGACACCCCGATCATCCTGTCGCCGCACCAGACGGTCGCCGACGCGCTGGCCCTGCTGCCCAAGCGCGCGCACAACGCCGGTGTCGTCGTCGACGGCGACCACAAGCCGGTCGGCGTGGTCACCGACGCCGACCTGTCCGGCGTGGACCGCTTCACACAGCTCGCCGAGGTCATGTCGCGGGACCTGCTGCTCATCGAGGCGGACATGGACCCGGGCGAGGCCTTCGGCACCCTCGACCATGCCAACCGCCGCTACGCCCCCGCGGTCAACCAGGACGGCACGCTCGCGGGCATCCTGACCCGCAAGGGCGCCCTGCGCGCCACCCTCTACACGCCGGCCACCGACGCCCGGGGGCGGCTGCGCATCGCCGCCGCCGTCGGCATCAACGGCGATGTCGCCGGCAAGGCCCAGCAACTGCTGGACGCGGGTGTCGACGCCCTCGTCATCGACACGGCGCACGGCCACCAGGAGTCGATGATCAGCGCCCTGAAGCTGGTGCGCGACCTCGACCCGCAGGTGCCGGTCGTCGCGGGCAACGTGGTCGCCGCCGCGGGTGTGCGCGACCTGATCGAGGCCGGCGCGGACATCGTCAAGGTCGGTGTCGGCCCCGGCGCGATGTGCACCACGCGCATGATGACCGGCGTGGGCCGGCCGCAGTTCTCCGCCGTCCTGGAGTGCGCCGCCGAGGCGAAGAAGTACGGCAAGCACGTGTGGGCCGACGGCGGTGTCCGCCACCCCCGTGACGTGGCCATGGCCCTCGCGGCCGGCGCCTCCAACGTGATGGTCGGCTCCTGGTTCGCCGGCACCTACGAGTCCCCGGGCGACCTCCAGCACGACGCCCAGGGCCGCGCCTACAAGGAGTCCTTCGGCATGGCGTCCGCCCGGGCCGTGCGCAACCGCACCTCCGAGGAGTCGGCGTACGACCGCGCCCGCAAGGCGCTGTTCGAGGAGGGCATCTCCACCTCCCGGATGTTCCTCGACCCGGGCCGCCCGGGCGTCGAGGACCTGATCGACTCGATCATCGCGGGTGTCCGTTCCTCCTGCACCTACGCAGGCGCCGGCTCCCTGGAGGAGTTCGCCGAGAAGGCCATCGTCGGCGTCCAGAGCGCCTCCGGGTACGCGGAGGGCAAGCCCCTTCACGCCAGCTGGAGCTGACGGCTCCACTACCGCGCGTGAGGCCCCCGGTGAAAAACCGGGGGCCTCACGCGCGCGCACGCCCTACCGTCGTACGTCATGGAGATCACCGTCTGCCGGGCCGCCGACGTGCCACTGCTCGACCGCTGCATCGGCTCCATGGGTGCCACGTCGTTCCACGCGCGCCGCTTCGACCGCCAGCAGCGGGGCATGAGCACGTATCTCCTCGCCTGGCTCGACGGACGGCCCGTGGGGCACGCGGAGCTGCGCTGGGACGGCTGCGACGACTCGGTCGTACGCGCGGCACGGCCCGGCTGCCCGGAGATCAACGCGCTGACCGTGTGGCCCGAGACGCTGCGCTCGCGCGGGATCGGCAGCGCGCTGGTGCGGGCCGCCGAGGAACTGGCCCGGCAGCAGGGCCGTACGGCCGTCGGTCTCGGGGTCGCCGACGACAATCCGCGCGCCGCCGCCCTCTACGCCCGGCTCGGTTATCTGCCGCTGGCGGCGTACGTCGGCCGCTGGTCGTACGAAGACCGCGACGGTCTCACGCACGAATGCGCCGAGGACCTCACATTCCTGGTGAAAGAGCTGGTCCGAGCAAGCCTCGTGCAACGGACGAAAGCCGCCGTGCAACGAACACCCGCTCCGCCCCGGGGAACGCAATGATCTTGCATGTACGCGCAAGGTTGCTGCATTTCACCAGCAACGCCGTTGCTCGTAGGCTGTCGCCTCGTACGTGGCGTGGCGGGGACTCCGCTCGGTGGGTCCCTGCTCAAGGGTGCCCGCGGTCCCCGCCGCCCTCACCGGCAGCGACAAGGAGCCAAGCGCGTGCTCGACCAAGGCGCACCCCCGCAGAACCCAGGCCCCACGGCGGCCTCCGCACCCCCCGGCCTCGGCGCCCGCCTCATGCGCCGCAAGCCGGTGGAACGCCTGGTCGCGGAGGGGGGCCAGGGTGAGGGTGGGTCACTGCGCCGCACTCTCGGCCTGTGGCAGCTGACCATGATCAGCATCGGCGCCACGCTCGGCACCGGCATCTTCGTCGTCCTCGGCGAGGCCGTCCCCAAGGCGGGTCCGGCCGTCACCCTCTCCTTCGTGATCGCCGGTCTCACCGCCCTGTTCTCGGCCCTGTCCTACGCCGAGCTGGCCGGCACCATCCCGGTCTCCGGATCCTCGTACTCGTATGCGTACGCAACGATGGGTGAGCTGATCGCCTGGATATGCGGCTGGTGTCTGGTCCTGGAGTACGGCGTGTCGGTGGCGGCCGTCGCCGTCGGCTGGGGCGAGTACCTCAACGAGCTGCTCGACGGCACCATCGGCGTCACCATCCCGGCCGCCCTGTCCGCCCCGCCCGGTGACGGCGGCGTGTTCAACCTGCCGGCGCTGATCGTCGTGCTGCTCGCGATGGCGTTCCTGCTGGGCGGCGCGCGCGAGTCCGCCCGCGCCAACACCGTCATGGTCGTCGTGAAGATCGCCGCGCTGGTGATGTTCTGTGCCATCGGCGTCCAGGGCTTCCGCTCCGGCAACTACGAGAACTTCATGCCGCTCGGCATGGCGGGCGTCAGCGCCGCCGGCGCCACGCTGTTCTTCTCCTACATCGGCTTCGACGCCGCCTCCACCGCCGGCGAGGAGGCCAAGAACGCCCAGCGCGACCTGCCCCGCGCGATCATGCTGTCGCTGGTCATCGTCACCGCGCTGTACGTCCTCGTCGCGGCCGTCGCGGTCGGTGCCAAGCCCTGGAAGAACTTCACCGACTCCGAGGCCGCCCTCGCCCAGATCATGCGCGAGGTCACCGGGCAGACCTTCTGGGGCACTCTGCTGGCCTTCTGCGCCGTCATCGCCATCGCGAGCGTGGTGCTGACCGTGCTGTACGGCCAGACCCGCATCCTGTTCGCCATGTCCCGCGACGGTCTGGTGCCGAAGGTGTTCGCCAGGGTCCACCCGAAGACCGGCGCCCCGCGCGCCAACACCCTGATCGTGTCGCTGTTCTGCGGTGTCCTGGCCGCCGCGATCCCGCTCGGACAGCTCGCCGACGCCACCAGCATCGGCACCCTGTTCGCCTTCGCGCTCGTCAACGTGGCCGTCGTCGTGCTGCGCCGGACCAAGCCGGACCTGCCCCGCACCTTCCGGGTGCCGCTCTCGCCGGTCCTGCCCGTGCTGGGCTTCGCCTTCTGCGTCTGGATGATGGGCAGCCTGCCGGCCATCACGTGGGTGGTCTTCGGTGTCTGGATGGTCGCCGGTCTCGTGTTCTACTTCGGGTACGGCTACCGCCGGTCCCGACTCGCGCCATCCGAAAAGTGAACGACCCACTGTGCTGAACGATCTCGACGAACGCATCGTGCACGCCCTCGCCGAGGACGCCCGCCGCTCCTACGCCGACATCGGCTCACTCGTCGGCCTGTCCGCGCCCGCCGTGAAGCGGCGCGTGGACCGGCTGCGGGCCACCGGAGCCATCACCGGCTTCACCGTGCGCGTCGACCCGGGCGCCCTCGGCTGGGAGACCGAGGGGTTCGTCGAGATCTACTGCCGCGGGAACACCTCCCCGGAGACCATCCAACGGGGCCTGGAGCGCTATCAGGAGGTCGTGGCCGCGTCCACCGTCACCGGGGACGCGGACGCGATCGCCCAGGTCTTCGCCTCCGACATGCGCCACTTCGAACGGGTCCTGGAACGGATCGCCGGTGAGCCGTTCGTCGAACGGACCAAGTCCGTGCTCGTGCTCTCGCCGCTGCTGCGGCGCTTCTCGTCCGGGTCGCCCACGTAACTCCGTGGCCCGTTCCACGAGACACCTCTAGCCTGGGTGTCATGACCCGGCGACATTGATCCACCAGCCGTGCCTCCCGAGGACCGCCTCGGACGCCGTACCTCCGGCGTCCGATCCGTCCTTCCGGGAAGGCCTCATGACACTCTCACCCGCGCGCGTGCCCGCCACCGGCGTCCGCCGTCTGACACGCACGCTGTACGGCTACGCGTTCCTCGACGACTTCGTCCTGCTCTACCCGGTGTACGCGCTGCTCTTCGCCGACACCGGCATGTCGCTCTGGCAGATCTCCTCCCTGTTCGCCCTGTGGTCGATCACCGCGATGGTGCTGGAAGTGCCCTCCGGCGCCTGGGCCGACGCCATGTCGCGACGGAGGCTGCTGTGGATCGGTCCCCTGCTCACCGCCGCCGGGTTCGCGCTGTGGGTGACCGTCCCGTCGTACGGGGCCTTCGCGGCCGGTTTCGTCCTGTGGGGCGCGGGTGGGGCGCTCGGCTCCGGCGCTCTGGAAGCGCTGGTCTACGAGGAGTTGGACCGGGTCGGTGCCGCCGGCCGCTACGGGCGAATCATGGGCCGGGCCCGGGCCGCGCGGCTGCTGGGCACGGTGGCATCCATCGGCCTGGCAGGGCCCGTTCTCGCCCGGGGCGGCTACCCGGCCGTCGGTGCCGCGAGTGTCCTGGCCTGTGTGCTGGCCGCCGTCACCGCGACCCGGTTCCCGGAGCACCGGGTGCGGCCGGAGAGCGCCGACGACAGCTGGGCGACGACCGTGCGGGCCGGGTTCGCCGACATCCGCGGGGACGGTGCGGTACGCGGCGCCGTGCTGCTGATCCCGGCCGTGGCCGCCGTGTGGGGCGCATTCGACGAGTACATCCCCCTGCTGATCCGGGAGATCGGCTTCGCCGAGGTGACGGTGCCCTACCTGGTCATGCTGATCTGGGCGGGCGTCACCGTCGGCAGCCTCCTCACCGGCCCGGCCGAGCGCCTCGGCCCGACCGGGCTCGCGGTGCTGCTCGCGGGCGCCGCCCTCGCCCTCGCGGTGGGAGCCCTGGCCCGGTCCCTGACCGGAGTCGTCCTCCTGAGCCTCGCCTTCGCCGGGTTCCAGCTGGCCGAGGTGCTCGCCGACGTCCGGCTCCAGCACCGCATCGACGACTCCCGCCGGGCCACGCTCACCTCCGTGGCGAGCCTGGGCACCGAGCTGGCCACGGTCGCCACGTTCGGCGTGTACGCGCTGCTCGGCACCGGCATGCCGCACAGCACCGTCTTCGCCGTGCTCGCGCTTCCCTACCTGGTGACCGCTCTGGCCCTGGCTAGAGCTCGGGCTGCCACGGCACGACCGTGAAGTCACCCGTCCCCTTCTTCACCTTCTCGAAGGGGGCGGAGGCCACGCACGGGGGCGGCTCGTTCCCCTCACCGGGGCGGCCCGACATCACCCAGCTGTAGCCCAGCCGGTCGTCGCGGCCGCGGTCGTGGACGGTGACGCCGACCCGCTTGCCCTCGGAGCCCGGGAGGTCGGACTCGGTGATGACGCCGGAGACGACGGCCACCGTGCCACCGGTCACCAGGCAGTCCACCTTCGCCTTCGCCCAGGCGCCCTTGCCGTGCAGATAGTGGCTGAACTCGAAGGTGCCCCCGGCCTGCGACGGGTCGGCGGTGTCCTTCGCCGCCAGATGCGCGTCGAACGAGAACGTGATGTCGTCCCCTTTGGACCGGTACAGCTTGGCGGTGCCGGTGAGGGATGCGGCCTCCCGCTGGTGAGGCGCGTCCGACGCGAGGGCCGCGGCCCCCCGCTGCAGGGGCACGTCCGACGCGGTCGCGACCGAGGCCACTCCGGCCGTGAGGAGCAGCGCGGAGCCGAGCACGACGATCTTCGTACGGCGCTTCATTGCGTTCCTTTCCGCAGGTCGAGTGGACAGCCCTTACTCTCCTGGCCCGGCGGGGGCAGGACATCGCGCTCGGGGCGGGACCCCGTCTCCGCCGTACGGCGGGGGAGACCGCGCACAGCTGCACTCCGAGGAGGAGCCCGGGGTCCGAACGAGGCGCGCAACGAATCGCCGCCGGCCCCACGACCCACGCAATGAACCGTTCACCGGCGCGCAACGGCTCCTGCTTGTCCGCCCTGGTCAGCCGCCCGTACCGTCTAGGTGGCCCCCAAAAGGCCCCCAACCACCCCTCCGCCCGGTGAGGATCACGCATGCGCACCGCCCTGCTCCAGAGCTCCGGCCGACCCGGCTCCACCGTCGAGAACCTCAAGGTCCTCGACGAGGCCGCGGGCCGGGCCGCCGCCGCGGGCGCCGGGCTGCTGGTCACCTCCGAGCTGTTCCTGACGGGCTACGCGATCGGCGACGACATCGGCCGGCTCGCCGAGCCCGCCGAAGGCGACTGCGCCGACACCGTCGCCGAGATCGCCACCAGCCACGGCCTGGCGATCGCCTACGGCTACCCCGAGCGGGACGGCGAGGCCGTGTTCAACTCCGTCCAGCTGATCTCCGCCGACGGCTCCCGTCTCGCCAACCACCGCAAGACGCACCTCTTCGGCTGCTTCGAGCGTGACCACTTCACCCCCGGGGACCTGCCGGTCGCCCAGGCCGAGCTCGACGGCCTCCGGGTCGGCCTCCTGATCTGCTACGACGTGGAGTTCCCGGAGAACGTCCGTGCCCACGCCCTGGCCGGCACGGACCTGCTCGTCGTCCCCACCGCGCAGATGCACCCGTTCCAGTTCGTCGCCGAGTCGATGATCCCGGTGCGCGCCTTCGAGAACCAGATGTACGTCGCGTACGTCAACCGGGTCGGCCGGGAGGGCGAGTTCGAGTTCGTGGGGCTGTCCACGCTCGCCGGGCCCGACGGGGTCGCCCGGACCCGGGCCGGACGCGGTGAGGAACTCGTGCTCGCCGACGTCGACCCGGCCTTCCTCGCCGCGTCGCGCGAGAACAACCCGTATCTGCGGGACCGGCGGCCCGGCCTGTACGGCTCGCTCGTCTGAAACCCCCTGAACCGCCCGTTCGTACCTGTGCAAGGAGTCCGCACCCCATGACGTCCACCGTGCCCAACGCCGTCGAGCACGCTGACGCGCAGCAGCCGCCGATCACCATGTTCGGCCCGGACTTTCCGTACGCCTACGACGACTTCCTCGCCCACCCGGCGGGCCTCGGGCAGATACCCGCGACCGAGCACGGCACGGAGGTCGCGGTCATCGGCGGCGGTCTGTCCGGCATCGTCGCCGCGTACGAGCTGATGAAGATGGGCCTCAAGCCGGTCGTGTACGAGGCCGACCAGATCGGCGGGCGGCTCCGCACGGTGGGCTTCGAGGGGTGCGACGAGTCCCTCAGCGCCGAGATGGGCGCGATGCGCTTCCCGCCGTCCTCCACGGCCCTGCAGCACTACATCGACCTCGTCGGCCTGCAGACCCGGCCGTTCCCCAACCCCCTCTCCGAGGCCACCCCGTCGACCGTCGTCGACCTCAAGGGCGAGTCCCACTACGCCGAGACGATCGAGGACCTGCCGCAGGTCTACCGGGACGTCGCCGAGGCATGGGGCCGGTGCCTGGAGGAGGGCGCCGACTTCTCCGACATGAACCGCGCCCTGCGCGAGCGGGACGTGCCGCGCATCCGCGAGATCTGGTCCCAGCTCGTGGAGAAGCTCGACAACCAGACCTTCTACGGCTTCCTCTGCGACTCCGAGGCGTTCAGGTCGTTCCGCCACCGCGAGATCTTCGGCCAGGTCGGCTTCGGCACGGGCGGCTGGGACACCGACTTCCCGAACTCCATCCTCGAGATCCTGCGCGTCGTCTACACCGAGGCCGACGACCACCACCGCGGCATCGTCGGCGGCTCCCAGCAGCTGCCGCTGCGTCTGTGGGAGCGCGAGCCGCAGAAGATCGTCCACTGGCCGCTCGGGACCTCGCTGGCGGGCCTGCACGAGGGCGGCGAGCCCCGCCCGGCGGTGACCCGGCTGCACCGCACCGCCGGCAACCGCATCACGGTGACCGACGCTCACGGCGACATCCGCACCTTCCAGGCGGCGGTCTTCACCGCCCAGTCCTGGATGCTGCTGTCGAAGATCGCCTGCGACGACTCGCTCTTCCCGATCGACCACTGGACGGCGATCGAGCGCACCCACTACATGGAGTCCTCGAAGCTCTTCGTGCCGGTCGACCGCCCGTTCTGGCTCGACAAGGACGAGGAGACGGGCCGGGACGTCATGTCGATGACGCTCACCGACCGTATGACGCGCGGCACTTACCTGCTCGACGACGGCCCGGACAAGCCCGCCGTCATCTGCCTGTCGTACACCTGGTGCGACGACAGCCTGAAGTGGCTGCCGCTGTCCGCGAACGAGCGGATGGAGGTCATGCTGAAGTCGCTCGGCGAGATCTATCCCAAGGTCGACATCCGCAAGCACATCATCGGCAACCCGGTGACGGTCTCCTGGGAGAACGAGCCCTACTTCATGGGCGCGTTCAAGGCCAACCTGCCCGGCCACTACCGCTACCAGCGGCGCTTGTTCACGCACTTCATGCAGGACCGGCTGCCCGAGGACAAGCGCGGCATCTTCCTCGCCGGCGACGACATCTCCTGGACGGCCGGCTGGGCCGAGGGCGCGATCCAGACCGCCCTCAACGCGGTCTGGGGCGTCATGCACCACCTGGGCGGCGCGACCGACCCCACCAACCCGGGCCCCGGCGACGTCTACGACGAGATCGCGCCGGTGGAACTGCCGGAGGACTAGCGGAAGCCGGGCTCGGTCAGGGGTGTGAGCAGCATGCGCCCCGCGAAGCCCACCGCCGTGTCCAGACGTTCCGTGAACTCGTCGGCCACATCGGGGAGTTCACGCAGGACCCACAAGGCCCGGGCCGCCGTCCACGCTGCGTCCCGGGCGCGCTCCAGGCTCCAGGAGCCGAGCAGGTGGGTCAGCGGGTCGGCGACCCGGAACAGGTCGGGTCCCGGCATCAGATCATCGCGGATGCGCTCCTCCAGCGAGACGAGGAGATCGCCCACCATGTCGAACTCGTCCTCCAGCTCGACGGGTGCGCAGCCGAGCGTACGGCAGGTGTCCACGACGGCCAGCGCGAGATCGTGCCCGATGTGGGCGTTGATGCCCGCCAGCGCGAACTGCAACGGCCGTACCCCGGGATGGCGGCGGAACTGGAACAGCGGCCGCCAGCAGGCGGGCGGGCGCCGCTCGTCCGCCGCCGACTCGACGGCCGCCAGGTACCGCTGCGCGAACCGTACGTCCAGCGTGATCGCGGCGTGGGCGTCCGTGAACCGGCCCGCGTCGACGTGCCGGTCCACCGCCTCCGTCACGGCGAGGTAGACGCGGTTGAAGACCGCCACCCCGTCCCGCGGGTGCAGGGCCGCGTCGAGGGCGCGCATGCGGGAGATCACGGCGTCGACCGGAGTGTCCAGGGCTGGGGGGAGTTGTTCGCATCGCGGCATGCGGGCAGAGTCGCAGCTCTAGGCTGGCGGGAGGACCGGCGGGCCCGGCGCTTCCCCGAAACGGGGGAACACCGCCCCGCCGCCGGAGGAGGAGGTGCAGCACCGTGACAGGCCCGCGTGCCCGCCGCCTGGCCGCCCGCAGGGCCGGGCGCAGCCGCGCCGCCCGGCGCGGCGCGATGGTCGTGGCGGCCTCCGTCGTAGCCGCGGCCGGCGCCCTCGCAGGCGTCTTCTCCGCGTCCGGCGACGGACGGGCCACGGACGAGGCCGCGCCCGCCCCGGTGTCGGCCTCACCCCGCCCGGTGCCCCTGCCGGCCGGGCCCTCGCCGTCCGCGCCGGCCACCACCGAAGCCACCTCCTCCTCGCCGTCGCCGTCCGCGCGCCCTTCACGGAGTCCCTCGCCACCGAGGACCGAGACGAAGCGGGAGCACACCGACACCGTGCCCGGACGGCTCTACCGCCACCCCGACTCCCAGGTGCTGGAGTGGAGCCGCTCCCACTCCGGCGATCCGCGGCATGCGGTCATCGCGTCCCGTATCGCGACACAGCCGGCGGCCGTCTGGTTCGCCGACTACTCCCCGCAGACCGTCACCGCCCGGGTCGCCGCGGTGACGTCGGGTGCTGCCGCACAGGGCCGGGTACCGGTCGTGGTGCCGTACGCGATCCCCGGTTGGGACTGCGGCGGCCACTCCCAGGGCGGGGCGCCCGGCCTGGACGCCTACGACGCCTGGATCGACCGGTTCGCGGCAGGGCTGGGCTCCGGCGAGGTCATCGTCGTGCTGGAGCCGGACTCGATCGCCCAGACCGGCTGCCTCTCCGCGGCGGAACGCGCCGACCGCTTCGCCTCACTGGCCCGGGCCGGCCGCGTGCTCAAGGCCGCCGGCCCCCGGGCCCGGGTGTACTACGACGCGGGGCACTCGGGCTGGAACGCCCCCGCCCGGCAGGCGGCCTGGCTGCGCCAGGCCGGTGCCGCCTCGCCCGAGTCGTCCGACGGCGTCTTCAGCAACGTCTCCAACTTCCACACCACCGCCGACGAGATCGCCTACGACCGGCGGGTCCTCGACGCGCTCGGCGGCCCGGCGAGCCTCGGCGCGGTCATCGACACCAGCCGCAACGGCAACGGCGCCCCTCCCGACGGCGAGTGGTGCGACCCGTCCGGTCGCACACTGGGCCGGGCCCCGACGCTCGACACCGGCGCATCGCGCATCGACGCCTACCTGTGGGTGAAGCTGCCGGGGGAGTCGGACGGCTGCAAGGGCAGGCCGGGGACGTTCACGGCCTCGTACGCCTACGACCTGGCGTCGTCCGACGCGGCGTCGTCGTAGGTGGAGGTGCCCTCGTCCAGCAGCGGCGCCTGCGTCTTCAGGTGGGCCGGGGCGAAGGCCCGCAGAGCGTGGTAGCCGGTGATGACGACCACCGTGCCGAGCGCGATGCCGCTCAGCGAGAACGTGTCCGAGAACTTCAGGGAGACGTTGCCCACGCCGATGATGATGCCCGCCGCAGCCGGGACCAGGTTCAGCGGATTGCGCAGATCCACCTTGGCGTTGATCCAGATCTGCGCGCCCAGCAGGCCGATCATGCCGTACAGGATGACGGTGATGCCGCCGAGCACCCCGCCCGGGATCGCCGCCACGACCGCGCCGAACTTCGGGCAGACGCCGAACAGCAGGGCGAAGCCGGCGGCGGCCCAGTACGCGGCCGTCGAGTAGACGCGGGTCGCGGCCATCACGCCGATGTTCTCGGAGTACGTGGTGTTGGGCGGGCCGCCGACCGCGGTGGACAGCATCGAACCGACGCCGTCGGCCGCGATCGCCGTGCCGAGCTTGTCGTCCAGCGAGTCACCGGTCATCTCGCCGACCGCCTTCACGTGCCCGGCGTTCTCCGCGACCAGCGCGATGACGACCGGCAGGGCGACCAGGATCGCCGACCACTCGAACGACGGGGCGTGCAGGGTGGGCAGTCCGATCCAGTCGGCCTTGTCCACGCCGGACAGGTCGAGCCGCCAGTGGTCGGTGACCTTGCCGCTCGCGTCCACCGAGTGGATCTTGCCGAAGACCAGGTCGGACACCCAGGAGATGCCGTATCCGAAGACCAGCCCGAGGAAGATCGCGATCCGGGACCAGAAACCCCGCAGACAGACCACCGCCAGGCCGGTGAACAACATCACCAGCAGCGCCGTCCACTGGTCCTGGGGCCAGTACGTCGAGGCCGTCACCGGCGCCAGGTTGAAGCCGATCAGCATCACCACCGCGCCGGTCACGATCGGCGGCATCGCCGCGTGGATGATCCGCGCCCCGAACCGCCGCACGGCGAGCCCCACCAGGAACAGCGCGCCCCCGACGACGAATACCGCTCCCGTGACGGTCGCGCTGCTGCCCCCCTGCGCCCGGATGACCGCCGCCACGCCGACGAAGGAGAGCGAGCAGCCCAGGTAGCTGGGCACGCTGCCGCGGGTGGCCAGCAGGAACACGACGGTCGCGACGCCCGACATCATGATCGCGAGGTTCGGGTCCAGGCCCATCAGGACCGGTGCCACGAAGGACGCACCGAACATCGCGACGACGTGCTGGGCGCCGAGTCCGGCCGTGCGGGGCCAGGAGAGCCGCTCGTCGGGGCGGACCACCGCGCCGGGCGCCGGGGTGCGTCCGTCGCCGTGCAGTTTCCAGCGGACGCCGAGATCCATGGTGCGGTTCGCTTTCGTCGTGCGTGCGAGTGTCCGGACCATTGTCGGGGTGCGCCGGAGAAGACCGTGACGGGGGCCGACCACGGACGGTCGTGGGTCCGCTCAGGGCCGGGGGCCCGGAACCACCGCGTCCGTCCGGCCGATCCTGGTCCGCTCGCCGGGCCGCAGCACCCCCGCGAACGCCACCAGGCCGCTGGACAGCGCCGTCACCAGGCAGAACGACACCATCAGGCTCGTCGCCTGCGCCAGCATCCCGATCGCGCTCGGCGCGATCAGCCCCGAGGTGTACGTGATGGTCGCGACGCCCGCGATGGCCAGGCTCGGGTTGGGACCGCTGCGGCCGGCGGCGGCGAAGCACAGCGGCACGACGACGGCGATGCCCAGTCCCATCAGCGCGAACCCGCTCATCGCCACCGCGGGATGGTCGGCGATCACGATCAGCAGTCCGCCCAGCACGGCGAACACCCCGCTCGCCCGCACCGTCCGCACGGCACCGAAGCGGTCCACGATCTTGTCACCGGCGAGCCGGGCGACGGCCATGGTCAGCGTGAAGCCCGTGGTGCACGCCGCCGCCAGACCGGCGGACGTCTCCAGTTGCTCCCGCAGATAGACGGCCGACCAGTCCAGGCTCGCTCCCTCGGCGAACACCGCGCAGAACCCGATCAAGCCGATGAGCAGCGCCGAGCGGGGCGGCAGCGCGAACCGCGGAGGCGGCTCCTCGTCCTCGGCGGGCTGCAGGTCGAGCACCCACCGGCAGGACAGCACACCGATGACGGTGAGGACCGCGGCGGCGAGGGCGTGGTGCAGCCGGGCATCGGAGCCGAGGTGCGCGGCGAGCGTGCCGGCCGCCGAGCCGATCAGGGCGCCCACGCTCCACATGCCGTGCAGTCCGGACATGATCGACCGCCCGAGGCGGTTCTCGACCTCGACCCCCAGCGCGTTCATCGCCACGTCCGTCATGCCGGCCGTCGCGCCGTACGTGAACAGGGCCAGACAGAGCGTCAGCAGGTTGGGCGCGAGGGACGGCAGGACCAGCGACAGCGTCCACAGGGCGACCAGTCCGCGCAGCGCGTTCCGGGCGCCGAAACGGTGCATGATGCCGCCGGCGAGCGGCATCGCCACGGACGCGCCGAGCGCGGGAAAGGCGAGCGCGATCCCCAACTGGCCCGCGCTCACCCCGGCGTGGTCCTGGATCCACGGCACGCGGGTCGCGAACGAGCCGGTCACGGCGCCGTGCACGGCGAAGACGGCGGCCACGGCGTACCGGGACCGCTTCACCTCGCGTTGTTCGTCGACCACGTTGCCCATTCTGCGGTCCCCCTCCGGGTCTGTGCCGTGTGCCGTGACCGGTGCGGGCGTAAACTATCAGGAACCCTGCCTGATAATAAGAGTGTTTTCCGCTGGCCATGGCCGACGGCCCCCGTCGATCTGGGAGGATCCGCGCATGCCCGCATCCCCGAGGACCGCCCGGGCCATCAACGACCGGCTCGCCCTGCGCCTGCTCCAGCAGGAAGGCCCCTTGACGGCAGGGCGGTTGAAGCAGCTGACCGGTCTGTCCCGGCCGACCGTCGCCGACCTCGTCGAGCGCCTCACCGCCGCCGGACTGATCGCGGTGGTCGGCGAGGCGGGGGAGCAACGGCGCGGCCCCAACGCGAAGGTCTACGGCATCGTCGCCGACCGGGCGCACCTGGCCGCCCTCGACGTCCGCACCGAGGGCGTCGCCGTGGCCGTCGCGGACCTGGTGGGGCGGGTGCTGGCCGAGGCGTCGGTGCCCATCGGGGACGACACGGGCACGGGCCCCGCCGTGGAGCAGGCGGTCACACTGGTCGAGCGCGTGGCGAAGGAGGCCGGTGCCGACCGATTGCACACCGTGGGGATCGGCGCGCCCGGCCTGATCGACCCCTCCAGTGGTGAACTCCGCAACTCCACCGGGCTGCCGGAGTGGCACCGCCGGCTCGTCGCCACCCTCCAGGAGCGGCTGCCCGAGGCCCGCGTCAGCGTCGAGAACGAGACCAACCTCGCGGCGCTGGCCGAGCAGCGCGACGGGGTGGCCCGGGACCGGGACACCTTCGTCCTGCTGTGGCTCGGCCACGCCCCCGGAGCGGCCGTGGTCCTCGACGGCGCCCTCCGTCGCGGCGCGTCCGGCGGCACCGGCGAGATCGGCTTTCTCCCGGTCCCGGGCACGGCCGCGCGGCCGACGTCGACCGACTGCGAGGGCGGCTTCCACTCGCTGGCCTCCTCGGCGGCGGTCGTGTCCCTGGCGGCCGCGTGCGGAATGCCCGCGGCGCCGGGGGAGCCGATGTCCGCGGTGGGGGCGGTACGGGTGGCCGTCGAAGCGGTGCGGGCGAGCCGAACCGGGAGTTCCAGGCTGACGCCGGAAGGGGGAGCGCCCACTTCCAGGAGTTCTGCGCCGCTGCTGCCGGGAGGGGGCGCGCCCCTGCCGGGGGCCGCGTCTCGCACTCCCGGAGCCGGGGCGTCACCTCCCGCGGCCCCTGCCGCCGCCGCCCGCTTTCTCGACGCCCTCGCCGATCGTCTCGCCGTCGGGGTCGCCTCCGTCGTGGCGATCCTGGACCCCGGGTGCGTGGTGCTCGGCGGCGAGGTCGGTCAGGCCGGTGGCGAGGAGCTCGCCTCACGGGTCCGTGACCGCATCGCCCGGATGACGCCACTGCCCACAGAGGTACGGGCGACCACCCTGGGCGGCGGCGCGGTCCTGCGCGGCGCACTGCTGACGGCCCGGGACCGCGCCCAGGAACAACTGTTCACACCCGGAGAGCCCCGGCGCCGGCCCGCTCCGGGCTGGTAGACCGTCAGGCCCGGGGCCACCCCCTCCGGCCCCCTCTCTCTCAGACCTGACCGCTCAGACTCCGGACCGCCCCCTCCCCGCCCGGACCCGGCGGCGGCCCTCGAACCGCCTCTCCAGGTGCTCCTCGAACGACCCCTTGCCCACCGCCCGTCGCGGCGCCAGATGGCCCCCGCTCCGGAAGCCCCGGTACGCCGCTCCCCACAGCGGCACGTTCACCACCGCTCGCCGGCGGCCCGACGCCTTCAGATACGCACGGGCGAAGGACTCCAGCGGCTGTGCCTCCGGCCCGCCCAGGTCCTCGACCCGCCCCGCCGGTGAGGCCGTCGCCAGCTCGACCAGCCGGTCCGCCACCTCGGCCACCTCCACCGGCTGGTCCCGCACGCCCGCCGGGAGGAACATCACCGGCAGCTTCGACAGCCCCTGGAACATCATGATCAGCAGATCGTGGAACTGCGTCGCCCGCAGTACGGTCCAGCCGATCCCCGACTTCTCGACCAGCCTCTCCACCGCGAGCTTGCTCCGGTAGTACGGGAACGGCACCTCGTCGACACCCACGATCGACACGTAGACGAGATGACGCACGCCCGCACCGCGCGCCGCCCTGATCAGGTTCTGAGCCGCCTGCTCGTCCCCCTTCTGTGCCGACGCGCAGTGGACGATCGTGTCCACACCGGCGACGGCCGCGTCCAGCGCGGCTCCGCCCGCCCGCAGATCCACCGCGTACGGCTCGCTGTGCCGGCTGAGCACCCGCACCTCGTGCCCGCCCGCGCGCAACCGCTCGGCGACGAGCCGCCCCAGCGTTCCGGTGCCACCGGTCACCAGGATCGTGGTCATGTTGTTCAGCCCCTTCGGACGCCGGGCGCTCCCTGGTGGAACGCCCCTGCCGAATGAGACCGAACAGCCCCCGCCGAATGTGACAGGCGCGCCCGCGGTCCTACGGCCGGGTGAGCTGACGCCGTGCGAACGTCAGCTTCTCCGGGTTGACCACGGCCCGCACCCCCGTGACCAGCCCGTCGCGCACCTCGACCACCGACAGTCCGACGAGCGTGTCGCCCGCCCAGCTCGCCAGCCCCAGCGCCCCGTTGACCTCGGTCGGCACGAAGTCCAGGCCCCGCGCGAACTTCGGCCCGCCGCCCGCAAGGAAGCGAGCGATGTCGGGTCCGCCCTCGATGGGCCACCGCGCCGCGGTGACCTTGCCGCCACCGTCGCTCCACCAGGTCGCGTCGGCCGCGAGCAGCTTCTCCAGCCCGGCCAGGTCCCCGTCACGGGCCGCCGTGATGAACGACTTCACCAGCTCCTCCTGCCGTTCGGAGGCGGGCTCGAACCGGGCCTGCGGTTCGCCCACCCGCCGCACGGCACGCCGGTACAGCTGGCGGCAGTTGGTCTCGCTCAGGTCCAGCACCCCGGCGATCTCCCGGTGGCCGTAGCCGAACGCCTCCCGCAGCACGTACACGGCCCGCTCGGTCGGCGTCAGCCGCTCCAGCAGTACCAGCATCGCCATCGACACGGCCTCCCGCTGCTCCGCGGACTCCAGCGGGCCGAGCGTGCCGTCCGAGGTGACCACGGGCTCGGGCAGCCAGGTCCCGACGTACCGCTCGCGCCGGGCCCGCGCGGAGGTGAGCCGGTTCAGGCAGAGGTTGGTGACGACCTTGGCCAGCCAGGCCGCCTGGTACTCGATCCCCGCCCGGTCGGCGCCGCTGTAGCGCAGGTAGGCGTCCTGGACCGCGTCCTCGGCTTCCTCGGCGGAGCCCAGCAGCCGGTAGGCGAGCGAGAACAGCCTGGGCCGGTGGACTTCGAACTCCTCGCCTGTGGTGGTCATACGACTCACCCTGCCAGAGGGCGGCCCGTCCGGCGTGGGGAGGCCCGACGGCGGGCAAGGGCCGTCGTCACCGCCGCCGGGCCGGTCAGCGGGGGGTGAGCCGACCCTGGCGATGACCCTAGAAAGGACTAGACCACATCGTCAATAGGTGTGGACCCATGCCGCGCCACAAGCGGTCGCGGACACAAGGAAGTTGAGGTGCCGGTCGCGCTCGGGAAGGGGTGCGGCACGTTCTGTGAGGCAGCCCACACACTCCGCCCCTATGCATGTCGATCAGGCGTGGCACACTGGCCGTGTACCAATAGCAGCGCACTCCGGGGTCGGTGAAAGTCCGAACCGGCGGTTACAGTCCGCGACCCGGTCGCCTCCAGCGACCGGTTGACCAGGTGAAATTCCTGGACCGACGGTTAAAGTCCGGATGGGAGGCAGTGCGCGGCGAGCGGGCATTCGTGCGCGCCGCCGAGAAGTCCGTCCTCGTGCGGACTCCGTCCGGCGTCGCCCCCGGTGTTCCTGCTCGTATCCTCTGTCGTCATCGACAGCCCCGGAGTCCGTGCCCGAAGAGGCAGGAGGACCCGGGAAGTGTTCACCGGAATCGTCGAAGAGCTGGGCGAGGTCACCGCCGTCGAGACCCTCGACGACGCCTGCCGCTTCCGCCTGCGTGGACCGGTCGTCACCCAAGGCGCCCAGCACGGCGACTCGATCGCCGTGAACGGGGTGTGCCTCACGGTCGTCGACCACGAGGGCGACGAGTTCACGGCCGACGTCATGGCCGAAACCCTGAACCGCTCCAGCCTCGGTGCCCTGCGGGCCGGATCCCGTGTCAACCTCGAACGCCCCATGGCCGTCGGCGAACGCCTCGGCGGGCACATCGTGCAGGGCCATGTCGACGGCACCGGCGAGATCCTGGAGCGCAAGCCCTCCGAGCACTGGGAGCTCGTGAAGATCTCCCTCCCCGCGGATCTCACCCGCTACGTGGTCGAGAAGGGCTCCATCACGGTCGACGGCATCAGCCTGACCGTCGTCGACGCCGGGCCCGACTACTTCACGGTCAGCCTCATCCCCACCACCCTCGACCTGACCACGCTCGGCCACAAGCAGCCCGGCGACCCGGTGAACCTCGAGGTGGACGTCATCGCCAAGTACGTCGAGCGGATGCTGGGCGACCGTGCGCAGGGGGCCGGCCGGTGAACACGCTGAACTCCGAGGCGTTCGTCCTCTTCGGCCAGCACATCCTCTGGTCCGACATGGTCGGCAACCTCTTCGGCCTGGCCGCCCTGGCCCTCGGCTGGCGCCGCTCCATCTGGACCTGGCCCGTGCAGTTCCTCGCCGGCCTCATCCTCTTCGGCGCCTTCTACGGCCACCTCACCGGCAGCGCGGGCAAGCAGGCGGTCGTCATGGCCGTCGCCCTGTACGGCTGGTGGCAGTGGCAGCGCGGCAAGGGCCAGGGAGGCGACGGCCACATCGCCGTACGGTTCGCCACCTGGGGCGAGCGCGTCGCGATGGCCGCCGCGGCCGTCGCCGGCACGGTCGCGGTGGCGCTGCTGTTCACCGCGTACCCGACCCTGTCCTGGGACCCCTGGCCCGACGCCTACATCTTCGTCGGCACCGTCGTCGCGATGTACGCCCAGGCCCGCGGCATGGTCGAGTTCTGGTTCGCCTGGCTCCTCGTCGACCTCGTCGGCGTCCCCCTGAACTTCGCCAACGGCTACGCCTTCTCCGGCTTCGTCTACGTCATCTACGGCGCGCTCGTCCTGTGGGGCCTGCGCGACTGGTGGCTGCGTTCGCGTCAGGCCGCGCGGCCCACCCTGGAAGGAGCGCCGGCATGAGCGCCACGACCACCCTCTACAGCACCGACGACGTCGAGCACTTCGCGCTCGACCCCGTGGAACAGGCCATCGCCGACATCGCGGCCGGCCGCCCGGTCGTGGTCGTCGACGACGAGGACCGGGAGAACGAGGGCGACCTCGTCATCGCCGCCGAGAAGGCCACCCCGGAGATCGTCGCCTTCATGATGAGCGAGTGCCGCGGCCTGATCTGCGCCCCGATGGAGGGCGACGAACTGGACCGGCTGAACCTCCCGCAGATGGTCGAGGACAACACCGAGTCGATGAAGACCGCGTTCACGGTCTCCGTCGACGCCTCCGCCGCGCACGGCGTGAGCACCGGCATCTCCGCCTCCGACCGCGCCACCACCCTCCGGCTGCTCGCCGACGGCGTCTCGGGGCCCGGCGACTTCGTCCGCCCCGGCCACATCTTCCCGCTGCGCGCCCGGCCCGGCGGCGTCCTCACCCGCAACGGCCACACCGAGGCCGCCGTCGACCTCGCCCGCCTGGCGGGCCTGCGCCCGGCCGGCGCCATCGTCGAGATCGCCGGTGAGGACGGCACCATGCTGCGCCTGCCCGAGCTGATCCCCTTCGCCCGCAAGCACGGCCTGACGATCATCTCCATCGAGGACCTGATCGCCTACCGCCGCAGCAGCGAGCCCACCGTCCGCCGCGAGGCCACCACCCGGCTGCCCACCGCCCACGGCACCTTCACGGCCCACGGCTACCGCTCCATCGTCGACGGCGTCGAGCACGTCGCCCTGGTGCACGGCGAGATCGGCGACGGCCAGGACGTCCTCGTGCGCGTCCACTCCGAATGCCTCACCGGCGACGTCTTCGGCTCGGCCCGTTGCGACTGCGGCCCCCAGCTCGACGCCTCCCTGGCCCGCATCCAGGAGGAGGGCCGGGGCGTCGTGGTCTACCTGCGCGGACACGAGGGCCGCGGCATCGGCCTGATGTCCAAGCTGCGCGCCTACGAACTCCAGGAGCGCGGCCGCGACACCCTCGACGCCAACCTCGAACTCGGCCTGCCCGCCGACGCCCGCGACTACGCCGCCGGCGCGCAGATCCTCGCCGACCTCGGCGTGCGCGGCGTCCGCCTGCTGACCAACAACCCCGACAAGTCCGACGCGCTCGTCCGCCACGGCATCGCAGTCAGGGCCCGTGTGCCCATGCCCGTGAACGCCGGCGAGCACAACCTCCGCTACCTGCGCACCAAGCGGGACCGGATGGGCCACGACCTGCCCTGGCTGGACACGACCACCGTGCCGGCCTGCGGCAACCAGTAACAAAGCACGAAGGAGAGACGTGAGCGGCAAGGGTGCACCGGAACTGTCCGTACGCAATGTGGGTGACCTGCGGGTCGCCGTCATCGCGGCACAGTGGCACGAGAAGGTGATGAACGGCCTGGTCGACGGCGCCCTGCGCGCCCTGCACGACCTGGGCATCGACGAGCCGACCCTGCTCAGGGTCCCCGGCAGCTGGGAGCTCCCGGTCGTCGCCAAGGTCCTCGCCGGCCGCGGCTACGACGCGATCGTCGCCCTCGGCGTCGTCATCCGCGGCGGAACCCCCCACTTCGAGTACGTGTGCCAGGGCGTGACCCAGGGCCTCACCCAGGTCTCCGTCGACACCGGCGTCCCCGTCGGCTTCGGCCTGCTGACCTGCGACACCGAGGAACAGGCCCTGGACCGCGCCGGGATCGAGGGGTCCAACGAGGACAAGGGGCACGAGGCGGTGACGGCTGCGGTGGCGACCGCGGCCACCCTCCGCTCAGTATCCGAACCCTGGCACTGACGAACGGCACACGTGGCATAGGCTGAGCGTCACCATGTCCAAGAAGACGTTCGAGGAGCTCTTCACCGAGCTCCAGCACAAGGCCGCCCAGGGCGACCCCGCCACTTCCCGCACCGCAGAGCTGGTCGGCAAGGGCGTCCACGCCATCGGCAAGAAGGTCGTCGAGGAGGCCGCCGAGGTGTGGATGGCCGCCGAGTACGAGGGCAAGGAAGCCGCCGCCGAGGAGATCTCTCAGCTGCTGTACCACGTCCAGGTGATGATGGTCGCCCGCGGCATCTCCCTCGACGACGTCTACGCCCACCTCTGAGCCGCATCCCCGTCCCCGCAAGACACCACACAAAGGAAGCCGACCTCATGCTGCGCATCGCCGTCCCCAACAAGGGTTCCCTGTCCGGCCCTGCGGCGGAGATGCTGCATGAGGCCGGCTACCAGCAGCGCCGCGAGTCCAAGGAACTGCGGATCGTCGACCCGGTGAACGAGGTCGAGTTCTTCTACCTGCGCCCGCGCGACATCGCGATCTACGTCGCCTCCGGGCAGCTGGACATCGGCCTCACCGGCCGCGACCTGCTCATCGACTCCGGCGCCGAAGCCGAGGAGATCCTCGCCCTCGGCTTCGCCCGCTCCACCTTCCACTACGCCGCCAAGCCCGGCACGATCGGCGGCCTGGCCGACCTGTCCGGCAAGACCGTCGCCACCTCCTACGAGGGCATCGTCGCGGCGCACCTCGCCGAGCACGGCATCGACGCCTCCGTCGTCCACCTCGACGGTGCCGTCGAGACGGCCATCCAGCTCGGCGTCGCCCAGGTCATCGCCGACGTCGTCGAGACCGGCACCTCGCTGCGCAACGCCGGCCTGGAGGTCGCCGGTGACCCGATCATGCAGTCCGAGGCCGTGGTGATCCGCCGCACCGGCGCGGACGCCGACGACCTCAAGGTGCAGCAGTTCCTGCGCCGCCTCCAGGGCGTCCTGGTCGCCCGGACGTACGTGATGATGGACTACGACTGCCGCGTCGAGCAGCTGGAGAAGGCCGTAGCCCTCACGCCCGGCCTGGAGTCCCCGACCGTCTCGCCGCTGCACAACGAGGGCTGGGTCGCCGTCCGCGCCATGGTCCCGGCCAAGGAAGCCCAGCGGATCATGGACGACCTCTACGACATCGGCGCCCGGGCCATCCTGACCACGGCCATCCACGCCTGCCGTCTCTGAGGGGCGTACGCGCGATGTCCGATCTGCCCACCCTGCCCGTCACGTTCCGGCCGGGCAGCACCCGCGTGGTGCTGCTCACCGCAGCCGTCGCCATTTTCGTGGTGATCACGGCGGTCGCCATGCTGCTGCAGCAGCTCAGCCCCGCCGAACGCGTGAGCTTCGTCTTCACGGCGCTCCTGCTGGACGGCGTGCTGCTGCTCCTGGCGCGTCCCAAGGTCGTCGCCGACGAGGACGGCGTCACTGTCGTCAATCTCACGAACAAGCGCCGTCTGGAGTGGGCGGAGATCCTCCAGGTGACCCTCCGGCCCGGCGACCCCTGGGTGTTCCTCAACCTCAGCGACGGCACCAGCATGCCTGCTCTGGGCATCCAGCCGGGCCTCGCCAAGCAGCGCGCGATCGCCGACGCCCGCGCCCTGCGGGCGCTCGTCGAAGCCCGTTCGATGACGGACCCCGAGCGGGGTCAGGACTGACTCGGGGAGATCCTCAGAGCGGTCACCCTGCCGCATCGGGCCATGTCTTGATTAATCTGTTTCCGGAGGCGCGAACGGACGCGCCTCCGCCCCTGCTGCCCCGCCCGGTGCGCCAGGGGCTCCTGCTAACCGAGGAGTGACCCCCTCCGGCGATGGACGGATCGTCCTGCAGTACCTGCGCCGCCCCCTGCCGACATAGCGCGTGCCTCGCATCCGAGGCGCGCGACCATGTGGAGGCGGCGGCATCATGACCACCCCCCTGCTGCTCCTGGCAGCCGCGTTCCTGCTGATTCTCGCCAACGGATTCTTCGTGGCGGCCGAATTCGGACTCGTGACGGTCGAGCGGCCCGAGGCCGAGAAGGCCGCCGCCGAGGGCGACCGGCGCGCCCACCGTGTCGTCGAATCGCTCAAGGAACTGTCCTTTCAGCTCTCCGGCACCCAGCTCGGCATCACCATCACCTCGCTCGTCGTCGGCATGCTCGCCGAACCGGCGCTCGCCGAGCTGCTGCACGGTCCGTTCATTTCGATCGGCATCCCCGAGGCAGCCGTCTCCGGTGTCACGGTCGTGGTCGGCATGCTGCTGGCCTCCGCCGTGCAGATGGTGATCGGCGAGCTGCTGCCGAAGAACTGGGCGGTGTCCCGGCCGCTGCAGGTCGCCCGCTTCGTCGCGGGCCCGCAGCACGTCTTCGCCCGGCTGTTCCGCCCGGTCATCGCCGGCCTCAACGCCGTCGCGAACCGGCTCGTGCGCGCCCTGGGCATCGAGCCCGCCGAGGAGCTGGCCTCCGCCCGCACCCCCGGCGAACTCGTCTCCCTGGCCCGCCACTCGGCCCTGGCCGGCGCCCTGGAGCAGGACACGGCCGACCTGTTCGTCCGCACCCTGTCGCTGGGCGAGCTCACCGCGCAGCACGTGATGACGCCGCGTGTGAAGGTCAGCGCCCTGCAGTCCTCCGCCACCGCCGAGGACGTCGTCAACCTGACCCGCGCCACCGGCCTGTCCCGCTTCCCGGTCTACCGGGAGAAGATCGACGAGGTCGTCGGCATGGCCCACCTCAAGGACGCCCTGGCCGTGCCCGTCGGGGACCGGCTGCGCACCCCCGTCGGGCACATCGCCCGCCCGGCGCTGCTCGTCCCCGAGACGCTGCCCGTACGGCCGCTCCTCGTCCGCCTGCGCAGCGAGCAGCCCATCGCGGTCGTCGTCGACGAGTACGGCGGCACCGCCGGGGTCGTCACCCTGGAGGACATCGTCGAGGAGATCGTCGGCGAGGTCCGCGACGAGCACGACGGCCACGACCTGCCCGAGCTGGCCGCCGCACCCCCCGAGGACGGCAGGCCCGCCTGGGACGTCGACGGCAGCTGCCGGGTCGACATCCTGCAGCGCATAGGCCTCGACGTGCCCGAGGGCCCCTACGAGACCGTCGCGGGCCTGATCGCCGACCTGCTGGGCCGTATCCCGGCCGTCGGCGACAGGGCGGAGCTGCCCGGCTGGCGCCTGTCCGTGCGCCAGGTCGGCCACTACCGCGCGGAGCGGGTCCGGCTCGTGCGGACCGCCCCGGTGGTCTCCATGGCGGAGGCCGTCCGATGAGCGTGCTCCAGCTTCTCTTCGCCGCGCTGCTCGTGCTCGCCAACGGTTTCTTCGTCGGCGCCGAGTTCGCGCTGGTCTCCGTACGCCGCAGCCAGATCGAACCGCTCGGCACCGCCCGCTCCCGGCAGGTCCTCCACGGTCTTGAGCGACTGCCGCAGATGATGGCGGCGGCCCAGTTCGGCATCACCATCTGCTCGCTGACCCTGGGCGCGGTCGCCGAACCGACGGTCGCGCATCTGCTGGAGCCGGTCTTCGAGTGGATCCACCTGCCGCACGGCATGATCCATCCGCTGACCTACGTCATCGCCCTGGCCGCCGTGGTCTTCTTCCACCTCGTCATCGGCGAGATGGTCCCGAAGAACCTGGCGATGGCCGCCCCCGAGAAGGTCGCGCTGTGGCTCAGCCCCGGCCTGGTCTGGTTCGCGCGCTTCTGCAAGCCCATCACCGCCGCCCTCGGCGCGGTCTCGCAGGGCATCCTGCGGCTCTTCCATGTCGAGCCCAAGGACGAGGTGGAGGCCGTCTTCACCAGTGAGCAGCTCAACCGGCTGGTGGAGGACGCCGGCCAGGCGGGCCTGCTCGACCCCGAGGAGGCCGAGAGCCTGGAGGACGCCCTGGAGCTGGGCTCCCGCCCGGTGACGGACGTCCTGCTCAAGCGGGAGTCGCTGGTGACGGTCAGCCCGTCGGTCACGCCCGGGCGGATCGTCGCGCTCACCGCCCGCACCGGCTACTCCCGGTTCCCGGTCACCGCGGACAACGGCGCGTTCATGGGGTACCTGCACGTCAAGGACGTCCTCGACCTGGAGGACTCCGACCGGGCCGTGCCGCAGCACCTGTGGCGCCCCATGACGACCCTGCGGCCCGAGCTGCCGCTGGACGACGCGCTGACGGTGATGCGGCGCGCGGCGACCCACCTGGCCCAGGTGGCCGACGCGTCCGGGAAGGTGCTGGGCCTCGTCGCCCTGGAGGACGTGCTGGAGCTGCTGGTGGGTGAGGTGCGGGATCCGGCGCACCGGCAGGTGCGCGAGGTGAAGCTGACCGAGCCGAGGTCGGGTGAAGAGGTGCTGGCGACCTAGCACCGTGGCTGCGACCGGCCCCCACCGGCCCGCGGATGGTGAACTCACATGGCCGACGGGTCCTGCGGCCCCCGCCCCGACAAGACCTCCCCGTACGCCTGCATCAGGTCCGGCAGCCGCAGCGTCGCCAGGTCGTCGCGCCCCAGCACCCCGGGATACACCGACAGCCGCAGATCCCGGTACGCACAGCTCTTCTCGTACAGCGTCCGCAGGAACCGCCCGTTGCCCAGCTCGTCGATCCATCCCTGGTCCACCACGTGCCCGGCGATGGACCGCAGCTCGTCCAGGGCCTCCTCGTCCCACAGGTCGCCGTTCTCGGCCGCGAGCACCCTGCCGATCTCGGTGAGTTCGAGCGGCCGGTACGAGGGGAAGTCGACGCGGGTGGTGAAACGGGACGACAGCCCGGGGTTCGCGGTGAGCAGGCGGTCCATGCCCTCCGGGTAGCCGGCCAGGATCACCACGAGGTGGTCCCGGTTGTCCTCCGCACGCTTCAGCAGCACCTGCAGTGCCTCGTCGCCGTACGCGTCCCCCTTGCCGTAGCCCGAGTTGGACAGTGCGTGGGCCTCGTCGACGAAGAGGACGCCCCCGAGGGCCGAGTCGATCAGTTCGTTCGCCTTCACGGCCGTCTGCCCGAGGTACTCGCCGACCAGATCGGCCCGCTGCGCCTCGACGAGATGGTCGCCGCCGAGCAGCCCGAGGGCGTAGAAGACGCGGCCGAGGATGCGGGCGACGGTGGTCTTGCCGGTGCCGGAGGGGCCGGAGAAGACGAAGTGGCGTTTCGGCGGCTGGACCGGCAGGCCCTGCCCGGCTCGCAGCCGGGCCATGTTCAACTGCGCCGACAGCGCCTTGACCTGGCGCTTCACCGGCTCCAGGCCCACCATGCGCTCCAGCTCGCTGAGCGCCTCCTCCAGTAACGCCGGGTCGGTGGGCCCGGCGGGCAGGGAGGGGGCGGGGCCCGTCCGACGGCGGACCGGCGGGCCGGTCACCGGAGGCAGGGGGGCGAGCGGCGGCTCGGGGTCGGGCAGTCGCAGATCGCGTCCTTCGAGACCGAAGAGCGAGTCGAAGCCGTCCGTACCGTCCACGGCGTCCTGGCCCGCCCCGGTGAGCGTGATCGCCGCGAGGTCCGTGGCCTCGTCGTAGCCGTCGCCCTCGGCTATGGCGGCGAGCCGGGCGGAGGTGTCCATGAAGGCCGGGTCGACGCGGTGCACGGCGCGGTACAGGGGAAGCGCGGCGGCGCTGCGGCCGGTGCCCTCGTGGGCCCGGGCCAGCCAGTAGCGCAGTTCCTTGCGCTGGGGCTGCTCGCTGCGGCAGCGCATCAGCGCGGCGGACAGCAGGGGTTCGGCCTGGCCGTACATCTCCAGGCGCACCCTCGCCATACCGCCGAACAGGCCCGCCTCGATGCCGAGCACCGCATCGTCGAGCAGGGGGTCGGTGTGGCGGACCAGCTGCTCCCAGTCCTTGACCAGATAGGCGCGGCAGGAGTGCAGGAAGCGGACCTGGGGGTCGGTGTCCACGGGAGGCAGCCCGGCGAGGGCCCGGTCCAGCTCGGGGACGTGACGGCCGTCCAGCCAGTGGGAGGCGTGTGCGAGCAGCAGGTCGCGGGGGCTCTCCAGTACGGGCTGCACCCACCAGCCGAGCCAGTACCAGGAGTTGAGCGTGCGGCGGTAGCGGGAGCGCTGCTCGCCGAAGCGGTCCCGGTGCCGGAACATCCGCAGCAGCGCGGTCGTCGTGTCGACGCGCAGCGCGTGCAGCCCCAGCCAGGCGTCGGCCATCCCGGAGTCCATCCGCACGGCGTCCCGGAACTCCTCCTCCGCCTGCGGATACGCGCCCATGGTGTAGGCGTCCACACCTCGCAGCCAGGCGAGGTCGGCCGGGGCCTGTGGGCCCTGCGTGCCGAAGTCCATCACGTCCCCCACGAACCGTGCCCCCGTCGGTATGCCAACGAGCCGTCCCCCGGCCGGCTGCCCTGCTCTCGAACCGCTGTGCCACGGACCGGAGTTGCACCGAACGCGAAGCAACCGTCCGCAGGTCGCGACGAGGGCATCGTACCCGCGGGGGCGGCGCCCCCGTAGGGTGCCGCACGGGCCGTTCGGCGAGGTGGGAGCGGATGCGGCGGACGCCTGCGCGGTGACCCAGGGTGAGCGCTCGGCCTCACGCGGCGGGCGGAAATCCGGAAGAAGACAGAACGAAGCCCCCGATCACGGGGGAACAACCGGGGGCTTCGCGTCTGTGGGCGGCTCCGATGCCGCACATTGAGAACGTAAGACCTGTACGGCCCAGCGGTCAAGCCGAGTTGGAGCACTCCGGCGAGTTGCTCCGCAAGGCCTTTCACAAGTTCAGCACACCGCGGGCGGCTCGTCACCGTGCGTGACGGACCGGTCCGGTCCAAGGGGCCGGGCAGGTCCCGCGAGCACCTCGTATCCCTCCGGCCGCTGCCGTACCAGAAGGTCGGCGAACGGCCGCGAGGGGTCTTCGGCGAAATGCCGGCGTTCCGCTGGGACCCATCCGTCCCAGAACTCCCGCTGCTCCTCCCCGTCCCGGGACCGGCCCCGCGCCCATGCCTCTTCGCGCGGCAGCTCCATCCACAGCAGCAGGGCCAGGTGCGGGCGCAGCGCACGGCGCCCCGCCCCGACGCCCTCGACGAGGATCACGGGCGCGGGCGGGAGCGAGCGCGGGGAGCCGAAGCGGCGGGCTGTCCAGTCGTAGGGGGCGTAGTGCGCGGTCCTGCCGCGGGTGAGCGGTGCGATCACCTGGTCCAGCAGGCGGCCGGTCCAGCCGAAGAGCGCGTCGTGGCTGGCGACGTCGTCGAGGCGCAGCACCGGCGCACCGTCCAGAGCCGCGGCCAACTCTGTGGCGAACGTGCTCTTTCCGGACCCGGCGTACCCGTCGATTCCCACGAGCCGGACCGGGCCGCAGGCGGGGGAGAGGCTGCGGATCCGGACGGCCAGATCACGGACGGCGGAGCCCGGTGCGGGGCGGAAGGATGGATTCATCTCGCTCAGCACTCTAACGACGGGGTCGGCCGGGGACGCCACTGGCGACGGTTCGGCTGTGGGCCCAGCTCCTCGAACGGTGTCCCCCGCGCATGTCACCGGCCGAACAATGTCCGGCGCGAGCGCGACTGCCGACGAGGGCCGGCGCGGACCACGTCCGACGGGGCCTGGCATGGTCGCCACCGACGAACGGTGTCCGGCGCGGGCGTCACGGCCGACGGGGGCCGGCGGCGCCACTGGTCGACGCCAATATTGGTGGGCGCGGCGCGCGTCGAAGTGCTGGCAGGACATGGCCGCCTGTGCTCATATGTGGCGCACGCACGGATACGACCAGCCGTGCACGGACCTGCTCGCACCTGTCCGACTCCGACATCCGGGGGCACCGCCATGCGCAGAGCCGAACAGCCGTCCCGCCGAACCGTCCTGGCCGCCGCGGTCGCCGCCGCCGTCACCGCGAGCGCGGGCCCGGCGGCCGCCGACCCCGAGGCTCTCATGACGACCGACACCGCAGACCCCGCCCGGGCGGTCCCGGCCCGTACCGTCGACAACAGGTTCTGGGTCTCGTACGGCGACTGGTCCGGCGGCACGGCGAAAGGCACCAGGGCCGTCGCCGGCGCCCGTCCGGGCGTGGCCATCGCGAAGCCCGCCGGGACGGTCGACTACAAGGACCCGCACACCGGCACCAGCGCCGCCTGGGAGTACGCCACCTGGACGTCCCCCGTCCACCGGCTCGCCGTACCCGCGACCGAGGCGATCGTCTCCTGGAACGCGCACACCCCGGCCGGCACCTGGCTCCAGGCCGAGATGAAGGCCACCTACACCGACGGCTCCAGCACTCCCTGGTACGTGATGGGCCGCTGGGCCGCCGGCGACCGGGACATCCGCCGCACCTCGGTCGACGGCCAGAGCGACACCAAGAGCACGGTCTGGACCGACACGCTGGCGATCGACGACCCGTCGACGGGCCTGCGCCTGGCCTCCTACCGGCTGCGCCTGACCCTCCACCGCAAGCCCGGCACCAAGGCCACGCCCACCGTGTGGCGGCTCGGCGCCATGGGCTCGGACGTGCCCGACCGGTTCACCGTCCCGGCGTCCGCACCCGGACTCGCGAAGGAACTGTCCGTCCCGCGCTACTCCCAGGAGATCCACAAGGGCCGGTACCCCGAGTACGACAACGGTGGCGAGGCCTGGTGCAGCCCGACCTCCTCCCAGATGGTCATCGAGTACTGGGGCGGCCGGCTCACCGCCGGGCAGCTGGCCTGGGTCGATCCCGCGTACGACGACCCGCAGGTGTGCCACGCGGCCCGCTTCACCTACGACTACCAGTACGCGGGCTGCGGCAACTGGCCCTTCAACGCCGCGTACGCGGCCACGTTCAAGGACCTCCAGGGCGTGGTCACCCGGCTCGGCTCGCTCACCGAACTGGAGACACTGATCGCCGCGGGCATCCCCGCCATAACGTCCCAGTCGTTCCTGAAGGAGGAGCTGACCGGCGCCGGGTACGGCACCGCGGGCCAC
Source organism: Streptomyces sp. NPDC029041 (assembly GCF_040637515.1). Lineage (NCBI taxonomy): Bacteria > Bacillati > Actinomycetota > Actinomycetes > Kitasatosporales > Streptomycetaceae > Streptomyces > Streptomyces sp. NPDC029041. The sequence goes on along the minus strand of NZ_JBEZWO010000020.1, from coordinate 59,164 downwards.
CTGATGACCGTCGTCGGCTTCACCGCCGACGGTGACGTGATCGCCAACGATCCCTTCTCGGCGACCAACGAGGCCGTGCGCCGCGTCTACAAGCGGCGCGAGTGGGAGAACATCTGGCTCCGCACCAAGCGGTACAACGCCTCGGGCAAGGTCGTCTCGGGCACCGGTGGCGTCTGCTACCTGTACTTCCCGGCCCGTCCGAACGCGGCCCAGCGCACGGCACTGACGGCTGTGGGCGTACGCGTGTGACCGACCTTACGGCCGCAAAAGCCGCTTCAGGTGGCAAGGTGGACGGAACTTCGGGGGGAGTCCGTCCGCACCACCGAGCCAGAGAGAAACCATGACCGCTCAGTCAGCCACCGCCCACCACGTCCGCACCGGCGGCCCCCGGGACGACGGCCCGAAGATCGTCGAGCACCTCATGGGCTGGGCACTGGTCGTGGTCGTCGCGATGCTCGTGACCCGGCTCGGGCTGCTGTGACCTGACCCACGACCCGAGGGTGAGGCCTGCCATACTGCGGAGGTCCCACCCCGCCCGTTGAGACCAGGGTCGAAATTGAATATCAGCCCCCAGCCTGCCGCGCGCCCCCGGGCCCGCGGCACCGAGCGCTCGATGGCGCGCCGTGCCGAACTCATCGCCATCGGACGGAGGTTGTTCGCCGACACGTCGTACGACGCCCTGTCGATGGACGACATCGCCCGGCAGGCGCACGTCGCCAAGGGGCTGATCTACTACTACTTCCAGTCCAAGCGCGGCTACTACCTGGCCATCGTCCAGGACTCGGTCACCGAACTGCTCACTCTCGCGGCGAGCGGTCCGCAACTGCCCCCGGTCGACCGGGTCCAGCGCACCATCGACAGCTACCTGCGCTATGCCGAGCACAACCAGGCCGCGTACCGCACGATCGTGAGCGGCGGCGTCGGCTTCGACACCGAGGTGCACGCCATCCGTGACGGAGTGCGCGAGGCCGTCGTGGCCACCATCGCCGAGGGTGCGTACGGTCGCGCCGACGTCACCCCGCTGGCGCGGATGGGCCTGCTGTCCTGGGTGTGCAGCGTCGAGGGCGCCACGCTCGAATGGATCGACCGTCCCGAGCTGCCCCGGGACACCATGTGCGAGCTGCTGGTGAAGACCCTCGGTGGCGCCCTGCGCGCGGTCGAGGAGCTCGACCCCGCCCACCCGGCCCCGCAGCCCGCGCACCGGGGCTTGTGACCGGGGGCGGAGGGCCGCAGCCGGCCCTCCGCCCCGATGCCCGTACCCGTTTCCTACCTGATCGCCTTGATCAGCTCGCCGTTCGCCGTGTCGCCGCTCAGCTCCCAGAAGAACGTGCCGCCCAGGCCCTGCCGGTTCTTGTAGTCCATCTTGGTGCCGATGGTCGCCGGGGTGTCGTAACTCCACCAGTTCGTGCCGCACTTGGCGTACGCCGTGCCGGCCACGGTCCCGGTCGCCGGGCACGTGGCCTTGAGCACCTTGTAGTCCTCGATGCCCTGCTCGTACGTGCCCGCCGCCGGGCCCGTGGCGGTGCCACCGGGAGCCGTCCGGGTGACGCCGGTCCAGCCGCGGCCGTAGAAGCCGATGCCGAGCAGCAGCTTCGAGGCGGGGATGCCGAGGCCCTTGAGCTTGGCGATGGTCGCCGAGCTGTGGTTGTCCGCCTTCGGGATGCCCGAGTACGACGTCAGGGGTGAGTGCGGGGCCGTTGGTCCGGCGGCGTCCCAGGCGCCGAAGAAGTCGTACGTCATCGGGTTGTACCAGTCGACGTACGGGGCGGCGCCCGCGTAGTCGGCCGCGTCGATCTTGCCGCCCGGGGTGGCGTCGGCGGTGATCGCCGCGGTGACCAGGTTCTTCGTGCCGAACTTGGCCCGCAGCGCCTGCATGAGGTTCCGGAAGGCCGCCCTGCCGCTGGTGTCACAGGTGGCGCCGCAGGTGTTCGGGTACTCCCAGTCGATGTCGATGCCGTCGAAGACGTCGGCCCACTGGGAGTTCTCGACCAGGTCGTAGCAGGACTGCGCGAAGGCGGCCGGGTTCCTCGCGGCCTCGCCGAAGCCGCCGGACCAGGTCCAGCCGCCGAAGGACCACAGGACCTTGAGGTTCGGGTGCTTCTGCTTCAGCTTGCGCAGCTGGTTGAAGGTGCCGCGCAGCGGCTGGTCCCAGGTGTCGGCCCTGCCGTCGACGGACTCGGCGGCGGTGTAGGCCCGGTCGGTGGCGGCGTAGCCGTCGCCCATGGCGCACTTGCCGCCGGTGACGTTGCCGAAGGCGTAGTTGATGTGGGTGAGCCTGCCGGCCGATCCGGACGTCTCGATGTTCTTGACGTAGTACTTGCGGTCGTAGGTGCCCCATTCGGTGAAGTACCCGATGACCTTGGATCCGGCGGCTTGGGCCCGGGGAGCGGCCTTCGACGCTGCGGCGGCCTCCTGAGCCGAGGCCGCCGCGGGGGCGGAGGTGCCGGCCAGCAGACCGGCACCGAGGGCGGCGCAACAGGCCGCGGACAGGATGGTCCGGAAGCGGGAACGGTGGGGGGTGGGCATCCGGTGTCTCCTCGTGGGGAGAGGGGAACGCGCGCCGATTGGCATGAACGCGGTAAATCGGTGGAGCGAAACAGTAGGAGGACTAGACCAGTCGGGTCAATGGTGCGGACCAATTTCGCCGCCCCGGGCGCGCTCGGCCCTTTCTTGAAGTAAGCGGTCGTTAACTGGTGACTCGATGCCTCCGATCGGGCATACTCACAGCGCACAGCCGCTGGTCAGCAGCTTCCGAGACCCGGGACTGCAAGCATCGGCAAGGCACCAGAACGACCCGGCGGCGCCGCCCCCACTCATGGGCCCGTCCGCCAGTGCCCGACAGGGAGGAGAGCGTCGCCATGCCCGACCGCGCCCCGCAGCCGGTGGACCGACAACTGCCCACGGAGGAGGCCCGGGACCTGATCTCGCTCGTGCGGGACATCGCACAGCAGGAGATCACCCCGAAGGCGGCCGAGGAGGAGGACGCCGGCCGCTTCCCGCGCGAGCTGTTCACGCTGCTCTCCCGCTCCGGACTGCTCGGCCTGCCCTACGACTCCGAGTACGGAGGCGGCGACCAGCCCTACGAGGTCTACCTCCAGGTCCTGGAGGAGCTCGCCGCGGCCCGTCTCACCGTCGGGCTCGGCGTCAGCGTGCACTCCCTGGCCTCCTACGCCCTCGCCGCCTACGGCTCCAAGGAGCAGCAGGTCGAGCACCTGCCGGCGATGCTCGGCGGCGGTCTGCTCGGCGCCTACTGCCTCTCCGAGCCGCACTCCGGATCGGACGCGGCCGCCCTGCGCACCAAGGCCGTGCGGGACGGTGACGGCTGGGTGATCACCGGCACCAAGGCCTGGATCACCCACGGCGGGATCGCCGACTTCTACACGGTCATGGCCCGCACCGGCGAGGAGGGCCCGCGCGGGATCACGGCCTTCCTGGTGCCGGGCGACGCGGAGGGCCTGAGCGCCGCCGTGCCCGAGAAGAAGATGGGCATGAAGGGCTCGCCCACCGCGCAGGTGCACTTCGACGGCGTCCGGGTGTCCGACGCCCGGCGCATCGGCGAGGAGGGGCAGGGCTTCGCGATCGCCTTGTCGTCGCTCGACTCGGGGCGGCTCGGCATCTCGGCGTGCGCGATCGGAGTGGCACAGGCCGCGCTCGACGAGGCGGTGGCGTACGCGGCCGAGAGGCGCCAGTTCGGCAAGCCGATCGCCGACTTCCAGGGGCTGCGGTTCATGCTCGCCGACATGGCGACGCAGATCGAGGCGGGCCGTGCGCTCTACCTCGCGGCGGCACGGCTCAAGGACGCCGGCCGGCCGTTCGCGAAGCAGGCCGCCATGGCCAAGCTGCACTGCACCGACACGGCGATGCGGGTCACCACCGACGCCGTGCAGGTCCTCGGCGGCTACGGCTACACCGCCGACTTCCCGGCCGAGCGCTACATGCGCGAGGCCAAGGTGCTGCAGATCGTGGAGGGCACCAATCAGATCCAGCGGATGGTCATCGCCCGCCATCTCGTGGGTCCAGAGGGACGCTGAACTGGTCGAGGCCCCGCCACGGAGCCGCGAGCCGCATCCACTCGGGGTCGTGCCGGCCCGGCAGGGTGCGGCCGCCCTCGGCCCAGGTCCGCATCAAGTCGCGGTAGATCGGCGGGTCCTGATAGCGGGGCGGAGCCGGCCGAACCGATTCTGCGGGCGGCGGGACGTACAGGAGGCGCTGACGCCCGGTCGCTGAGGAGATGGGGGTCATACCAGGGCAACGCGGCAACACCAGGGCAGGTCACCGGGGCGTGGAATAGGGCGTGCGTTCAGAGGCGTCCGGATCCCCGCGGCAAACGGTCGGATCGAAGCGGGCGGTGCCGTGTGCCGGGGCGCACCGAACCCGCACCACGGCGGTCTGCCGAGCCGCGGTGCGGGTTCGGTCGCGCAACGGGAGCGAGCGGGAAAGGGCGGTCCTCAGGCCGCGCGGCGCATGACCGGGACCCTGATGGGGCGCGAGCCCGGGCCGCCGACGTGCGAGAAGGGCTGGGTCCGCCAGTCGAGGCCCTGAGGGAGCGTCAACAGCAGGGCGGTGTCCTGCTCCTGGGGTTCCACGGACTCGTCCGCGGGGCGGGCGTCCGTGGCGCTGCGGCCGGTGCCGGCGCAGACCGTCAGTCCGAAGGGGTTCCACGGCGAGGCGCACAGCGCGTGCTCCGGCAGAACCTCCTCGTCCGCCAGCAGGGCGATGGGCTGCGCGCAGTCCGGGCAGACGACCCGGAACATCTCGAACGTGTCGTAGGCGTCGAGTTCCTCGTCGAAGGCGTCGCGTTCGACGCCCTCCGGCTCGGGCTCGACGACGAGCTGCCGCTTGGGTGCGGTGCGACCAGGGCGCTTAAGACTCTGCATTGGGTTCTCCCCCTCGGGCTGGGCCGTATCAGGCACTGCGGCCTCGACCACAGCAAGCACTTCCCGTCCCCCCTGGGCGGTAATCACGAGAACATCACGGAGGCTGTTCGAGCCCTGTGGCGTTCGTCACATACCCCGCCCGGGTGTCCGCTGCGGTGCGTTTGTCCCCCGGACGGCCGACCGCCGGCTCGCGGACACATCACGAACCGGCCATGGCCTGGGCTGCTCAGGTATCGGAGGAGATCAACCGCCCTGTAGGTTCTTGCCCCATGGAGGAGCTGGACCGACAGATCGTGCAGCTGCTCGTCAAGGACGGGCGGATGAGCTACACCGACCTGGGCAAGGCCACGGGGCTGTCCACGTCGGCCGTGCATCAGCGGGTGCGACGGCTGGAGCAGCGGGGCGTCATCCGGGGCTATGCCGCGGTCGTCGACCCGGAGGCCGTCGGGCTGCCGATGACGGCGTTCATCTCGGTGAAACCGTTCGATCCCAGTGCGCCGGACGACATCGCGGACCGGCTGGCCGGCGTGCCCGAGATCGAGGCCTGCCACAGTGTCGCGGGCGACGAGAACTACATCCTGAAGGTGCGGGTGGCGACGCCCCACGAGCTGGAGGAGCTGCTCGCGCGGGTGCGGTCGCTGGCGGGGGTGTCGACACGGACGACTGTCGTTCTGTCCACGCCGTACGAGGCGCGACCGCCGCGGATCTGACCGTCTGTTGCCGGGTGCGGGTCGTGCGGGGCTGATCGCGCGCTGCCCGCGCCCCTGGTGCGGGCAGCGCCCTCGCCCCTGTGAGACTGTGCTCCATGAGTGAGTCCACCACCCCGCCCAAGACCGTCCTCCTCCGTCGCGGAGAGGTCCACAGCCCTGCCGACCCCTTCGCCACCGCGATGGTCGTGGAACGCGGGCAGGTCGCCTGGGTGGGGTCCGAGGGAGCCGCCGACGCCTTCGCCGACGGGGTCGACGAGGTGGTCGACCTCGACGGGGCACTGGTCACCCCCGCATTCACCGATGCGCATGTGCACACGACCGCGACAGGACTCGCCCTGACCGGGCTCGATCTGTCGGGCGCCCCCTCCCTCGAAGCGGCCCTCTCCCGGGTACGCGACTTCGCCGCCGCGCGGCCCGCTGACCGCGTCCTGCTCGGGCACGGGTGGGACGCCGCCCGCTGGCCCGGAGGCCGGCCCCCGACGCGCGCCGAACTCGACGAGGCCGCCGGGCACCGGCCCCTCTACCTCAGCCGGATCGACGTCCACTCGGCGGTCGTCACCACGGCCCTGCTCGACCTGGTCCCCGACGCCCCCCGGGTGGACGGCCCGCTCACCGCCGACGCCCACCACGCCGTGCGCGCGGCCGCGTTCGCCGCCGTCACGCCGCAGCAGCGCGGCGACGCCCAGCGCGCCGCGCTCGCACACGCCGTCTCGCTCGGGATCGGCACGCTCCACGAGTGCGCCGGGCCGGAGATCTCCTCGGAGGACGACTTCACCGGCCTGCTGCGCCTCACGGGGGAGAAGCCCGGGCCGCGGGTCGTCGGCTACTGGGCCGAGCAGGACGTCGCCAAGGCACGGGCGCTGGGCGCGGCCGGCGCCGCGGGAGACCTGTTCGTCGACGGCGCCCTCGGCTCGCACACGGCCTGTCTGCACCAGCCCTACGCCGACGCCGCGCACACCGGCATCGCCTACCTGGATGCCGACGCGATCACGGCACACGTCGTGGCCTGCACCGAGGCGGGCCTGCAGGCCGGTTTCCACGCCATCGGCGACGCGGCCGTGGACGCCGTGGTGGATGGGGTGCGCGCCGCCGCCGAGAAGCTCGGGCTCGGCCGGATCCGAGCCGCCCGGCACCGCGTCGAGCACGCCGAGATGCTCACCCCCGAGAGTGTCGCCGCCTTCGCCGAACTCGGCCTCACGGCATCGGTGCAGCCCGCCTTCGACGCCCTGTGGGGCGGTGAGGAGGGCATGTACGCGCAGCGCCTGGGCACCGAACGGGCCCGCGGCCTGAACCCCTACGCGGCCCTGCTGCGCGCCGGTGTCCCGCTCGCCTTCGGCTCCGACAGCCCGGTGACCCCGCTCGACCCGTGGGGCACGGTCCGGGCTGCCGCCTTCCACCGCACGCCGGAGCACCGCGTCTCCGTGCGCGCCGCGTTCACGGCGCACACGCGCGGCGGCTGGCGGGCCGTGGGACGGGACGACGCGGGCGTTCTGGTCCCGGGCGCTCCCGCCGACTACGCCGTCTGGCGCACCGGCGAACTCGTCGTCCAGGCCCCGGACGACCGCGTCGCCCGCTGGTCGACGGACCCCCGCTCCGGCACCCCTGGTCTCCCCGACCTCACTCCGGGCCACGACCTGCCCGTCTGTCTGCGCACCGTGGTGGGCGGGCGCACGGTCTTCGTACGGCCGGGCGAGTGATCTACGGGGGTGGCGCGCATCGAGTCATGCGCCGCACCCCCGGGGTGCGACCTGCGTATCCTCGGCGCTGACCAGGGCTTTGCCGCGATATGCGCAGGTCGGACGGCTGTTGACAGGCGGCCGCAGGGGGCCGGTAGGTTCGGCCGAGTCCACCAGCGGACGCCCGACCGGGGAACGTCCGAGCACTCGCCGCGGCGCCGCCGGGTCAGGGACGGTGTGCCGCACCGGGCACCGCCACTGGGAGCCAGGCTCAGGCCGGCGCAGCGCCGAGGGAACGTTCCGGCCGGTCGGGGAGGTGCGACCCGGGTGGGGCCCGCGCGTTCAGTAGACAACGGCTTTCGGTCGATCCGCAGCCAGCGGATCCCAGGTCGGCCCGAAGGGCGCCGGGCCCCCATCCGCCGCATCCGCGCACCCGCGGGCGCGCTCTTACCCCCGTCTTCCGGATTCGGCACCACTATTCGAACGTCCTGTCACGTCACCGCAGGCCGCGCCCACTATGGTGGACCTCTGCGTATGAACATGAAGGGGCAGCAGTGAACGACGGCGACGGAACCCTCGCGGCAGAAGCCGGGGTGAGGAAGTTCGGCCCGCTCGGCACGGCCTTGGTGATCATCCCGACCTACAACGAGGCGGAGAACATCAAGAGCATCGTCGGCCGGGTACGCGAGGCCGTCCCCGAGGCGCACGTACTCGTGGCCGACGACAACAGCCCGGACGGCACGGGCAAGCTGGCCGACGAGCTGGCCGTCGAGGACGACCAGGTCCACGTGCTGCACCGCAAGGGCAAGGAAGGCCTGGGCGCCGCCTACCTCGCGGGCTTCCGCTGGGGCCTGGAGCGCGACTACGGCGTGCTGATCGAGATGGACGCCGACGGCTCCCACCAGCCCGAGGAACTGCCCCGTCTGCTCACCGCCCTCAAGAGCGCCGACCTGGTGCTGGGCTCGCGCTGGGTGCCGGGCGGCCGCGTGGTGAACTGGCCGAAGTCCCGCGAAGTGATCTCCCGGGGCGGCAGCCTCTACTCCCGGCTGGCGCTCGATCTGCCGCTGCGCGACATCACCGGCGGCTACCGGGCGTTCCGCCGCGAGACCCTGGAGGGCCTCGGCCTCGAGGAGGTCGCCTCCCAGGGGTACTGCTTCCAGGTCGACCTCGCCCGCCGCGCCGTCAAGGCCGGCTACCACGTGATCGAGGTGCCCATCACGTTCGTCGAGCGCGAACTCGGCGACTCCAAGATGAGCCGCGACATCCTCGTCGAGGCGCTGTGGCGCGTCACGGCGTGGGGCGTGGGGGAGCGGGTCGGCAAGGTCACCGGGCGCGGCGGCAAGTCCTCGAAGGCGTGAGGCCGCCCGCCGGGCGGCCGCTCACAGAAACAGCTGATGGCGGCCTTATCCCGCGCTGAGCCGGGGCCAGGCACACTGGAGGCATGACGACTGGCGCTCAGACCCCGCTGCCCCCTGCCCGGCCCAAGCGCTCCCGGTTGCGGACGTTCCTGCCGCTGGGCGTCGCCGCGTGGCTCGTGCTGGAGATCTGGCTGCTCACCCTGGTCGCGGGCGCGAGCAGCGGGCTGGTGGTCTTCCTCGTTCTGCTCGCGGGGCTCGTCCTGGGCTCGGTCGTCATCAAGCGGGCCGGACGGCGGGCCTTCCGCAAGCTCTCCGAGGCGGTGCAACAGCAGCAGAGCGGTGCGATGCCCGAAGCGGCCCGGTCCAACAGCGAGGGCAACGGCCTGATGATGCTGGGCGGCCTGCTCCTCATGATTCCCGGCCTGGTGTCGGACGCGGTGGGCCTGCTCCTGCTGCTGCCGCCGGTCCAGAAGATCGTGAGCCGCTCGGCGGAGCGCACCTTCGAGCGCAAACTCCGGGAAGCCGGCGCGGGCACCCTGGGCGGTGCCTTCCAGCAGGCCCGTATGCACCGTCCCGACGGCAAGGTCGTCCAGGGCGAGGTCGTCAGGGACGAACCGCAGGACGCCCCGCAGCCGCCGCGCCCGCCGCTGACGCACTGAGCCCGTCCGGCCGGGAAGCGCGGAGCCGAGTGGCGTTCCCCGGCCCGCGCGCCCGGGCCCCGGACACGCACGAGACCGCGGGCACCGTACGTGAGGTACGGCGCCCGCGGTCTCGTGATGCGCTGTTGTTCGGGCCAGGCCCTGGGGGACTAGGCCGACTTGCGGCTGTCACGGGGATGAACAGCGATGTTCATCGCTCCGGAACGCAGAACCGCCAGGCGCTCCTCGAGGACCTCTTCGAGTTCCTCACGGGTGCGCCGCTCCATCAGCATGTCCCAGTGCGTACGCGCGGGCTTGCCCTTCTTCTCTTCAGGGATATCGCCGTCCACGAGGAGTGCCTGGGCCCCACAGACCTTGCACTCCCACTCCGGCGGGATCTCCGCCTCGACCGAGAAGGGCATCTCGAACCGGTGCCCCTTCTCGCATGCGTACTCCACGGCCTGGCGCGGGGCCAGGTCGATGCCGCGGTCCGTCTCGTAGCTGGTCACCACGAGGCGCGTGCCGCGAAGAGCTCGCTCACTCATGAATCGTGCCTCCCGGGCTTGTCGCCCACAGGACAGGTGTCGCTGTCGTCGTCATCCGGTCAACGTCCGGTCGGCAATAAAGATTCCCGTTCCGGGTCCCGTTCCGGGTCATGCGTCGCCGTCGTAGCCGCCCTTGTTGTACCCACCAGCGCCCGGTTTGTCACATCTGATAACAGATATAACCCAGCGTTTCGGCATCTTTGACGCGCAGTAACGGTACGCCTGGCAGGCCAAACGCGTACACTACAGCCCTTTCGCTCCGAGTGCTAAATCCTGTCAGGAACCGGATTCCCCGCTTCGGCGATCGCACGCCGTACCGGCACCCGGGCGAGCAGGGCGAACCCGAGGACGAAGAAGGCCACCAGCGAGATGATCGCGTCCCGGTAGCTCCCCGTCAGCTGGTAGGTCACTCCGAACAGCAGCGGCCCGAGCCAGCTCATACCGCGGTCGCTCATCTCGTACGCCGAGAAGTATTCGGCCTCTTTGCCCGGCGGGATCAGATGGGAGAACAGGGACCGGGACAGTGCCTGGCTGCCACCGAGCACCAGGCCGATCCCTGCGGCCAGGGCGAAGAACCACACCGGCGCCCCGGCCGGCAGGAAGTACCCCGCCGCCAGCGTCACCGTCCAGGCGACCAGCGAGCCCTGGATCGTGCGCTTGGCCCCGTACACCCGGGCCAGCCGGCCCATGGTCAGCGCGCCCGCCACCGCCAGCACCTGCACCAGCAGGACGGCGCCGATGAGCGTGGACTGCCCGAGGCCCAGTTCCTCGGATCCGTAGACCGAGGCTTGGGAGATCACCGTCTGGATGCCGTCGTTGTAGACGAGGTACGCGAGCAGGAAGGCGAGCGTCAGTGGATGGCGGCGCATGTCGCGGACGGTCGCCGCCAGCTGCCGGAAGCCGGGGAGGGCGGTCTCCCGCCCGGCGGTTGCGCGATCGCGCAACCGGCGCAGCGGGACGATGGCGAACGCACCCCACCACAGGCCGGCCGACGCCAGGCAGATGCGGACCGCCGTGCTCTCGGAGAGGCCGAAATCCTCGTGCCCGGTGTAGAGGACGAGATTCGCGACGAGGACCAGCGAGCCCGCCGCGTAGCCGAAGGCCCAGCCGCGGGAGGACACCGCGTCCCGCTGCTCGGGCGGGGCGATCTGCGGCAGGTAGGAGTTGTAGAGCATCATCGCCACGGACTGCGCGGCGTTGGCGACGACCAGCAGGGCACCGCCCAGCAGATAGCGGTCGCCGTCCAGGAAGAACATGGCCGCCGTGGCCGTGGCGCCGGTGTAGGCCGCGGCCGACAGGAGGGGCTTCTTGCGGCCGGTGCGGTCGGCCGTGGCGCCGACCAGCGGCATCACCAGGACGGCCACGATCACCGACAGGGACACCGAGTACGCGAAGAAGGACCCGGCCCGCACGGGGATGCCCAGGGGGTGGACGTAGCCCTCGGCGTCCGCCGCCGACTCGGCGACCGAGGTCAGGTACGGACCGAGGAACACGGTGAGCACGCTCGTCGAGTAGACGGAGCAGGCCCAGTCGTAGAAGTACCAGCCGCGCTGTTCGCGTCTCAGCTCCGCGGCCCCGTCGGCCGGCGGTGTCCGCACGGTGTCGTCGCCCACCCGTGCCCTCGCTTCCCCGTGAACGCGCGGAGGGAGGGGCCCGGGTCTCAGACCCAGATGCCGCGGTCCTCCATGACCTTGCGCAGTGTGTCGATGTGATCGGTCATGATGCCATCCACGCCCAGGTGGAGGAGCCGGTGCATCGTCTCGGCGTCGTTGACGGTCCACACGTGCACCTGGAGCCCGCGTGCGTGGGCGGTCTGCAGGAAGCGCCGGTCCACGACCTGGATGCCGGACTGGATCTCGGGAACCTGCGCCGCCACCGCCGAGCGGCGCACCGCGGCCGGCAGCCCCCAGGAGCGCAGCCGCAGGTTGAGCACGCCCCGGGTGCCGTACGACGTGGCCAGGCGCGGACCGGCCAGCCGCTGGGCGCGCACCACCCGCGCATCGGAGAACGAGCCGAGACACACCCGGTCCCAGGAGTTCGTCCGCCCGATCAGGTCGAGGAAGGGCAGCAGGGCGCCCTCCGTCTTGACGTCCACGTTCCAGCGCACGTCGGGGAAGGTCTCCAGGAGCTCCTCGAAGAGAGGGAGCGGTTCCCGGCCCGCCACACGGGCCTGCCGCACCTCGTACCACGGCAGGTCGGCGATCCGGCCCCCGCCGTCCGTCACCCGGTCGAGCGTCGCGTCGTGGAAGGCGACGAGCTTGTCGTCCGCCGTGGTGTGGACGTCGGTCTCGATGTACCGGTAACCCGCATCGACCGCGCGCCGGAACTGCCGCACGGTGTTCTCCAGACCGTCTGCGGCCCCGCCCCGGTGGGCGAAGGCGATAGGGCCGGGATGGTCGAGGTAGGGATGGCGTATCCGCGGGGTCACGAACGCAGTATCGCCCCTCGGGGTTGACCGGTGGCAACGGCCGTGCTGACGCCGGATGCCGGGGGGACGGCGAACACCCGCAGGAACATCTGGGCGAGCGGGCCGATCGCCAGGGCGTACAGGAGGGTGCCGATGCCGACGGTGCCGCCCAGGGCGAAGCCGGTCGCCACGACCGCGAGCTCGATCCCGGTGCGGACCAGGCGGATCGAGACGCCCGTGAGCTGGTGCAGACCCGTCATGAGCCCGTCGCGCGGGCCCGGTCCGAAGCGGGCCGCGATGTACAGGCCGGTGGCCGCGCCGTTCAGGACGATTCCCCCGGCCATCAGCGCGACGCGCGGCGCCGGCCCGTGCGCGTCGGGCACCAGCGCCAGCGTCGCGTCCATCGCCATGCCGATGACCAGCACGTTGGAGATTGTGCCCAGGCCCGGCCGCTGCCGCAGCGGGATCCACGCGAGGAGCACCACCGCGCCCACCAGCGTCAGCACGACACCGATCGACAGACCGGTCCGCTCGGCGAGGCCCTGGTGCAGCACGTTCCACGGCTCCAGTCCGAGACCCGAGCGCACGAGCAGCGCCGAACTCGCGCCGTAGAGCGCGAGGCCCGCGTAGAGCTGGACGAGCCGACGGGCGAGGCGCCCCTGCGTGGCCATGTTGTGCCCCCAGTGGTGGTAGTGGACTGCTGCATGACACCCTGTGGCTTGGATGGAGAGGCCATCCATGGCCAATCTGGGGAAGGTGGACTGATTTCGATGGCGGAATGGACCTCGGCCGTGGGTGCGGCACAGCTTGCGCGGCTCCTCAGCTCACAGCAGGACCGCCCGGCGGGACCGGGGACGCGCCGGCCGCCGGCCTACCGCGCGCTCGCCGACGGCATTCGTCTGCTGGTGCTCGAGGGCCGCGTTCCGGTGGCGGCCCGGCTGCCCGCCGAACGCGAACTCGCCCTCTCCCTGTCCGTCAGCCGCACGACGGTCGCCGCCGCGTACGAGGCGCTGCGCAGCGAGGGATTCCTGGAGTCCCGGCGCGGTGCGGGGAGCTGGACCGCCGTACCGGCCGGGAACCCGCTGCCCGCGCGCGGCCTCGAGCCCCTGCCGCCGGAGGCTCTCGGCTCGCTGATCGACCTCGGCTGCGCCGCACTCCCCGCTCCCGAGCCCTGGCTCACCCGGGCCGTTCAGGGCGCCCTGGAGGAACTGCCGCCCTACGCGCACACGCACGGCGACTACCCCGCTGGTCTGCCCGCGCTGCGGGCGATGATCGCCGAGCGCTACACCGCCCGCGGGATCCCGACCATGCCCGAACAGATCATGGTGACGACCGGCGCGATGGGCGCGATCGACGCCATCTGCCATCTGTTCGCCGGGCGGGGCGAGCGCATCGCCGTCGAGTCGCCCTCGTACGCCAACATCCTCCAGCTGATGCGGGAGGCCGGGGCGCGGCTGGTCCCCGTCGCCATGGCCGAGGGGCTCACCGGGTGGGACATGGACCGCTGGCGGCAGGTGCTGCGGGACGCCGCCCCGCGCATCGCCTACGTCGTCGCCGACTTCCACAACCCGACCGGGGCGCTCGCGGACGACGACCAGCGGCGGCGGCTGGTGGACGCGGCACGCTCCGCCGGGACCGTGCTGATCGCCGACGAGACGATGAGCGAGTTGTGGCTCGACCCCGAGGTGCGGATGCCGCGGCCGGTGTGCGCGTTCGACCCGGCCGGGTCCACGGTGATCACGGTCGGGTCGGCGAGCAAGGCCTTCTGGGCCGGGATGCGGATCGGATGGGTGCGGGCCGCCCCGGACGTGATCCGCAGTCTGGTCGCCGCCCGTGCCTACGCCGATCTCGGGACACCGGTGCTGGAGCAGCTGGCGGTGAACTGGCTCTTCGGCACCGGGGGCTGGGAGCAGGCCGTGGAGGTGCGGCGGGAGCAGGCCCGGGCGAACCGCGACGAGCTGGTGGCCGCGGTGCGGCGGGAGCTGCCCACGTGGGAGTTCGAGGTGCCCCGGGGCGGGCTGACGCTCTGGGTGCGGACCGGTGGCCTGTCCGGGTCGCGGCTGGCCGAGGCGGGGGAGCGCGTGGGAGTGCGCGTGCCGTCCGGGCCGCGGTTCGGGGTGGACGGGGCGTTCGAGGGGTATGTGCGGCTGCCGTTCACGGTGGGCGGGGCGGTGGCCGAGGAGGCGGCCGTGCGGCTGGCCGCGGCGGCGGGACTGGTGGAGAGCGGTGCGGTGGGGAGCGCGGAGCCGCCGCGTACGTTCGTGGCGTAGGACGGACGGAGCCGCGGACGGGGCGGGCCGGGCGTGGCGGACCGGGCGGCGCCGCTGGGGGCTGTGCACCCCGGCGGCACGCGGTCCGCGGCTACGTCTCCTTGGTCAGGACCGGCACCGGGTCCGGCAGGGGCTCCTTGGTGAGGGCCGGTACCGGGTCCGGCAGGGGCTCCTTGGTGAGGGCCGGTACCGGGTCCGGCAGGGGCTCTTTCGCGGGGACCGGTACGGGGTCCTTCACGGGCTCCTTGGGCAGGACCGGCGCCGCCTCCTGAGAGGGCGCTTCCGTCGGCGCAGGCTCCGGTTCTTCCTCCGTCGGCCCCTGTGCCCGTTCGCCCTGCGACGGGTCCTCCTCCGGGATCGTCTCGCCGTCCGCCGGGGCCGTGCGCGGCGGGAGGAGGTCCAGGACCGCCTCGCAGAGGGCGTCGGGAGTGGCGTCGTCGTAGGGGTTCGGCGTGGCCGGGACCTGGAGGCGGTGGACCGGCCCCGTGCCCAGGCGGGCGTATCCGCGGCCCGGTGGGAGCTCGTCGATCAAGGTGGTGTGCGGGCGCGCGCCCAGGACGGACTCGAGCTGGTCCGCCGAGGCCGGGCCCAGGACCACACGGGCGCGGGTGTGCTGGCGCACCGGATCGCTCAGGGCGTCCACGCTGTCCAGCTGGTCGGCCACGACCACCGTCACGTTCGCCGGGCGGCCGTGCCGGAGGGGGACCTGGAGGAGGGACTGCGGGTCCTTCCGGCCGTCGGCGGCGGCGAGGTGGGTGAACGCCGTCGGGCGGTCCAGGAGGATCCACAGCGGGCGCTTGGTGTCGTCGGGCGGCGGATCGCCCGCCTGGTGCGCGCGGTTGGCGGCGACGAGGCGGCGCTCGGTCTCGGTCGCCGCCCACTCCAGGCTGGCCGTGACCCCGGCCAGCCCCGCCTCGACGGCCAGGACGCCGTCCCGGCCGGTCAGGCAGGCGTACTCGCCGGTGCCCCCGCCGTCGACGATCACCACGTCGCCGTGGAGCAGGGCCTGCAGAGCGATGGACCGCAACAGGGTGGAGGTGCCGCTGCCCGGCTGGCCGAGCGCGAGCAGGTGCGGCTCCGTGGAGCGCAGGCCGGTGCGCCAGACGACCGGCGGCACGTCCCGCTGCCGCTCCCCACTGGTGACGGGAAGCGTGCGCTGGACCCGGGTGGGGTCGGTGAACCCCAGGACGGTCTCGCCGGGGATGGTGACGAAACGCTGGGCGGCGATGTCCACGGGCAGCGGCAGGAGCACACCGACCGTCAACTGGTTGCCCTCCTCGTCCCACATGAAGTGGTATTCGCGGCCCCGGCCGGACTTGGCCGCGAGGAGGTGCTCGATCCGGGCGCGGGCCTCGGGCTCGCCGTCGGTGAAGTACGCCGGGTAGCGCACCACCAGCTGCGAGATCCGGCCGCCGCCGTCGAAGGCGTAGGTGGGGAAGACCTTGTCCCA
The DNA here is from genome assembly GCF_040637515.1 of Streptomyces sp. NPDC029041. NCBI lineage: Bacteria > Bacillati > Actinomycetota > Actinomycetes > Kitasatosporales > Streptomycetaceae > Streptomyces > Streptomyces sp. NPDC029041. Next base: position 43,233 of record NZ_JBEZWO010000020.1, on the reverse strand, counting down.
CGCGCCACCGTGGGAGTACAGCGGCTCGGGGTCCTCGGCGGCGGAGAAGTAGGGCACGAGTGCCTCGTACAGCGACTTCAGCCGCTGGGTCTGCGACTCGTCGGGCCCGTCCGACGCCGCTGCCGAGCGCTCCCTGCCCTGCCAGGCCGCCGCCGTCATCAGCGTGACGGCGGCGAGCAGCGGTCCGTACGGCACGAGCGCCACGACCAGGATGACGGAGGCCACCAGGAACAGCAGCGCCCCTCGTCGCTCCTTGGGGGTCTCGGTCCATCTGCGCCGCCCGGCCGCTGCCAGCCGGCGCAGACCCCGCGTGATCGTGATCAGCGGGTGGAGGACGTCGGTGGCACTGTCGGCGGCCGTCCGGGCCAGCTCCCGGCTACGGGCGAGCTGCGCGCTGCCGTTGCTCAGAATGCGGGGGAGGGGGCGCCGGGCCACTGCTGCCTCCAGAGAGTGCGGACGGGCGGGAAGCGTGCGGGGATCGGGGGCGTCAGAACTTGATTCCGCCGAGGAGGCTCGCCAGGCTCTCGCCGCCCGCCTTGATGCTCGGGGCGATGGCGGTGCTCGCCAGGTAGAAGCCGAACAGCATGGCGACCACGGCATGCGACGCCTTCAGCCCGTCCTTGCGGAAGAAGATGAAGACGACGATGCCGAGCAGGACCACGCCTGAGATGGAGAGGATCATTTGAGATCTCCTGGTTCGCGGGGACAGTCACCATGAGTACTTCCAGGCTCACAGCTTGTATCCATACGATAAAAGGTGCAACTGGGTGAAATTCGTACGATTCACCCTGCGTGGTGGGGTGGCCCCGGGTCGGGCGGGGCCGCGGTGTCGCGGTTGTCCCGTTCTGCGCTGATCTTTACCGCAGGCAGATCGGGTCATGTGCGGCGCCAGCCAGTACCCTGGCGATTCACTCGTACGGCTGCGCCCTCGCAGGCGTACGCACCGGAGGCGATACGTAGTGGAGAGGCGGTCCGTCCGATGACCGAAGTTCCCGACCCCGAGGTCGTGGAGCTGGCGACCAAGATCTTCGATCTGGCCCGGCGGGGACGGACCGAGCCGCTCGTGGCCTATGTGGACGCGGGTGTTCCGGCCAACCTCACCAATGATCGCGGCGACTCGCTGGTGATGCTCGCCGCCTACCACGGCCACTCCGAGGCCGTTCGCGCCCTGCTCGACCGCGGCGCCGAGGCCGACCGCGTCAACGACCGAGGCCAGACCCCGCTCGCCGGGGCGGTCTTCAAGGGTGAGACGGACGTGATCAAGGCCCTCCTGGAGGGCGGGGCCGACCCGTCCGCCGGCACGCCGTCGGCGGTCGACACCGCCCGGATGTTCGGCCGGACGGAACTGCTCGAACTGTTCGGCGAGCGCTGAGCCGACCGGTCTGACCTGGAACGACAACGAAAACGGGGGAGGCGGTAAAGGGCCGCCGAAATTTCGGTCGCGGCAGACGGAAGTGCCGAGTCATCATGACGACGTGGTTCACGGACGTGATGGTTGGGCAGGTTTTGCCGCACCGCGCGGGCCGTGACGCGGTCCGCAAGGGCCACCGACGAGAGGCAGAGGAAGATGGTCTACAGCAAGCAGGAAACGGCGGGCGCCCCGACGTGTTGTCACGCGGCCAGGTAGTACACGTCCCCGGTTGCGTCGACGCTTGATGTGAGGCTGTTTCCCATGTTCGATCCGGTCATAGCGCCCAGCGGTACGCTGCTCGGCCTGCTTCAGCGGGGCCGCGGCGACGGCACGCTGCACGCGCTCACTGCCCCGCGCCACGAGGCGCTGGCGGCGTTGAACCATTGCGTGCTGCGCGATCCCCGCCACGACTGGCAGGTGGAGAACCGCTCCCTCTACTACGCCCGCCTCTACCTCGACCTGAACGGCGAGCTGGACGAGGTCGAGGCCCATCTCTTCGGCGCCGAGGACGTCCTCGACAGCGACGAGTCACGCACCGGGCTCGCCCTGGCCGTCCTCGGGCACCTCGCCTCCTACGGCAGGCGGGACGCGCTCGAACTGCTGCGCAGGTACGCCGCCCACGGCTCCAACTGGGCCTGGGCCCTCGACGAGCTGGCCCTCAGGGACGACGACGCGGGCCTGCGGGCCCTCGCCGCTCCCGTCCTCGCCCGGTTCCCGGCCGATCCTGAGGGCGATGCGGAGCTGGCCGCCACCGTGCGGGACGCCTTCGAGCCCCGGCCCTGGCGCCTGTGGGCGGAGGACCCGCGCGAATCCGTCGCCACCCGTGTGCGTGCCGCTCACGAGACGGGCTCCTTCGACCGCTGGCAGCGGCAGATGCGGCCCTCGGGCCCCCGCCCGGGCTGGAGCGTGCAGGCCGTTTTCGAATGGGCCCAGCAGGGCATCGAGCGGGGAGCCGCCCTCCATGTGCCGGCCGCCCGCTGTCTCAGCGCCGTGGCCGGGCCCGAGGACCGGGCCGAGATCGTCCGGGCGGCCGAGGGCGGCACCGACGGAGCCCGGTGCACGGCCCTCAGGTACCTCGCCGACGGCGACGATCCCGACGCCCTCGATCTGATCGAGGGCGCCGTGGCCACCGGCTCGACGCTCGTCGTGGACGCGGCCGTCGACGCCTTCGAACGGATGCGCTCGCCGGCCGCCGTGGACCGGGCGCGCGGCTGGGCCCGGCGCCCCGACGTGCTGGGCGCCGCCGCCGGACGGGTCCTCGCCTGCCGGGGCGGGGTCCAGGACCGGGATCCGGTCCTCGCGGCGCTGCGCGAGGCCGTCCGGGGCGAAGGCCCCGACGCGCCGACCCTGTGGACCCTCGTGGACGGCGCCGGACGGCTCGGCATCGCCTGCGCCGCCCCCGTACTGCGCCACGTCTACCGCGAGACGGCCTCCTCCCATCTGCGTGGCCGGGCCGCCCGGGCCCTCGCCGCCACCGACCCCTCCTTCGCCACCGGCTTCGCCGTCGAGTGCCTGTGGGACTGCGAGGAGACCACCCGGGAGATCGCCGCCCGGCACGCCGAGACCGGGGACACCCGCGTCGTCGAGCGACTGCGCCGGCTCGCCGCCGACCCGGCCGAGGAGGCCGAGGTGCAGACGGCCGTACGCAGCAGGATCGGTCCCGGGGAGACCGCGGTGTAACCGCTGGACGCCCCCCTCTCGACGGAATGCCGGGGCGGATTCACGCGTCCAGGGTGAACGGTGGACGACCCGCGGGTCAGGAGGACATGGACGCCGCCTGACCTGCGCGGATGGGCCTCAGAACGCTCATGGGACGTTCCCCGCCCGGAAAGATCCACGTTGACGCGGCCACGTCCGGCACGGCGACAACACCGGTATGCGTGTCGTCATAGTGTCCGAATCCTTTCCCCCCGATGTGAACGGTGTGGCCCACTGCGCGCTCCAGACCGCCCGGCACCTCGTCGATCGCGGTCACGCCCCCGTCGTCGTCGCCCCGGCCCCCGCGCCGGGGAACAAGCCCGACGCCTTCGCGCCGTGCCCCGTCGTCCACGTCCCCTCCCTCCCGCTCCCCGGCTACCCCCAGGTCCGCGTCGCCCTCCCCAGCCGCCGCCTGGCCGCCACCCTCGTCGAGCACCGTGCCGATGTGGTCCACCTCGCCAGTCCCTTCGTGCTCGGCGTGCGGGGCATGGCCGCCGCCGCACGCCTCGGCATCCCCGCCGTCGCCGTCTACCAGACCGACCTGGCCGGATACGCCCGTACGTACATGGGCGCCGGGGAATCCGCCGCCTGGCGGCGCATCCGTGCCGTGCACGGCGCCGCCGACCTCACCCTCGCGCCCTCCAGCTCGGCCCTGCACGACCTGGAGAGCCACGGGGTGCCCCGGGTCCGGCTGTGGCCGCGCGGCGTGGACACCGAGCGGTTCCGGCCGGAGAGGCGCGACGAGGCCCTGCGCCGCGCACTCGCCCCGAACGGCGAGCTGATCGTCGGCTATGTCGGCAGACTCGCACCCGAGAAGCAGGTCGAACTCCTCGCCGGTGCCTGCGGCCTGCAGGGTGTCCGGGTCGTGGTCGTCGGCGACGGCCCCAGCCGGCCGGGTCTGGAGCAGGCGCTGCCCGGCGCCGTCTTCCTCGGCCGGCGCACCGGTGACGACCTCGCCCGGGTCTTCGCCTCGTTCGACGTCTTCGCGCACACGGGCCCCTTCGAGACCTTCTGCCAGACGGTCCAGGAGGCCATGGCCAGCGGCCTGCCCGTGGTGGCGCCCGCCGCGGGCGGCCCGCTCGACCTGGTCGCGCACGGGCACACCGGGCTGCTGGTCCCGCCCGGGGACGCGACCGCCGTCCGTGACGCGGTACGGTCCCTGGCCGCCGACGCCGCGCTGCGGGCCGCCTACGGCACCGCCGGGCGCGCCACCGTCGAGGGCCGCACCTGGGCGGCCGTGGGCGACCAGCTGATAGGGCACTACGCGCAGGTGCTCGCCGGACGCCGGACGGCGGTGGCGGCATGAACGGCACCCGTACCTTCGGTGGCGGCATGGGCGGCTCCTGTTCCGGCGGTGGCGGCATGGGCGGCTCTTACGGCGGTGGCGGCATGAGCGGCTCCCGTTCCGGCGGTGACCGCCGGTCGCTGCGGATCGTCCGGCTCGCCAACTTCGTCGCCCCCTCGTCCGGGGGACTGCGCACCGCGCTGCGCGAGCTCGGCAAGGGCTTCAAGGCGGCTGGGCACGACCCCGTCCTCGTGGTCCCCGGTGAGCGGATGAGCGACCGCGAGACCGAGCAGGGGCGGGTGATCACGCTCCCCGGGCCGCTGCTGCCCGGCACCGGCGGATACCGCGTCCTCACCGACAGGCGACGGGTGGCCCGGCTCCTGGAGGAGCTCGCACCGGACCGGCTGGAGGTGTCCGACCGGACGACCCTGCGCTGGACCGGCAGGTGGGCCCGGCGCGCCCGGGTCCCGGCCGTGATGGTCTCCCACGAGTCGGCCGACGGGGTGCTGCGCACCTGGGGTCTGCCCGAAGGGGCCGCCCGGCGTGCCGCCGACGCCCTCAACGTCCGCACGGCGCACACCTACGCGCGCGTGGTGTGCACCACCGAGTTCGCCGAGCGGGAGTTCGTGCGGATCGGGGTCCGCAACGTCGTCCGGGCACCGCTCGGCGTCGACCTGGTCCAGCGGCACCCGGCGCTGCGCGACCCGGAGGTGCGGGCCCGGCACGCGCACGAGGACGAGACGCTGCTCGTGATGTGCTCGCGGCTGTCCGTGGAGAAGCGGCCCGGCACCGCGCTGGACACCTTGCAGACGCTGCGGCGGCGCGGGCGCCGTGCCGTGCTGGTGGTGGCCGGGGACGGCCCACTGCGCACCCGGCTCGAACAGCGGGCACGTGAGAGCGGTCTGCCGGTCACCTTCCTCGGGCACGTCTGCGACCACCGGCTGCTCGGCGCACTCCAGGCGTCCGCCGACGTGGTGCTGGCACCGGGGCCCGCCGAGACCTTCGGGCTGGCCGCGCTGGAGGCCATGGCCTGCGGCACGCCCGTGGTGGCGAGCGCCTCGTCCGCGCTGTCCGAGGTGATCGGCTCCGCCGGGGCTGTCGCCGCCGACCACGGCGGCGCCTTCGCGGACGCCGTGGACCTGCTGCTGGAAGGCCGGGAGGCGGACCGGCGCGAGGCGGCACGCGCGCGTGCGGAGTGCTTCGGGTGGGACGCGGCGGTCGACGCGTTCCTCGCCGCGCACGACGCGGCCGTCCCGGTGCGTCCGGCCCGGCCGTTCGCGCCCGGGGGCGTGGCGTGAGACCCCCGCGGCGCGAGGGGACGATGAGGTTCGTGGCCCTCGGGGACTCACTCACGGAAGGCGTGGGGGATCCCGCCGGTGACGGGGCGTGGCGTGGCTGGGCCGCGCTGCTCGCGGAAGGGCTCGGCGGGCAGCGGGCCGTGTTCACCAACCTCGCGGTGAGCGGGTCACAGACCCGGGACGTCCTGGAGCGGCAACTGCCGGCCGCGCTGGAGCTGCGGCCGGACCTGGTGTCCGTCGTCGTCGGCGTCAACGACACCCTGCGCTGCACCTTCGACATCGGGGCCGTGGCGGCGCGGCTCGACCGGGTGTACGCGGCCTGCAGCGGGCGGGGCGCTGTCCTGCTCACCGCCTGCCTGCCCGACCCGGGCACCATGCTCGGCCTGCCCGGCGCCCTCGCCCGGCCACTGGCCCGGCGGCAACGGGCCGTGAACGCGGTGGTGCACGCCCTGTCCCAGCGGTACGGGGCGCTGCACCTGCACGCGTGCGAGGGCGACTGGGTCACCGACCGTGCCCTGTGGAGCGCGGACCGGCTGCACCCGGGCGAACGCGGGCATCGGCAACTCGCCCTGCGCTTCCACGCGCTGCTCGCCGAGCGAGGTCTCGCCACGGGCTCCGCGCCCTCGGCCGAGCCCGAGTTCGCCGCCCCGACCAGGGCGGCGAGCCTGTGGTGGCTGGCCACGGCCGGTACCGGCTGGGTGGCCCGCCGGTGCACCGATCTGCTGCCTCAGCTTCTGACCCTGGCCGCCGACGAGCTCCGGCACCGCGCCCGGGGGACGAGCGCCAGGCTCGATCTGCGGGCCTCGGCCGCGGTGTCCGCCGCACTGGCGGGCCTGTCGACGGCCCCCGCCGGGCCGGCGGGGGCCGGCCGATCCGTTGACCGGCAGGATGCGACCGCTCGGCTGTGACCGGTCCGGACGGTTCGGCGTCGGTGTACGGCCGGTCAGCCGCGACCGGTCGGAGTTCGGGGGGCGGGGCGCGGCCGGTCAGCTGTGACCGGTTCGGACGGTCCGGCGTCGGTGTGCGGCCGGTCAGCCGCGACCGGCCCTGGGTTCAGCGGCGGCGCACGGGCACGAAGCGGACCGGCGTGCCGGGAACCGTCTGGGCTGCGGCCGGGAGGTCTGCCGTGCGGACCACGGCGATCACCGGATAGCCCCCGGTGGTGGGATGGTCCGCCAGGAACACCACCGGTCTGCCGTCCGGCGGCACCTGCACGGCGCCCAGCACCATGCCCTCGCTGGGCAGTTCGCCAGGCCGGGCCCGCTCCAGGGCGGGTCCCTCCGTGCGCAGCCCGATGCGGTTGCTCGCGGAGGACACCCTGAACGCGCTGGAGGTGAAGGTGCGGACGGCCTGCGGCGTGAACCAGCCGTCGCGCGGGCCGAGCGTCACCCGCAGCACCAGCTCGGCCGGGGGCGCCGGCTGGGGGCCGACGTCCACGCGGGCGGGCGCACCCACCGGCCGGCCCAGGGGCAGTACCGTTCCGTCCGCGAGCGGAGGGGGGCCGAGCCCCGACAGCAGGTCCGTCGACCGGCTGCCCAGCACCGGCTCGACCGCGATGCCCCCGGCGAACCCCACGTACGCGCGCACGCCCGACACCGCGGGCCCGACGTCCAGCAGCGCACCCGCGGGCACCCGCACCGGCGCACCCCAGGCCGCGGGCCGCCCCTCCACCGTGACCCGGCAGGGCGCGCCCGCGACCGCCACGGTGACGGCCGAGCGGGGGCGTACGGCACAGCCGTTGAGAGTCGTCTCCAGCACGGCCCTCCCCGGCGGATTGCCGACGAGCCGGTTGACGAGGTCCGCGGCGGGCCGGTCCAGCGCCCCCGAGCGGGGAACGCCGAGATGGGCATGGCCGGGGCGTCCCGCGTCCTGCACCGTGGTGAGGGCCCCGGCGCGGACGACGGCGAGCGCTCGGTCCGTCATGACCCCGCCCCGGGGGCGAAGGGCACGAACCGCACGCGCGTGCCCGGCGACAGCAGCGCGGCCGGTACGCGCGCGTGGTCCCACAGGACGACGTCCGTCGTGCCGATCAGCTGCCAGCCGCCGGGCGACGAGCGCGGGTAGACGCCCGTGTAGGGGCCCGCCAGCGCGACCGACCCCGCCGGGACGGCCGTGCGTGGGGTGGCCCGGCGGGGGACGTCGTAACGCGGCGGCAGCCCGGTGAGGTAGCCGAAGCCGGGTGCGAAGCCACAGAAGGCGACCCGGAACTCCGTCTCCGCGTGGATGCGGGCGACCTCCCTCTCCGGAACGCCCCAGTGCGCAGCGACGTCGCCCAGGTCCGGGCCGTTGTAGCGCAACGGGATCTCCACGACCGCACCCGCGCGTGGGGGAGCGGACGGCAGCTCCGCCGCGGTCAGTTCGGCGGCCAGCCGGGCGGGGGCGTCGAGGCCGTCGAGGAGGACCGTGCGGGCCGCGGGCACGATCTCGCGGGCGGAGAGAGTTCCCTCCGCGCGGCGCCGCAGCAGCTCCGCGTGCAGGGCCTGGGCCTCGTCGTCCGAGGCGACCTCGACGAGTAGGGCGTCCTCGCCGACGGGCAGCACCTTCATGCGAAGGCCTCCACCCGGACCCCGCAGGCCGCCAGGCGCTCGCGGAGCCGACGCGCCAGGTCCACGGCGCCCGGTGTGTCGCCGTGCAGGCACAGCGAACGCGCGCGCACCTCGATGCGCGTCCCCGAGTGGGAGACGACCTCGCCGGAACGGGCCAGTCCGACGGAGCGTTCCACGACGGCGTCGGGGTCAGTGACCACGGCGCCCTCCTGGGTGCGCGGCACCAGGGTGCCCGCGTCGGTGTAGGCCCGGTCCGCGAACGCCTCGGTGACGACCGGCAGACCGGCCTTCCCGGCGAGCGTCAGCAGGCGCGAGCCGGGCAGTCCGAGCACGGGCAGCGCGGCGTCGACGAGGAGCACGCCGTCGACGACCGCGGCCGCCTGCTCCTCGTCGTGCACAACCCGGTTGTAGAGCGCGCCGTGCGGTTTCACGTAGGCCACGCGAGCGCCCGCCGCCCGCGCGAAGACCTCCAACGCGCCGATCTGGTAGGCCACTTCGGCCGCCAGCTCGGCGGGCGGCACGTCCATCGCGCGCCGCCCGAACCCGGCCAGGTCCCGGTAGGACACCTGGGCGCCGATCCGGACCCCACGCTCGGCTGCCAGCTCGCACACCCGGCGCATCGTGACCGCGTCCCCGGCGTGGAAGCCGCACGCCACGTTGGCGCTGGTGACGACGGACAGTAGCTGTTCGTCGTCGGTGAGCCGCCAGGGGCCGAAGCCCTCGCCGAGGTCGGCGTTCAGGTCGATCGAGGTCATGTGCCGTGTCTCCTGTCAGGCCACGCGGTACTGCTCGTCGCGGGCGTCGGTGAGGAACATCTGCCCGGGGGCGTGTGTGAGGGCGAACGGCGGACGCGACGCCGTCACGGCCACCTGCGGGGTCACTCCACACGCCCAGAAGACCGGGATGTCGTCCGGCTGGGTGTCCACCGGATCCCCGAAGTCGGGGCGGCCCAGGTCGGCGATGCCGAGCCCGGAGGGATCGCCGCAGTGCACGGGGCTGCCGTGCACCGCGGGCATGAGGCTGCTCTCCCGGATCGCCGCCGCCAGATGCCGGGGCGGCACCGGCCTCATCGACACCACCAGCGGCCCGTGCAGCCGCCCCGCCGGACGGCACTGCCGGCTTGTCACGTACATCGGGACGTTGCGGCCCTGCTCGACGTGGCGGATCGGCACGCCGGCCTCTCCCAGCGCCCACTCGAAGGTGAAGCTGCACCCGATGAGGAACGACACCAGGTCCTCCCGCCAGTACGCGCGCACGTCCGTCGGCTCGTCCACCAGCTCGCCGTCCCGCCACACCCGATAGCGCGGCAGGTCGGTGCGCAGGTCCGCGCCGTCGGCCAGCACGGTGCGCCAGGAGCCGGCGTCCGTGACGTCGAGGACCGGGCAGGGCTTGGGGTTGCGCTGGCAGAACAGCAGCATGTCGTAGGCCCAGTCGGCGGGCACCGAGATCAGGTTGACCTGGGTGTGGCCGGCCGAGACCCCCGCCGTGGGGCCCGTGAGGCCCTCCCGGAAACGGGCCCGGGCCGTGGCGGGGCTCCACGCGCGCGCGTGCTCGTCCACGAGGAGCAGCGGGCGGTCCTCCGTGCCGGCGCGGTTCACGCGAGCTCCTTCCCGCGCGTCTCGGGCAGCCCGAGCAGCGCCAGCGCCGCGATGCCGTAGCCGATCGCGCCGAAGACCAGCGCGCCGCCGACCCCCCAGCTGTCGGCCAGGAACCCGACCGTCGTCGGGAACACGGCACCCACCGCGCGGCCGGTGTTGTACGTGAAGCCCTGCCCCGTCCCGCGCACCGCCGTCGGGTACAGCTCGCTCAGGTAGGACCCGAAGCCGCTGAAGATCGCCGACATGCAGAACCCGAGCGGGAATCCGAGCACCAGGAGAAGGGTGTTGGCCCCGCTCGGGATGTTCGCGTAGGCCAGGATGCACAGCGCCGACAGCAGGGCGAAGAGCCAGATGTTGCGCCGCCGGCCCAGCTTGTCGGTGAGGTAGCCGCCGGTCAGGTAGCCGATGAAGGCGCCCGAGATGAGGAACGTCAGATAGCCGCCGGTGCCGACGACCGACAGGTCGCGCTCGGACTTCAGATACGTCGGCACCCAGGTGGCCAGCGTGTAGTAGCCGCCCTGGACACCGGTCGAGAGCAGTCCCGCGAAGAGGGTGATCCGCAGCAGGCCGGGCCTGAAGATCGCCGTGAACGAGCCCTTGTCGGAACTCCGTTCACGCGCCGCGGCTGCCTCGGGGGCGTCGTGCACACTGCGCCGCAGCCAGATGACGAGCAGTGCGGGCAGCGCCCCGGTCCAGAACATGACGCGCCAGGCCAGGTCGTCGCCGGCGACGGAGAAGACCAGGGTGTAGACGATCACCGCCAGGCCCCATCCGACGGCCCAGGAGCTCTGGATCGCGCCCAGCGTGCGCCCCCGGTTCTTGGCACTCGCGTACTCGGCGACCAGGATCGCGCCGACCGCCCACTCGCCGCCGAAGCCGAGGCCTTGGAGCGCGCGGAAGACCAGCAGCGTCTCGTAGTTGGGCGCGAAACCGCAGGCGACGGTGAACACCGCGTAGGTGATCACCGTGACCATCAGGGCCCGCACCCGGCCGACGCGGTCCGCGAGGACGCCCGCGAGGGCGCCGCCGACCGCGGAGACCACCAGTGTGACCGTGGTGAACAGACCGGTCTGACCGCTGTTCAGACCGAAGTAGGCGGACAGCGCGACCATGCTGAGCGGCAGCGTGAAGTAGTCGTACGAGTCCAGGGCATAGCCGCCGAAGGCACCGGCGAAGGCGCGGCGGCCGCGCGGGCCGAGGGCGCGCAGCCAGCCCAACGCCCCGTCGTCCTGGGTGTTTTCGGTGGTCGCGGGGCGTGTGTCGTCGGTCAGGGCCTCACGGGGAGGGGTCGTGCTCATGGGCACCTCGCAGAGGGAGGACGGAGGGTGCTTCGGAGTGAGCCGTGCCGTACGGAGGCGGTCGGGACCGTGGTGGGAAACGGCCCGCCGCGGCGACGCTGTGTGTAGCACCGTAGAGGATTGTTCAACGATCCCTCAATACCCATGTTGGTTCGTTCTTGTGATCTGCGATTGAATTCCGGCATGGCAGAGCAGCTGAAGGACCTCGCCGACGACCGGGCCCTCCTCGGGCGCACCAGCACCGCGGAAAGGGTCTCGGACATCCTCAGGAGCCGGATCGCCGAGGGCTACTTCCCGCCCGGCACCCGCCTGTCGGAGGACAGCATCGGCGGCGCGCTCGGCGTCTCACGCAACACGCTGCGCGAGGCGTTCCGCCTGCTCACGCACGAGCGCCTGCTCGTCCACGAACTGAACCGGGGCGTCTTCGTCCGGGTCCTGACCGTGGAGGACGTCGAGGACATCTACCGCACCCGGCGGCTCGTCGAGTGCGCCGTCGTTCGGGGCCTCGGCGAGCCGCCGTACGGCCTGGAGGGGCTCGCCGGGGCGGTCGCGCAAGGGCGGGCGGCGGCCCGGGAAGGTGACTGGAAAGCGGTGGGTACCGCGAACATCCACTTCCACCGGGAGCTGGTCGCCCTCGCCGCGAGCGAGCGCACCGCCGAGCTGATGCGCAGCGTCTTCGCCGAACTGCGGCTGGCCTTCCACGTGGTGGACGAACCACAGCGACTACACGAACCGTATATCGCACGAAATGTCGGAATTCTGGAGGCGCTTCAGGGTGGCGACCGCGAGGAGGCCGAGCGCCTGCTAGCCGGATACCTGGACGACTCCCTGGAGCGCGTGGTCGAGGTGTACCGGCGGCGGGTCGGCGAGGACGGCTGAGGGCCCCGGCCCGAGGGGCGCACCGCGTCGTTTGGGAGGTTGTCAGACCCAGGACCTAGTCTGTGCACCGTGACTTCGCCTGCATCGACGGACAGCGTTCCGCCCCAGCTCAGCGCGGGGCCGCGCCCCGCCCCGGGGCCGGCCGCCGACGAGGGCCTGGCGCGGCGCCTGCGCGCGCTCGCCTGCACCGCGCCGCTGCACGACCTGGACGCGCGCAAGGCCAACCTGGCCGGCGAGTACTCGGTGTACGGCATGGCGGAGGTCGCCCTCGCGGCCATCGACCTGGTCACCCTCAACATGGACTTCGACACCGGCGCGGACCACGACCAGATCGTCGCCCGCCTCATTCCGCGCATCGCCGCCCAGGCCGCACAGCGCCCCGCCGCCGAGCACGAGCGGGTGGCCCGCTGGGTCCTGGAGAACCTGATCAACGTCGGCAGCGTCGACCGCGGATTCCGCGCCGTGTACGGCACGTTCGGCGCGGACGGCACCTATGTGCGCCGCGACTACGACTTCAAGCTGATCGAGGAGGTCCCCGGCCCCGGCGGCACGGTCTACCTCCGCACGACGGACGAGGCGGTCAACGTCCTCGTCGGCGCCCTCGACACGGACGTCACCAGCGCGCAGATCGCCGCCGAGGTCAAGCTGGAGATCCTGATCAGCCGCGGCCGGCTCGCCGACGCCCAGCTCGCCGCCGAACAGGCCCGCTACCGGACCGTGCAGTACTCCGAGACCCTGCGCCGCGCCCTGGAGGCGACCCGGCGCAACGTGCGCGCGGTGGACTGGCTCTCCGCCGTGCCCGACATGATCGCCGAGGCCCTGGAGCACGTCGCCGACCGCTACCGCCACGAGAACGCGATCCTCACCAACATCCGCAAGGCCCGTGACGAGTCCGAGGACCCCGAGCACAAGCGCCGCACCGCCGAGCTCGTCGACATCGTCAAGGACTGCATCCGCCGACACACCCAGCTGCAGTCCCGGCTGCTGGAGGCCGGACCGCTGTTCCGCGCCGAACAGGACCGGCAGGCCTTCGCCACCCCCCTGACGACCTCGGGCATAGACCTCTACGGGCACCTCGTCTCGCCCGTGCTGCCCCTGCCGCTGGAGCAGGCCGTCCGCGTCACCGACGCCTTCTTCGGCCGCGGCACCGGGCTGCGCACGCCCGTGTCCGTCCGGGTCGGGGACCTGGTCGACCTGCTGCTGACGCCGCCGGTGGAGCGCGAGCACCTGGGCGCCGAGATGCCGGAGCCCGACCTGATCGCCACGCCCGACGACAGCCGGTTCACCGAGGAACAGCTGGCGGCGGCGCAGGAGCTGCTCGACCTGCCCGCGGACGCGCCGCGCCGGCTGTCGGGGCTGCTGGCCGACGCCCGGCGGCAGGACCCCGAGCTGCCGTACCTGGTGGCTCTGCTGGCGGTGCACGCCGCCAGCCCGCCGGTCGGCACGGCCTACCGCCAGGGCGAGCAGAAGCTGCTGTTCGCCGTGGACGACGGGACCGAGCTCGACGACCCGGAGTTCGGCGGGGCCGACCTCATCGTCGGGACGGCACTGCTGGACGCGGCGGGGATGGCTGCGGACAGGACGGAGGCCGCGTGATGCCTCCACCGTTGGCCGGCCGCGGCGCCGCCGTGGCCGGTCGCGCACTCTCCCGCGCCCCTGAGGGCGTTGTCCGCAATCTCGTCTACAAGGTCAAGGAGTTCACGTCGTGAGCGAGCACGTCGAGTGGGGCGACGCGGAGAGCCCGGCCCCGGCGGCCACCGCCGCCGTCACTCCCGCCGACGCCGCCGACGCGGCCCGGCTCGTGTCGTTCGGGCTGCAGCCCAAGCTGCAGCCCGCCCGCGACCAGGAGTACGCGGACCTGCTGCGGCGCTACCGCGAGGACCCGCCCTTCGCGCGGCTCGCGGACGCCGTGGCCACCGGCCTGGGGCTGATCGTGCTGGAGGTCTCCCCCCGCGCGGGCATGGCCGTCACCGCCGCCGAGGACTCGGTGTTCGCCGTCCGCATGGGCGACTACGCGCGTCGTACGTCCGCCGACGGCGGCGACCGGTTCCTGCACGGGCTCGCCCATCTCGCCGTCGCCGCCATGGCGTACCCGCGCCCCGAGGACCTCGCCGACGACGGCTACATCGGCCGGATCACGGTCAACGGCGTCGACGCCTTCGTCCGCCAGGCCTGCCGCCGGCTGGAGGAACGCGCCGAGGAGCAGGGCGAGAACACCGACCCGGCGACCGACGCGCCCGGCCTGGAGGCCGCCTGGCGGATCTGGGTCCGGCGCAGTGCGACCGGCGCAACGAAGGACGCCCGTCGCCTCGCCGGTTCGACCACCGGCATCGTCGCCAAGGCCGCCGCCTTCCTCACCGAATCCGGCTTCCTGCAGCGCACCGGCGACGACCACGGCGGCACGTACCGCACGACCGCCCGCTACCAGCTCCAGGTCCGCGACATGGCCGGCAGCGCCGCCCTGGCCGAACTGCTGGACCTGGGCGTCGTCCCGGTCACCGACGGCACGCCCACGCTCCTGCCCGCCGAGGAGGGCGACGACCTGGAGCTGGTCGCCGACGCCGGGCTGCCGTTCCACTCTTCCTGAACCCCCCACCTCACGAAGACTTACGAGAGTCCGCCATGTACGAGCTGTCCCGGGTCCGCCTCTACTCGATCGGACCCGCCGGTGCACGCTACGCCGACACCGTGCTTGACCTGCGCGGTGTGGGCGAGATCGTGCCCGACCCCGCGCCCGCCCAGGCGGAGTTCTTCGAGGAGGAGCCGGCCGGCCCGCCGCGCCGGCCCGCGCCCGCGGGCGTGCTCTTCCTGGAGAACGGCGGCGGCAAGTCGGTACTGCTCAAGCTGATCTTCTCCGTGATGCTGCCGGGCCACCGCAACACCCTCGGCGGCGCCAGCTCCGGCGTACTGCGCAAGTTCCTGCTCGCCGACGACTGCGGACACGTCGCGCTGGAGTGGCAGCACGTGCTGACCGGCGAGTGCGTCGTCGTCGGCAAGGTCAGCGAGTGGCGCGGGCGGCAGGTCTCCAACGACCCGCGGAAGTTCGCCGAGGCCTGGTACTCCTTCCGGCCCGGCCCCGGACTGAGCCTGGACAGCCTCCCCGTGGCGGAGGCCACCGTCGTACGGGCCCCGGCCGAGGGCCAGTCCGGTGCCCGCGGGCGGCGGCGCACCATGAAGGGCTTCCGCGACGCCCTCACGGAGTCGGGCAGGAACTATCCCCACCTCGAGGTGCACTGGGAGGAGACCCACGACCGCTGGATCGAGCACCTCGGCGACCTCGGCCTCGACCCCGAACTCTTCCGCTACCAGCGCGAGATGAACGCCGACGAAGGCGAGGCGGCCGGTCTCTTCGCCGTCAAGAAGGACGCCGACTTCACCGACCTGCTGCTGCGCGCCGTCACCGACACCCGCGACACCGACGGGCTCGCCGACCTGGTCAGCGGCTTCGGCAACAAGCTGGGCCGACGCGCCGAGCTGATCGCCGAACGCGACTTCACCGCCGGTTCCGTCGATCTCCTCGGACGGATCGTCGAGGCCGCCGAGGCCCGCTCACGCGCCCGTGACATCCACACCGCGGCCGAGCGCCGGACCCGGACCCTGGCCCGCCGGCTGTCCGCACGCGGCGTGCGGGAGCGGGTCCGGGCCGCCGACCTGGCCCAGCGGGTCACCGCCGCCGCGTACGCCGTCACCCACGCCGAGGCGGCCCGCGAGCGCAGCGCGCTGATCTCCGCCGAACTCGCCTACCGGCACGCCTCCCTGGCGCTGGCCGCGGCCGAGAAGTCCGCCGCCGCGCAGAAGCGCGAGCTCGCCGACGCCCGCACCCTGTACTCGGCCTGGCAGGCCGCCGAGGCCGTGCTGCGCCACCGCGCCGCCTCCGACCGCGTCACCCGCGTCTCCGCCGCGATCCAGGAGGCCGAGCGGGACGCCGCCCCCGCCCTGGCCGCCCGCTCCAAGGCCGCCGTCGACCTCGTACGGGCCCTGCACGCCGCCGCGGAGAAGGCGGAGAGCCACGCCAACGAGGAGGAGGAGCGCTCCGCCGCCCTCCAGGAGGTCAGCGACGCGGCCTACCGGGACTCCACCGCCGCCGCCACTCAGGCTCAGCGCGCCCGCAGCGAGATCGGGCACCTCAAGCAGCGCCTCGCCGAGGTCGAGCAGGAGACCGCCGAGGCGGTGCGCGCCGGGTGGCTCGACGACTCCGCGCCCGACGCCGACCCGGCCCGCGCTGCCCTGGCCGCCAGCGACGCCGAGAAGACCGCCGTCGCCGCCTGGGACGCGGCCCGTGAGGCGTCCCGCCGGGCCACGGAGCAGGCGCGCGAAGCCGCTGCCACCGAGAGCCGCGCGGAACTCACCGCGGCCCGAGCCGCCGACGCGGCCACGGCGGCGGAGCGGTCGTACGAGGCCGAGCGCCGCACCGCCGAGGCGCTCGCCGGGGAGGAGCGGCTGGCGGAACTGCTCAGCCTCACCCCGCAGACCCGCCCGGGCATCCCGCAGCCACGGCACGGCACGGACGGCGACCCGGCCCCGCAGCCGGCCGCCGGCGAGCAGGGGCTCACCGCGGAGGAACTCGACCGCTTCGCCGACGACCTGCGCGACCTGCTCGACGACGCCGTCGTCTCCGCCGAGCGGCAGCTGTTCGAGCTGCGTACGGCCGCCGCCGACGACTCCCGCATCCTCGGCGCGCTCGGCGACGGCGGGCTGCTGCCGCCCGGCCCGGACGTGCTCGCCACGGTCGAGTTCCTCGGGGAGCACGGCATCCCCGCGCTGCCCGGCTGGCGCTATCTCGCCCAGGCCGTCGACCCGGCCGACCACGCCCGCGTGCTGGCCGCCCGGCCCGAACTCGTCGACGGCGTGATCATCACCGACCCGGACTCCCACGCCCGGGCCCGTGAGGCCCTGGGTGACGCGGCTCTGCTGCCCCGCTCCGCCGTGGCGGTCGGCACCGCCGCCGCCCTGCTCGCCCCCACCCCGGCCCCGGACACCGACAGCGGCGACGTCTTCCTCGTGCCGCCGAACCCGGCCATGCACGACGAGCACGCCGCCGATGAGGAACGGCAGGCACTGCGCGCCCGGGCCACCCAGCGGGACGAGGAGATCCGCACCCTCGCCGCCCGGCTCGGCAAGGACCGTGAACTGGCCGCCCGGCTCGCCTCCTGGCGCACCGGCTGCCCCGCCGGCCGGCTGACCGAACTGGCCCGGGCGGCCCGCGACACCCACGAGTTCGCCGGGGAGTCGGAGGCAGAACTGGCCGAGGCCCGGACCCTGCGGGCAGAGGCCGACGAGGTCGCCACCGAGGCCGCGCGCGTCCGCGACGAGCGCCAGGAGGCCGCGCAGAAGGCCCGCCGCTCCGCCGACGCCCTCGCCGGCCTCGCCTTCCGGCTGCGCGAGCGGGCCGGCTGGCAGGTCAAGCTGCGCGAACTGGCCGACGAGGCGGCCGAGTCCGAGGCGAGCGCCCAGGCCTGCCTGGAGCGGGCCCGGGCCGCCGACGAGGACCGGCGTGCCGCACAGCGCGCCGCCGACGACACCCGCCGCACCGCACGCGCGCTGCGCGCCGAGCGCTCCGAGATCGCCGGCGCCCCCGACGACGTACCCGAGGACGAGGACCAGACGCCCAAGGCCTCCCTGCCCGCCCTGCGCGAGGCCTACCGGGCCGCGTCCCAGGTGTACGAGAAGGTCGGCGTCGGTGCCGACCTGCGCGCCGAGCAGGCCCGCGCCGAGAGCGACGAGAGCGCGGCCCGTGCGGAGCTGGACCGGCTGAGCAACAAGGTCCGCACGCGCGCGGAGCAGCTCCTCGAGTCACCCGACGGCTCCGACGGCCCCAGCCGCCAGGCCGCCGCCGCCCGCGCCGAGGAGCTGGTGCAGCTCCTGGAGCCCCGGATGTCGACCGCGAGCGAGCAGCTCGGACGGTTGCGCGGTGAGGCCGAACGGCTCGCCCCCGCCGACGACGGCGAGGCCCACACGGACCTTCCCGAGGACATCCGCCCGCGCGACGCCGAACACGCACAGACCCTGCTGCGCACCGCCACGGCCGAACTCGCCTCCCACACCGAGGCGCTGAACCAGGCACGCGAGGCACACGCCGAACTTCTCGACGCCCACCGCGCCGCCGAGGACGCGGCGAGCGGCTTCGACGAGATCGCCGCCATGCTCCGTGACCTGCTGCGCGAGCACACCGGCGAGGAGGAGCAGGAGGAGACCGAGGCGTACGCAGGCAGCCCGGAGGAGGCCCGGCAGACGGCCGCGGAGGCCCGGCGCTCGCTGCGCGGCTGCGCCGCCGACCTGTCCGCCGCCGAGGCCGCCGTCCGCGAGGCGAGCGACATCCTCGTCCGGCACGCCAACTCCACCCGCTACGAGCAGGTCCGCACCCCGGCCCGCCAGCAGATCCGCGAACTGCCCGCCTCCGCGCTGCCCGAGCACGCCCAGAAGTGGGCGGACGCCTTCGCACCCCGCCTGCGCGTCCTGACCGACGAACTGGAACAGCTGGAGCGCAACCGCGACTCGATCGTGGACCGGCTGCGCGGCCTGGTCGAGTCGGCCCTGGCCACCCTGCGTTCCGCCCAGCGGCTCTCGCGACTGCCGGAGGGCCTGGGCGAGTGGTCCGGGCAGGAGTTCCTGCGCATCCGCTTCGAGGAGCCCGACCAGGCCACCCTCACCGAGCGGCTCGGCGAGGTCATCGACGAGGCGACCCGTGCGGCCGTCAAGAAGAACTCCGACCTGCGCCGCGACGGCATGTCCCTGCTGCTGCGCGGTGTCGCCGCCGCCCTGCAGCCCAAGGGCGTCGCCGTCGAGATCCTCAAGCCGGACGCCGTGCTGCGGGCCGAGCGCGTACCCGTCGGGCAGATGGGCGACGTCTTCTCCGGCGGCCAGCTCCTGACCGCCGCCATCGCCCTCTACTGCACGATGGCCGCGCTGCGCTCCAACGACCGGGGCCGTGACAAGCACCGGCACGCCGGCACCCTCTTCCTCGACAACCCCATCGGCCGCGCCAACGCCACGTACCTGCTGGAACTCCAGCGGGCGGTGTCGGACGCCCTGGGGGTGCAGCTCCTGTACACCACGGGCCTGTTCGACACCACCGCGCTGGCCGAGTTCCCCCTCGTCATCCGCATGCGCAACGACGCCGACCTGAGGGCCGGCCTCAAGTACATCAGCGTCGAGGAACACCTCCGCCCGGGCCTGCCGCAGCAGCCCCAGGCGGGGGAGGCGGTCCACAGCGAGATCACGGCGACCAGGATGTACAAGCGCCCGGCGTCCACGACACCCCAGTGAGGTCGTCCCCGGCGCCCGGCGCTCATGGGTTGTCCTCCGGCCTTCAGTCGACCACCGGGGCGGCGGTGGGAGCGGTGTCCGGGGCCTCCGACCGGTGCTCGGCGAGCACTCCGGTCCGGTGCCGCTGGACGAACCAGTAGTAGGCGAAACCACCGCCCGCGATGACGGTGACGAAGAGCACCGCGCCCCAGCGCAGGTACCAGTGGTAGGGAGCCGAGGCGTTGTAGACCGCGGCCCGCGGCCAGATCAGGTTGAGCGTCATGGCAGCGCCCCACAGGACCGCGAGGACGTTGACCGGCAGGCCCCAGCGGCCCAGGGAGAACCGGCCCTCGCCCGCCGGCTGCCACTTCCCGCGCAGCCGCGCGACCAGCAGCGGCACTGTCACCCCCAGGTAGGCGAGGTAGATCATGATGATGCCGATGCTGGTGACGACGGTGAAGATCTGCGGCTGGCGGATGTTGACCACCAGGATCGCCAGCGCCAGGACTCCGATGATCACGGTCGGCAGGACCGGTGTCTGGAACCGCGGGTGGCACCGGGCCAGCTTCGAGGACGCCGGCAGGTTGTTGTCGCGGGCCATCGCGAACGCCAGCCGGACCGCCGCCGTGTGCACGGCCAGGGCGCACACCGTCGCCGCGATCAGCACGCACCACAGCATCGCCTTGCCGGCCGTCGGGCCGAGCACGTCCAGCACGATGTACTGCAGGCCGTCCGACGACAGCTTGTCGCCCTTCAGGCTGGACACGCTCATCAGCGCGAGCAGCAGGATCAGACCGCCCAGGACGAAAGAGGCCACGATCGCCCGGATGATGGCGCGGGGCGCGTTCCGGGTCGGGTCCAGGGACTCCTCACCGAGCGAGGCGGCCGTGTCGAAGCCGTACATGACGTACGCCGAGGCCAGCGAGGCCACCAGGAAGGCGCCCAGGTAGCCGTTCCCGTAACCCGCGCCGGTCCCGTGCGTCTCCATGACGACCTGCGGGCCACGCGTGATGTGGACCGCGAACAGGACGATCAGTACGACGGTGGCGATCAACTCGATGAACACGCCCGCCGTGTTGATGCGAGCCATCAGCTTGACGCCGAAGGCGTTCACGAGGGTCGTGAACAGGATCAACACCGCGGCCAGGATGACCGCGTTGGTCGCCACGTCGTACGTACCGGTGCCGTCCCCCACGAACTGGAAGAACGACGAGATCTGCGGCAGCGTCAGCTGGTAGGCCAGCGCGACGGCCGATATGGACACGATCGAGGCGATCAGCATCATCCAGCCCGCGAGCCAGCCCAGATGCGGATTGCCCGTCTTCTTGGACCAGTTGTAGACCGAGCCCGCCACGGGATAGCGGGCGGCGAGCTCCGCGAAACACAGCGCCACCATGAACTGGCCGGCGAAGACCATCGGCCACGACCACCAATAGGCCGGGCCGCCACTGCCGTAGCCGAAGTAGAACAGCTGGAAGGTGCCGGTCAGGATCGAGATGTAGCTGATCCCCGCGGCGAAGGTGTGGAAGTTGCCCAGGGTGCGCTTGAGTTCGGGTCTGTAGCCGAACTCGGTGAGTTCGGCGTCGTCCCGGCCCTGTGGGTCGGTCGACTCTGCGGTTGCTCTCATGGGCGGTTCCTCACGCGGTGTCTCAGGGTCGGTTCGATCAGTCGAACCAACCCTGAGGGGTGAGGCGGGTGTTGCGCCAGAGGTGTTTCGTCCCCGTCGCTGACACCGTCCTGCCTCACGAGTGGGACAACTGCCCGGCTCCACCCCGCCGGCGTATCCGCCCCTGCGCCCGCTCGGCGGCACGCTCCTGCCGTCGCGTCCGCCGTCGCTCGCGCCGCAGCGCCCGCGCCGTGCTGCTCGGCACGGACACCACGCCGTTGCGCTGGTTCCAGACCTGGCGGGTCACCCACACGTCGAGCGCTCCCCACGTGGCCGCGATCGTGCTGACCACACTGCTGATCACCATGGGGAACGCCAGCCACGACCCGGCCATCGTGCACAGGAACGCCACCATGGCCTGGATCAGGGTCACGGCTATGAGAAGGACCGCTCGCACGGCCGCCGTCCGCACCGGATCCGGCAACCGGCGCCGCCGCGCGGGCTCCTCGACCCACAGGGGCCGGTAGGACGGCCGCTCCGAAGCGCCGCGGCTCGCCCCGCGATGCACAACCCCCGTCTCGTGCGCCGGGGGCTCCACCGTGCCCCCGGGAATGTCCCGATCGGAAGCACCGGCAATCCGATGCCCTGTCAGCCGCGTCCCACCAGCCCTGGACGCACCGCGCCGTTCCGCCGTGCCCATCACCGTGTCACTCCCCACCGCCAGCAGTCCGCTCGCTCGCACCCGAAGACCCGTGCTTCCCAGTGGCTGCCCGGCTTGCGCTGCTTTACGCCGCCCAGGTGCCGGGCGCGGCTCCTGTGGCCGATTCCGCCCTCGTTCCCCGCAGAGAAGGACGAACGGCCTCTCACGAAGATTCCCGGAAATCGAAAAGTTTCAGCCAACCGCCCATGCGTCGCCCGCCGGTTACCCGCGCCGCCACCCTCGGTTTCGGGCAGACAACTCCCGCAATGCCCGGACAACTCGCCACGCTTCGCGGGTGGCGCGGAAGTTCAGGTTCCGGACCGGCTTTCGAGTTCCCTGTGGGTCGGTAGTAGGCTCGCGCCGTTTGTTGACGCACATGTGTACCCCCGGTAGCCGGGGGCCCGAGCTGGGGGAGGCCATGCGCTTTCGCGGGAAGTCCATCCGCCGGAAGATCGTGGCGCTGCTTCTCGTGCCGCTGGTGTCCCTGACTGCGATCTGGACCTTCGCCACCGTGCTCACGGGACGTGAGGCGAGCGACCTGTTCAACGTGTCGTCCGTGGTGGAGAAGATCGGCTACCCCATCGAGGACACCGTCCGCGTCCTGCAGGAAGAACGCCGCCAGACCCTCGTCCACCTCGCCGACCCCCGCGCCTCCGACGGCCTCGCCGCGCTCCGGCGCAGCCGGTCCGCCACCGACAAGGCCGTCAGCGGCATCCGCGAGAACGCCCGGAACCCCGACGTGCGGGACGCGATGGGCGCGGACACCGACGAGCGGCTGACAGCCGTCCTGGACGGCTTCGACGGCATCGAGTCGCTGCGCCGCAGCGTCGAGGACGGCACCGTCAACCGCACACAGGCCCTCGACCTCTACAACCGGCTGGTCGACCCCTGTTACGTCCTCCTCGCCAACCTGCACGTGGTCGACAACATCGAACTGGACAAGCAGTACCGCGCGCTGGTCAATCTCGCCCGCGCCCGCGAACTGCTCTCCCGTGAGGACGCCCTCCTCGGCTCCGCCCTGATCGTCGGCAGGATCTCCCACTCCGAAGAGCGGGACATCTCCGACCTCGTGGCCCAGCGCACCCTGATGTACGACGTCAACCTGCCGCTGCTCCCCGTGGCCGAGCGCGACCGCTACCAGAGCTTCTGGAAGAACGCTTCCTCCGCCCCCTTGCGCGTGGCCGAGGAAGCCGCCGTCTCCTCCGGAGCCGGCACCCCCCGCGGAGTCTCCGCGAAGAGCTGGGACAGCGCCGCCGGCAACGTGCTCGACGAGCTCGGCACCCTCAACGACCAGGCCAACGACCGCTATCAGGATCGCGTCCACCCCGTGGCCGTCGGCGTCATCGCCAAGGCGGTCATCGCCGGTGCCCTCGGCCTGATCGCGCTCCTGCTCTCCCTCTTCCTGTCCGTACGGGTCGGCCGCACCCTCATCCGCGATCTGCGACAGCTGCGTCTGGAGGCCCACGAGGCGTCCGGAGTGCGCCTGCCCAGTGTCATGCGCCGCCTCTCCGCGGGCGAGCAGGTCGATGTCGAGACCGAGGTCCCCCGCCTCGAATACGACAAGAACGAGATGGGCGAGGTCGGCCAGGCCCTCAACACGCTGCAGCGCGCGGCCGTCGAAGCCGCCGTCAAGCAGGCCGAGTTGCGCGCCGGTGTCTCCGAGGTCTTCGTCAATCTCGCGCGACGCAGCCAGGTCCTCCTCCACAAGCAGCTCACCCTCCTCGACGCCATGGAGCGCCGGACCGAGGACACCGAGGAACTCGCCGACCTGTTCCGCCTCGACCACCTCACCACCCGCATGCGCCGGCACGCCGAGGGCCTTGTGATCCTCTCCGGCGCCGCGCCCTCCCGCCAGTGGCGCAAGCCCGTCCAGCTCATGGACGTCGTCCGAGCCGCCGTCGCCGAGGTCGAGGACTACGAGCGCATCGAGGTCCGCCGCCTTCCCCGGAACGCCATCACCGGCCCGGCCGTCGCCGACCTCACGCATCTCGTGGCCGAACTCCTGGAGAACGCCACGGTCTTCTCGCCGCCGCACACCGCCGTGCAGGTCCTGGGCGAGCGGGTCGCCAACGGCTTCACCCTGGAGATTCACGACCGTGGCCTCGGCATGGCCGCGGAGGCTCTCCTGGACGCCAACCTCCGGCTCGCCGAGACACCGGAGTTCGAGCTCTCCGACACCGACCGGCTAGGCCTGTTCGTGGTCAGCCGGCTCGCCCAGCGCCAGAACGTCAGGGTCTCCCTGCAGCCCTCCCCGTACGGCGGCACGACCGCCGTGGTCTTCATCCCCGACACGCTGCTCACCGACGACGTCCCGGACACCAACGGAATCGGGTTCCGTCTCGACCGCCCCCAGCTGGCCCCCGACAACCAGCCGAAGGACGCCCGCCGCGCCGCGCTGTCCCACGCGCCCGCGCAGCGGCCCGGCCTGCCCGCCGCCCTGCTGGACGGGCCGGTCGAACTGGAGGCCCCCGTCGACCTGGACGCCATCGCGGGCTTCCCCGGCGCCATCGAGGACGAGGACAGCGAGCACGGCGGTCTGTTCCGCCCCCGCACTTCCCTCACCCGTGACCCGGACGACAGCACCGGCCGCCGCACCGATCCGCGCCGGCAGCCCGCCGACCCCCGTGGCGCAGAGGACCGGACCGATGGTGACGACGAGCTGGGCGCCCCGGTCGCGCTGCCCCGCCGCCACACCCCCAAGCTGGTCAGCTCGCACGGGCGCCCGGTGACGGACCAGCGGCCCAGGCGGGGCAGGACGGACGAGGCGACGACCCCCGCCGCCGGCCGAACCGATGCGAGCACCACGTCGGCGCTCCCGTCCCGGCACCGCGGCGAGGAGCCGGCGCCCGGCCGGGACACCGGCCGGCCGGGAACCGAACCGGCACCCGCGCTTCCGGCCCGGCACCGCACCGAGAACCCGTCGACCGGCGGCCGTCGTGGCGACGCCCCGCCGGACGCACCGCCGCCGCTGCCTGCCCGACGCCGGGGTACGGACTCGGGCCGCCGTGGCATCGGCGCGGTCGGCCGCGCCGAGGACCACGCGGACTCCCCGGCCTCACCGGGCGGCGCCGCGGGCGACCGGTCGGAGCCGTCCGCTCTGCCCAGGCGGACCCGCCGCGCGGAGATCGCCTCGAGCGGCCTGGAACGATCGGACCAGCGCTCCGGCTCCGCGCCGGCCGGCAGCGGCGGCACCCCGGGTACCGAGGCGGGCTCGGGCGCGGCGCCCCGGAGCACGGGCTCCACGCCACAATCCGGTTCCGGCACCGCCCCGCTGCCCCGGCGCGTCCGGCAGGCCAACCTGGCCCCGCAGCTGAAGCGGAGCTCGGAGCCGCGTGGCGACGACAGGGCCGAGCCCGTCGAGCGCGACGCCGAGGAAGTACGCAACCGCATGGCATCGCTCCAGCGTGGCTGGCAGCGCGGCCGTGAGGAGAACGCCGCGGGCGATGATGCCCACAGCGGCGCGGCACCACAAGGAACGACAGAGGGGGACGGTCGATGACCGCACCGAAGGCGACCGGCCACACCGCGACCAGCAGGGGGGAGCTGAACTGGCTCCTCGATGATCTGGTGGACCGTGTCGCGAGCATCCGCAAGGCCCTCGTGCTCTCCGGCGACGGTTTGCCGACGGGCTTGTCCAAGGACCTGACCAGGGAGGACAGCGAACACCTCGCTGCCGTCGCCTCGGGGTTCCACAGCCTGGCCAAGGGCGTGGGACGCCACTTCGAGGCCGGCAACGTCCGCCAGACGGTCGTCGAACTCGACGACGCCTTCCTTTTCGTGACGGCCGCCGGCGACGGCAGCTGCCTCGCCGTCCTCTCGGACGCCGACTCGGACGTCGGCCAGGTCGCCTACGAGATGACGCTCCTCGTGAAGCGGGTGGGCGTGCATCTGGCGGCCGCACCGCGCACCGATCTGCCCGCAGGCGGGTAGTGGGATGGCATGAGCGCTGACGGTCAGGGAAGAAGCCACTGGTTCGACGACGAAGCCGGACCGGTCGTCCGCCCGTACGCCATGACCCGCGGCCGCACCAGCAGTCAGGGCCAGCACCGCCTGGACCTGATCGCGGTCGTGGTCGCGGAGCCGCAGGCGGACGATCCGGAAGCCGACCACATGCTTTCCCCGGAGCATGTGGATATCGTCGAACTGTGCCGCGACATCCCGCAGTCGGTCGCCGAACTCGCAGCAGAACTCGACCTGCCGATCGGAGTGGTACGGGTCCTCGTCGGAGATCTCGTGGACGCGGAATTCGTCCATGTGAACCGGCCCGTGCCCCCTGCCGAGCTGCCGGACGAGAGTATTCTGCGCGACGTGATCAACGGCCTCCGGGCGCTGTGAGCAGCGCGGAAGCGGGGTACTGACGTGTCTGGCTGGCAGTTCTGGGTGGACCGCGGCGGCACCTTCACCGACGTCGTCGCCCGGCGCCCGGACGGCCGGCTGCTCACGCACAAGCTGCTCTCGGACAATCCCGCACGCTACGCCGACGCCGCGGTCGAGGGCGTCCGCACCCTGCTGGCAGACTCCGGCGCCCCCGTCGACAGCGTGCGCATGGGGACCACTGTCGCGACCAACGCCCTCCTGGAGCGCACGGGCGAGCGCACCCTCCTGCTCATCACCCGGGGCTTCCGTGACGCCCTGCGCATCGCCTACCAGAACCGCCCGGGCATCTTCGCCCGCCGCATCGACCTGCCGGAACTGCTGTACCAGCGGGTCGTCGAGATCGACGAGCGCATCGCCGCCGACGGCACCGTCCTGCGCGTCCCCGACCTGGAAGCCCTCACCGGGCCTCTCCAGGCGGCCTACGACGACGGGATCCGGGCCGTCGCCGTGGTCTGCATGCACAGCCATCTCCACCCGGCGCACGAACAGGCGGTCGGGGAGCTGGCCGCCCGCATCGGCTTTCCGCAGATCTCGCTCTCCAGCGAGACGAGTCCCCTGATGAAGCTCGTCCCCCGCGGGGACACCGCCGTCGTGGACGCCTACCTCTCGCCCGTGCTGCGCCGTTACGTCCGGCATGTCGCCGACGAGCTCGAAGGCGTACGGCTGATGTTCATGCAGTCCAACGGCGGCCTCACCGAGGCCGGGCAGTTCCGCGGGAAGGACGCCATCCTGTCCGGGCCGGCCGGCGGCATCGTCGGTATGGCCCGCATGTCCCAGCTCGCCGGCTTCGACCGCGTCATCGGCTTCGACATGGGCGGCACCTCCACCGACGTCTCCCACTTCGCGGGCGCCTACGAACGGGTCTTCACCAGCCGGATCGCGGGCGTCCGGCTGCGCGCCCCCATGCTCGACATCCACACCGTCGCGGCCGGCGGCGGGTCGGTCCTGCACTTCGACGGCTCCCGCTACCGCGTAGGGCCGGACTCGGCGGGCGCGGAGCCGGGCCCCGCCTGCTACCGCGGTGGCGGGCCGCTCGCCGTCACCGACGCCAACGTCATGCTCGGCCGGATTCAGCCCGCTCACTTCCCGCAGGTCTTCGGCCCGAACGGCGACGAGCCGCTCGACGGTGCGGTCGTCCGGGACCGCTTCACCGCCCTCGCCGGTCTGATCGGCGAGCGGACCGGCGACGACCGCACGCCGGAACAGGTCGCCGAGGGCTACCTGCAGATCGCCGTGGCCAACATCGCGTCCGCCGTGAAGCGGATCTCGGTCCAGAAGGGCCACGACGTCACCCGCTACGCCCTCACCACTTTCGGTGGCGCGGGAGGCCAGCACGCCTGCATGGTCGCCGACGCCCTCGGGATCCGCACCGTCCTCGTGCCGCCCATGGCCGGAGTCCTGTCCGCCCTCGGCATCGGACTCGCCGACACCACCGCCATGCGCGAGCAGTCCGTCGAAGCCCCCCTCGAACCCGCCTCCATGCCAGGCGTCCTCAAGACCGCCGAAGCCCTCGAAGCCGCCGCCCGCGCCGAACTCCTCGCCGAGGACGTCCCCGAGGAGCACATCCAGGTCACCCGGCGCGCGGAACTTCGCTACGACGGCACCGACACCACCCTCACCGTCAAGTTGACCGAGCCCGGCACGATGCGGCACGCCTTCGAAGAACGTCATCGCGCCACGTACTCCTTCACGCTCGACCGTCCGATCGTCGTCGAAGCGCTCTCCGTCGAGGCCACCGGCATCACCGCACCCCCCGATCTGTCCGCTCTCGCTCCCTGTGCAACCGACACAGCCTCCTCCGGTACCACAGGCGGCCGTCACTCCTCAGCGCCCCGGACCGTCCGTCTCCACACGGGCGGCACCTGGCGCGACGTGCCCCTGCGCCGCCGCGAGGAACTTCCCCCGGGCGACACGGTCACCGGCCCGGCGATCATCACCGAATCCGGCTCCACGACCGTCGTCGACGACGGCTGGTGGGCCGCGGCGGCCGACGACGGGCATCTGGTCATGGAACGCGCCGCGATTACGCAGAGTTCCGATCTCGGTACCGAAGTCGATCCGGTCCTGCTTGAGGTCTTCAACAACCTCTTCATGTCGATCGCCGAGCAGATGGGCGCCCGCCTCGAATCCACAGCCCAGTCCGTCAACATCAAGGAGCGCCTGGATTTCTCCTGCGCCCTCTTCGACCCGGACGGAAACCTGGTGGCCAACGCGCCGCACATCCCCGTCCACCTGGGCTCGATGGGCACGAGCGTCAAGGAGGTCATCCGCCGGCGCGCCCCCCGCATGCGCCCGGGCGACGCCTACGCGGTCAACGACCCGTACCACGGCGGCACCCACCTGCCGGACGTCACCGTGATCACCCCGGTCTTCGACACGACACCGGAAGCCGATACGGAGAGTGACACCGGGAAGGGTGAAGAGGGGAACCCGAAGATCCTCTTCTACGTCGCGTCCCGTGGCCACCACGCCGAGATCGGCGGCATCGCCCCCGGCTCCATGCCCGCCGACAGCCGCACCATCGAGGAGGAAGGCGTCCTCTTCGACAACTGGCTGCTCGCCGAGAACGGCCGCTTCCGCGAGAAGGAGACCCTCCGCCTGCTCACCGAGGCGCCGTACCCCTCCCGCAACCCGAAGACCAACCTCGCCGACCTGCGCGCCCAGATCGCCGCCAACCAGAAGGGCGTCGACGAAGTCGGCCGCATGATCCAGGACTACGGCCTCGACGTCGTCCAGGCCTACATGAGGCACGTCCAGGACAACGCCGAAGAAGCAGTACGCCGTGTCATCGACGCCCTCGACGACGGCGAGTACGCCTATGAGACCGATTCGGGAGCCGTCATCCGCGTCGCCGTGCGCGTGGACCGCGAGCACCGCGCCGCGACCATCGACTTCACCGGCACGTCCGGGCAGCTGCCGACCAATTTCAACGCGCCCTTCTCGGTGGTCAACGCCGCAGTCCTGTACGTCTTCCGCACTCTTGTCGCCGACGACATCCCCCTCAACGACGGTTGTCTGCGCCCCTTGAGCATCGTCGTCCCGCCCGGCTCCCTGCTCGCTCCCGAGCCGCCCGCCGCCGTCGTCGCGGGCAACGTGGAGACCTCCCAGGCCGTCACCGGCGCGCTCTACGCGGCGCTTGGCGTCCAGGCCGAAGGCTCCGGGACCATGAACAACGTCACCTTCGGCAACGAACGCCACCAGTACTACGAAACCGTCGCCTCAGGCTCCGGGGCGGGCGACGGTTTCCCGGGCGCACCCGTCGTCCAGACCCACATGACCAACTCACGCCTCACCGACCCCGAGGTCCTGGAGTGGCGACTGCCCGTGCGCCTCGAGGAGTTCGCCGTCCGGCGCGGCAGCGGCGGCGCCGGCCGGTGGCACGGCGGGGACGGCGCCGTACGCCGCATCCGCTTCCTCGAATCCATGACCGTCTCCACCCTGTCCCAGCACCGCAGAGTCGCCCCGTACGGCATGGCGGGCGGCGAGCCGGGCGCTCTCGGTGCCAACCGGGTGGAGCACGCCGACGGCACGGTGACCGAACTGGGTGGCAGCGATTCCGCGGACCTCATCAGCGGCGACGTACTCGTCATCGAAACCCCAGGCGGCGGAGGCTACGGCTCGCCGTCGCCCGACCCCCATCAAGCAGGAGAAGAGATCGATGATCTTCGGGCGTTCTGAGCGTGGCAAGCCTCCGGTCGAGCCCGTCACGCTCAAGATCCTCGTGGCCGGCGGCTTCGGCGTGGGCAAGACCACGCTCGTCGGCGCGGTGAGCGAGATCAGACCGCTGCGCACCGAGGAGCTGCTCACCGAGGCCGGGCGCCCGGTCGACGACACCAGCGGCGTGGAAGGCAAGCACACGACGACCGTCGCCATGGACTTCGGCCGCATCACCCTCCGCGAAGACCTCGTGCTGTACCTCTTCGGCACACCCGGCCAGGAGCGGTTCTGGTTCATGTGGGACGAACTCTCCGAGGGCGCGCTCGGTGCCGTCGTGCTGGCCGACACCCGCCGCCTGGAGGACTGCTTCGCCGCCGTCGACTACTTCGAACGGCGCTCGATCCCCTTCCTCGTCGGCGTCAACTGCTTCGAGGGCGCTCCCCGTTACCCGGTGGAGGACGTCCGCCAGGCTCTCGACCTGGACGAGGGCGTGCCGCTCCTGATGTGCGACGCCCGCGACCGGGAGTCGGTCAAGGAGGCCCTCATCGGCGTCGTCCAGCACGCCATGGCGCACACGGCCGGCCGCCGCGAGGCGGTCACCGGCTGACGCCGCCCCTCGGCAGCGGACACGGCCCGCACCCCCGCCGACGAGGGTACGGGCCGCAGCCGTGAGCGACGGTCCACGCGCGCGTGGTCAGCTGTCGCCGTCCTCCTCCCAGCCGAAGCTCTTCTCCACGGCCTTGCGCCAGTTGTGGTACTCGCGGTCGCGCACCGACGCCTCCATGTCCGGCGTCCACTCGACGTCCTTCTGCCAATGCGCCTTGAGCTC
This sequence comes from Streptomyces sp. NPDC029041, assembly GCF_040637515.1. NCBI lineage: Bacteria > Bacillati > Actinomycetota > Actinomycetes > Kitasatosporales > Streptomycetaceae > Streptomyces > Streptomyces sp. NPDC029041. The sequence goes on along the minus strand of NZ_JBEZWO010000020.1, from coordinate 12,806 downwards.
GTCCAGGTCGTTCCACACCCCGGTGGCCAGACCGGCCGCGTAGGCGGCGCCCAGACAGGTCGTCTCGGAGATCTTGGGCCGCACCACCGGGACGTCGAGCACGTCCGCCTGGTGCTGCATGAGGAGGTTGTTCTTTGTCATGCCGCCGTCGACCTTCAGGGTGGTGATGTGCACCCCGGAGTCCTGGTACATGGCGTCCACGACCTCGCGGGTCTGCCAGCTCGTCGCCTCCAGCACAGCCCGCGCGAGGTGCGCCTTGGTGACGTACCGGGTCAGACCGGTGACGACGCCCCGCGCGTCGGAGCGCCAGTAGGGGGCGAACAGGCCCGAGAACGCCGGAACGATGTACGCGCCGCCGTTGTCCTCCACACTCGCCGCGAGGGGCTCGATCTCGTCGGCCGTGCGGATGATGCCGAGCTGGTCCCGGAACCACTGGACCAGCGCGCCCGTGATGGCGATCGCGCCCTCCAGGCAGTAGACCGGCGCCTCGGTGCCGATCTTGTACCCCATCGTCGTCAGCAGTCCGCTCTTCGACGGCACCGGGCGGTCACCCGTGTTGAGCAGCAGGAAGCTTCCCGTGCCGTACGTGTTCTTGGCGGTGCCCACGTCGTAGCAGGCCTGCCCGAACACGGCCGCCTGCTGGTCGCCCAGCGCGGAGGCCACGGGTACGCCGGCGAGCTGGCCGACGGCGGTCCCGTACACCTCGGAGGAGGAGCGGATCTCGGGCAGCATGGCCTCGGGGATGTTCATCGCCGAGAGGATCGAGGGGTCCCACTGGAGGGTCTCCAGGTTCATCAGCATGGTGCGTCCGGCGTTGGTCACGTCGGTGACGTGCTGCCCGCCGTCCGTGCCGCCCGTGAGGTTCCAGATCAGCCAGGAGTCCATGGTGCCGAAGGCGATCTCGCCGCGTTCGGCACGGGTCCGGAGGTCGGGCACGTTGTCGAGCAGCCAGGCCGCCTTGGGTCCGGAGAAGTAGGTCGCCAGCGGCAGCCCCGTCTGCTCGCGGAAACGGTCCTGCCCGTCCGAGCCGCCCAGCTGGTTGCACAGGGCGGCCGTCCGCGTGTCCTGCCACACGATGGCGTTGTGCACCGGCTTGCCGGTCGCCCGGTCCCACAGGAGGGTCGTCTCGCGCTGATTGGTGATGCCCATCGCGCTCAGCTGGTCGGCTCTCAGACCGGCCTCGGCGAGTGCCCCCGCCACCACCGCCTGCACCTTCGACCAGATCTCGGTGGCGTCGTGCTCCACCCAGCCGGGTTTCGGGAAGATCTGGCGGTGCTCGCGCTGGTCCACGGCGACGATCGCGCCGTCCTGGTTGAAGACGATGCAGCGGCTCGACGTGGTGCCCTGGTCGATGGCTGCGACGTACTTCGCGGAGTTGTCCGTCATGGCTACCCCTTCGGCTGTGTCAGAAGGCTGCGTTGTAGATGACGCCACCCAGCAGTCCGCCGATCAGTGGTCCGACGACGGGGATCCACGAGTAGCCCCAGTCGGACGTGCCCTTGTTCGGGATCGGCAGGATGGAGTGGATGATGCGCGGGCCGAGGTCGCGCGCCGGGTTGATGGCGTACCCGGTGGGCCCGCCCAGGGACAGGCCGATGCCGACGACCAGGAGGGACACCAGCAGAATCGAAATGCCGGAGCCGTAGATTCCGGCCGCTTCTCCGGGAATCTGGCCGATGCCGACCCCTTGGACGACTCTGTTGTCACCCGCCAGGGCCAGGATGGGCAGCACCAGGGCGATGGTGGCGAGGATCTCCGTGATCAGGTTCGCGATCGGGTTCCGGATCTCGGGGATCGTGGAGAAGATCCCGAGCGTCGGAACGGGTTCGTCCGCCGTGCCCTCCGTGGTGCCCGTCTTCCGCACGTTCGCCGCGAACTGCGCGTAGTACACGAGGTAGCACAGGACCGCCCCGATCATGGCGCCGGTCATCTGGCCCAGGAGGTACACCCAGACCTTGCTCCACACCCCCGTGTCGACGGCCAGGCCGAAGGTGACGGCCGGATTGATGACCCCTCCGGAGAGGGGAGCGGCGGTGTACGCGCCCGCCAGCACGCCGAAACCCCAGCCGAAGGTGATCACGATCCACCCGGAGGCCCGGGCTTTCGAAAATCGGAGAGTGACGGCGGCACACACGCCGGCACCGAACAGGATCAGAATCGCCGTGCCGATCATCTCGCCGAAGAAAATGTCTCCGTTGGTCATGGCTGCTCCTCAGCCTTGGCCCGGGACGAGCCGCCCCGGTCCTCACCTGCAGGGTGCGTTTCCCGTGGCTACTTCAGCCGAAGGCAGGGAGACGTCCGCGCCCCGCCCGGCATCCGTGACGAGCGTGCCGTCGCAGCCGAATCGCCCTTGGGGGAATGAGCCTTTCGCAGGCGCACCCACGCGCCGCAGTGCCGGAATACGCCGAGTATGTACGGCGATGTCGACTGACACCGGAAGTGTTCACCGGCACCCAAGGGGCGTCAAGGTCGCCGACTGCAACGGTTGACGGCCGTCGGACGGTCACCGGGCTCGCGCCGGGCCGGCGGGCCGGTTGCTCGGTCCGGCGGCGCCCGGTCGGGTCGTTGTTCAGATCTGGTCCGGACCCGCGCGAGCCCGGATGAGCCGCGCGAGGCTTGGCTGACTGATGGTGTCCGGCCTGCGCTGGACCCCGCCGGGGGGCAAAAGACCAGCCGCACCTGACTCCTCGCTTGCTAGTGTCCAGGATTCACCTGACCTGGTGGTTTCTCAACCGCAGGAGATGCGCGGAGCCATGGCCGCCGCGGATGCGCCCTGACGCCCCGTGCCCGGCGCCGCCCCGGCCAGGCCGGGTCTCCCGCGGCTCGTCCCTCTCCCCGGAGCCTCGGACGCCCTGCCCGCCCCTGTCGACCGCCATCCCGCAGCTCTCCGAATGCGTCGCAGGCGCACAGGCGGATTGCCGTCGCAGGTGCAGCGCAGGCACCGGCGTCTGCTGCGAGCCCCGGCGCACCTCATGGCCCGGCACACCCGCCCGGGTCCAGCACCCAACTCGCCCCGTGCAGCGCTTCCGCCGCCTCCTTCAGCGGCGCCAGGCAGGTCTCGGCCCCCCGGGTGGCCGGCCGGACTGCCCGGCGTGCACAGCGGTGTCACGAGCGACAACCTGACCGGCCGGCCTCCCGCCGACCGGGGCGCGTCCAGCACCGAGGCGGCCGGCGGATCGAGCCGGTCCGGATCAGCGAGCACCAGGAAGTCGTCCCCGCCGACATGTCCCACGCGCGTGCCGCCCGTCGCGGCCCGTCGCAGCGCCTGGCCCACCGCCCGGCTCAGCCGGGCCGTCGCGTCGGCGCCCACCGTCCGTCCCGATCGGTTACACGCCGTGATGCTCAGGGCCGGTTGCCGTCCACTGTGGTAGGTGCCTTGATCGCCGCGGTCGCCGCCCTGCTGGCATCAACCACCCCCGCCCCGGCCGCCCCGGCCGCCACCGATCCCAAGGCGCCGAAGGACTTCGTGGCGCTGAGCAGTGGGGATCCGACCCTCCTTCAGGAGATGCGCTGCGTCACCCCGCACGACTTCGTGGGCGAGCGCGTCGACGGTTACAGGCAACCCCTCTGCGTCCTCACCCGCCCCGCCGCCGAAGCCCTCCACAAGGCCCAACGCAAGCTCCTGCACCAGGGCTGCACAACAAGGTCTAGGACTGCCACCGCCCCCAGCGCGCGGTTCCCGGACAACTCGATCGACATGGGGACCGGCTTCGACTGCTTCGACGACACCCTCTCGCACACGTCCGACCCGCACATCCAGGGCCGACAGCGCGCCAACCGGCTGCTCCTCAAGAACACCCTCGAGGGACTCGGCTTCGTGAACCCGCCGGAGGAATGGTGGCACTACACCTTCAAGCCCGAGGCGCATCCGGACACGTACTTCGACTTCCCTGTGTCCCGGACATCGCTCAGCGGTGCTCACTGAGCAGCCTGCTCATGGCGCACGCTCCGGGATCGGCTACAGTCCGCCGCGTGTCCGAAACTCAGCACTCCGCTTCCAACTCCGCACCGAACTCCCACTGTTCGAGCTGCGGCGCGCCCTACGGAGAGGGCATCACCGGCTGGCCCCGCACCTGCCCGGTGTGCGGGGCCGTGGCCTACCGCAACCCGCTCCCGGTCGCGGTGGCCCTCCAGCCCGTGTACGACACCAAGGGCACCGCCCTGGTCGTCATCACCCGAACCATCGCCCCCGCGCGCGGGGGCATCGCCCTGCCCGGCGGCTACATCGACGACCGCGAGGACTGGCGGCAGGCCGTCATACGCGAACTCCGGGAGGAAACCGGCATCGACGCGGCCGGCCGGGACGTACGTCTCGTCGACGCGATGAGCTCACCCGACGGGCACCTGCTGCTGTTCGGCCTCCTCCCGGAACGCCCGGCCGAGAGCCTGCCCTCCTCCACGGCCACGGACGAGACGGAGGGCTGGCACCTCCTGCGCCGGCCCGAGGAACTGGCGTTCCCCCTGCACACCATCGCCGTACGGGCCTGGTTCGAGGGCCGGTACATCTGACCTGGGACCTCCCAGGTCCCAGCGGAGTTCACGGCCCCTCGGTCCCGCGAACCCGTACCGGGTAGGGCGGCGCGCCACCGCCGTCCTCACCCACCCGCTCCACGACCACCCGGGAGCCCGTCCACCGAGCGGTGTACCGCTCGATCTCCGGCTCCTGCCACCCCTCGCCCCCGTCCGGCACGACGAGCCCGCCCCCGGCCCGTCCCCGGGCGGGCGCCCACACCTCCAACTCCAGCCCCCCGTCGTCCCCACGGACCGGAAGCACGGAACCCGCGCGCGCGAACACCGGGATGCGCGACAGGGGCGCGTCGACCAGCACCTGCCCCGGCCCCTCGTACGCCTGCCCCGTCGCGACGTCGTACCAGCGCCCCCGAGGCAACCGCACGGTCCGCCGGCCCACACCCGGATCCAGCACCGGCGCCACCAGCAGGGCGTCACCCAGCAGGAAGGCGTCCTCGCAGTCGCGCAGCGCCCGCTCCTCCGGCGCCGCCCACCACAGAGGCCGCACGTAGGGCGCTCCGGTACGCCGCGCCAGATGCGCCAGCGTCACGAAGTACGGCAGCAGCCGCCGGCGTTCGACGAGCGCCGCACGCGCGTGCTCCAGCACCTCCTCCCCGAACTCCCACGGTTCCCTGCGTCCCGCCCGCAGCCCCGCATGCGTACGGAACAGCGGCAGATACGCGCCCAGCTGGAACCACCGCAGATACAGCTCCGGGGACGGAACCCCGTCGAACCCCCCGACGTCCGGCCCCGAGTACGGGACGCCGCACAGCCCCAGCCCCATGACCAGCGCCAAGGACGCCCGCAGCCCCGGCCAGCCGGTGGCGACGTCCCCCGACCACGTCCCCCCGTAGCGCTGCATGCCGGCCCAGCCGGAACGGGAGAACAGGAACGGCCGCTCCTCGGGCGCCAGCCTCCGCAACCCTTCGAAACCCGCCCTGGCCATGCACAGCGCGTACACGTTGTGCGCCTCACGATGGTCACCGCCCCGCCCCTCCAGGCAGTGGCGAGCCGAGCGCGGCAGCGTCGACTCCCCGAAGGCGGTGAACGACGTGGGTTCGTTCATGTCGTGCCAGAAGCCCGAAAAGCCCTGGGCGAGCCGCTCCTCGTACAGAGCGCCCCACCACGCACGCACGCGCGCGTGCGTGAAGTCGGGGAAGACCACCTCCCCGGGCCACACGACACCCTCCACCACCTTCCCGGAGGCATACCGCACGAACGCGTCCTCGGCCACCCCGGAGTCGTACACGGCCCGGCCCGGCAGGGCCTGCACGCCCGGCCCGACGATCGACACCAGCCGGACGCCCTCCCGGCGGAGCTCCTCGGCCAGCACGGGCAGCTTCGGGAAGCGCTCCTGGTCGACGGTGAACACCTGACGCGCGTCGAGGTGGTCGATGTCCAGGTGCACGGCGTCCAGCGGCAGACCGTGCTCCAGATAGCCGGCGACGATCCGTCGCACCTCCTGCTCGCTGCCCGACCCCCACCGTGCGTGATGGTGCCCGAGGGCCCACACGGGCGGCAGCGCGGGCGCCCCGGTGAGCGACGCCCAGGCGAGCAGCACGCGCGCGGGGGTGCCCACCATCACCCAGCAGCGCAGGGGACCGCCGGCCATCCGCAGCTCGCTCGTCCCGGCACGGTCGTGCCCGGAACCCGCGCCCTCCTCGCCCTCGCACAGCGTCACCGTGCCGTCCCACGAGCTGTCGTGGAAGGCCAGATGCGTACCGCCGTCGGACACCACCAGCTGCACCGGCATCGTGATGTACAGCGGGTCGTCCCCGGGCGCGAAGGCGCGGCCCGGATCGGAGTTCCACAGCCGGTACGTCCCGTCCGGCAGCCGAGGGCCCGATGTACGCCCTCCGAGCCCGAAGAACCGTGCGTCGGCGCCCACCTCCGACCGCTGCGTCCACCGCGCCGGGCCGCCGCCGACCGGCTCCCACCACCGCGGGGGCAGATCCCGCCGCAGGGTGACCCCGCCCGGAGTCCGCACCTCCACCGCGCCGTGCCGCGAGACCACGACCGTCACCCGCTCGGCCACCACACGCCAGCCGCCGTCCTTGTCCGGCTCCAGGACAGCCCGCGGATCCGGTTCCGGAGAGCGTCCGGCCAGCGCGTAGGAGGGCTCGGGCCCCGCCCCGTCCCAGCCCCAGAACACCGCCCCGTTCACGGCGACCAGAATCCGCAGCTCCGACCGGCTGAACCGGATGACACCGCCCCCCGGCCCGGGCTCCGCGTCCGCCACGGGCCCGGGCACCCGCGCACGCTCCGCCCCCCGCGCCGGCAGCCCGGTGGCGTCGGCCCGGTGCCTGCGCCACGCTGCTCGTACGGTACGCACACCCTGCGCCGCCCCCAACGAAGCCACCGCTTTCACCGAACGCACCAGGTCACGACCGTTCATGCTGCTCACCCTGCCACTGACGGCCCCGCGCGGGCGTGTCGTTCAACTGCCGTTCACCCGTGCCAGGACCACATCTTCACGACACGGACTATGTGGGGCGCACCCTGGTGCCGAAGTCGATCACATGGCATTGTCCGTGCCAGCCGCTCACGCGCACACCCCAACCCGTGCGCGGAGGACGCACACGACGCGCACAGTCCGGGAGCCGACCATGTCGACCATCAGTCCCCAGCCGCTCTGGCAGCCCGACCCCGAGCGCATCGCCCGCGCGCGGATCACCAGGTTCCAGGCCTGGGCGGCCGAGCACCACGGCGCTCCCGCCGACGGCGGCTACCCGGCCCTGCAACGCTGGTCCGTCGACGAACTGGACACCTTCTGGAAGGCCGTCACCGAGTGGTTCGACGTCCGTTTCTCGCAGCCCTACGCGCGCGTGCTCGGCGACCGCTCGATGCCCGGCGCCGAGTGGTTCCCCGGCGCGACCCTGAACTACGCCGAACACGCGCTGCGCGCCTCCTCCACCCGCGCCGAGGAACCGGCCCTCCTGCACGTCGACGAGACCCACGAAGCACGCCCCGTCACCTGGGCCGAACTGCGCCGCCAGGTCGGCTCACTGGCCGCTGAACTGCGCGCCCTCGGCGTGCGCCCAGGCGACCGGGTCAGCGGCTATCTCCCGAACGTCCCGCAGGCGGTGGTCGCCCTCCTCGCCACGGCCGCAGTCGGCGGCGTCTGGACCTCCTGCGCGCCCGACTTCGGCGCCCGCAGCGTCCTCGACCGCTTCCAGCAGGTCGAACCCGTCGTGCTCTTCACCGTCGACGGCTACCGCTACGGCGGCAAGGAGCACGACCGACGCGAGGTCGTCGCCGAACTGCGCCGCGAACTCCCCACCCTGCGGGCTGTGATCCACATCCCGCTCCTCGGCACCGAGGCACCCGAGGGCGCCCTGGACTGGTCGGCCCTCACCTCCGCCGACACCGACCCCGTCTTCGAGCAGGTGCCCTTCGACCACCCCCTGTGGGTGCTCTACTCCTCCGGCACGACCGGACTGCCCAAAGCCATCGTCCAGTCCCAGGGCGGCATCCTCGTCGAGCACCTCAAGCAACTCGGCCTGCACTGCGACCTCGGCCCCGAGGGCCGCTTCTTCTGGTACACCTCGACCGGCTGGATGATGTGGAACTTCCTCGTCTCCGGCCTGCTCACCGGCACCACGATCGTCCTCTACGACGGCAGCCCCGGCTACCCCGACACCGGAGCCCAGTGGCGGATCGCCGAACGCACCAAGGCCACCCTCTACGGCACCTCCGCCGCCTACGTCATGGCCTGCCGCAAGGCCGACGTGCACCCGTCCCGGGACTTCGACCTCTCCTCCGTCCAGTGCGTCGCCACCACCGGCTCGCCCCTGCCCCCCGACGGATTCCGCTGGCTCCACGACGAGGTCCGCGACGACCTGTGGATCGCCTCCGTCAGCGGCGGCACCGACGTGTGCTCGTGCTTCGCCGGAGCCGTACCGACCCTTCCGGTCCACGTCGGCGAGCTCCAGGCCCCCTGCCTCGGTACCGACCTGCAGTCCTGGGACCCCGGCGGCAGCCCCCTCGTGGACGAGGTCGGCGAACTCGTCGTCACCAACCCCATGCCGTCGATGCCCATCCACTTCTGGAACGACCCCGACGGCAGCCGCTACCACGACAGCTACTTCGACACCTACCCCGGCGTGTGGCGGCACGGGGACTGGATCACCCTCACCTCCCGTGGATCCGTCGTCATCCACGGCCGCTCCGACTCCACGCTCAACCGCCAGGGCGTCCGCATGGGATCCGCCGACATCTACGAAGCCGTCGAGAGGCTCCCCGAGATCAAGGAATCCCTCGTCATCGGCATTGAGCAGCCCGACGGCGGCTACTGGATGCCCCTCTTCGTGCACCTGGCCCCCGGAGCCGTCCTCGACGAGGCCCTGCACAACCGCATCAAGCAGACGATCCGCGAACAACTGTCACCACGCCATGTCCCCGACGAGATCATCGAAGTACCCGGCGTCCCGCACACCCTCACCGGCAAGCGCATCGAGGTCCCCGTCAAGCGCCTCCTCCAGGGCACCCCTCTGGAGAAGGCGGTCAACCCCGGTTCCATCGACGACCTCGGCCTGCTGAACTTCTACGAGGATCTGGCCCGCAAGCGCGCCTGACGCCGCCACCCCCTCAGAGCGCGGGTCACCGCAGACACTCCGCCGTGACCTGCGCTCTCCGTCATCGATGCCCCGCACGATCACCAACCCCGGACCTCACTGTCAGTGGCGACGGTTACTGTGAGTGAGCATTGATCGACCGTGCACAGGGGGAACCATGACGCACACCGACAACCGGACCAAACGCCGCGTCCTGCACCGCGAGATCGCCGGCACCATCGGCCTGCTGACCGACGATCACGACTTCCGGGCCATGCGGCGCTACCGCAGCTTCACCTTCGACGACCACGCGACCTATCTGAAACACGTGGAGGCCCTGCTCAGGGCCAGGGCCCTGCAGGGCAGCCACACCACGGTGGCCCTCTTCGACCCCGAGGAGTACGCCGACTTCTGCACACGCAAGGACCTGGACCCCGACACCCCGTCGAGCCGATCACGCTTCACGGCACAGATCGCGGCGACAGGCCCGACCCTCCCCTACGACGGCCGGCCCCTTGCCGACCTGCTCCCGGCCCTCGTCGACGAGGCCGTCCGGCAGGCCACCTGGGAGTACGCGACCACCCTCCTCGCCCGCCTCGGCGCCTGCACCTCCTGCGGCGAGGACATCGGACGCGCCGCCTTCACCCGAGCCGCGGAGCTCCTCAGCCGCATCCTCGACACGGCGCCACCGGGCGACCGCCACCTCGTCTGCAGTGTCACAGGACCGCCCGAGACCCTCGTCGCCGCCCTCCACATCACCGGCGACCGGACCGCGCTGGAACTGGACGAAACGGAAGCCCTCGAATTCACCACGGTCCTGGCTCTCGGCCTGGTCACCGAAAGCCCCGGAGGACTCGTCGTCCGCGCCACCGCCCCGGGCACACCCGACCGCGTCTACGGCTGGCGCATGCGCTCCTACGGACTGGAACCGCTCACCGCGGGAGAGGTCTTCGACGCCTACTGCACCGACGTCGAATCCGGCGACCTGATCGCCCCCGAATCCAACGTCGACTACTGCGCACCACCCGACCTGGGGGAGGAGAACCCGGCTCAGGGGCACCGGCACTGAACGCGCGAGGGGCGCCCCACCTCAGTGGAGCGCCCCTCCCGGAAAACCGCCGAAGGTCCGGCCGGGCCTACTCGCCCGACAACACCGCCTGCGCCGCACTGCGTGCTTCCTCGGCACTGTCCGTCGCCCGCGCCGCCGCAGCGGCCCGCTCGCACTGCGCCAGCGTGTACTTCGCCAGCGTCGCCCGGACGTAAGGAATCGACGCGGCACCCATCGAGAGGGAGGTGACACCCAGACCGGTCAGCACACACGCGAGCAGAGGGTCGGACGCGGCCTCACCGCAGACTCCACAGCTCTTGCCCTCGGCCTTGGCCGCCTCGGCGGACAGCTCCACCAGGTCGAGCAGGGCGGGCTGCCAGGGGTCCTGCAGACGGGACACCGCACCCACCTGACGGTCGGCGGCAAAGGTGTACTGGGCGAGGTCGTTCGTCCCCAGCGACAGGAACTCGACCTCCTGGAGGACCGAGCGAGCCCGCAGCGCCGCCGAAGGGATCTCCACCATCGCGCCGAACTTGGCCCGCAGCCCGGCCTCACGGCAGGCGTCCGCGAAAGCCCGGGCATCCGTGCGGTCCGCCACCATCGGGGCCATGACCTCGAGGTAGACCGGCAGCCCCTCCGCGGCCTTGGCGAGCGCGGTGAGCTGGGTGCGCAGGACCTCCGGGTGGTCGAGCAGCGTCCGCAGACCCCTTACTCCGAGCGCCGGGTTCGGCTCGTCGGCCGGTGTGAGGAAGTCGAGCGGTTTGTCGGCACCCGCGTCCAGCACCCGCACCACGACACGCCCCTCGGGGAACGCCTCGAGCACCTGCCGGTACGCGGCGACCTGCTTCTCCTCCGAGGGGGCCTGCTTGCTGTCGTCCAGGAAGAGGAACTCGGTACGGAACAGACCCACGCCCTCGGCACCGGCCTCCACAGCGGCCGCCACGTCAGCGGGCCCACCGATGTTCGCCAGCAGCGGCACCTTGTGGCCGTCCGCTGTGGCACCGGGCCCGGTGGAGGCGGCCAACGCGGCCTTCCGCTCGGCGGCCGCCGCCTCCAGCTGTGCCTTCTTCTCGTCGCTCGGGTCCACGAAGATCTCCCCCGTGCTGCCGTCGACGGCGATCATCGTGCCTTCGGCGAGCTCACCGGCACCCGGCAGCGCCACCACGGCCGGCACCCCGAGCGCCCGGGCGAGAATCGCACTGTGGCTGGTCGGCCCGCCCTCTTCGGTCACGAAGCCGAGCACCAGAGTCGGGTCGAGCAGCGCGGTGTCGGCCGGCGCGAGGTCGCGGGCGACCAGGACATAGGGCTCGTCGCTGTCGGGAACGCCCGGCATCGGCACGCCCAGCAGCCGGGCGACGATACGGTTCCGGACGTCGTCGAGGTCGGCCACGCGACCGGCGAGGTACTCACCGGCCCCCGCCAGCAGCTCGCGGTAGGAGGCGAACGCGTCGTACACCCCGCGCTCCGCCGTGCTGCCGACGGCGATCCGCCGTTCCACATCGGCGAGCAGCTCCGGGTCCTGGGCCATCATGGCCTGCGCCTCGAGCACCGCCTGGGCTTCGCCACCGGCCAGGTTGCCCCGCGCCATCAGGTCCGCCGCCACCGCCTCGACGGCCTTGCGGGCGCGCCCCTGTTCACGCTCCGCCTCCTCCGCCGGTATCTGCTTCGCGGGCGGCTCGAGCACCGCCGTTCCCATGTGCCGAACCTCGCCGATGGCCACACCGTGGCTCACCCCGACGCCTCGCAGCGTTGTCTCCATCTCACCCGTCTCCGATAGAGCGGCGGACCCCGCCGCCGCGGTGGTTGTCGTACTCGCCGTCACAGGACGGCACTGGCGTCACTTCCAGAGGAAGAGACTGTCGCCGGCCTTCACATCACCGTTGTCGCGAAGATCGCAGAGAGCTTCGGCCGTGGCCTCCAACGCAACGACCGGGCAGACGGCGGACTTGCCGGCGGCCTCGACGGCTCCCGCGTTCCAGCGGATGACACCCTGCCCGCGCCTGACGGTGTCGCCCTTGTTCACGAGCAGCTCGAAACCCTCGCCGTTGAGCTGCACGGTGTCGATGCCGAGGTGGGTGAGCACACCGTGTCCGTCCTCGTCGACGACGACGAAGGCGTGCGGGTGCAGAGAGACGATGACGCCATCCACGGGCGAGACGGCCTCGGAAGGCTCACGGACGGGATCGATCGCTGTACCCGGGCCGACCATGGCCCCGGAGAAAACAGGATCCGGCACTGCCGCAAGTCCGATAACGCGTCCTGCGAGCGGGGACGTCACGGTGGTCATGGGAAGCCTCCCAGGGGTGGAGATCGATGGGGCCGCCCCTGTAGGTACCGGGCGGCACGCTGTTCAGCAGCGTATGTCACCTGAAGTGCCGGTTCCGCGTGAGCACTCCGGAGTGGTCTAGACCATACCCCACAGCGATTTGCACCGGCTCCGCGGTCGCGTGTACAGTCGTACTCCTGCTTGGGGCTGAGCGACGCAACCTTGCGTCCTGGCCGGGCAGCAACCAACTTGTCAGATCCTATCTCCGGATCGCTTTCTGCGTGCCTGCAGGACGGTGGTCGGAGGGCCGGAAAAACACTGATAGAGTTTGGAACACCGAAGGGAAGCCCGGAGGAAAGCCCGAGAGGGTGAGTACAAAGGAAGCGACCGTTCCTTGAGAACTCAACAGCGTGCCAAAAGTCAACGCCAG
>NZ_JBEZWO010000019.1:81998-114900 GCF_040637515.1 Streptomyces sp. NPDC029041 | reverse complement strand
AGTACCAGCTGCGCCACCGCGACTGGGAGGCCGCCGAACGCGAGGGCCGCACCATCGCCCCGCTGCTGACCCGGCTCAACACCGTCCGGCGCGAGCATCCCTCGCTGCACGGGCTCAGGAACCTCCGCTTCCACCACACCGACAACGACGAGGTCCTCGCGTACAGCAAGCGCAGCGGATCCGATGTGGTCCTGGTGGTCGCCAACCTCGATCCCCACCACACCCAGGAGGCCACGGTCTGGCTGGACATGCCGCACCTCGGCCTCGACCGGCACGAGTCGGTGCCGGTGCGCGACGAGCTCACCGGCGAGACCTACCACTGGGGCAGGAACAACTACGTGCGGTTGGAGCCGGGGCGGGCTCCCGCGCACGTCTTCCACGTCCAGTCCCCGCCCGCCGCGCACGCGAACGGAGGGGCAGAAACGTCATGACCGTGAACGAGCCCGTTCTGGACACCTTCGAGGACACTCCCGCCAGGGACCGAGATCCGGATTGGTTCAAGCGCGCCGTCTTCTACGAGGTGCTCGTCCGCTCGTTCCAGGACAGCGACGGCGACGGTGTCGGCGACCTCAAGGGCCTCACCTCCAAGCTCGACTACCTGCAGTGGCTCGGTGTCGACTGCCTGTGGCTGCCGCCCTTCTTCAAGTCGCCGCTGCGCGACGGCGGTTACGACGTCGCGGACTACACGGCGGTGCTGCCGGAGTTCGGTGACCTCGCGGACTTCGTCGAGTTCGTCGACGCCGCGCACCAGCGCGGCATGCGCGTGATCATCGACTTCGTCATGAACCACACCAGCGACCAGCACCCGTGGTTCCAGGAGTCGCGCAAGGACCCCGAAGGGCCCTACGGCGACTACTACATGTGGGCGGACGACGACAAGGGCTACCCGGACGCGCGGATCATCTTCGTCGACACGGAGACCTCGAACTGGACCTTCGACCCGGTGCGCGGCCAGTACTTCTTCCACCGCTTCTTCTCCCACCAGCCGGACCTCAACTACGAGAACCCCCGCGTCCAGGAGGAGATCCTGGCGGCGCTGAAGTTCTGGCTGGACCTGGGCATCGACGGCTTCCGGCTGGACGCGGTGCCCTATCTCTACGCGGCCGAGGACACCAACTGCGAGAACCTGCCCGCCACGCACGCGTTCCTCAAGCGCGTCCGCCGGGAGATCGACGCGCAGTACCCGGACACGGTGCTGCTGGCGGAGGCCAACCAGTGGCCCGAGGACGTCGTCGACTACTTCGGCGACTACGCGAACGGTGGCGACGAGTGCCACATGGCCTTCCACTTCCCGGTCATGCCGCGCATCTTCATGGCCGTACGCCGCGAAAGCCGCTACCCCGTGTCGGAAATCCTCGCCAAGACCCCGGCCATCCCGTCGGGCTGCCAGTGGGGGATGTTCCTGCGCAACCACGACGAGCTGACGCTCGAGATGGTCACCGACGAAGAGCGCGACTACATGTGGGCCGAGTACGCCAAGGACCCCCGCATGCGTGCCAACATCGGCATCCGCCGCAGGCTCGCCCCACTGCTGGACAACGACCGGCACACCATCGAACTGTTCACCGCCCTGCTGCTGGCCCTGCCCGGTTCGCCGATCCTGTACTACGGCGACGAGATCGGCATGGGCGACAACATCTGGCTCGGCGACCGGGACGCGGTCCGCACGCCGATGCAGTGGACGCCCGACCGCAACGCCGGCTTCTCGACCTCCGACCCCGGCCGTCTCTTCCTGCCCGCGATCATGGACCCGGTCTACGGCCATCAGGTGACCAACGTCGAGGCGTCGATGTCGTCGCCCTCGTCGCTGCTGCACTGGACCCGCCGCATGATCGAGATCCGCAAGCAGAACCCGGCCTTCGGTCTCGGCTCGTACACCGAACTGCCCTCCTCCAACCCCGCGGTGCTGGCGTTCCTGCGCGAGTACGAGGACGACCTGGTCCTGTGCGTGAACAACTTCGCGCGGTTCGCGCAGCCCACCGAGCTGGACCTGCGCGAGTTCGCGGGGCGGCACCCGGTGGAACTGTTCGGCGGGGTCCGCTTCCCTGCCATCGGCGAGCTGCCGTACCTCCTGACGCTCGGGGGCCACGGCTTCTACTGGTTCCGGCTCACCCGGGTCGCCTCCCGCATCGGCCGGCGACTGTGAGCCTGCGCCGGCGAAAGGAGGCGTGACCATGCCGAAGACCGCATTCCTCCGCCCCGACCTGCGGCGCCTGGCCGAGCCCATGGAGTCGCTCGGCGGGCTGCTGCGCGAGTGGCTGCCCCGGCAGCGCTGGTTCGCGGGCAAGGACCGGCCCGTCACGGAGCTCGGCCTGCTGTCCATGACCGAGCTCTTCCCGGGCTGTCTGCATCTGCTGGTCCACGCCGGACACGCCGGCCACACGGGCGTGCCCTCGCCCGGCGGGGCTCCCCCGGCAGGCGACTGCTACCAGCTCCTGCTCGGCGTACGGGAGCACCCGTCGCCGCGGCTCGGGCGGGCGCTCATCGGGCGGGTGCAGGAGGGGCCGCTGGCCGGGCTGACGGTGTACGACGCGCTGCACGACCCCCGTTCGGCCCAACTGCTGCTGGACCGGCTGCGGCAGCCCGGCACCGCGGGCCCCCTGCGCTTCGACTGCGACCCGGACCAGCGGGTGCCCGCCGGACTGGTGCCGCGGCTGCTGGACGCCGAGCAGTCCAACTCCTCGCTCGTGTACGGCGACGAGTACATCCTGAAGGTCTTCCGGCGCATCCAGCCGGGCGTCAACCCGGACCTGGAGGTGCCGGGCGCGCTGGCCCGCCAAGGCTGTCACCGCGTTCCCGCGCCGGTGGCCTGGTTCCAGACCCGGCATCCCTTCAAGGCCACCCTCGGCGTGCTGCAGCCGTATCTGCGGGACGCCTCCGACGGCTGGGCTCTGGGGCTCGACGCACTGGCGGCCGGGGACGACTTCACGGTCCAGGCCCGTGCCCTGGGCGGGGCCACCGCCGAGGTGCATCTCGCGCTGGCGTCGGCGTTCCCCGTGGGCGGGCCCGGGGAGAACGGGCAGACGGCGGCCGCGATGACCGAGCGGCTGGACGCCGCCGCGCACTGCGTGCCCGCGCTGCAGCCGTTCGTGCCGGGTCTGCGGACCGCGTTCGCCGCCCTCACGAGTTGCGACCCGGGTCCGCCGGCCCAGCGGATCCACGGCGACCTGCACCTCGGTCAGGTGCTGCGGGCCGGGCGCGAGTGGTTCGTGATCGACTTCGAGGGCGAGCCGTCCCGGCCGCTCTCCGAACGGCGCAGCGCCCACTCCCCGGTGCGGGACATCGCCGGGATGCTGCGTTCCTTCGACTATGCCGCCCGGCAGCGCCGCCCCTGGCGCCCCGAGTGGGCCCGGCGCTGCCGCGAGGCCTACTGCGCGGGCTATGCCGCCCGCGCCGGCTGGGATCCCCGGAAGAAACACGGACTGCTCCGCGCCTACGAGACGGACCGGGCCGTGTACGAGGTGCTGTACGAGGCACGGCACCGCCCCGACTGGCTGCCTGTACCGATGGCGGCGATCGAGCGCCTCGCCGTGAGAGGAGACTGAGCCGTGGCCCTGCGAGACACCTCAATCCCGGAGCCGTCCGGCCCGGTCCCGAGCACGACCGCGACCGCCCTGAGCCCACAGGACCGGGGGCGGCTGCTGGCGGGTGCCCATCACGATCCGCACGCGCTGCTAGGTGCCCACCCGGTGCCGGGCGGGGTCGTGTTCCGGGTGCTGCGTCCCTTCGCCCGCGCGGTGAGCGTGGTCATCGACGGGAGACGTACGGCACTCGTCTCGGAGGGCGACGGCCTCTTCTCGGGCGTGCTGCCGCTGGACGCGATCCCCGCGTACACCCTGCACGTGGCGTACGAGGAGGGCGAGCTGGAGACGCACGACCCGTACCGTTTCCTGCCCGCGCTCGGCGAGCTCGACCTCCACCTGATCCGCGAGGGCCGCCACGAGCAGCTGTGGCAGGCGCTCGGCGCCCTTCCCATGACCCACGAGGGCGTGAGCGGCACCCGGTTCACGGTGTGGGCGCCGAACGCGCAGGGCGTGCGGGTCGCCACGGACTTCACCCACTGGGACGGGACACAGTTCCCTATGCGGTCCCTGGGTGCCTCGGGCGTGTGGGAGCTGTTCCTGCCGGGCGTCGGCGAGGGAACGCCGTACAAGTTCGAGATCCACTCCCGGTACGGCCACCGCTTCCTCAAGGCCGACCCGATGGCACGGCGCTGCGAGGAGCCGCCCAATACCGCGTCGATCGTGACGGCCTCGCACTACGAGTGGGGCGACGCCGAGTGGATGGCGCACCGCGCCGACACACCCGTGCACGAGGCGCCCTTCTCGGTGTACGAGGTGCACCTGGCCTCGTGGCGGCCGGGGCTGACCTACCGGCAGCTCGCCGAGGAACTCCCGACGTACGTCAAGGACCTGGGCTTCACGCACGTCGAGCTGATGCCGGTCGCCGAGCACCCCTTCCACGGGTCCTGGGGCTACCAGGTCACCGGGTTCTACGCCCCGACGGCCCGGCTCGGCACGCCGGACGACTTCCGCTTCTTCGTCGACGCCTGCCACCGGGCCGGTCTCGGCGTGATCATGGACTGGGTGCCGGCGCACTTCCCGAAGGACGACTGGGCGCTGGCCCGGTTCGACGGGGAGCCGCTGTACGAGCCGGGCGACGACCGGCGCGCCGAGCATCCGGACTGGGGCACGTACGAGTTCGACTTCGGGCGCACCGAGGTGCGTAATTTCCTGGTCGCGAACGCCGTGTACTGGTGCGAGGAGTTCCACATCGACGGCCTGCGCGTGGACGCCGTCGCCTCGATGCTGTACCTGGACTATTCACGCGAGGACGGGCAGTGGGAGGCCAACGCGTACGGCGGCCGGGAGGACCTGGCGGCCATGCGGTTCCTGCAGGAGATGAACGCGACCGTGTACCGGCGCGCTCCCGGGGTGGTCACCATCGCCGAGGAGTCCACCGCCTGGGGTGGTGTGACCCGGCCGACCGACACCGGCGGGCTCGGCTTCGGCCTGAAGTGGAACATGGGCTGGATGCACGACTCGCTGGAGTACATCGCCCACGAGCCGGTGCACCGCAAGTACCACCACCACGAGATGACGTTCTCCATGGTGTACGCCTACAGCGAGAACTACGTGCTCCCGATCTCCCACGACGAGGTCGTGCACGGCAAGCAGGCCCTGGTGTCGAAGATGCCCGGCGACTGGTGGCAGCGGCGCGCCACGCACCGGGCCTACCTCGGCTTCATGTGGGGGCATCCCGGCAAGCAGCTGCTGTTCATGGGGCAGGAGTTCGCACAGGGGGCGGAGTGGTCGGTGGAGCACGGCCCGGAGTGGTGGCTGCTCGACGACGGGTACCACTCCGCGGGCGACCACCGGGGCGTGCGCGACCTGGTCCGTGATCTGAACACCGCGTACCGGGCGACGCCGGCGCTGTGGCAGTGCGACACCCGCCCGGAGGGCTTCCGGTGGGTGGCGGTGGACTCCGCGGACGACAACGTCTTCGCCTTCCTCCGCTACGACGCCGAGGGCCGTCCGCTGCTGGCGGTGTCGAACTTCTCCCCCGTAGTCCGGCAGGACTACGGCCTGTGGGTGCCGGGCGGTGTCGTCGCCTGGGAGGAACGCCTCAACACCGACGACGCGCGCTACGGCGGCAGCGGCGTGACCAACCCGGATCCGGTCAAGCCGGAGGACGGATGTGTCCGGATCACGCTGCCTCCGCTCGCCACGGTGTGGCTGACGCCGTTCGCCGTGTGAACTCCCGCGGTCCCACCAGGTGTCTCGTCCGCCTGGAGGGGCACTGGGGGTCGTACCACCGGGAGCACCCGGTGGTACGACGCGGCAGGGCACAGAAGGGCGGGCATCACGTGCGGACCGTGGGAGTGGAGGAGGAACTCCTCCTGGTCGATCCGGAGACCGGAGAACCGCGGGCGCTGTCCGCAGCGGTGCTCGCCCGGGCCGAGAGGGACGACGCGGATCAGGACGTCTTCGAGAAGGAACTCCACGAGCAGATGCTGGAGTTCGCCACCCATCCGCAGTCGTCCATGGAGAGCCTGCGCGAGGAGATCGTCCGCTGCCGCAAGGAGGCGGCGCGGCACGCGGGGGAGATCGGCTGCACCGTGGCGGCGCTCGCCACCTCACCGCTGCCGGTGAGCCCCGCCGTCAGCTTCAACCGGCGCTACCGGTGGATGGCGGAGCAGTACGGCATCGCCACCCGGCAGCAGCTCGTGATGGGCTGCCATGTGCATGTGTCGGTCGAGTCCGACGACGAGGGCGTCGCGGTCGTCGACCGGCTGCGTCCGTGGCTGCCGGTACTGCGGGCGCTCAGCGCGAACTCGCCGTTCTGGCAGGGCGAGGACACGGGGTACAGCAGTTACCGCAGCCGGGTGTGGCTGCGGTGGCCGTCGGCCGGCCCGACCGAGATCTTCGGCTCGGCCGAGCGGTATCACCGGCTGATCGCGGACATGGTGGCCACCGGCGCCCTCCTCGACGACGGGATGATCTACTTCGACGCACGGCTGTCCCAGCGGTACCCGACGGTGGAGCTGCGCGTCGCGGACGTCTGTCTGCACTCCGGCACGGCCGTGCTGGTCGCCACGCTCGTGCGCGGACTGGTCGAGACGGCCGCGCGCGAGTGGCGGGCCGGCCGTGAACCGCTCGACCACAGTGTCAGCCTGTTGCGGCTGGCCGACTGGCAGGCCGCCCGGTCCGGCCTCTCGGGCGAGCTGCTGCACCCGGCGACCATGCGGCGCATGCCCGCCGAAGCCGTCGTGCGTGCCCTGCTGGAGCATGTCGAGGAGGCCCTCGACAGCACGGGCGACCTGGAGCGCGCGCGGGCCGCCTGCGACGAGCTGCTGCGGGACGGCAACGGCGCCCAGGTGCAGCGCGCGCTGATGGAGCGCACGGGGAGCCTGCGGGACGTCGTCACCGAGTGCGTCCGCCACACGCAGGCGTGAGACGTCCCGTTCGTCCCGGGCAGGGGTCTCAGAGGATCAGGGCGAGGGCGTAGGCCAGGAAGAACGCCGCGATCAGCACCACGAGGACGATGATCACGGTCATCGGGCCCTTGGACCAGCCCTTGGTCGGGTTGTGGGTCTCCCGGGGCAGCGTCTCGGGCATGCTGCTCTCCGCGGGTGGGGTCTCACCCGGCGGTACACCGCCGCCGGGTTCCAGACCGGGGGTGCGTTCGGGTTCGGGATCGGGACTGATGTGAGTCATGCGGTCCGGGTCCCCCGATCACGCCGAGATCATCAGCGGGTCGACTTCCGTATTTTCCGACCCCGAAGGGTCTCGACTCGACTACATTCGAGCACCGCCGATGACGGTACCCGTCGGCAACGTCACACCCCGTACACGTCAGGAGCAGTGCATGCGCGACCTCGCCCTCGCTCCCCCGGCCGTGGCGCCCCTGACCGGCGGGCTCGCCGACAGCGTCTTCGAGACGGCGGACCGGGAACCCACCCTGCCGATGCTCGCCCGGCGGGCCGATCCCGCCTCCGCGACCTGGGAGGAGGTGACGGCGATCGAGTTGCGCGACGCGGTGGTCGACGTGGCCAAGGGGCTGATCGCCTCGGGGATCGCGCCGGGCCACCGCGTGGCGATCATGGCACGCACCCGGTTCGAGTGGACGGTCCTGTGCTACGCGCTGTGGGCCGTGGGCGCCGAGGTCGTCCCTGTCTACCCGACCGCCTCACGCGATCAGGTCGAGTGGATCCTGCGGGACGCCGGCTGTGTGGCCGTGGTCGTGGAGGACGAGCAGGGCGTCATGACTGTCGGCTCGGTGTGCGCCACGCTGCCTCTGCTGCGGCACGTCTGGCAACTGGACGCGGGCGCCCTCGAGGAACTGAGCCTCCGGGGCGAGTCCGTCCCGATCGCCACGGTCGACTCGATGCGCCGCATCGTGCTGCCGGATTCCACGGCCGTCATCGCCTACACCTCGGGCACCACCGGCCACGCCATGGGCTGTGCGCTCAGCCACCGCAATCTGGCCGGCCCCTGCGACACACTGCTGACGGGCTGGGGACGGACGGCGGCGCCGCGCGGCGAGCAGGGCTCCGTACTCGCGTTCCTGCCCTTCTCCCATGTCTACGGGCTGATGATCCAGGGGCTGTGCGTGCGCGGCGGGCTGCTGATGGGGCACCAGGCCGATCTGAGCGGAGAGGCACTGGCTTCGGCGCTGCGTTCGTTCCGGCCGACGTACCTCTACGCGGTCCCCTCGGTCCTGGAGAAGATCTACAAGAACTTCCTGCGCACGGCTCAGCAGGGGGGTCACGGCGCGCTGTTCGAGCGGGCCGCCGACACGGCCCGGGACTTCGCCGCGGCCCTGGAGCGCCAGCGGCTGGGCCGCGGCCGCGGACCCGGCTTCGACCTGCGGCTCCAGCACACCCTGTACGAACGGACGGTGTACCGCAGACTGCGGGCGGCACTGGGCGGCCGGGTGCAGCGGGCGACGTCCGGCGGCTCTCCCCTCAGCCGCGATCTCTCCCTCTTCTACGAGGGCATCGGCATCTACGTGCACGACGGGTACGGCCTGACGGAGACCGCCGGCGGGGTGACGATGCAGCCGCTGGGCCGGGAGAAGTCCGGCACGGTCGGGCAGGCCCTGCCGGGCATGGAGATCCAGGTGGCCGAGGACGGGGAGATCCTGGTGCGCGGCCCGTCGGTGTTCCAGGGGTACGTGGGCGACCGGGCCGCCACCCGGGCCGCCCTGCGCGGCGGGTGGCTCGCCACCGGGGACCTCGGGCAGCTGGACTCGGAGGGCTATCTGACGATCACCGGCCGCAAGAAGGACATCATCATCACCAGCAGCGGCAAGAGCGTCGCCCCGCTGGCGCTGGAACAGCGGCTGCGGATGCACCCGCTCATCCACCAGGCAGTGGTCGTCGGGGACAACCGGCCCTGCGTCGGAGCCCTGATCACGCTGGACCCGGAATTCCTCGCGCACTGGCGGGCCGGACTCGCCCTGCAGGGCGAGATGCGGGAGGCACGGGAGGAGAACGCGCTGCGGGAGGAGGTCGCACGGGCCGTGGCCGCGGCCAACAGCGTCGTGTCGCCCGCGGAGTCGATCCGGGTGTTCCGGGTCCTGCCGGAGGCGTTCGACGTGAGCAACGGGTTACTGACGCCGTCGATGAAGCTCCGGCGGGACGAGATCGTGCGGCACTACGCTTCCGAGATCGACGCGATGTACCAG
Source organism: Streptomyces sp. NPDC029041 (assembly GCF_040637515.1). Taxonomy (NCBI): domain Bacteria; kingdom Bacillati; phylum Actinomycetota; class Actinomycetes; order Kitasatosporales; family Streptomycetaceae; genus Streptomyces; species Streptomyces sp. NPDC029041. Next base: position 105,711 of record NZ_JBEZWO010000019.1, on the reverse strand, counting down.
TCCCGCAGGCGTCCCGGGCGGCCGAGTGCCCCGGCCGAACCGTCGAGCTGGGACGATTCCGACAATGTGTTCCGCTGAGCGTGCGGCCGGACGCGTAGGCCTCGCCCCCTCGGGAACACGCAACAGTGGCGACGCAAGAGAAAGGACGACAGCCCTGACGACAGCCGTAGCTGACGACAGCCGTAGCTGACGCCCGGGCCGGAAAGGCGATATGTCAACCGAGCCGCGTGGGGACGAAGCCCTGACCTCCGAGGAGATCCCGAGCCGCACGAACACCTTCGTGGGCGAGCCGCACGACGTGACCGGTGCGCGTTTGGCCGCGGAGGGGTTCCTGCGCGATCTGGCACGCTCCTCCCCTCCCTCTGCCCCCGAGTACTGGGACGACATCCTGCTGGTGGTGACGGAACTGGCCGCCAACGCGGTGCAGTACGCCCCCGGTCCGTTCGCGTTGCGGATGCGCCGGACCTTCGACGGGGTGCATGTGGTTCTGCACGACACCAGCACCACCGAGCCGGCCCCTCGCCCCTTCGATCCGCGCAGCGGCGGCGGGGGCATCGGCTGGCACCTCATCCACACGCTGTGCGACCAGGTGAGCGTGGTGGCCGACGACCGGGGCAAGGACGTGCACGTGTTCCTGCCCTGGTGAGCCGGGAGCGTCACGGGCGCGAGGCGCCCGTGACCGGCCCGGACCGTGGCCCTCTCAGGGCCTGACCGGCTCAGACCGCGGCGGTCTCACGTGGCGGCAGCCGGTCGTAGTAGTCCCCCACGGCCCGGAGGTACTCCCGGTCCCTCGTCTCACTGTCCGTCTGGAAGCGGGGAGCCGCCTTGGCATCCGCCCTGCTGCAGGCCAGTGTGACCTTTCTCCCCTGGGTGTCGACGCCGGTGACGACTCCGGCCGGCACCAGGACGCTGCGGCCGAACACCCAGACCCCGGTGTCGACGACCAGGTGCCGCATGGCGTGCGGGGCGGCCTCCCGGTCCACGTGCCCGATCGTGCCGTCGGTCGCGGCGACGGCGAACCCGGTCAGGTCCTGCCCCTCGGTGTGACCGCTGTCCGGCGCGTACGACCAGATCCTGTCGATGGCCACGCTGTCCCATCCTCCCTGGCGATGTGCTGATGGCGAAGTCCTCGGGCGGACGTCCACGCCCGCCCCGTTCCACAGCAGCAATTACCCTGCTGCCGCAAGCGCATTCGGCGCACACGTCTGCTACCGCACGGGACTTCCGGGCGGCCCGTCCCGCGATGTTCGGCCGAGGGTGCATGGAGGGTGGATTCCGGGGTAATCGCGGGGGCGCGGTGAGATCCGAAGTCCGTCAGTGGAGGGAGGCGCATGAGAAACGGCATTCGAGTCCGGAGAACGACCGGGTTCCCCTCGCACCGCGGTCATCCCCAGAGGTGACCAGCCCAGGCCGTAGCACTTGTTGGAGGTATCCGTGCCCCTCGCCCAGAACCCGCTGTCCGTGGAAGTCGAGCTGCCCCGGGAGGACGTGGCCCTGATCACGGTCGACGGCTACCTGGACGTCGACACCGCGACCGAGTTCCAGGCCCATCTGGCCAACCAACTCCACCACGGCCGACGGCACTTTTTGCTGGACCTCTCGTCCGTTCCCTTCATGGACTCGTCCGGGATGAACATCATCCTGCGGGTGTACCAGGAGACCCGTAAGACCGAGGGCAGTGTGCACGTCATCAGTCCGACGCCGGCCGTGCGGCGCATCCTCGATCTGACCGGCGTCAGCATCACCGTGCCGATATCGGAGAGTGTCGACGAGGCCCTGACCCGTGTCGACGCGGGACCGGAGCACCCCGAGGAGCCGGGAGGCCAGAGCATCTGACGGCCGAAGTGCCCCCTCGGGCCCGGTGCCGGCGAAGATCGGCGGCCCGGTCCCCGCTCCGCCCTGCCCGCACGACGGCTCACCCCGCGCACACGCGGCCACGGCGGCGCCAACCGCCGTTCGCCCGGACCGGATCACTTGCCCCGGAGCAGGTGTCGTACGAGGTCGGCGCATGGTTAGAGTTGTCGCCCGGCAAGTGTCACATCGCCGTCTCGTTGCCAGAAGCGGGCTCGGTCGACGCAACGCGGATGAGGAGAGAACCAGGTGCCGGAGCACGAAGCGGACGGACAGCTCGCGACGCCCACCCACGAGGTCAGGGACTTCCTGCACCGCCGGCGTGAGCAGATCGCCCAGCGGTGGGCGGACGAGCCCCTATTCCGCACCGTGTTCACCGTCTCGCGCGAAGAGGCGGTGGAAGCGGGCAAGGCAGTCGTGGACGCGCTGGCCCAGGTGGCCGACTCGGAGCAGGTGGAGGATCCGGACGCCGCGGGGTTCAGCGCGGTGCGCGAGCAGCTGGGCCGGATGGGCGCGGCCCGCTCGCGTGCGGGGCTGAGCAACACCCAGGTCTCCAGCGAGCTGGCGGCCCTGCGACCGCCTGTGGAGAATCTGCTGGTCGCCGATCTGACGCAGGCGCCGCCCGAGCACCTGCGGGCGTGTTCGACCGCGTTGACCGTTCTGATGGGCACGCTGCGCCTGGTGGCCATGCAGACGGCTCTCAGCGAGTGGCAGGCGCTCAGCGACCGGCAGCGGCTGCAGCTGATGGAGGTGGCCACGCCGGTCATCCGGCTGTGGGACGGCATCGTGGCCGTGCCGCTCATCGGCACCCTCGACAGCGCCCGCAGCCAGATCGTGATGGAGACGCTGCTGAACGCCGTGGTCGAGCAGCACGCGCGGTTCGCGATCCTCGACATCACCGGGGTTCCGACGGTCGACTCGCTGGTGGCGCAGCACCTGATGAAGACGGTCGCCGCGGCACGCCTCATGGGCGCCGAGTGCATCGTCTCGGGCATCCGCCCCGCCATCGCGCAGACCATCGTGCATCTCGGTCTGGACCTGGACGTGATCACCCGAGCCGGCCTCGCCGACGCGCTGGGCTACGCGCTGCACCAGCTCGGCGCGGACATCGTGAAGCCGGGTGCGGGTCAGCGGTGAACGACGCCCACCCCCGTCCCGTGACCGGCCATGTGCCGGTGCTCCGGCTCGGCGACGTCCTGCTGGTCACGCTCCAGGGGGACCTGCACGACAGCATGGCGCAGCAGCTCCAGCAGGACCTCGCCGAGACCATCTCCCGTACCGGGGTGCGCGGGGTCCTCATCGACATCTCCGGTGTCGAGATCGTCGACTCCTTCCTCGGCCGGGTGCTGGCGGAGATCGCCGCACAGGCCAAGTTGCTGGCCGCTCGCACCGTGGTGGCCGGGATGCGCCCGGCGGTCGCCATCACCCTGGTCGAACTGGGTCTGACACTGCCGGGGCTGAGCACCGCGCTCAGCACCGAGGCGGGCATGGAGCTCCTCGCGCGGCCGGCCCCCGTGCCCCGTCCCGGCAGCCCGCGTCAGGAGAGTCCGTGATGCACACCGCCTCGGGCGTGGAGGCCTGCCTGCCCATCCGGTCGGACATGGACCTGGTGTGGGTGCGACAGCACGTACGGCAGGCCGCTGCCCGGCTCGGCTTCGGTCTGGTGGACCAGACCAAGCTCATCACCGCGGCCAGCGAGCTGGCTCGCAACACCCTGGTGCACGGCGGTGGCGGACAGATGGAGGCGAGGCCCGTCAGCGGTGCGGGCGCGCAGGGGCTGCAGCTGGCCTTCACCGACGAGGGGCCGGGTATCGCCGACCTGGACCTGGCGCTGAGCGACGGCTACACCTCCGGCGGCGGTCTGGGCATGGGGCTGAGCGGGGCGCGGCGCCTGGTGCACGACTTCGACATCGACACCGCGCCGGGATCGGGCACCACGGTGCGGGTGACGTGCTGGGTGGGACGGCCGCCGCGTCCGCGCGAGGAGGTCTGATGCCCCGCGTGTGGGACGTGCCGGTGCGCGACTCGACCCGGGTGCGCGACGCACGGGTCGCGGCGGAGGACGCTGCCGCGCTGGCCGGGCTGGACGAGCGGCGTACCGCGGCGGCCGCGCTCGTCGCGACCGAGCTCGCCACCAACCTGCTGAAGCACGCCGAGGGCGGCCAGGTGCTCATCGACATCGTGGCCCCGCCCGTGCTGCGGGAGGGGCCGTACGGGGCACGGGTGGTGCAGATCGCCGCGGTCGATCACGGCCCGGGCATCCCCGACGTGGCGGCGGCGCTGCGCGACGGCTTCTCCACCTCCCGCTCGCTCGGCGCCGGGCTCGGCACGTGTCTGCGCCTCTCCGACGACTTCGCCCTGCACAGCGTCCCCGGCCGCGGCACGGTCGCGGTGGCCCGGGTGAGCTCGAGCCCCCGGGCCACCGAGGGGCCGCCCGAGCCCGGGGGCCGGGCATCCGCAGGGGGACGGTGGCCGGGCGGCGCACCGCCGTTCGGCGCGGTGGCATGCGGCGGCCTGACGGGCCACGCGCCGGTGCCGGCCGCTGCGCCCGGTCACACCGGCCAGGGCCCGTCGCTTCCCGGCGGCCCCGCACGGCGGGCCGACGCCGCCCGGGGAACCGGCCCGGCGCTCGGCGCGGCCCCCGGCCACGACCGTCCGGCGGCCGGCACCCCGGGAACCGGACCCGTTCCCCGGACGGCACCGGCCTACGGCTCGCCGGACGCCGACGCCCGGTCGAAGGGCTCGGCATCCCGGGCAACGCAGGCTCAGGGCCTCCCGGACGCCGGCACGCGAGGGGACGCATCGCGGTACGAAGCGACATCGACGCGTGGCTCGGCGGACGCCGGCACGTCGGGGGACCACTCCGCGTCCCGGACAGCACCGGCCCACCATCGCGCAGACGGCGGCACCTCGGTGACCGACTCCGCCCCCTCGGCGCCAACGGCCCACGATCGCGCGGACTCCGGCGCCCCGGGAACCGGCTCGGTGCCCAGGACCACGGCACAGCACGGTCTCGCGGACGAGGGGGCCGCCGGTGGCGGTACCCGTACGGATCCGGGAGAGCGCCGCGGGGCGCCGGATCGCGCTCTTCCGGCAGCCGGGGGCGGCGCGCAGCACCGTTCCGTGCCGGTGTCCGGGGTGCGGGCCGGTGGGGTGAACATCCCCTACGGCGGAGCCGAGTACTCGGGGGACGCCTGGGCGTGGGTACGGGCCGGGGACCGGGTGACGTTGATGCTGGCGGACGGGCTGGGGCACGGCCCGGAGGCCGCGCGGGCCTCGTCCGCAGCGGTCACGGCGCTGCACCGCTGGGCCCACCTGTCCCCCGCCGTGTCGCTGCAGCGGCTGCACGACGCGCTGCGGGGCACGCGGGGCGCGGTCGTCGCCCTGGCCCAGCTCGACCTGACGGCCGGGCGGCTGCGGTTCGCCGGCATCGGCAACGTCGGGGCACGGCTGAGGACCGACGGCTCCTGGCGTCCCCTGCTGTCGCGTCCCGGCATCGTGGGCGTCCACCGGCCCGGCACCCTCCGCGAGGAGGAGGCCGACTGGGTGGGCGACCCGATCCTCATCCTGCACACCGACGGCCTGCCCAGCCGCTGGACGCCGCCGTCCGACCCCGGTCTGCCCGCCACCGACCCGGCCGTGACGGCCGCCGTGACGATACGTGACGCCAGCAGTCCCGCCCGACCGGTGCGGGACGACACCGCCGTGGCCGTGCTGACCTCGAACCCGCCGGAACGCCCATGATGCGCACTTGGCAGATCACCACCGTCACCGACGCGGCCCGCGCCCGCATCTCGCTCGCGCGCCTGGCCGCCGCGTACGGTGTGCCCACCGTCGAACGGACCCGGCTCGCCGCCGATCTCAGCGCCCACCTGCGGCAGTGCCTCACCAAGGGCGGCACCTGGCGGCTCACCATGGATCTTGCGGGCTCCCCCGCCGAAGAGGGCCTGCTGCACGTCGCGGTGACTCCGTCGCCGGAGGCGTGCGCCGCCGGGGAGCCGCTCTGGGAGGTCACGGTCCCCTGCCCCGAGTCGGCCGAGGCCACCGAGGACGGCACCGTCCCCGACGACCCGGCCGCCCTGTCGGAGGCGCTGCTCGGCGCCGACGAGGACACGGCCGTGGTGCTCGACAAACTCACCGAGCAGGAGGACCTGGTCGCCTTCCACCGCGAGGAGCTGCACCAGACCAACCAGGGCGTCCTGGCCCTGCACGCCGAGCTGGACGCGGCCGGGCGGGCCCAGCGCGAGGCCTTCGCCGCCGAGCGCAGTGCCCGCAACGAGGCGGAGAGCGCCCGGCGCCGGCTGACGTTCCTCGCGGACGCGAGCGCGGTGCTGACGGCGTCGCTCAACCACGAGGAGATCGTGCGCCGGCTGCCGGACCTGCTGGTGCCGGAGTATGCGAGCAGCGTCGATGTCTGGCTGTTCGACCACGAGGAGGACAAGCACCGGTCGGCGCCGCATCCGGCCGCCGCGGTGGTCGCGGCCCGTACCGGGCGGCCCCAGTACGCCGCCGGCCATCCCGGCAACCTGCCCGGCGTGGAGGACCAGCCGCCGTCGGCCCTGGATCCCGGACGGCCGTTGCTGTGCGTGCCGCTGCCGACGAGGCGGGCTCCGCTGGGGGTCCTCACGCTCTCTCCGCCCGGAGAACGCTGGGACCCGGACGACGCGGTGATGCTGATCGAGCTCACCCGGCGGGCCAGCATCGCGATCGACAACGCCCGGCGCTTCGAGCACAACCGCGACATCGCCGAGACGCTGCAGCGTGCCCTGCTGACGGATCTGCCGGCCACGCCGGGCCTGAACCTGGCGGCGCGGTACCTTCCGGCCACCCACGGTCTGAACATCGGCGGCGACTGGTACGACGCGTTCCCCCAGCGGGACGGCGGTCTCATCACCGTCATCGGGGACGTGACCGGCCACGGTCTGCACGCGGCGGTCATGATGAGCCAGCTGCGCACCGCGCTGCGGGCGTACGCCGTCGACGGCGACAGCCCCGGCAGGCTGCTGACCCGCCTGCACCGGTTCCTGCACCACCTCCAGCCGGACCTGTACGCCACCGCCGTCATCGCCCGGTTCCACCCGGACGAGCCCACGCTGACCTGGGCCGCCGCGGGGCACCCCCCGCCGGTGCTGCGGCTGCCCGACGGCACCGTGCGCACCCTCGACGCCAAACCCGGTGCGATGCTCGGCATCCCGCTCACCCAGGAGATCGCCGACCACACGGAGGACCTGGAGCCCGGCTCGACCCTCGCGCTGTACACGGACGGGCTGGTGGAGCGGCGTGCCCAGGGCATAGACCCCGGGATCGAGCGGCTGGCCACGGCACTCGGCGGGTTCCGCTCGGCGGAACTGGACGCGGACCTGGAGGGTTCGGCGGACCGGCTGCTGCATCCGCTGCTGAGCGATTCCGAGCGGGACGACGACGTATGTCTGTTGCTGTGTCATGTCCAAGGAGCCCCGGACTCCTGACGGCGGGTCCGGCCGTCCGGGGTGTGCACGCGTTCTTCACTCCCGCCCGGTGCTTTTCGGCCACGGTGCGGGCATGGTGGTGATCGACGCGTTCGTCTGCCTGCCGCGTCCGGCTGGCGCGCCGACCTCAGGCGCGGTGGGATCGAAAGGGTGCGAACCAGCGATCCAGGGGCAGTCGGAAGGCGTTCGAGGCAGACCGCCTGGAGCCGCAGAAAGGGATGAACACCGTGACACGACCCAGGATCCTGGTGGTTGGCGCAGGCTTCGCCGGCGTGGAGTGCGTCCGCCGTCTGGAACGGAAACTCTCCCCGGACGAGGCGGACGTCACGCTGGTGACGCCGTTCGCCTACCAGCTCTACCTGCCGCTGCTCCCCCAGGTCGCCTCCGGCGTGCTGACGCCGCAGTCGATCGCCGTCTCCCTGCGCCGCAGCAAGAAGTACCGCACGCGCATCATTCCGGGCGGCGCCATCGGCGTGGATCTGAAGTCCAAGGTCTGCGTCATCCGCACCATCACCGACGAGATCGTCAACGAGCCGTACGACTACATCGTGCTGGCGCCCGGCAGCATCACCCGGACCTTCGACATCCCGGGGCTGACGGACCACGCGTTCGGGATGAAGACGCTCGCGGAGGCCGCGTACATCCGTGACCACGTCATCTCGCAGCTGGACCTGGCCGACGCGAGCCAGGACCCCGCGGAGCGGGCGTCGCGGCTGCAGTTCGTCGTGGTCGGCGGCGGCTACGCGGGCACCGAGACGGCGGCGTGCCTGCAGCGGCTGACGCACGCGGCGGTCAAGCGCTACCCCCGGCTGGACCCGGCTCTGATCAAGTGGCATCTGATCGACATCGCGCCGAAGCTGATGCCGGAGCTGGGCGACAAGCTCGGCAGCAGCGCGCAGGAGATCCTGCGCCGGCGGGGCATCGAGATCTCCCTGGGCACCTCCATCGCCAAGGCCGGTCCCGAGGAGGTCACCTTCACCGACGGACGGGTGATCCCGACCCGCACGCTCATCTGGACCGCCGGGGTCGTCGCCAGCCCGCTCATCGCCACGCTCGGCGCGGAGACCGTCAAGGGCCGGCTCGCGGTCGCCCCGGAGATGAACCTGCCGGGCGACGACGGGGTGTTCGCGCTCGGCGACTCGGCCGCCGTGCCCGACCTGGCCAAGGGCGACGGGGCCATGTGCCCGCCCACCGCGCAGCACGCCCTGCGGCAGGGCAGGCACGTCGCCGAGAACGTCATCGCGTCACTGCGAGGCCAGGCGTTGAAGCCGTACGTGCACAAGGATCTCGGGCTCGTCGTGGACCTCGGCGGCACCGACGCGGTGTCCAAGCCGCTGGGCATCGAACTGCGCGGGCTGCCCGCCCAGGCCGTGGCCCGCGGCTACCACTGGTCGGCGCTGCGCACCAACGTGGCCAAGACGCGGGTGATGACGAACTGGCTGCTCAACGCGGTCGCCGGTGACGACTTCGTGCGGACGGGGTTCCAGGCCCGCAAGGCCGCGCGGCTGAAGGACTTCGAGTACACCGACGCCTATCTGACGCCGGAGCAGGTGCGGGCGCAGGTGGCGGGGTCCGGCGGGCCGGAGTAGGAAGGCCCGGGCGGGAGCTTCCGCTCGCGGCATGTCATGCTGAGATACGGATCTTGGTGTGAGCAGGGAGAGAGTGCGGCGGCGTGAGGGCAGCGGGACGCGCGGTACGGGCACGACTGCGGGACCGGATCGCGGCGTCCGACCCCGGACTGCTGCGCCTGACGGCCGGGTTGCGAACGGTCGGCGCGATCGCCCTCACCGTGGCCGTGCTGTCCCTGCTGCGGGCCGATGTGCACCTGTTGGTGGCCGGGGCCATGGCGGCGATGGTCGCCACCTTCGCCATCCGCGAGAAGCAGCTCGGTGCGCAGGCGGTGACGCTCGCACTGGGACTGCCGGTGGCCCTGGCCTCGGTCTCCCTGGGGGCGGTCCTCAACACGCGTGTCGTCGTCGGTGACGCGTTCTTCGTGGTCCTGATCTTCTGCGCTGTCTACGGCCGCCGGTTCGGCGACCGGGGCACCGCGCTCGGGCTGATCGGTTTTCAGGTCTACTTCCTGTCCCTGTTCGTCGGCGCCACCGTCGCCACGCTGCCGGCCCTGTGCGGTGCCATGACGCTGGCGTTCTGCTCCAGTGCGCTGATGCGCTTCGCGGTGGTGCCCGCGACGCCCGCGGGTGTGCTGCTGCGGCTGCGTCTGGCCTTCCGCGCCCGGCTGGCCCAGCTGGTGTCCGCGCAGACGGAACTTCTCGACGCCTCCGCGGAGGAGATGGACAAGGCACTTCAGGCCGTGCGAGAGGGGACCGCCCGGCTCCACGAGACGGCGATGATGATCCAGGGGCGGCTGGAGGAGGGCACCCCGGACGAGTCGGCGGCACGGCTGGTGCAGCGCAGGATCGCGGACGCCGAGATCGCCGCGGAGCGGCTCGGTCTGCTGCTGCTGACCGCCCGCACCGCCGAACGGGCGGACACGCTGACTCTGCACCTGCCGGGCGCGCCCGCCCCGTCGCTCAGCGGGCCGGAGATGCCGGACGAGGCGGGCGCCACGCTGCGCCGCGATCTGCGGGCGCTGCACGCGCTGGTGCTGCGGGCCGGCAGCGGCGACGCGGGCACCGGTCTGGCCCATGTGCGCAACCGGCTCCTCGGCTACCGCGACGAGGAGAACCTGCCGCCCGCCTCGGCCGCCGTCCAGGACGTCTTCCGCGGCATCGGCGAGTCGGCCCGCGCTGTGCTCGGACTGCGGATCGCCCTCGACGGTCCTCAGGACGAGTCGGACGACACTCCCGCCACGGCCCGCTCCCGCGAGGAACTGGACGCCGAGGACGCGGCGATCGACGGCGGCGGCGAGGAGACGGCGCGGGAGGAGGAGACGGGGCTGCGACGGCCCACCACGCGTGCGGCCGTACAGGTCGCCGTCGGGTCCGCGCTGGCCATCGTGGGCGGCGAACTGCTGTCGACGCAGCGCTGGTACTGGGCGGTGCTGACGTGCTGGATCGTCTTCCTCAACACTGCCTCGACGGGCGAGATCCTGGTCAAGGGGTACCGGCGGCTGCTGGGCACGGTGTTCGGCGTGGTGGCCGGGATCGTCCTGGCGGGGCTGGTGGGCAACCACACCTGGACGGCGTTCGCCCTGGTCCTGGTGCTGATCTTCGCGATGTTCTACTCGGCGCCCTTGTCGTACACCCTGATGTCGTTCTTCGTCACCGCGATGCTGGGGCTGCTCTACACGCTGCTGCACACCTACAGCCTCGACGTGCTCGTGCTGCGCATCGAGGAGACGGCGCTCGGCGCGGCGTGCGGGGTGGTCGCGGCGGCGCTGGTGCTGCCGGTGCAGACGGACCGCCGTACGAACGAGCTGCTGGGCACCGTGCTGGAGCGGCTGGCCGAGGTCACCGAGGCCGCGGTCGGCCAGCTCAGCGGCGGACCGGCGGACGAGTTGCTGGACAAGGCGCGCGATCTGGACCAGTCACTGGCCGATCTGCGGGCCGCGACCCAGCCGCTGATCCACCCGGTCACTCCGCTGCGGACCCGGCGGAACACGGCCCGCTACGTGGTGGCGCTGCTGGAGACGTGCGCCTACCACGCGCGGACCCTGGCGGCGACCGCGGAGCTGCTGCCCACGCACCCCTCGATCGCGGCGGACCCGCGCCTGCGCGGGGCCGCGGGGCGCACCGTGCGCAACATCGGGGCGATCGCGGCCCGGGTCGCCGACGAGCACGCGGGCGCGCAGGTCGAGACCGGGCCGAGCATCGCCTCCCTGCTGGGGTCCGATGCCGGCACACCGCGCTACGGCCGCATCACCGATCGCGTGCTGCGGCATCTGGAGCGGCTGGACGAGGCCGTGGTGGGCCTGGCCCGGCCGCTGGACGTGCCGGTGGCGGCGCCCAAGGGGTGAGGGTCCCCGTGCGGTGAGAGCCCTTCGGGCCCATCGAGAAGGGACACGGAGCCGCTGCCGTTCAGAAGTCCGTGGGCAGCCCGCTGACCTCGGCGATGCCCCGCAGCTCCTCGGTCTGCCTGTGCCGGTCCCGGATGTAGTCGGCTATCTCGCCGAGGCGGATGGGATCGGACGCGGTGGTGGCGTCCGTGACGATCCTGACCGGGCCGGTGTCGTCGACGTTCAGTTCGACCACTTCGTTGTCCAGGCGGCCGGTGACGGCGGTGGCGATGACGAGCGCCACCTCGTCACGGACCTCCTGGGGCAGTTCGTCGTCGCCCCCGGAGTCGAGCGCGAAGTCGAGGCTGGACAGGCGTTCCTCTTCGATCGCCTCCAGGACGGGTTCCACCGCGCGCATCAGAAGGCGGTAGTCCTCCGTGTCCATCCGGATGCGCAGGAGGTCCAGGTACATGTCCACGGGCCGGCCATCGCCATGCGGAATCTCGGAATCGCTCATTGGCATCGTGTTCCCCGCGAATCGCGGCTCAGACGCGCCGCCACCGGGCCATGGCGAAGGAGAACACCCCGAAGAGCACCAGCCCGGCCGCGACGCACGCCAGCAGCCAGGGGCCGAGCGGAGTCTCGGCGAAGGTGCGCAGGGTGTCGTCCAGACCCTTGGCCTTGTCGGGCTCGTAGTCGATGGCCGCGCGGACGGCGAAGACACCGGCCACCGCGAAGACCAGGCCCCGGGCCGCGCCGCCGGCCACGCCCGTGACGTCGACCAGCTGCCGCGTCCGGTGGCTCATCTGCCCCAGCCGGAGCTTGTCGTGGTACTTGCGCATCACCGCGCGTACCGCGATCCAGCCGCCGGCCACGACGACGCCGATCCCCGCCGCACCGACCAGCCACTGGCCACCGGGTATCTCCAGTGCCTTGGCCGTGGCGTCCCGGGACTGCTGGTCGCTGGATCCGCCGCTCTGGTGGCGGCTGACGGCGAAGGTCAGCACCGAGTAGGCGACGAAGACGTAGAAGACGAACCGGGCCGTCGCCATGAGCCGCTTGCGTGCGCTGCGGCCGTCCTTGCCGGTCGAGCCGAAGAGGGCCTCGGACAGCCGCCACAGGGCCATGCCGACGAGCCCGATGCCCAGCGCCCACAGCAGTACCGCGCCGAACGGCTTCTGGGCCAGTTCCTGCAGGGCTCCTCCGCGGTCGGCCTGATGGCCGGTGTCGCCGAAGGCGATCTGCAGGGCCAGCGCCCCGACGAGCAGATAGATCACACCCCGGGCGGCGAAACCCGCCCGTGCCGCCCCCTCGGTCACCGAACCCCGCGCCATCCGCCGGGCCCGCACCTGACCGCCCTGTGCCGTCGCACTCGTGTTCATGTAGACCTCCCGGCAGTCCAAATGCCCCGGGTCGGCGTTCACACACCCTGCACAACCTCCGGACCAGGGGATTCCGGTTGTCGGCCGGGTTCTGACTCCCCAGCGGCACGGCTGCGCCCCACCCGTCACGGGCTCAGGACCGGCGCAGCCTCGTTCCGTGTGCGGCGCGGCCGAGGGCGTGCAGGTCCTCCAGGGCGTCCAGGACCACGGTGCGGTCGTGCCAGGCGAGCCAGCGGCCCGCCTGGCCGCCGACGGTGTCCAGCGCCTTGGTCTGGGCCGTCGTCAGTCCGGCCAGGGGCCGGTCCAGGTGGGCCGAGACCATGCCGACGCACAGTCCGGACGCGGTCGTCAGGGGCACGCTGTGACAGGCTCTGCTGCCCGCGGCGAGGATGGCCCGGCGGGCCGGTTCGGAGAACACCGGGTCGCTCTCCACGTCGTGGACGGTGATCTGGGCGACGTCCCGGGCGGCCTGCGCGCAGGACGTGCCGTCCTCGCCGACGTGGGCGAAGAAGTCGACGAAGTCGGCCGTGAGGCCGGTGTGCTCCTCGATGCTCAGGCCGCCTCGCGCCCGGTCGGTCACCTGCACGTTGCCCATGTCGGTGCCGACCACCGTGAGGGTGGAGCGCAGTACGGCCTTGAGGACGGCACCGCGGCTGCCGGCCCCGGACCGGTGGGCCCGGGTGAACGTCAGGTCGGGTTCCGGCTCGGGCACCCGCCCCGGGAACCAGGGTGCGTCCCGGGCCTCGGGCCGTGGCGCGGTCACCACCATGCCGGCCAGCGTGCGCAGCTTGACGTTGTGCAGCTGGGACGCCCGCTGCATCAGGGCGAAGGCGCTCTCCCCGTCCGGCAGCGCGTACCGCTCCTGGAGAATGCCCTGCGCCTGCGAGATCAGCGGGCGCACGCGGGCGCGGGCCCGCAGGTCGCGCACCTCGGCGCGCAGGCGCTCCAGCTCGCCGTCGCAGGTGGTCGCCTCACGCCCCGCTGTGGACATGGAAACTCCTGGCGTGTCGATGTCATGGCACGAACGGGCCCGGCCGCGGCTTGCGCCGCCGGCCGGGCCCTCGTTCGGCCTCGTCCTCCCCGTCGCTCAGTGGCGCGCCGGGATCAGGCGGGCTCGGTGACCGGCATGCGCCGCCCGGTCATCGGCGCGGCGGGTTCGCGAACCGGTGCGGGTGCGCTCGCGAGCCACTGGTGTGCGGCCTCCAGGGCACGCTCGACGGTCCGGGTGCCGGTGGACACGCACAGCGTGTACGCCAGGTCGCGTACCCGGGGGTTCTGCTCCGCCGGTCCGCCGGTGGCTTCGGCGGCGGCCAGCGCCTCGTACTCGTCGACGAGCCGGCGCAGCACGGCGGGGTGGGGCCTCAGCATGGTGGGTTTCGCTCCTCGTGATGTCGGGTGGTCAGGCCGTCGTGGAGGGGCCGCCGGTGCCCCGGTTGCCCGTCCGCTGCCCCAGGACCTCGTCGCGCACCCGGGCGCAGCTGCGGCTGATGAGGCGGGAGACGTGCATCTGTGAGATGCCGAGATGGTCGGCGATACGGCTTTGGGTCATGTCCTCGAAGAAGCGCATGTAGAGGATGGCCCGTTCCCGTTCCGGCAGGCGGCGCAGGCCTTCCTTGGCGGACTCGCGGTCCACGACGACGTCGAAGGACGAATCGGCCGCCCCGAGGGTGTCTGCGAGGCTGTAGCCGTCGTCGTCGGCCGAGAGTTCGGCGTCCAGCGACAGCGTGCTGAAGCTGTCCAGGGCCTCGAGCCCGGCGTTGACCTCTTCCTCGCTGAGGCCGGTGTGGGTGGCGAGGTCCGCCACGGAGGGCTCGGGGCTGCCCGGGTTCTGGGTGAGTTCACGGCGTGCCACCCGCACCTTGTTGCGCAGTTCCTGCACACGGCGGGGCACCCGCAGGGCCCACATCCGGTCCCGGAAGTGCCGCTTGACCTCGCCGGTGATGGTCGGGACGGCGTAGCTTTCGAAGGCACCCCGGCTCGGGTCGAACCGGTCGATGGCCTTCACCAGGCCCAGCGCGGCGACCTGCCGGAGATCCTCGATCGACTCTCCGCGGTCGCGGAAGCGGCCGGCGATCCGGTGGGCCATGGGCAGCCACAAGGTGACCAGTTCGTCCCGGACGGCCTCCCGCTCGGGACCCTCCTCCAGCTCCGCCATCCGGGCGAAGAGGGCGGCGGTGTCGGGGGCGTCGTCGTGACGCCGCCGGGAAGCGGGGGTCGTCGTTTCGGGCGTGCCGGGACGATGGGTGGGCGTTTCGATGAGCATGCGGATTCGCTCCTGAACGGTGGTTTCAGGGACTGACCGCGGGAAGGACGCCGCCCGGATCGCCTGGAGGGGCCTCCGGGGCAGTCATACCGCTCCCGCTGGCGCGCCTCCGGTCCGAAGCACGAAACTGCGTCTGCCCTGCACCCGGGGGAACAAACTCCGCTTTGCAGTGCAATCTGTCGGGGCCCGTCTCACGGGCGTTCAGAACAGGGGCACGACGGCCGTGATGCACTTGCCCCCGGAGGGCAGGTCCGACACCCGGACGTCGCGGGCCAGCCGGCAGACGATGGGCCAGCCGTGGCCGCCGTGCCGGATGCGTCCGTGCGGGTCGGTGCGCGGTGCCGTCACGGGCAGCGCGTCACTGCGGTCGCTCACCGAGACGCGCACGCCGGGGTCGTCGACGTCCACCTGGAAGTCGGTGACACCGCCGCCGTGCAGCATCGCGTTGGTCGTCAGCTCCGAGGCGACGAGCAGTGCGTCGGACAGGGCGGCCGTGTCGCACGGGGTGCGGGTGGCCCGGCAGCGTTCGGCCACGGCCAGCTCCACCGCCCGGCGCGCCTCGGCGGGCTTGCACGGCCGGGCCCGGTGAGCGCCGGGCGGCTCGCCTACGGATTCGATCATGTGCTCCTCGCACATTCTGCAGCTCCCTGAAAGCACGGACGGATGAACGGGTCCGGACCGCGTTCCGGGACGCCCGCGGGGGCCTGCCCGGGCCCTCGGACCCACTGTCTGCTCGACCTGCCGCGGCGTTCGGGGCGCGCACCGCGTGAGCGCCGCGGTCCTCCTCTTCGGCTCACCTCTGACCGCACCTGCAAACCTCCGGTCAGGCCGGAGGGCCCGAAGACGCCTCGAACGGCCGGGTGGCCGGTGCCATCTCCGCGCTCTGGGCGGGTACGCGGGACGCATGACCGATGTGGTGGATTCTGACGAGCTGTTGCGGCGCATCCGGCGTGCGAGGGAGTGCGCGGTGCAGGAGGAGCGGACGTGGCGGTCCAGGAGCGAGGAACTGGAAGCGACCGACCCGCAGGGGGCCCGGGACGCGGCCGTGCGGCGGATGTCCTACGAGGCGGTGCTGCGGGTGCTGGACGAGATCGTGACGCCGGGCAGGCACGGGCCGGAGAGCTGACCGGAGGACTCCCCCGGGCCGTCCGGGTGAGACCGGATTGCGGGGGCACACGCCGGGAACCCGGTGCGCATGACAGCCGACCACACGCGAGCACCGGTTCTGGAAGCCCTCGACGAGTACCGTCGCAAGGGGCATCTGTCGTTCACACCGCCCGGGCACAAGCAGGCCCGCGGCGCGGACCCGGCGGTCCGGGAGATCCTCGGTGACGCGGTGTTCCACGGGGACGTGCTGGCCTCGGGCGGGCTGGACGACCGGCTGACCCGTGGCCGGGTGCTGCAACGCGCGCAGGAGCTGATGGCCGACGCGGTGCGTGCCGAGCACACGTTCTTCAGCACGTGCGGCAGCTCCTTGTCGGTGAAGGCCGCGATGCTGTCGGTCGCGGGACCGCACGAGAAACTGCTGGTGGGGCGGGACGCGCACAAGTCGGTGGTGGCGGGCCTGATCATCTCCGGCATCGAGCCGGTCTGGGTCGAGCCCCGCTGGGACGCCGAGCGGAACCTCGCCCACCCCCCGTCCGCCGAGGAGTTCGAGCAGGCCTTCGACGCCCACCCGGACGCCCGCGGCGCCCTGGTCACGAGTCCCACGCCGTACGGGGGCTGCGCGGATCTGCGGGCGATCGCCGACGTGTGTCACCGGCGCTCGCGGCCGCTGATCGTCGACGAGGCGTGGGGTGCGCACCTGCCCTTCCATCCCGATCTGCCGTCGTGGGCGATGGACGCGGGCGCGGACATCTGCGTGACCAGCATCCACAAGATGGGCAGCGGTCTGGAGCAGGGTTCGGTGTTCCACCTCCAGGGCGATCTGGTGCCGCCGGAGCTGCTGGGGATGCGCGCGGACCTGCTGGGCACCACCAGCCCGTCGGTGCTGATCTTCGCGGGTCTCGACGGCTGGCGGCGGCAGATGGCGCTGCACGGCAAGGAACTGATGGGCGGTGCGCTGGACCTGGCGGCCGAGGTCCGGGCCTCCATCGAGGAGATCGACGGCCTGCACGTCAACGGCCGGGACGACTTCTGCGGCCCCGGACTGGCCGACGACCTCGATCCGCTGCCCGGCGTCATCGACCTCACGGAGCTCGGGATCACGGGTTTCCAGGCGGCGGACTGGCTGCGTGAACACCGGCGGATCGACGCGCACCTGGTGGACCACCGCCGGATCGGCGCGCAGATCACCCACGGCGACGACCGGGACACCACCGGGCAGTTGCTGGAGGCGCTGCGGGACCTGGCGCGGGCGGCACCTGATCTGCCCAGGGCGCCGCGGGTGGAGGTGCCGTCGCCGGCGGAGCTGCGGATGGAGCAGGCGGTGCTGCCCCGGGACGCGTTCTTCGGTCCGGCCGAAGCCGTGCCGGTGTCCGAGGCGGCGGGGCGGGTCGCGGCCGAGATGATCACGCCGTATCCCCCCGGCATTCCCGCCGTCCTTCCCGGTGAGCGCCTGACGGAACCGGTGCTGGCGTATTTGCGGACGGGGCTGGACGCGGGCATGCACCTGCCCGACCCCGAGGACGCGGAGCTGGAGACGGTGCGGGTGCTCGCACGGTGACCCCGGGCGTGAAACGGGTCACGCAACCCGGTCTTCGGGTGCACACCCGCCCCTCGAATGGTTTACGGTTCATGTATACGTGGTGACGGAGTTCGACTCCTGGTCCTCCGTGCACCACCGCGTACGGCCCTGGCTGGTCCCCCCCGTCCAGCCAGGGCTTCTTCATGCCCGGGCGGCCCGCCGGAAGAAGTCCCCTACGCCGAGGTGCCCACGGCCCCGGCAGCGGCTGAAATGGGCTTAAGGCCCCTTGGCACACCACCGCAGTCGACCGCCCGGCGAGGAGCTCCGCGTCATGACCAAAGCGATCAAACTCCTGACCGCCCTGCCTCCGCCCCAGCGGCAGCGCCTGATGACGCTCGCCCGGGAGGTGTCCTTCCCCGAGGACGCCCGGATCTTCGAGGCGGACGGCACGGCCGACCGCTTCTGGGTCATCCGCTCCGGCGCCGTCTCCCTGGACCAGCAGGTGAACTCCCTGCAGCGGGTGACCGTGGCCAGCCTCGGCGCGGGCGACCTGCTCGGCTGGTCATGGCTGTTCCCTCCGTACACCTGGGACTTCGGCGCGGTGGCGTTCAGCCCGGTGCGGGCCTACGAGTTCGACGCGGGGGCCGTGCTGGAGCTGTGCCGGGAGGACCCGGAGCTCGGGATGATGCTGGTGCGCAACGTGGCTGAGGTGCTCGCCCACCGTCTGGAGATGACCCGGGGCAAGCTGATGGAGCAGTACACGCTGCACCGGCGCGGAGCCCTGTGAGCCGCCCGGGACCTCAGACCCGGTAGCGGCGCAGCGCCGGTACCGCGGTGGCCAGCACCAGCATCACCGCGACGACCAGCAGTCCGCCGCCCGCGACGGCGGTGCGGGGGCCGAAGGCCGATCCGGCGGTGCCGTGCAGCACGTCCGCCAGGCGAGGCCCGCCCGCCACGACGACCGTGAAGACGCCCTGCATGCGCCCGCGCATCTCGTCGGTGGCGGCGGACAGCAGGATCGCCCCGCGGAAGACCATGGAGACCATGTCGGCCACACCGGCCAGGGCGAGGAAGGCCACCGCGACCCAGAGGCTGCCGCTCAGTCCGAAACCCGTGATGGCCACGCCCCAGACGACCACCGCCCCGATGACCATCAGGCCGTGCCGCCGGGCCCGGGAGAAGGTGCCGGAGAACAGTCCGCCCAGTACCGCCCCGATGGGGATCGCCGCGAAGAGCAGGCCCAGCGCGAGCCCTTCGCCGTAGGGGGCATAGGTCTGGGAGGCGAGCTGCGGGAAGAGGGCGCGGGGCATGCCGAGGACCATGGCGACGATGTCGGCGAGGAAGGACAGCAGCAGCACGGTGTGGCCGGAGATGTAGCGGAAACCGGCGGCTATCTCCTTCAGGCCCGCGCGCCGCACCGCCGTGCCGGCCAGGGGCGGCAGCGAGGGCAGCCGGTAGACGGCCCAGACCGTCACGCACAGCGCCAGCGCGTCGATGAGGTAGAGCTCGGGCAGGCCGATCACGGGGATGAGGGCGCCGGCGAGCAGCGGGCCGGCCACCTGGCCGGTCTGCATCACGGTCGAGCCGAGGGCGTTCGCGGCGGGCAGTTCGTCCGTGGGGACCAGCCGGGCGATGGAGGCGCTGCGGGCCGGTGCGTTCAGGCCCCAGAAGGCCTGCTGCACGGCGAGCAGCAGCATCAGCGCGGCCACCGACTCCAGTCCGGCGAAGGCCTGGAGCCAGAACAGCAGCGACGTGACGGCGATGCCGCTGTTGGTGATCAGCAGCAGCTTGCGCCGGTCCATGGCGTCGGCGACGGCCCCGCCCCACAGCGCGAACACGATCAGGGGCACGAGGCCGGCCAGACTCGCGGCGCCCACCCAGGCCGAGGAGCCGGTGATGTCGTAGATCTGCTTGGGGACGGCGACGGCGGTGAGCTGGCTGCCGACGGCCGTGACGACCGTCGAGCCCCACAGCCGCCGGTAGGCGGGGCGGCGCAGGGGGCGGGTGTCCATCGCCCAGCGCCGCCGGGGCGCCTTCGGTTCCGGTTCCCGCCTGTCCGTCGTGCTCTCATTCGTGTCCACGCGCCGCCATTCTCTCGATGGTCGCTACACCTTCAGGGCGGGATCACTATCGCACCGCCCGCCGGCCGGCGGGCGGCCGATTCTCAGCTTCCGGCGATGAGCACGGCCCCGAGCACGATCATGGTGGCGGCGACCAGACCGTCCAGGATCCGCCAGGCGGCGGGCCTGGCGAGGAAACGGCCGAGCATGCGGGCGCCGAACCCGAGGGCCGTGAACCAGCACAGGCTGGCCAGCACGGCCCCGAGGGCGAAGGTCCAGCGCAGCGAGCCGTGGTCGGCGGCGACGGACCCCAGCAGGAACACGGTGTCGAGGTAGACGTGCGGGTTGAGCCAGGTCATCGCCAGGCAGGTGAGCACGGCCCGGCGCACCGTCCCGGCCGGCTCCCCCTCGGTGCGCAGTGCGCCTCCGTCCGGCCGGACCACCCTGCGGGCGGCCAGGGCGCCGTAGCACAGCAGGAAGGCGCCGCCGGTCCAGCCGACGACCGTGAGGGCGCCCGGCCACTTCACCACCACCGCGCCGACCCCGCCGACCCCGAGCGTGATGAGTGCCGCGTCGGACAGGGCGCAGATCCCGACGACGGCGAGGACGGCCTGGCGGCGGATCCCCTGCCGCAGGACGAAGGCGTTCTGGGCGCCGATGGCGACGATGAGGGACAGTCCGGTGCCGAAACCGGCGGCGCCGGCGGTGAAGGTGCTGGTCATGGCCTCGACGCTACGGAGACTCCCGCGGTCGGTCCAGCTAATGATTCTTACGTATCATCAACTCACGTGATGACCGATCTCCCGCTGGACCAGGTCCGGACCCTCCTCGCCGTCGTGGACGAGGGAACGTTCGACGCGGCGGCGGCCGCGCTGCACGTGACGCCGTCGGCGATCAGCCAGCGGGTCAAGGCACTGGAGCAGCGCACGGGGCGGGTCCTGCTGCTGCGGACCAAGCCGGTGCGGCCGACCGAGTCGGGCGAGGTCCTGGTGCGGCTCGCCCGCCAGGTGGCACGGCTGGAGCACGACGCGCAGGCGGAGCTCGGACTGAGCGGTGCCGGGGAGCCGACCCGGGTGTCGGTGGCGGTGAACGCCGACTCGCTGGCCACCTGGTTCCTGCCGGTGCTCACCCGCGTGCCGCAGGAGCTGCGGCTCTACTTCGAGTTGCGCCGCGAGGACGAGGACCACACGGCGGCTCTGCTGCGGGAGGGTGCGGTGATGGCGGCGGTGACCTCGTCGCCGGATCCCGTACCGGGCTGCTCGGTGCGGTCGCTCGGCCGGATGCGCTATCTGCCCGTGTCCGCGCCGGATTTCGCCGCGCGGCATCTCGGCGGGCCTCTGGCGCGGGCGCTCGGCGAGGTGCCCGTGGTGGTCTTCGACCGCCGCGACGACTTCCAGGACGGCTTCGTCCGCGGGCTCACCCGGGGCCGCGGTGGCGCGAGCGCGCTGCGGCACTACGTGCCGACCTCCGAGGGCTTCGTCCAGGCCGTCGCCGCCGGGCTGGGCTGGGGTCTGGTGCCGGAAGCCCAGGCGGATCCCCTGCTGCGCGACGGCCGGCTCGTCGGCATCGCACCGCGTCGCACGATCGACGTGCCGCTGTACTGGCAGCAGTGGAAGCTCGACTCGCCGGCGCTCGCGCAGGTCGCGGAGACGGTGACGGCGGCCGCGGCGGAGGCGCTGCGGGCCTGAGACCTCACTCCCGCGAGGACTCCAGCCGGGCCGCCGCGCTGTCCAGCAGCATCTCCAGGGCGGTCGGGTAGGCGCTGGTGAGCATGCGGGTGGCCAGCAGCGGCGCCGCCTCGGCGATGCGGGGGTGGGTGGCGGCGGGCAGACGGGCGTACGTGGAGCGCCACATGTCCTCGTCGGCGTGCAACGAGTCGCTGGGCAGGGCCAGCGAGGCGGCGTCCAGCGCGGCGAAGGCCAGGGTCTGGTCGATGAAGGCGTGGTAGATGCGCACGGTCTCGGGCAGCGGGAAGCCGGCCGTGCGCAGGACGTCCAGGACGGCCTCGTCGGCGGCCAGCTCATGCGCCCGGCCCGTGACGCGGTTCGTGGTCAGCAGCGCGGCCTGCGGATGGGCGAGATACGCGGCGTGGATGCGCAGCCCGAAGGACCGCAGGTCCGCCCGCCACTCCCCCGTGCGCAGCCACCCCTGAAGCGCCTGCCCGATGAGCGCGTCGCCGATGGCGAGGGTCAGCTCGTCCATGCCCCGGAAGTACCGGTAGAGCGTGCTCGGGTCGGCGTCCAGCGCGAGGCCGAGCCGACGGGCGGTCAGCCCCGCGCTGCCGTGTTCGCGCAGCATGCGCAGCGCGGTCTCGACGATCAGCTCCTCGGACAGCACGGTGCCGCTCTTGGTGGGCCTGCGCCGGCGGCGTTTGTCCTCGGGCACCACGGGCTTGGGCACGACG
The DNA here is from genome assembly GCF_040637515.1 of Streptomyces sp. NPDC029041. NCBI lineage: Bacteria > Bacillati > Actinomycetota > Actinomycetes > Kitasatosporales > Streptomycetaceae > Streptomyces > Streptomyces sp. NPDC029041. The sequence continues at coordinate 83,762 of NZ_JBEZWO010000019.1, read as the reverse complement.
GGCTCCCTCCTTATGCCAACGCCATTGACCTTATGTCACAGGGCGGCGTTTCATCTCCCCCAGGGCCCGTCACGTTCTTCGCAAAAAGGGAGTTTCTGTCATGCGTGTACTGCTCGTGGGAGCCGGTGGTGTGGGCGGGGCCATCACCCGGATCGCGGCCCGGCGGCCGTTCTTCGAGGCCATGGTGGTGGCCGACTACGATCCCGGCCGCGCCGAGGCGGCGGTCGCGGCGCTCGGCGGCGACGCGCGCTTCACGGCGGAGCAGGTCGACGCGGGCGACGAGAGTGCCGTCGCGCGCCTGCTCGCCCGGCACCGCTGCGACGTCCTCCTCAACGCCACCGACCCCCGCTTCGTGATGCCGCTGTTCCGCGCGGCGCGTGCCGCGGGCGCCACGTATCTCGACATGGCGATGTCGCTGTCCCGCCCGCACGCCGAGCGGCCGTACGAGGAGTGCGGGGTCAAGCTGGGCGACGAGCAGTTCGCACAGGCCGAGGGCTGGGAGAAGGAGGGGCTGCTGGCCCTCGTCGGCATGGGTGTGGAGCCGGGCCTGTCGGACGTCTTCGCGCGGTACGCCGCCGACGAACTCTTCGACGAGATCGAGGAGATCGGCATCCGCGACGGCGCGAACCTGGCCGTCGACGGCTACGACTTCGCGCCCTCGTTCAGCATCTGGACCACCATCGAGGAGTGCCTCAATCCGCCGGTCGTCTACGAGGAGGGGAAGGGCTGGTTCACCACCGAGCCGTTCAGCGAGCCCGAGGTCTTCGACTTCCCCGAGGGCATCGGCCCGGTCGAGTGCGTGAACGTGGAGCACGAGGAGGTGCTGCTCGTTCCGCGCTGGGTCGGCGCCCGCCGGGTGACCTTCAAGTACGGCCTGGGCCGGGAGTTCGTCGAGACGCTGCGGACCCTGCACCTGCTGGGCCTGGACCGCACCGGCCCGGTCACCGTGGCCGGGCCGGACGGGCCGGTGAAGGTCTCGCCCCGGGACGTGGTCGCGGCGTGCCTGCCCGACCCGGCGACACTGGGCGAGCGGATGCACGGCAAGACGTGCGCGGGCACATGGGTGCGGGGCGTGAAGGGCGGTGAGCCGCGGGAGGTGTACCTCTACCACGTGGTCGACAACCAGTGGTCCATGGCCGAGTACGGCTCCCAGGCCGTGGTGTGGCAGACGGCGGTCAACCCCGTCGTCGCACTCGAACTCCTCGCCACGGGCGCCTGGTCCGGTGCCGGAGTTCTCGGCCCGGAGGCCTTCCCCGCCCGGCCGTTCCTGGACCTGCTGACGGACTACGGCTCCCCCTGGGGCATGCGGGAGCAGTGAACGACTGTCCGGGAACGCCCTGTTTCACCGGGCGTCGACAGGTCACCCGAAAGAGAGTAAGCATCCGAGAGAGCACGTTTCTACTGCGATGCAGGTGACTTCGATGGACAACTGGCGAGACCACGCTGCCTGTCGGCACGAGGACCCCGAGCTCTTCTTCCCGATCGGCACCTCCGGCCCGGCCCTTTTGCAGACGGAGCAGGCCAAGGCCGTGTGCCGACGGCGCTGCCCCGTGCAGGACGAGTGCCTCCAATGGGCGCTGGACACGGGGCAGTCCATCGGCGTGTGGGGCGGGACGAGCGAGAACGAACGACGCGCGCTGAAGCGCCGCGCGGCCGCCCGCCGCCGCTCCGGCCACGGTGTGCTGGAGATCGCCTGGCCGACCCCGCAGGCGCCGCAACCCCCGCAGATCGTCCGGCAGATGGAGGCGCTGGCCGAACTGTGCG
>NZ_JBEZWO010000019.1:0-81988 GCF_040637515.1 Streptomyces sp. NPDC029041 | reverse complement strand
CCGCGCCCTCGCCCGGGGGGCGCCCCCCCCCCCCCCCCCCGCCGCGGCACAGGTCTGTCGCGAAAGTGGCGTCGCACGGCAGGCGCCACTTTCGCAACGGACCCCGCAGGGTGTTGCGGAAGACTTGGTGGCGGGCGTGTCCGGGTGATGCGCAGGAGGGGACGTTCTGCGGTGCGGGACGATCGGCCCGGTGCCCAGGTGGGCACCGTCCGCGATCACGACCAGCTTCCCAAAGCGCCCCATCGACAACCCCGTGAACGGTTCCACCCTCACCGGCTCAGCCCTCAACACCCCGCCCCTACAGGCAAAATGCCCGCCACCAAGCCTTCCGCAACACCCTTCAGCCGCGCCGCAGCGGCCCCCAGGGGTTTCCCTGCCGGGCCACCTCCGCCTTCGCCTCGTCGATCACCTGCTGGTCGAGTCGGCACACCGGACGGACGTCGGTGACCAGCGGTTCGTTGTCGGGCCCTCGGGCGGTCTCCTTGCCGGTGAGCACCCAGGGGTGCACCCCCGGCCCCTTGTCGTGGGGAAGGTGCGCGTAGTCGTGCAGACGGCGGGCCACCCAGACCCGCACCGGCCGGTCCTCCCACCACTCCTCGACGCCGAGCGGGCTGGCGGACAGCCCCGGCAGGGGTACGCCGGTCAGGTCGTCGGTGCTGGACACCTCCCGGAGATCGGTCTCCGGGCCGCGCGACCAGCGCACGTACAGGCCATGGTGCCGTTCGGCGAGTTCGGCGAGTTCACCGAGAGACCGTACGACCCGCAGTTCGTCCTGGGCAGTCATGCCATGACCTCCTTTCCCGAAGCGTTCAACGTGGTCAGGCGGACGGAGTACCCGCCCGGCACGAGCGGAACCGGCCGTTCGGTACCGAGCGGTGCGGGCAGCCGGCCGGGGTTAGGCTCGCGGCACACCCGTACCGCCGCGGAGAGGAGCCGATCATGAGCGTGCGCGTGCGCCGTGTCTACGATCCCGCCGAGCCGGAGGACGGTGCGCGGGTCCTGGTCGACCGGCTGTGGCCGCGCGGCCTGGCCAAGGACGTGGCGCGGGTGGACGAGTGGCCGAAGGCGCTCACCCCCTCGACGGAGCTGCGCCGCTGGTACCACGCGGGCGAGGCCTCGTACGACGAGTTCGCCGAACGGTACGAGGCGGAGCTCTCCTCCGACGAGGCGTCCGCGGCGCTCGACGGTGTGCGTGAGCTGGCCCGTGAGGGCGACGTGACCCTGCTGACCGCGTCGAAGACGCCCGCGCAGAGCCACGCCACCGTGCTGGCCCGCCTCATCGAACCCTGACGAGACGGTCCGTCCCCGCGGGTCAGGCGGTCTGCTTGGCGGCCGCCCGCCCCGCCGCCCGGCCCGAGAAGAGACAGCCGCCGAGGAAGGTGCCCTCCAGGGCGTTGTAGCCGTGGACGCCACCCCCGCCGAATCCGGCCACCTCGCCGGCCGCGTACAGTCCGTCGATCGGCTTGCCGTCGGTCCCGAGGGCGCGCGAGTCCAGGTCGGTCTGGATGCCGCCCAGGGTCTTGCGGGTCAGCACGTGCAGCTTGACGCCGATCAGCGGTCCGGCCGCCGGGTCGAGGATGCGGTGCGGGGTGGCCACCCGGCCGAGGCGGTCGCCGATGTACCGGCGGGCGTTGCGGATGCCCTGCACCTGGGCGTCCTTGGCGTAGGGGTTGGCGATCTGCAGGTCGCGGGCCTCGATCTGGCGCTTGATGCCGGCCGCGTCGAGGAGCGGCTTGTCGGTGAGTCCGTTCATCTTCTCGACGAGCTGCTCGACGGTGGACGCGGTCACGAAGTCGGCGCCCTTGCGCAGGAACGCGTCGACCGGTCCGGGCGCGCCCTTGCCGAGGATGCGTTCCTTGAGGAACCCGGCACGGTCCTTGGCGGTGATGTCGGGGTTCTGCTCGGAGCCCGACAGGGCGAACTCCTTCTCGATGATCTTCTGCGTGAGGATGAACCAGGAGTGGTCGTACCCGGCGATGTCCTCGGTGGTGCGCAGGTGCTTGAGGGTGCCGAGGGTGTCGTAGCCGGGCAGGAAGGGCCCGGGCAGGCGGCGGCCGAGGGCGTCGAACCACATCGAGGACGGCCCGGGCAGGATGCGGATGCCGTGGCCGGGCCAGATCGGGTCCCAGTTCTGCAGTCCCTCGGTGTAGTGCCACATGCGGTCGCGGTTGACCAGCCGGACGCCCGCCTCGGCGCTGATGTCGAGCATCCGCCCGTCGACGTAGGCGGGGACGCCGGTGACCATCTCGCGCGGCGGGGTGCCGAGGCGTTCGGGCCAGTAGCGGCGGACGATGTCGTGGTTCGCGCCGATGCCGCCGCTGGTGACGATGACGGCCTGGGCGGTCAGTTCGAACTCGCCGACCGCCTCGCGACTGGAGGCGACGCCCCGGGATGCGTGGTCCTCGGCCAGGACCGTGCCGCGCACGCCCCGGGCGGTGCCGTCCTCGACGACGAGCGCGTCGACGCGGTGACGGTGGTGGAAGGTGAGCAGTCCGTCGCGGGCGGCCTGCCTGGCGTACCGCACGAACGGTTCGACGACGCCGGTGCCGGTGCCCCATGCGACGTGGAAGCGGGGCACGCTGTTGCCGTGCCCGTGCGCCGTGAGGTCGCCGCGTTCGGCCCAGCCGACGGTGGGCAGGAACGTGATGCCGTGCCCGTCGAGCCAGGACCGCTTCTCCCCCGCGGCGAACTCCACGTAGGCGCGGGCCCAGCGCACGGCCCAGGAGTCCTCGTCCTCCAGCCGGTCGAAGCCGGCGCTGCCCCGCCAGTCGCTCCAGGCGAGGTCGAAGGAGTCCTTGATGCCGAGGCGCCGCTGCTCCGGTGAGCCGACGAGGAACAGTCCGCCGAAGGACCAGAAGGCCTGGCCGCCGAGATTGCCCGCGTTCTCCTGGTCGACGAGTGCGACCCGCCGGCCCTTGCTGGTCAGTTCGTGCGCCGCGACCAGCCCGGCGAGGCCCGCTCCGACGACGATGACATCGGCATCCATGGCGACCGTTCCCTTCCTCAGTGCTTGGTGTGTTCGGGGGTGCCGCTGCCGTCGGTCAGCAGGGCCGTGAGCAGTTGCTTCAGCCGGCTGCGGGCGTGCTCCAGATCCCGGTCCAGCAGCAGTTGCGTGGTGACACCGTCGTACGCGGCGACGACGGCGTGGGCGGCGCCGTCGGTGTCGCCCAGCACGGCGGGCAGTGCGGTGTGCCCCTGGGCCCGGCCGAGCCGGTCGGCGATGGCCCGTCGCAGCCGCGCGCGGTGTTCGAGCAGACTGCGCGCCACGTCCGGGTGGCGGGCGGCGTGCACGAGGAAGTCCGTCTTCACCAGGAGCCAGTCGCGGTCCAGGAGCAGCACGTCGGTGACGCGGTCCACGGCGGCGGGCACGTCGAGGTCGGGTCCGTCGAGGGCGAGCGCGCCGGACACCTGCTCGGCGATCAGGTCGGCCCGCTCGCGGTACAGGGCGAAGAACAGCTCGTCGAGGCTGGAGAAGTTGGAGTAGAAGGCACCCCTGCTGTAGCCGGCGGCCTCGCAGACCTCCTCGATCGAGACGTGGCCGAAGCCTTTGGCCGCGAACACGGAGAACGCCGCCCGGAGGAGGTTGGCGCGGGTGTGCACCCGGCGCCTGGTCACGCGTCCGGTGGTTCCCTCGGCGGCAGCCATGCCCGACCTCCCATCGATCCTTCGGGCTTTTCGATACACGACTGTATTGGATACACCAATGTATCGAAAGGCCGTCGCACCCTGGAACACATTTTCGATTCAGAGGTACGCTGGTGGCATGCACCTCCAGGGCTCCCTCTTCGACCAGGCCGACGAGCTGCGGCTCGGCCCTCTGGACGGGATCAGCCGCACCGACCTCGGTCTCGGCGCCTGGCTCGACGTGCTTCCCGGGTGGCTCAGCGGCTCGGACGAACTGTTCGAACAGCTGGCGGCCGAGGTTCCGTGGCGTGCCGAACGGCGGAAGATGTACGACAACGTGGTGGACGTCCCGCGCCTCCTCGCGTTCTACGGCGCGGACGATCCGCTGCCGCACCCGGTGCTGAACCGGGCGAGGGACGCGCTGAGCGCCCACTACGGCGAGGAGCTGGGCGAGCCCTTCACGACGGCCGGGCTGTGCTACTACCGCGACGGCCGGGACAGCGTGGCCTGGCACGGCGACCGCATCGGACGCGGAGCCCGCGAGGACACGATGGTCGCGATCCTGTCCGTGGGCGCGCCCCGCGATCTGCTGCTGCGCCCGATGCGGGGCGGCCGCGACACGGTGCGCCGTCCGCTGGGCCACGGCGACCTCGTCGTGATGGGCGGCTCCTGCCAGCGCACCTGGGAGCACTCCGTACCCAAGAGCACCCGCGCCACGGGCCCGCGCATCAGCATCCAGTTCCGTCCGCACGGCGTGCACTGAGCCTGCCGAAGGCCCGCGCCCCACCGGCCCGTTGAGACGGACCCGGCGATGTCGCCGACCGTGGGTTCTGCTTTGCTTTCCCGGTCGGGTGGGACCACACGAGGCGGGCGATCATGCGGGCGGACGTACACCACGTCGCGGACGGCACCTATCTGGTGCACGGCTCCGACACCAACTGGGTGATCCTCACCGAGGGGGGCGCCGTGACGCTGGTCGACACCGGCTACCCCGGCGACCGGGAGCAGGTCCTCGCCTCGCTCGCCGAGGTGGGCGCCTCCCCGGAGGCGGTCGCGGCCGTGCTGATCACCCACGCGCACAACGACCATCTGGGCTCCGCCGAGTACCTGCGCACCGCCTACGGCACGCCCGTGTACCTGCACGAGGCCGAAGTGCCGCACGCGCGGCGCGACTTCCTGCACCAGGTGTCCCTCGGGACCGTGCTGGGCAACGGCTGGCGGCCGGGCGTGCTGCCGTGGGCGGTGCACGCGCTGCGCTCCGGCGGCACGAGGCACAACCCGGTCACGGCCCCCGAGCCGTTCCCACGCGCCGGCGCCCTGGACCTGCCCGGACGGCCGGTGCCGGTGCACACGCCGGGTCACACCGACGGGCACTGCGCCTACCACCTGCCCGGCGCCGGCGTGCTGATCTCCGGGGACGCCCTGGTCGGCGGGCACCCCACCTCGCGGCTGGAGGGGCCGCAGCTGCTGCCGGACATGTTCCACCACGAGCGACCACGTGCCCTGGCCTCCCTGGACGTCCTGGCGGAGCTGGAGGGCGAGCTGCTGCTCCCCGGGCACGGACCGGTCCACCGCGGGCCGGTGCGGGACGCCGCTCTGAGGGCCCGGGAACGGGCCCTCTAATCTGATGGGACGATCGGCGGCGAGACAAGGACACCCGGCCCATGGCACTGCAGATCAGCGCGACCAACCCGGAGCACCCCGCGCTCCTGCTCGAACTGCCGTGGGACGTGCCCCTGGAGGAGTGGCCGGAGGAGTACCTGGTGCCGCTGCCGCGCGGCATCTCCCGGCACGTCGTGCGCTACTCCCGGGCGGGCGACGAGGTGATCGCCGTCAAGGAGCTGGCCGAGCGCCCGGCGCTGCGCGAGTACGACATGCTGCGCGATCTGGACCGGCTCGGCATCCCGTCGGTGGACCCGCTGGCCGTGGTCACCGGCCGCACCGACGCGAGCGGCGCCCCGCTGGAGAGCGTCCTGGTCACCCGGCACCTGGGCGGCTCCATGCCGTACCGCTCGATGTTCGAGACGACCATGCGCCCGGCCACCATGCACCGGCTCATGGACGCGCTCGCCGTGCTGCTGGTGCGGCTGCACCTGGCCGGGTTCGCCTGGGGCGACTGCTCGCTGTCCAACACCCTCTTCCGGCGCGACGCGGGCGCCTACGCCGCGTACCTGGTGGACGCCGAGACCGGTGACCTGCATCCGCAGCTCAGCACCGGGCAGCGGGAGTACGACCTCGATCTCGCCCGGGTGAACATCAGCGGGGAGCTGCTGGACCTGGAGGCGTCCGGGGCGCTGCACCCGTCGGTGGACCCGATCGAGTTCGGCATGGAGATCTGCGCCCGCTACCGCGGCCTGTGGGACGAGCTGACCCGGGCCTCCGTCTATCCGGCGGGCAAGTACCACTACATAGAACGCCGGATCCGCCGTCTGAACGACCTCGGGTTCGACGTCGCCGAGATGCAGATCGAGCACGCCTCGAACGGCGACACGGTCAGCTTCGTGCCCAAGGTCGTCGACGCCGGTCACCACCAGCGGCAGCTGCTGCGCCTGACCGGTCTCGACACGGAGGAGAACCAGGCCCGGCGGCTGCTGAACGACCTGGAGAGCTGGATGGCGACCCAGGACGACTACGCGCCCGGCGACCCCCTGGGGGCCCGCCCCGAGGTGCTGGCCCACCGCTGGGTGCGGGAGGTGTTCCGCCCGACCGTGCGGGCCGTGCCGCTCGAACTGCGCGGCGCGATGGACCCCGCCGAGATCTACCACCAGCTCCTCGAACACCGCTGGTACCTGTCCGAGCGGGCCCAGCACGACATCGGTCTCGACGCGGTGGTCGAGGACTACATCCAGAACATCCTGCCCAAGGCCCGGAAGTCGCTGCAGCCGACGGCGGAGTGAGGGGCCGGCGCCCTCACGCGGGAGGCACCACCGCCACCGGGCAGTCGGCGTGGTGCAGCATCCCGTGGGCCACCGAGCCGATGCGCGCCCCGACGGCCGTGCGGTGGGCCCGGCGGCCCACGACCATCAACTGGGCCGTCCCGGCCACCGACAGCAGCACCTGAGCGGCGCTGCCCATCTCCACGTGCTGCTCCACCGGCACGCCGGGGAAGCGCTCCCGGAACGGCCGGACCGCGGCGGCCAGGCTCTTCTGCTCGTACGGCTCCAGTCCCCCCGCCTCGTCGAGGAGCTTCAGCGACCCCGGGCTGTAGGCAAAGACGGGCGGCAGGCTCCAGGCCCGTACGACCCGCACGGTCGCCCCGCGCGCGGCGGCCGTCTCGAAGGCGAAGCGCAGCGCTTCGGCGCTGTCCTCCGGGTCTCCCTGCTGGCCCACGACGATCTCCCGCCCGGCGGCCTCCGACGAGGCCTGGTCCCCGGCCCGCACGAACACCACGGGCCGGGTGGCCTCGGCGATCACCTGCTGGCCGACCGAGCCGACCAGGAAACCGACGATGCGGCCGTGCCCGCGCGAGCCGAGGACGAGCATCTCGGCGTCGGCCGCGGCGGCGGCCAGGGTGTCGGCGGCGGCCCCCTCGATGACGTCCGTGGTCACCTCGAGGTCCGGGTGCCGTTCGGTCACGGTCCCGACGGCCTCGGTCACCGCTCTGTGCACCCACTCGGCCTGGCTGTCCGCGTCCGTGGCGACCGCGGTCTCGATCAGCTCCGGCGTCTGGGCCCGCCAGGCGTGCACCACGCGCAGCGGCCGGTCGCGCCGCACCGCCTCCCGCGCCGCCCAGGCCAGGGCCGCGAGGCTCTCCTGCGATCCGTCGACCCCTGCGGTGATCGGGCGTGTCATCCGGCTGCCTCCCTGTGGAACGTCAGTGTGCCGCCCAGTCTTCACCACCGCCGCCGGTGCCCGCGCCCGTCGGAGCGGATCTCCGTATCGGAGCGCCGCGCGGCGATCGAACATACGATGGGCGGAGGTCGGCGCGGTGCCCCGGGGACGCCGTGCCGTGAGTCGACCGCCCGGCGTGGGGGACGTATGGCACAGGCCGCCGATGCGGGGCGGACCGTCATCATGACCGTGGACGACGACCCGGGTGTCTCCCGGGCCGTGGCCCGGGACCTGAGACGGCGGTACGGCGCGTCGTACCGGATCGTGCGGGCGGAGTCCGGCACCTCGGCGCTGGAGGCACTGAGGGAGCTCAAGCTGCGTGGCGATCTCGTGGCCGTGATCCTGGCCGACTACCGGATGCCGCAGATGAACGGCGTCGAATTCCTCGAACAGGCCCTCGACGTCTACCCGGGCGCGCGGCGCGTGCTGCTGACCGCGTACGCGGACACGAACGCCGCGATCGACGCGATCAACGTCGTCGACCTCGACCACTATCTGCTCAAACCGTGGGACCCGCCCGAGGAGAAGCTGTACCCGGTCCTCGACGATCTGCTCCAGGCGTGGCGGTCCAGCGACTTCCGGCCCGTGCCCAGCACCAAGGTCGTGGGGCACCGGTGGTCCTCACGGTCCTCCGGCGTACGGGAGTTCCTGGCCCGCAACCAGGTGCCCTACCGCTGGTACTCCTCCGACGAGCCGGAGGGGCGGCGGCTGCTGGCCGCGGCCGGCGAGGACGGGGTGCGGCTGCCGGTGGTGATCACACCGGACGGTTCGCCGCTGGTCGAGCCGGAGGCCGTCGACCTCGCCGCCCGCGTCGGGCTGGCGACGACACCGACGGCCGACTTCTACGACCTGGTCGTCATCGGCGGCGGCCCGGCAGGGCTCGGCGCGGCCGTCTACGGCGCCTCCGAGGGCTTGCGGACCGTGCTGGTGGAACGGTCGGCGACCGGCGGGCAGGCGGGACAGAGTTCACGCATCGAGAACTACCTCGGCTTCCCCGACGGTGTGTCGGGGGCGCAGCTCACCGACCGGGCCCGGCGGCAGGCGACGAAGTTCGGCGCCGAGATCCTCACCGCCCGCGAGGTGACGGCCCTTGAGGTCAACGGCGCGGCCCGGGTCGTCCGGTTCTCGGACGGCTCGGCGGTCGCCGCCCACAGTGTGATCCTGGCGACCGGCGTGTCCTACCGCCAGCTTGCGGCGCCGGGCTGCGAGGAACTGACCGGCTGCGGGGTGTACTACGGCTCGGCCCTGACGGAGGCGCCCTCCTGCCGGGACCAGGACGTGTACATCGTCGGCGGTGCCAACTCCGCCGGGCAGGCGGCGATGTACCTGTCCCGGGGCGCCAAGTCGGTGACGCTGCTGGTGCGCGGCGAGTCACTGGCCGCGTCGATGTCGCACTACCTGATCCAGCAGATCGAGGAGTCGCCCAACATCCAGGTCCGGGCGCGCACGGTCGTCGAGGCCGCGCACGGCGACGGCCGTCTGGAGCGGCTGACCCTGCGGGACGTGGACAGCGGGCAGACCGAACAGGTCGACGCGCAGTGGGTGTTCGTGTTCATCGGCGCGGCCCCGCTGACCGGCTGGCTGGACGGGACGGTGCTGCGGGACGAACGCGGCTTCATCCTCGCCGGGCCGGACCTGACCCCCGACGGCCGCCCGCCGCAGGGCTGGGAGCTGGACCGGCCGCCGTACCACCTGGAGACCAACGTGCCCGGCGTGTTCGTGGCGGGCGACGCCCGCTCGGAGTCCGCGAAGCGGGTCGCGTCCGCCGTCGGAGAGGGAGCCATGGCCGTGATGCTCGTCCACCGGTACCTGGAGCAGTCGTGAGCGGGCGGTCGGCGCCCTGCAACCCGCAGGAGATCGGGGCGCTGTTCCTGTTCGAGAAGCTCACACCCGAGCAGCTCGGCCGGTTGTGCGCCGAGGGGCGGGTGGAGCGGTTCGAGCCCGGTCCTGTGTACACCGAGGGCGAGCCCGCGACCTGCTTCTACGTGATGCTCGAAGGCACGGTGGTGCTGTACCGCCGGGTCGGGGCGGACGACGTGGAGGTGACCCGGACCTCGCAGCGCGGGGTGTACGCGGGGTCCATGCAGGCGTATCTGGGCGACCGGGTGCGGCAGGTCTACAACAACTCCATGCGCGTGACGGAGCCGTCGCGGTTCTTCGTGCTGCCGGCCGACACGTTCGCGGCCATCATGCAGGAGTGGTTCCCGATGGCGGTACACCTGCTGGAGGGGCTGTTCTTCGGATCGAAGAGCACCCAGCGGGCCATCGGGCAGCGTGAACGGCTGCTGGCGCTGGGGTCGTTGTCCGCGGGGCTCACGCACGAGCTCAACAACCCGGCCGCGGCGGCCGTACGGGCGACGGCGACCCTGCGGGAGCGGGTCGGCAAGATGCGCCACAAGCTGGCGGTCATCGCGCAGGGGTCGTACTCCCCCGAGGTCATGGCCAACCTCATCGACATCCAGGAGCGCACAGCCGAAAGGGTCGCGAAGGCACCCGCGCTGAGTCCGCTGGAGGCCTCCGACCGGGAGGACGCCGTGACCGACTGGCTGGACGACCAGGGCATCGAGGAGGGCTGGCGGATCGCGCCCACCTTCGTCCAGGCCGGTCTCGACGTGGACTGGCTGGACCAGGTCGCGGCGGCGGTGGACGAGGACATCCTGCCCAGCGCGATCGGGTGGCTCAACTACACCGTCGAGACCGAGCTGCTGATGGACGAGATCAACGACTCGACCACCCGCATCTCGCATCTCGTCGACGCGGCCAAGCAGTACTCGCAGCTCGACCGCGCGCCCTTCCGGCACGCCGACGTGCACGAACTGCTCGACTCCACCCTGCTGATGCTGTCCGGCAAGATCGGCGAGCGGATCAAGGTCGTCAAGGACTACGACCGTACGCTGCCGAAGATCCCCGCGTATCCCGCGGAGCTCAACCAGGTGTGGACCAACCTGATCGACAACGCGGTCGCGGCGATGAACAGCGCGGGCGGCGAGGGGACGCTGACCGTGCGGACGGCCGCGGAACACGACCGGCTGCTGGTGGAGTTCCGCGACACGGGCATCGGCATCCCGGCACAGGACCGGGAGCGGATCTTCGATCCCTTCTTCACGACCAAGCCGGTGGGCGAGGGGACCGGGCTGGGGCTCGACATCTCCTGGCGGATCGTGGTCAACAAGCACCATGGCAGCATCCGGGTGGATTCGGAGCCGGGGAACACGCGTTTCGAGGTGCTGCTTCCGCTGACAGCGGTGGAGGAGGAATCTGCATGAGTGGCGAGAACGGGATCGACCCGAGTGCGCGGCCCAGCGGCAGCGGGTGTGCCGAGTGCGACGCGGCCGGCGGCTGGTGGTTCCATCTGCGGCGGTGTGCGCAGTGCGGGCATGTGGGGTGTTGTGACAGCTCGCCGGCGCAGCACGCGACGGGGCACTTCCGGGAGACCGGGCACCCGTTCGTGCAGAGCTTCGAGCCGGGTGAGGACTGGTACTGGAACTATGAGACGAACGAGTTGTACGAGGGCGGGCCGGAGCTGGCGGAGCCGGTGAGCCATCCGGCCGATCAGCCCACGCCGGGGCCGGCGGGGCGGGTGCCGGTCGACTGGGCGAAGGTCCTGCGCGCCTGAACGTCCCGGGTTCGCCGTCCGGTGGCGGCCGCGGGCCGTGTGTGGTGGCTCGCGCCCGCGCGGCGGAGGCGCACCCTGTCCTGCCCCGCGCCCCTGAAGAGAAGGTTGGTTTAGTGCCACAGGCATCATTCGTCACGCCGGTGGTCGGGCGGGATCCTGAACTCAATCGGCTCTCCGGCGTGCTGGAGCGTGCGCGCGCCGGCGAGACCCGGGCCGTGCTCGTGGGCGGGGACGCCGGTGTCGGCAAGACGCGATTGCTGGACGAGATCTCGGTTCGGGCCGCCGGCTCCGGCATGACCGTGCTCACCGGGCACTGTGTGGATCTCGGCGACGTCGGGCTGCCCTACCTCCCGTTCACCGAGGTTGTCGGGGTGCTGGCCGCCGATGAGCGGTTCTCCGGTGCCCTGGCCGCGCGTCCCGTGGTCGAGCGGCTGCTGGGAGCCGGATCCGGCTCCGTGCGGGACGTGGACGGGCGGCTGCGGCTGTTCGAGGGGATGGCGGGCCTGCTGGCCGATGTCGCGGATGTCGCGCCCCTGCTGCTCGTGCTGGAGGACCTGCACTGGGCGGATCAGTCGTCGCGGGATCTGCTGCGGTTCCTGCTGGGCCGGGGCGTGCTCAGGCACCGGCTGGCGGTGTTCGCCTCGTACCGGGCCGACGACCTGCACCGCCGGCATCCGCTGCGGCCGCTGCTGGCCGAACTGGTGCGGCTGCCCGTCGTCGAGCGAGTGGAACTGCGGCCGCTGGCCGATCCCGACGTGGACCGGCTGGTGCGGGCCCTGGAGTCCCGGCCGCTGCCGGACGCCACGGTGCGGCGGATCGTGGAGCGGGCCGAGGGGAACGCCTTCTACGCGGAGGAGTTGCTCGCCGCCACCGAAACCGAGTCGGGTGGTGTGCCCAGCGGGCTCGCCGATGTGCTGCTGATCCGTTTCGAGCAGCTTTCCGACAGGGCGCAGCAAGTGCTGCGGACCGCCTCCGTGGCCGGGCGCCGGGTGGAGCACGACCTGCTGCGGGAGACGGCCGGGCTGCCGGAGGCGGAGCTGGAGTCGGCGCTGCGGGAGGCGGTGGGGCGGCAGCTGCTCGTGGCCGGTGACGGGGACACGTACTCCTTCCGGCACGCGCTGGCCCGTGAGGCCGTCTACGCCGATCTGCTGCCCGGGGAGCGGGCGAGGCTGCACGGCGCGTTCGCACGCCTGCTCGCCGGGCGCGGGCGGGCCGAGAGCGCCGCCGAGCGCGCCCACCACTACCGGGAGAGCCACGACCTGCCCGAGGCTCTGGCCGCGTCGCTGGAGGCCGCCGACCACGCCCAGCGGGTGGGTGCGCCGGCCGAGGAGCAGCGGCATCTCGAAGCGGCCCTGGACCTGTGGTCGGCGGTCGGTCCCGGGATCCGGCCCCCGGGCGTCGACCGGGTGACGCTGACCCTGCGGGCCTCGGCGGCGGCCGCCCACGCCGGGGAACTGCACCGGGCGGTGTCCCTCGCCCGGTCCGCGCTGGCCGGACTCGGTCAGGACCCCGAGTCCGAACTCGCCGCACGGGTCCGCTACACCCTCGCCGGGAACCTGCTCAGCGTGGACAGCCTGACGGCGGCGTTCGCCTACAGCAGCGAGGCACTGGCGATGATCCCGGAGGACCCTCCGTCCCCGACGTGGGTGTGGGCGGCGGCCACGCATGTCCTGGCGGCACGCCACATCGGGGAGAACGAGACCGCGCTCGCGGTCGCCCGCCGGGCTCTGGGGGTGGCGGAGCGGCTGCGGATGCCCGATGCCCAGGCGGACCTGCTGATCTCCCTGGCCGTTTTCGACGGGGAGGGGCGGCGCGGCCGGGAGGGCCGGCAGCGTCTGGTCAAAGCCCGGGAGCTCGCCCGGAGTTCGGGCAACGCGGCCGTGGAGCTGCGCGCCCTGTTCAACCTGGCCATGGGCTGTTACGAGTCCGGTGCCCTCGCGGAGTGCGTGCCCTGGCTGACGGAGGGCCTGGACCGGGCCCGGCGCGCCGGGCTGCTGTCGTCGACGTACCCGCTGGAGATGCGCTACCTGCGGCTGCTGGTGCTGAACGTGCTGGGCCGCTGGGACGAGTGTCTGCGCGCGGCGGCGGCCGACGCCGATGTGCTGCCGGCCGCCGGCGGGTACACGATGGGTCCCGCGCTCTACGTGAGGCTCGCGCGCGGAGACCTCGCGGCCGCCGACCGGGCGCGTGCCCTGCTGGACGGGCCGTTCGACTGGATGGCCACTCTCGTCGCGGGCATCGTGCTCACCGACGCGGCGGCCCTGCGCTCGGATCCCGAGGACGCGGTGCGGTGGATGCGGTCGACGGTCGCGGCTCTCATCGACGAGGCGGGTACCCGCCCGGACGTCACGGTGCGGCTCGCCGCGCTGGCGCTGTCGGCGGTGGCCGACGCGGCGGCCGGGCTGCGGTCGGCCGGTGACGAGGCCGGATCCCGTCGCTGGACGGACACCGCGATGGAACTGGTGGAACTGGCACGGACGATGGCCACCCGCGACGACGGTACGGTCCAGGGTCCCGAGGGGCAGGCGTGGCTGGCCCGGGCCGAGGCCGAGTGGATCAGGGCCTCGTCGGGGCCGGACGCGGGCGCCTGGGCGAAGGTGGTGACGGCGTTCGGCTACGGCGACGTCTACGAGCGGGCCCGGTGCCGCCTGCGGTACGCCGAGGCCCTGGTGGCGGCCGGGCGCCGCGAGGAGGCGGCGTCCGAGGCCCGAGCGGTGCGGGAGACCGCGGACCACCTCGGTGCCACGCCGCTGCGCGAACGCGTGGACGACCTGATCCGCCGCGGCCGGCTGTCGGACAGGCCCGGCGGCGACGACCGGGCGGCCGTCCTCACCGCGCGCGAGCAGGACGTGCTGCGGCTGCTCGCCCTGGGCCGCAGCAACCGGCAGATCGGCGAGGAGCTGTTCATCAGCGGCAAGACGGCGAGCGTCCACGTCTCCAACATCCTCGCCAAAGTCGGCGCGTCCAGCCGCGGAGAGGCCGTGGCGATCGCCTACCGCGAGGGCCTGATCACCCCGGAGCCGACGACGTCCGGCTGACCGGCCGAGCAGCTGAGCGAGGCGCCTCGGCGGCAGGCCGTGTCCGCACGGTCCCACCTGCCCATGGGCGGACGACGGGACCTTGGTCAACCCGCCCGGCGGGCCTTGCAGTCGAGGCTGTCCAGGTCGACGGCGTCGGCCATCGCCTGCATCCCCTGGTCGTTGGGGTGCAGATGGTCGCCGCCGTCGAGAGCGGGGCGGAGCCGCTCGGGGTCGTCGGGGCTGCGCAGGACACGGTCGAAGTCGGCAACCCCGTCGAACTCGCCGCTGTCGCGGATGAAGGCGTTGACCTGCCGTCGTACCGCTTCCCCGGCGGGGTCCCATTCCTGCCAGCCCTTGTAGGGGGCGATCGTGGCTCCGACGACGCACTTCCCGGCCGCGTGCGCCCGGTCGATCAACCTGCGGTAGCCGGCGATCAGCCCGGCACCGGTGGCGCCGGGTTCGGCCTTGATGTCGTTGACCCCCTGGAAGAGGAAGACCGTGCGCACACCCGGCAGCGAGAGCACGTCGCGCCGCACACGGTTGAGGGCGCTCTGCCCGGGGCCGTCGAGGAGGACCTTGTTGCCGGCGATGCCCGCGTTGGCCACGCCCTCGACCGTGGTGCCGGTGGACTTGCTCAGGCGGCGGGCCAGGAAGTCGGGCCAGCGGCGGTCCCGGTCGGTCGTGGAGTGCCAGCCGTCGGTGATGGAGTCGCCGAGCGCGGCCACGGCGCCCGTCCTCTCGCGGGGCCGGACGGTGACGGCGTCGAGGTAGAACCAGGAGCCGGTCCGCTGCTTCCAGTGGGCCGCGCTCTCCTCCGCGGCGTGGTCGCCGACGGTCTTGTAGGACGTCTGCATCGCCAGCCAGTGTCCGGTGAGCGCGCCGCCCGCCCGCGGCACGTACATGCTGACGGCGAGGGTGCGCCCGGCCGGGACGCGGCCGGGCAGCGGGTCGCTGTAGACCATGCCGCCGGCGGGGACGGTGACGGAGCGGGCCCCGTCGAAGGTCAGGCGTCTGTTGCTGCCGGGGACGAGTGCGGCACCGCCCCGTCGCAGACCCGCGTGGACGTTGGTGAACGTCGCCGGCCGGTCGCCGAAGGCGTTGGACAGCCGCACGCGGAGGCCGCTGCCGCCCACGCTGGTGCGCACCATCAGCCGGTAACCGCGGCCGTCGGCCGCGCCGTCCGCCACCTCGCTCAGGTGGCCCGCGGACGAGGCCCAGGTGACCACACTGGGCCCGGCCGCCCTCGGGGGACCGGGCGGCGGGCCGGGCCGCTCCCGGGGCGCCGTGCCGGTCCCGCAGCCCAGCGCGACGCAGCAGGTGAGGGCGGCCAGGGTGGCTCGGCAGCGGGGGCGGGCGGTGCGGGACATCGTCGGCGCTCCTTCGGCCGGTCGGGGCGGGTGCGGGCGCAGGTCGTCCCGGCGTACCTCACCGTAGTGGTGCGGTCGGCGGCGCTGCGCAGGTGGTCCCGACGGGCCGGCCGTGCCGTCCCGTGCGGTCGGTGAAGAGGGGTGAGCCGTGGGTGGGCGAAGCGGCCTTCCGGGTGATCTTGGCGGAGGGAGACGCTCCGGGTGAGGATGCCGGGATGAAGGGTGACCTCTTTTCAAGTGAGCACGTGGTGCAGCCGGCCGTGGCGCCGGGCATGACGGTCGAGAACGCCAAGTGCCTTCGTTACACGGTGAACGGCGAGATGCTCGCCCGGCAGGGCGCGATGATCTCCTACCGCGGCAGCCTCCAGTTCGAGCGCAAGGGGCAGGGCGTGGGCGGCATGCTCAAGCGCGCGGTCACCGGGGAGGGCCTGCCGCTGATGGCGGTGCGCGGGCAGGGCGATGCCTGGTTCGCGCACGAGGCACAGAACTGTTTCATCGTCGAGGTCGAGCCCGGCGACGAGTTCACGGTCAACGGCCGCAACGTCCTGTGTTTCGACGCCACGTTGTCGTACCGCATCGCGACCGTGAAGGGCGCCGGCATCACCGGCGGCGGCCTGTTCAACAGCGTCTTCACCGGGTACGGCAAGCTGGGCCTGGTGTGCGAGGGCAACCCGCTCGTCATCCCGGTGTCGCCGCAGCATCCGGTGTACGTCGACACCGACGCGGTCGTGGGATGGACCGCGGGACTGCAGACCTCGCTGCACCGCTCCCAGTCCATCGGGTCGATGCTGCGCGGTGGTTCCGGCGAGGCGGTGCAACTGGTGCTCCAGGGCGAGGGGTACGTCGTCGTCCGGCCGAGCGAGGCGACCCCGCACAAGGCGGGTCAGCACTGAACGCCTGTCAGGTGATCTGCGCCTCACAGGCAACCCGGTCCGTTCCGCCGACGTCTTGATCGGCAACAGGTGATGCCCTGGCCCGTGGGCCGGGGCCGGCCTCCACGCCTCTATACACACCATGTATACGCTGCATGTATAGATGGTGTGCATACGGACCGAAAGGCATCGATGTACGGCAAGGCATTCGCCCCGGAGTACCAGGGCGCGCTCACCACCCTCTCCGTCAACTCCTCGCTGACCGACGTCCTGGCCGCGGGCACCGAGCAGCTGCGGGCCGCGGAACGCGCCGGACAGCCCCGGGAGGCGGCGCGCTCCGGACTCGCGGTGGCCGAGGCGCACCGCCGGCTGGGCCGGGTCGAGGACGCGGAGAGGGCCTGGAAGGCGAGCTACCGCGCGGCCCGGCAGGCAGAGGATCTCGGGGCGATGGCCTGGGCGTTGTGGAGCGGCGGCACGCTGGCCCGGCAGCGCGGCGCACTCCCGCTGGCCCGCAGGCTGCTCCAGCTGGCGGCCGATCTGGGCGAACGCGGCGGGGACGTCGTCGTCCGCGGCTACTCGCTGGCCGGGCTGGCCGAGACCGGCCGCATCCAGGGCGACTACGAGGCCGTCGGCAGACTGCACGAGCAGTTGCTCGCCGAGGCCCGGCGGCGAGGCGAGGCGCGGCACACGGTGTGGGCGCTGGAGGGCATCGCGCAGATGCACCGCAACACCGGCCGCTACGACTCGGCGTACGCGCTGTTCGAGGAGGCCGCCGAGATCGCCGCTCGTGCCGACGACCGCCGCGGCCATGCCTGGGCACTGCGCGGCCTGGCCGACGTGGTGTCGGTGCGTGACCGGGACACCGAACGGGCCCTGGAGCTGCTGAGAGAGGCGGAGACGACGTGCCGCGCGATGCGGCTGTCCAGCGCGCTCGCCTACAACCACAAGATGCGCGGCAACGTCCTGTACCGGGCGGGGCGTTACGAGCAGGCCCGCGAGCTGTACGAGCAGGCGCTCGCGGAGTTCCGCGAGATGAGCGAGCCGCGCGGAGAGGCACTCTCGCGGCTGGGACTCGCCAAGGCCCTGGCCCGCCTGGGCCGCGACCGTGACGAGACGGCGGCCGAACTGGCGGACCTCGCCGTCCTGCTGGAGCGCATCGGCCTGCAGCACGCCCGCCGGATGGTGGCCCGGGCCCACGAGGAACTCGGCATACCGTCGGCCGGGCAGGCGACGGGGGCGGCCCTGTGACGGCGCTGCCGACGACGGTGGAGACAGCCAGGAGGGACGCCACGACGGCGCCGTCACCGGTCACCCAGGCGCCGCCGTCCCGGGAAGCCGGGCATGCGGCGCACGAGGGCACGACAACACCGGCCCCGGCCCCTGCGCGGCCGTCGCTCCGGGGCACGACGGCCGAGGCACCCGCCCCCGCGCCGACGGCGCGACAGGGCGAGCCGCACGATCGCGCGGCCGGCGCCGGTGATGTCCCGGCGGTTCTGGGCCGCTGCCGCGCCCTGGTCCGGCCCGCTCTGGAGGAAGCCGTGGGGCGGCTGCACCCCTGGGTGGGCGAGATGGCCGCCTACTCCTTCGGCTGGTGCGAGGTCGGCGGGGCGCCTGCCGTGGCCTCCGGCGGCAAGGGCGTGCGGCAGGCACTCGCGGTGCTCGGCGCGGAGGCGGCCGGTGCGCCGGGCCGGGCCGGGGTGGCCGCGGCGGTCGCGGTGGAACTGGTGCACACCTTCTCCCTGCTGCACGACGACATCATGGACGGCGACGCGGACCGGCGACGCCGCCCGACCGTGTGGAAGGCCTACGGCACGGGCCCCGCGGTGCTGGCCGGCGACGCGCTGTTCGCCCTGGCCGTCGAGACGCTGGCCGCGCAGCCCGGCGGTGCGGCGGGCGTGCGGACACTGTCCGCGGCGCTGGGTGACCTGGTGCGCGGGCAGGCGGACGACCTGCTGTTCGCCGACCGTCCGTGGACCGGCCCGGAGCGGGTACGACCCGCGGAGTACCGGGCGATGGCGGAGCACAAGACGGGCGCGCTGCTCGGCTGCGCGGCGGCGCTCGGCGCCGTGCTCGGCGGTGCCCGCCCCGAGACGGCCGCCGCACTCGACCGGGCGGGCCGGCACCTGGGGGTCGCGTTCCAGATCGTCGACGATGTGCTGGGCATCTGGGGTGACCCCGGTGTCACCGGTAAACCGGTCCACGGTGATCTGCGTGAGCGGAAGAAGACGTTCCCGGTGCTGGTCGCCCTCGGCTCCCCGATGGGCGGCCGGATCGCCGCACTCCTGACGTCGGGTGCCGCGACGGGCACGGCTGCCGCGCTCATCGAGGAGGCCGGCGGCCGCGCGGCGGCCCTGGCGGAGGCCCGCCGGCATCTCACCGCCGTCGAGACCTCACTCGCCGCAACCCCCCTGGCAGCGGAGGCCGTCGGGGACCTGCGGTCGCTGCTGGAGTATCTGGTGCGCCGCGACGTCTGACCCGCCGGGCCGGGGTGCGACGGTGACACAGGGCGTGCCCGCGCACCGCTTTGACCTCGGCCCCCTCGGCACGCCAGGGTTCGGTACGGCGCGTCACGCGACCCCGCGCCGGGAGGACACCTGCCATGATCGGAATGCCGGAGATCGAAGCCGCGGCCGGGCGCATCGCCGGGCATGTCGTGCGCACCCCGACCGTGGACAGCCCGGGGCTGTCGGCGCTGCTCGGCGCACCGGTCACCGTCAAGCTCGAACTGCTGCAGCGCACCGGCTCGTTCAAGGCGCGCGGTGCGGCGGCGAAGCTGCTGTCGCTGGGCGAGGCCGAGCGGGCCGCCGGGGTCGTGGCGGTCAGCGGCGGCAACCACGGGATCGCCGTCGCGGTCATGGCCGCGGCCCTCGACGTGAAGGCGACGGTGGTGATGCCCCGCTCGGCACCCGCCCGTGCCGTGGAGATCGCGGAGGAGGCCGGCGCGTCGGTGCGGCTGACCGACGACATGGACGGCGCGTTCGCGCTCATGACACGGCTTCAGCAGGACGGTCTGACCCTGGTCCATCCCTTCGACGACCCCGCGGTGATGGCCGGACAGGGCACGGTCGGCCTGGAGTTCGCCGCCGACGCCGGGGAACTCACGGACGTGATCGTGAGCATCGGGGGCGGCGGTCTGATCGCCGGTGTCGCCGCCGCGCTGCGGGCGTGCCGGCCCGGCGTGCGGGTGTGGGGCGTGGAGACCGAGGGCGCCCGGGCCATGTCCGAGGCACTGACGGCGGGCGGCCCGCAGCCGGTCACCCTGTCGTCGATCGTCTCCACCCTGAGCGCCCCGTCCGTGTCGCAGCTGACGTACGACCACGTCTCCGCCCTGGTGACCGAGGTCCTCGTCGTTCCGGACCGGGAGGCCGTGCGGGGCGTGCTGGACCTGGCCGAGCACGCCAAGCTGTGGGCCGAACCGGCGGCGGGCTGCCTGCTGCCCGCGGCCCGGCAGGTCCTGGAACGGGTCGGCGACGGGGCGCGGCTCGGCCTGGTGGTGTGCGGGGGCAACGCGACGACGGACGACGTGTTCGCCTGGTCGCGTCGCTTCGGGCTGCGCTGACGTTCCGGCCACCCGCGGGAATCCGTCGCGAAATTCATCGGAGGGCTCCGAGTTCAGACGTCGCACGCCTCCGCATTTACCGCCGGTTACCACCAGGCAGGGCCCGAATTCGCAAATCTACGGGCCGCGGTGGCCGAATTCCTCTCGTCCGTCGTACCCCGGGCAGCCGAGGTGAACCGTGCCCGGGACGCGAAAGACACTGTTTCTTCGCACACTTGCTCCCACCCTTTGAACAAAAGACAGGAACGGGCACGGAGTTGCGATCCGTTTGAACGCGGGCCGCCTCACTCCCCGTACCTCTGGAAAAGGTGAGAGCCAGGTTTCCAGCGAGGGATGGCCATGGGCAGGGCGCACGTCTCCACACACCAGTTGGTCGCCGGCCGGTACCGGTTGCTCGAGATCATTCATCGCGAGACCAACCGCATCTGCTGGTACGCCGAGGACACGGGGGCCGGAGAGATCTCGCGCCCGTGTCTGGTGACCCAGATCGGGCTTCCGGAGGACCCGCACGGGGCCGAGCGCCGGGCCGCCGCCCGCCTGCTGCGCACGACCGAGAACATGGCGCTGCTGTGCCCCGGCCGGATCGCCGTGGCCGTCGACGCGGTCGAGGAGGCCGGCGCGCTGTGGACGGTCAACGAGTGGATCGACGGCACCGCCCTGGGTGAACTCCTCTCCGAGCAGGGCACGTTCACCTACGTGCGGGCGGCGAGGATCGGCCTGGAACTGCTCGACGTGCTGGACGCCGCACACGCCGAAGGCATCACGCACGGCGAGCTCAGCCCCGGCCAGGTGTTCGTGCGCGAGGACCATTCGGTCGTCGTCACCGGCTTCGGCCTGGCCGGCGCGACCCTCGCGCCCCGGTTGACGGCACCCGCGTTCGCCTCCCCGGAGCAGGCCCGCGACCAGCGCATCGGCCCCGCGGCCGACCTGTGGGCGCTGGGCGCGATCCTCTACACGACGGTCGAGGGGCGACCGCCCTTCCGGGACCGGGGGCGACCGGAGAACACCCTGAAGGGCGTGGACCGGCTTCCGCTGCGCACACCGGTGCGCGCCGGGCCGCTCACCCAGGTCGTGCAGGGACTGCTCCGCAAGGACTCGCGAGAGCGGCTGACCCGGCCGGTGGTGCGTGAGGCGCTGACCCGCGCCCTCAGCGAGGACCCCGATGCCGCCCTGGCCGCGGCACCCGTCCCGCGGCTGCGCGGCGCCTACGCCGCGGTGCGGACGGGCAGCCCGGCGTGGAGCAGGCGGACCATGGTGGCGGGAACGGCCCTGGCCGTCGTCACCGTCGCGGTCGCCGTGCTCGCCGCGACCCAGGGGCTGCCCGGCACGGACGACGGCAGCGACGCGGCCGAGTCGCCGGCCCGGCCGCCGGTCTCCGCCGCCACCCCGGGCGGGGGCACCGGCGGCGGCAGCCCCGAACCGTCGGGGGCGCCCAGCCCGCCCGGGTCCCCCTCCCCCACCCCCACCTCTACTCCGTCCTCCCCGCCCGCGGCCCCGCCCGAGCCCACCCCGACCCGCGCCCCCTCCTCCCCGGCCACGGCCCTGCCGGCCGGATTCCAGCGCTACCGGGCGGCGGAGGGTTTCTCCGTCGCCCTCCCCAAGGGATTCGAGCGGCTGGACACCGACCGTGACGGCGAGGTGTACCGGGTCGTCTTCGGTGCCGAGGACGACGACCGCACGCTCGCCGTCACCTACAGCGACCGGGCGGGCCCGGACCCCGTGGCCGTGTGGCGGGACGACGTCGAACCCAACCTCAAACAGGCGGACGGCTACGACCGGATCGGCGCGATCCGCGCGACCACGTACCAGGGCCGCAAGGCCGCCGACATGGAGTGGACGGCGTACGTCGACGGCACCCGTGTGCACACCTACGGCCGGGGCTTCCTGCTCGGCGGGGGACGGAGCTTCTCGCTGCGCTGGACCACCCCGGACGCCGACTGGGACAAGGCCGACAACCAGGACGCGCTGCGGGCCTTCTTCACGACCTTCCGGCCGGACTCAGACTGACCGGCGCGGAGCGCGCAGGGTGGTGAGGGGACCGCGGTGCAGCGGAGAGGTGCGCCAGTGGGCGGTGAGTGTCCCCTCCGCGAGGGAGCAGGTCAGTGCCAGACGGTGCGGGGTCTCCAGGAACACCACGTCCACGGCCAGCGTGCCGCCATCGGACCAGCCGCCGCTGACCGCGGCCGGGAGGGGTTCCTCCGCGACCGTCCAGCCCTCCCGCGCGATCGGCAGGTCGAGCCGGTCCGGACGGTCCGCACGGTCCTGCTCTCCGGTGAGGGTGAGCGTCCAGCCGCCGGCGTCCCGGGTGAGCCCGGCCGAGCGAAGCGGTCCGTCCCCGTCGGAGGCAGTGAACACGGCCCCTGCCCAGTCCCGCTCCCGGCCGAAGGGTCCGGAACGCCCCGGGGCGGGCGGCAGCGCGAGCCGGCCGAGGCGCTCCCGCAGCTCCGCGTCGGCGGCCTCGCGGCCGGTCAGCGGCCCCGGGCCGAAGGCGGGCAGCAGATGCTTCCAGACCAGGTTCAGGTACTCCTGCATCCGCTCGGTCGCCGAGGTCGCCGCGATCACCACGTCGTGCTCCGGCAGCACCAGGCAGAACTGGCCGAATGCTCCGTCGCCCCGGTAGCCGTGCCGGGACGTCCAGAACTGGTAGCCGTAGCCCTGGTCCCAGTCCTGCCGGTCCACGTCTCCCATCAGGCCGGCGGTGGGGGTGCGGGGGTGTGAGGCACGGGCCGCCCACCCCTCGGGCAGCAGCCGCTCGCCCGCCCAGAGCCCGTCGCGCAGATACAGCTGTCCGAACCGGGCGATCGCGTCGGTGGTGGCGTGCAGGCCGCTGAAGCCGAGCTCGCGGCCGGTGCGGTCCGACAGCCAGGCCACCTCGCCGATGCCCAGCGGATCCAGCAGCCGCGGCCGCAGGTACGCGGTGAGCGGCTGCCCCGTCACCCGCTGGACGATCGCGGCCAGCGTGTAGGTGGCGGGCTGGTTGTAGGCGAAGACGGTGCCCGGGTCGGCGTCCGGGGGCAGCAGCAGGAATTGCCGGACGGGTTCGGACACGCCCCGCCCGAAGGCCTCGTCGACGGTGTCCCGCCGGTGCCCGCTCGCCATGGACGCCACGTGCCGCACCAGCATGGCCCGGCTGCGCGGGTCGGTGATGTCGGCTTCGAACTCCGGGAAGTACGAGGTCACCGGCGCGTCGAAATCGAGCAGCCCCTCCGCCTCGGCCAGGGCCGCGGCGGTCGCGGTGAAGCTCTTGCTGAGCGAGTACAGCAGGTGACGGCGTCCGGCAGTGTACGGCGCCCACCAGCCGGCGACGACCAGCCGCCCGTGCCGCATGATCATCAGGCTGTGCGGCTCGATGTCGGGCGCCGCTTCGAGGGCGTCGAGGAAGGCGTGCACCCCGCAGGCGTCGACGCCTTGGGCGGCGGGGGCGGAGTGCGGCAGGTCCGGGGCGCTCATGCGGGCATCCTGCACCCGTCGGCGACCTTGATCGAGCCGTTTTCAAGTCCCGTGTCAGGGGACTCGCCGGTTATGGTGCAAATCGGATACACGATGATGACCGAGCAGGCTGGCCCCCGAGAGCTCGTCGACCACGTGGTGCGGGCCGAGGAGGCGGGCTTCGACTTTTCGGTGACCTCCGACCACTACTTCCCGTGGCTGCGCTCGCAGGGCCATTCGCCCTACGCGTGGGCCGTGCTCGGTGCGGCGGCCCAGGCCACGTCACGTATCCCGCTGATGACGTACGTGACGTGTCCGACCTTCCGCTACCACCCGGCGGTGGTGGCGCAGAAGGCCGCGACCCTGCAGTTGCTGTCCGAGGGCCGGTTCCGGCTGGGACTGGGATCGGGCGAGAACCTCAACGAGCACGTGGTGGGCGGCGGCTGGCCGTCCGTCGACGTGCGGCACGAGATGTTCGAGGAGGCCGTGGAGATCATCCGTGCCCTCTTCGAAGGCAAACACGTCAACCATCGCGGTACGCACTTCGACGTGGAGTCGGCCAAGTTGTGGGACCTGCCGGACGAGGCACCGCCCATCGGCATCGCCGTCTCCGGGGAGCGGTCCTGCGAACTCGCGGGCCGGCTCGGCGACCTGGTCATCGCCACCGAGCCCAAGGCCGGGCTGCTGGAGTCGTTCGACCGGCACGGCGGCCGGGGCAAGCCCCGCGTCGGCCAGCTGCCGGTCTGCTACGACCCCGACCGGGACGCGGCCGTCGAGCGGGCGCACTCCCAGTTCCGCTGGTTCGGCAGCGGCTGGAAGGTCAACTCGGAGCTGCCGCACCCGGACTCCTTCGAGGCGGCGACCCAGTTCGTCACCCAGGACGACGTCGCCGAGGCCATCCCGTGCGGTGACGACCCGGACGCGTTCGTCGAGGCCGTCCGCCCGTACGCCGAGGCCGGCTTCACCGAGGTCGCCCTGGTCCAGATCGGCGGGGCGTCGCAGCCGGCGTATCTGGACTGGTCGGAGAAGACCCTGCTGCCCGCGCTGCGCGACGCCTTCGGCTGAAGTCCTCGGCCAGTTGCCGCACGGTCTGCTCGACCAGTTGAGCCCTCCGCCCCGGGGGGCTCTTCTTCACGAGCGCGCTGATCCGCTGGGCCTCCTCGGTCGTGGGCAGGTACCCCGCCAGGAGCAGGGGCAGCAGCAGGCGCCGGACGAGCACTTCGCTGTCCGAGCTCACCTGCGGCCTGCGCACTACCGAGACGTTGACCCGGATCGCGTGTTCGTTGCCCGGCGGGACTCCCGGCCGGTCCGTCTCGATCGCGGCATAGCGGTAGCCGTGCGCCCGGTCGCACGGAGGGCAGCCGGCCGGGCCGCGGGTGAGCCGCTCGCCGCAGTCGGGGCACCGGAGCCGGTCGAGAGCGGCGTCCACCAGCCGCCAGTCGTGCCGGTCGGGTTCGGCGACGACCATCTCGGCCAGTGTCCGCTCCTGGTCGCCGCCCGCCGTCGTGTCCCACCGCGGCAGGAAGGCGGCCCACTCCCCCTCGACGATGCCGTCCACCAGGTCGCGGCAGACGGCACAGCCGGGGGCGCCGCCGTAGGCGTACCCGCCGCACTCCGCACAGCGGGGCAGCACCTCGCCCTCCCCGGTTCGCACCATGCGTGCATCCTCGCGCACCGGTGCCCTGGGGCGACGACGATTTCCGGGCGGGCGGTGAACGGCGAGGTCAGCGGGTGCCGCTAGGCTTCCGTCCGCATCTCGTGCCGTCCTGTCTGCCCCGCCTCTGGAGAGTTGTCCGTGACCGTAGCCATGACCCCGCCCGAGACCTCCCCCGTCGCCCCGGCGCCCGTGTCCGACCTGGTCGCGCGGGACGCGCGGGAGTTCGGGGCGTATGCCAGGACCGGAGGGTGGGCCTTCGGCCTGAAGGTGGCGCGCAGTGTGCGGCCCGGCGGGCAGGGCGCGGACGAGACGCCGAAGGTGTCCGCGAAGGAGTTCGCGGAACTCGCCGGCTGCTCCCCGGAGCGGGTCATGCGCTACTACAAGGCGTGGGACCGGGCGGCGGACGACGGGATGGTCCCGCACTTCGAGGCGCTGACGCCGGGTCAGGAGGTGGACCTGCCGGACGCCGACGTGTGGCTGAGCTACTACGTCTCCCGCAACAGCGCCACGTCCGAGCGCGGCACCGCCATCTCCGAGGCTGCCCAGGCGGAGGGCATCCGGCCCACGAAGGCGCTGGAGGTCGCGGAGAACCCCACCGCCCTGCGGGCCGCGATCCTCGCCGACCCCTCCACCGCCCGCGCGGCCCGCCAGGCCCTGCTGGACCGGGTCCGTGAGGATCCGGACCTCCAGTCGGAGCTGGCTCGCGACGTCGTGCGCACCGACGAGCTGAAGAAGGCCGTCGCCGGTGAGAGCAGGGCGGCCGACCGGATCGGATACGTGCGCCAGATCGCCGAGTCGGGTCGGATCAAGACGCCCGCCGGGCAGACCGTCGACGCGCCCTCCGAGCTCCGTCAGGAAGCCGAGCGCCATCTGTCGCTCATCGACGAACTGGACGAGGGCGAGGACGCCGGCGAGTGGGCCGCCGAGGCGTACGACACGATGAAGTCCCTCGTGGTGGAGACCGTGGAAGCGGACCCGGGGCTGCGGGTACAGGAGCGGCGCACGAAGTTCTACAGCAGCCTGCAGAAGGCGACGAAGGTGTTCGAGGAGCTGACCTTCGACGACGCGGGGGATTTCTACGAGGACGACATGGTCCAGCGCCTGGAGGAACTGCAGCGGGCGGTCGCCGTCTGCATCGAGTCGCTGCGCGGTGCCCGCGGGAATCACCCGGCCGGCTGAGCATTTCGGCGAAATCGGGGGTACTAGAGGGCTCTACGTCGGTTCTTCCCGGAGGCCCTCTCGTGAACTCGTTCGTCCACAAGACCCTGGTGGTGCAGCTCCAGGCGGGTGACACGGAACGTTTCTCCGTGCTCGCCCACCTGAGCTACGACGCCGCGGACCCGTTCGCCGTCACCGTGGTCTTCAGCCATGACGGCCGTGTCCTCGCCCGGTGGCAACTCGACCGGGAGATGCTCGGCGAGGCGCTGCGCCGTCCGGTCGGGGTGGGCGACGTGCGGATGCGCCCGCAGTCGCGGGGGATGTGGCAGGAGCTGCGCATGGAGTTCCTCGGCGATGCCCGCCCCGACGGCGGCCGGCACCACGCGGTGGTGTTCGGATGGGCGCCGGGGTTCGCGGCGTTCCTGCGTGAGACCCACGAAGTGGTCCCGCCGGGCCGCGAGGAGGTCCATGTCGACGACTTCCTGGAGGGCGTCCTCGCCGGGGGCTGAATCGCGGCCGGTATGAGTAGGCGTACTCATGCCGGGGGCCCGCCCCCGGCACGACGATGAGCTCCCCTGATGAGGAGCCCGCCATGTCCGCTCTGTCCGACGTACGCCCGGGTCGCCGGCCGTCGCTGCGTACCGCCCTCGTCTGCGGCGTACTCGTGGTGCTGGTGCTCTCCGGACGGAACCCGCACGACCGCATGACGTGGTTCCTGGAGGTCGTCTGGGTCCTCGTGGGCCTGCCGCTGCTGGTCCTGAGCCGGCGGCGTTTCCCGCTCACCGACGTGCTGTGCTGCCTGCTGGCCGCCCACGCCGTGGTGCTGATGGTGGGCGGCCACTACACGTACGCCGAGGTCCCGCTCGGCGACCGGGTCCGCGACGCCTTCGGCCTGGACCGCAATCCCTACGACCGGTTCGGTCACCTGATGCAGGGCTTCGTCCCGGCCGTGCTGGTGCGCGAGCTGCTGATGCGCACCTCACCGCTGCGCGGCAGCCGCTGGCTCGCGCCTCTGACCGTGTGCGCGTGCCTGGCCTTCAGCGCCGTCTTCGAGATGCTCGAATGGGCGGCCGCCGTGGCCGGCGGGCACGCGGCGGACGCCTTCCTGGCCACCCAGGGCGATGTCTGGGACACCCAGTGGGACATGTTCTGCGCGCTGATCGGGGCGAGCGCGTCGCTGCTGCTGCTCAGCCGGCTGCACGACCGGCGACTGGCCGCGCTGCCGTCACCGCGAGGTGTGGCGGTGACGGGTCCACAGCGGCAGGACGAACCAGCACAGCAGGTACCAGCCGACCACGCCGGCCACCAGGTAGGGCACGAAGCCGTCGTGCGTCGCCACGCGCAGGATCAGCAGCAGTGACGCGGTCGTCGTGGCGAGCAGCAGTACGAGGCCGAGCAGGGTGAGCCGTGAGGCCAGCCGCACCGCCTGCGGTTTGACGCGCCGCCCGGCGACCAGGCGGTGCAGGGACACCGGACCTATGAGCGCCCCGGTCGCGCAGGCCCCGAGGACGACCGTCACCAGGTAGATCGTCTGGTCGGTGTCGGAGAGATCCGCGTACTTCGGGGTGAACACGACGGTGAGCAGGAAGCCGAACAGAATCTGGACGCCCATCTGCGCCACGCGGACCTCCTGGATGAGCTCCTGCCACATCCGGTCCGCTCTCTCCTCCTCCGTCTCGTTGCGCCCCCGGCGCATGGCCCCGCCCTCAGCCGCCTCCGCCACGGTTCCTCCCTGTGTGAGATCCGAGCCCTCCTCCTTCCCGGGTTCCCCGGAACGACTCCCCCTCCCGGGAGCGGCGGCGGTTTGAGCGATCAGGGGGCGGTTACACGGACGGCGCGAATGACGCAGAGCCCGAGGAGGTCGTGGACGCATGTCCGGTACGCAGCTCACCGTGACGCTCAGCGGCGGAGGCACCGACGACGCACGAGCGGTCGTCCGGGCCCTGGAAGGCACGTTCGGGGCGCCGGACGAGCTCCCCGCCGACAAGAACGCGACGGTCCATACGGCGACCTTCGACGGGGAGAGCGGCACGGGTTCCGCCCCCGGTGACGAAAAGGCCTCCGGGCGGCTGTCCGCGCCGGTGACCGTCACCGTGCAGGGCAGCCCGGAGGCCGTGCGGCGGGCGAGCGACACACTCACCCGGGCCTTCACGGCACGCGACGACGGTGCCGCCTCCGGCGACCAGGAGCAGGAGAGGCAGCTGCTCCTGGAGCCCTGAGGGCGGGCGTCACCAGCGGGACTCGACCTGGTCCTTGATACGCCGGTCGTACAGGTCGCGGATCGCCGACAGGGTCTCACCGGGCAGTTCGGGGAGACGGGCGGCGGCCGCGTTGGCCCGGGCCTGCTGGGGTGAGCGGGCGCCGGGGATCACGGTCGTGACGCCGGGCTGCTCGACGATCCAGCGCAGGGCCAGCTGGGCCGGGGTGTATCCCTCGGGGGCGAGTGCCGCGAACTCGGCGGCCGCCTCCACGCCGGTGGCGTAGTCGACGCCGGAGAAGGTCTCGCCCTGGTCGAAGGCCTCGCCGTGCCGGTTGTAGGTGCGGTGGTCGTTCTCCGGGAAGACGGTGTCCCGGGTGTACTTGCCCGAGAGCAGGCCGGAGGCCAGCGGTACCCGGGCGATGATGCCGACGCCCGCCGCACGGGCGGCGGGGAGCACCTCGAGCAGGGGTTTCATGCGGAACGGGTTGAGGATGATCTGGACGCTCGCCACGTTCGGCCGGGCGATCGCGGTCAGCGCCTCGGCGCAGGTCTCGACGCTGACGCCGTAGGCGGCGACCCGCTCCTCCGCCACCAGGGTGTCGAGGGCGTCGAACACCTCGTCGGTGGAGTAGACGGGGGTGGGCGGGCAGTGCAGCTGCACCAGGTCGATCCGGTCGACGCCGAGGTTGCGCCGGCTGCGGTCGTTCCAGGCGCGGAAGTTGCCGAGGACGTAGTTCCCGGGGATCTGGTCGACCCGGCGGCCCATCTTCGTGGCGACCATGACGTGCAGGTCCGGGCGCCCGCTGAGGAATGTGGCGATGGTCTGCTCGCTGCGCCCGTCGCCGTACACGTCGGCGGTGTCGAAGAAGGTCACCCCGGCCTCGGCCGCCGCCTCCAGGACCGTGAGGGCTTCCTTGTCGTCGACGTCTCCCCAGTCGGCCCCCAGCTGCCAGGTGCCCAGACCGATGACGGAGGCGTGCTGACCCGACCTGTCGAATGTGCGCTCGTCCATGGGCGTCAGTCTGTCACCTGTCACGACACCGTGCGGAGCGTATCCCTGCAGCCCGCCGAGCCTGCCCAATTCACTCACACGAGTGAATTGATGCGACAGGAACACGTCACGTGTCAACCGGCCCCTAGCGTGACGCGCGTGACCACCCGTTCAACGAACAATCACCCGTCGGACGCCTCGTCCTGGACGCGTCGGCGCCTGCTCCTCACCGCCGCCGCACTGGCCGCCGTACCCGGTCTTCCGGCGGATCCGGCGGCCGCCGCCGCGGAGCTGCCCGGCTTCCCCGCGGATGTCGCGCTGTACCGGTCGGCGTACCGGAACTGGGTCGGTGAGATCACCGCCGACGGCCTGTGGGCCTGCGCGCCGGACGGCCCGGACCAGGTGGTGGCCGTCGTGAACTGGGCGTGGCGGCACGGGTGGCGGGTACGTGCCCGGGGCGCGTCGCACGGCTGGTCGCCCCTGACGGTCACGGAGGGGGCGCCGTCCGGTGCGCCGGTCCTCCTCGTCGACACCACGCCCCACCTCACCGGCCTGGCCCTGGACTCCCCCACCGCCGTGCGCGCGGGAACCGGTGTGACCATGGAGGCCTTGCTGACCTTCCTGGAGGAGCACGGCCTCGGCGTCACGGCCGCCCCCGCTCCCGGCGTGCTGACCCTGGGCGGAGCGCTCGCCGTCGACGCGCACGGCACCGCCGTACCCGCGCGCGGTGAGCGACGGCGGTCCGGGCACACGTACGGCTCGCTCAGCAATCTGATCCTGTCCCTGACCGCGGTCGTGTGGGATTCCCAGGCCGGCGCGTACGTGCTGCGCACGTTCCACCGCAACGAGGCGGACTGCGCCGCGCTGCTGACGCACCTCGGACGGTCGCTGGTGACCGAGGTGGTGCTGCGGACGGGCGCGAACACCGACCTCAGGTGCGTGAGCCGTACGGACATCCCGGCCGGGGAGCTGTTCGCCGCGCCCGGATCGGACGAGGGGCGCACCCTCGCGCGTTTCCTGGACGAGGCGGGGCGGGTCGAGGCGATCTGGTTCGCCTTCACCGAGCACCCCTGGCTGAAGGTGTGGAGCGTCTCGCCCACCCGGCCACTGACCTCGCGGAAGGTGACCCGGCCGTACAACTACCCGTTCTCCGACAACATCCCGGGGCCGGTGGCGGAGCTGGTCGGACGGATGACGTCGGACGCGGCCTGGTACCTGGCGCCGGTGCTCGGCACCGCCCAGTACGAGGCCGCGGCGCTGGGGCTGGTGACGACGCTGTCCGCCGACCTGTGGGGGCCGTCCAAGAACACCTTGCTGTATCTCAAGCCGAGCACGCTGCGGGTGCACGCCGACGGCTACGCGGTCCTCACCTCGCGGGACCGGGTGCAGCAGGTCGTCTCCGAGTTCGCCGCCTTCTACCGCGAGCGGCTGGCGGCGTACGCCGCCCGGGGCAGCTTCCCGGTCAACGGCTCGGTGGAGATCCGGGTGACCGGCCTGGACGACCCGGGCGACGTGGGGGTGCCCGGGGCCCGCCCGCCGCTGCTGTCGGCGCTGCGGCCGCCCGAGGACCACCCCGAGTGGGACACGGCCGTGTGGCTGGACGTCCTCACGCTGCCGGGCACGCCGGACGCGGAGGCCTTCCTGCGCGAGATCGAACGGTTCCTCCTGCGCACGTTCGCCGGGGGTTTCGCACTCACCCGCGTGGAGTGGTCCAAGGGGTGGGCGTACACGGAGGACGGGGTGTGGAGCGACGAGGAGGTGCTGGGCGACGTCGTTCCGGCGACGGTCGGCCCCGCCGAGTGGGCCGAGGCGGACACGGTGCTCGACCGGCTCGATCCGCACCGCGTGTACGGCAACGCCTTCCTGGACCGGCTGTTCGGCTAGGGCGTCAGGTACGCCTGGACGGTCGGGGCGTACCGGTCCGTCAGGGCGTCGACGGTGCTCGCCCTCAGCTCGCTGCCGCGGGCGATGCCGTACATCACGCCCAGGCCGAGCAGGGTGGCGAGGGCCAGTTCGGCGCGCAGGGCCGCGTCGGGTCCGGTGAGGCGCGCGGTGAGGCGGGCGGTCACCTGGGTGCGGAAGTTGGCGCGCAGGATGTCGCCCTGCTCGCCGTGCAGGGGGGCGAACACGATCCGCAGGAGCGGGTCGGCGCCCTGCTCGGACTGGCTGACCAGGACGTGCCGGACCATGTGCGGGCCGAGGTCGTCGAGCGGCGCGGCGAGCAGCGCTTCGGCGTCGGCCTCGAAGGACATGACCCGGGCGAACAGCGTGTCCTTGTTGCCGAAGTACTTCAGGATCAGCGGCGGACTCACTCCGGCGCGGTCGGCGACGGCCTTGAGGGTGATGTCGCCGTGTGCGTGCCGGGCCAGCAGGTACCGGGCGGCTTTCAGGATGGCCGTCCTGGTCGACTCGGCGTCCCTGCGGGCGGGTGAGGGCGTGGCGGGTGGAGTGCTCACGGCACTCATGCTCCCTCCCTCGCCTGCTCGCGCGCGCTCCGGGTGCTCTCCCGGTCCCGGTCCGGGACGCCCGTGGCGTTCTCGGCGGAGTCGCCGGGGATGCACAGGGCCGCCGCCGCGGCCAGCAGGGCGACCGCACCGGCCATCGCGAACGCCAGGAGATAGCCGTGCAGGGTGGGCACCGGGGCGCCGCCGACCGGGCTGGTGTGGTGCACCAGGACGGCGGCCACGGCGGCGCTGGATCCGGCCTGGCCGATCGTGCGCATCAGGACGTTGACGCCGTTGGCGGAGGCGGTCTGCCCGGGCGGTACCGCCCGCAGGATGAGGGTGGGCAGCGCCGAGTAGGCCAGGGTGGTGCCGACCGCGACGACCGTGGCCCCCGCGGTGATCATCCAGAGCTCACGGCTGTCGGCGATGCGGACGGCGTATCCCGCGGCGATGACCGTCGCCCCGAGGGCCAGGGTGATGCGCGGCCCGCGGGCGGCGGAGATCCGGGCCGAGACGGGCGACAGCAGCAGCATCACGATGCCGCTGGGCAGCAGGCACAGCCCCGTGGCGACGATGGACAGCCCGAGCCCGTACCCGGTGGCCTCGGGCGCCTGCACCAGCTGGGCGGTGACGAGGGTGTTGGCGTAGAAGGCGAACCCGGCGAGCAATGCGGCCACGTGGGACAGGCCGACCCGGGGCCTGCCCGCCAGCCGCAGGTCGACCAGGGGACGTTCGGCCCGGAGCTGCTGCCACGACCAGAGGGCGAGCACGAGGAGGGCGGCGGCGAACAGCCCCGCGACACGGCCGCTGCCCCACCCCCACTGACCTCCCTGCGACACCCCGAGCAGCAGGCAGACCAGCCCGGTGGCCAGCCCGATCGTGCCCGGTACGTCGAAGCGGCCGGGCTCGCGCACCGGCGACTCGCGTACCGCCCACCACACCGAGGTCACTCCCGCGGCGCCGAGGGCGCTCGTCACCCAGAACATGGTGTGCCAGTTCGCGTACTGCACGATCACGGCGGCCAGCGGCAGGCCGAGCGCGGCACCGATGCCGACGGTGGAGCTCATCAGCGCCACGGCCGATCCCCGGCGCTGCGGCGGCAGCTCGTCCCGCAGGATGCTGATGGACAGCGGAACGACCGCGGCGGCGGCA
Source organism: Streptomyces sp. NPDC029041 (assembly GCF_040637515.1). NCBI lineage: Bacteria > Bacillati > Actinomycetota > Actinomycetes > Kitasatosporales > Streptomycetaceae > Streptomyces > Streptomyces sp. NPDC029041. The sequence continues at coordinate 49,068 of NZ_JBEZWO010000019.1, read as the reverse complement.
CCGGACAGGGTGCGGGCGGCGATGAGCACGGTGATGTCGGAGGTCAGGGCGCACAGGACCGATCCGGCGGTCATCAGCCCGAGGGCCGCCATGAGCACCCGCCGCTTGCCGTACATGTCGCCGGCCCGGCCCAGGACCGGCGTGAGGACCGCACCGGAGAGCAGGGTGGCCGTCACCATCCAGGAGACCGTGCCCGCCGAGGCGCCGGTGAGCCGGGGCAGGTCCGGCAGCAGGGGCACGACCACGGTCTGCATGACGGCCATGAGGATGCCGCCGAACGCGAGCACCGGGACGGTGAGCCGTTCCCGCAGGGTGCTCGCACCGGATGGCTTGCGTATCGCGGGGGTCTGTTCCATGGGAGCTCCGGCGGGCAGCGCGCCGGCACGGCGCGGGTGAATTGCTATTCACCCTAGCTGGTGAATAGCAATTCACCCAACGGAAAAAACGTGATGTCATCATTCGCTCACGCACAGTAGTACTGCTGCGGCGCCGGCGGTCCGACAGCCCAATCGCGCCATTTTCGCGGCGTGACGTGCACCACGAGCAATGCACCGCACCGGCAGAAACATCCGCCACAGCACCGTTCATGGGCGGAACTTCCCCTTCCGCGTCTGCGCGCGACCCCGCTGCAGCAAGATCATCTTGATTCAACCTTGCACGACATAAGGGGAATTGCCCGGATCGCAGCCAACCGGCTCGGGCGGATTTCTCCCGGTAGCGGGCGGGCCGGTAGGCATGCGGAGTCATCAGCCGACCGACCTCAGGAGGTCCGTATGCCGGAACTCACCCGTCGCAGCGCGCTCACCGCCGCGGCCGCCCTCGCCACGAGCGCGGGTGCCTTGTCAGCCGTCACCCCGGCCTCGGCCGCCGGGCACCACGACTCCCCCGGGACCTTCGACGAGGTCTACAAGGGCCGCCGGATACAGGGCCGCCCGGCCACCGGGTCCGGCCACCACGGCCACCACGGCCACCACGGCGCGGGATACGCGGTGTTCGTCGACGGGGTGGAGCTGCACGTGATGCGCAACGCCGACGGCAGCTGGATCAGCGTCGTCAGCCACTACGACCCGGTCGCCACCCCGCGCGCCGCCGCCCGCGCCGCGGTGGACGAACTGCAGGGTGCGCCCCTGCTGCCCTTCCCCGCCAACTGACCCTTACCGAAAGGCATCTGGAGCACCCGCACATGGCTGTCCGCAAGAACCAGTCCACCCTGACCGCCGACGAGAAGCGGCGTTTCGTCGCCGCGCTGCTGGAGCTGAAGCGCAGCGGCCGCTACGACGACTTCGTCACGACGCACAACTCGTTCATCGTCTCCGACACCGACAACGGCGAGCGGACCGGGCACCGCTCACCGTCCTTCCTGCCCTGGCACCGAAGATTCCTCCTGGAGTTCGAGCGGGCACTGCAGTCGGTGGACGCGTCGGTGACGCTGCCCTACTGGGACTGGACGGTCGACCGTACGCCGCGCGCCTCGCTGTGGGCGCCCGACTTCCTCGGGGGCACCGGGCGGGAGCGGGACGGCAGGGTGACGGACGGGCCGTTCTCCGCGTCCGGCGGGAACTGGCCGGTCAACGTGCGGGTCGACGGCCGTACGTTCCTGCGGCGCTCCCTGGGATCCGGTACCCGCGAGCTGCCGACGCGGGCCGAGGTCGAGTCGGTGCTGGCGATGCCCACGTACGACATGGCGCCCTGGAACAGCGGCTCGGACGGCTTCCGCAACCACCTCGAAGGGTGGCGGGGCATCAATCTGCACAACCGCGTCCACGTCTGGGTCGGCGGGCAGATGGCCACCGGGGTCTCCCCCAACGACCCGGTGTTCTGGCTGCACCACGCGTACATAGACAAGCTGTGGGCGGAGTGGCAGCGCCGTCACCCCGGCTCGCGCTACCTGCCCACCGCGGGGACGCCGAACGTCATCGACCTGAACGAGACGATGCGGCCGTGGCACGACATGAGCCCGGCGGACCTGCTGGACCACACGCGGTTCTACACGTTCGACGTCTGATCAGACACTCGCACCCGAGCGGCACTCCGGGTGGCCCCAGCCGCTGTCGTTCTTGGCGATGGGTTCGCCGGCCGCGTACGAGCGGCCGCACTGGCAGCGGCCGGGGAACTTCGCCTTGATGGTGCGCGAGGAGCCCTTGCCGCCCGCGGCCTTGGCCGTGCGGGCCGCGCCGCCGCGCGGGCGGGACCGGGGAGTCTTCGCGGGGGTGTCCGGGGAGGGCGGCGGCTCGGGAGAGCCGAGGCCGCTGCCCGCGGGCTCCTGGGCGGTGGCGGCCTGGCTGGCGGCGCGGTCGGCGAAGTCGTTGAGCCGGTCGCCGTCGACCTGGTGGGCGGGGACGTAGCGGAACTCGACCGAGCGGCCGTCCAGGAGCTCGTCGATGCGCACGACGAGGTCCTGGTTGGCGACCGGCTTGCCGGCGGAGGTCTTCCAGCCGTTGCGCTTCCAGCCCGGCAGCCAGGTGGTGACGGCCTTCATCGCGTACTGCGAGTCCATCCGGACCTCGAGCGGCACGTCCGGGTCGGTCGACGCCAGCAGGCGCTCCAGCGCGGTGAGTTCGGCGACGTTGTTGGTGGCCCTGCCGAGCGGCCCCGCCTCCCACCGCTCCGGCGTCTCGGAAGCGTCGGCGACGACCCAGGCCCAGCCCGCGGGCCCGGGATTTCCCTTCGAAGCCCCGTCACACGCGGCCACAACACGTTCACGCATGCGCTCGATCATGCCATGGCCGCGGGGGACGTCCGGCCGGGAGGTCCGGGTGCCCGTGCCGCACTAGTCCACGTCGGTCAGCTTCGGCATCGCTCCTTCGGTCTTCGTGGTGTCGATCACCGAGAAGCTCGCGCCCTGTGGGTCGCTGATGGCCGCGAAGCGGCCGAACGGGGTGGTCATGGGGCCGAACCGCAGCACGCCGCCCAGCTCGGTGGCCTTCGCCACGGCCTCGTCGCAGTCCTCGACGGTGAAGTAGACGTTGATGTACGGCGGCATCTCCGGCGGGAACTCCTCACCCATCTTCATCCGGCCCAGCACGGTGCGCTCGCCCAGGTCGTAGACCCGGAAGTCCGTCTCGCCGTCCTCCATGTCCCGCTGCCGGTAGGAGAACACCGCGGGGAAGAAGGCGTCGGACTTCTCCGGCTCACGGGTGAAGACCTCCGCCCAGGTGTAGGCGCCGGGCTCGGCCATCGCCTGGAAGCCCTCGTGGGTGCCGGCCTGCCAGACGCCGAAGACGACACCACCGGGATCACGGGCCAGGCACATGGTGCCGAGGTCGGCGACCCGCATCGGTTCCATCAGCACCTCGCCGCCGTGGTCACGGATCCGGGCGGCGGTGGCGGCGGCGTCCCGGGACGCGAAGTAGAGGCACCACTGCGACAGGCCCTCCTGGCCCGGCATCGGCGGAACGACGGCGGCGACCGGCTTGCCGTTCACCGAGGCCTCCGTGTAGTTGCCGAACTCCGCCGCCGCCTCGGCGAAGGTCCAGCCGAGGACGCCCCCGTAGAAGTTCTTGGCCCCTTCGAGATCACCGAACATCGCATCGGCCCAGCAAGGGGCCCCTTCAGGTTGCACCGCCATGGCCACGGCCCCTCCGCATGAGTGGAATCGTCCGTTTCCTCACGCTAGTCACCCGGGCGTGGACACGCGCGTCGAGCCGGCCTTCCCGCGGCGGACGTCTTCCCCCCGGCGCCCGGTTGTGCTTGCCTGAGTGCCGTTTCGGTGGCCGGGGCGGGAGTTGCCAGATGCGCAAGCCGTGGGTCGTGGGGGTACTGCTGGCCGGGATGTTCCTCGGCGGGTGCGGGGATCCGGCGTCCGCGCCCGAGGAGCCGGCACCGGCCGCGCCGCGGGCGTCGGCCACCACCCACCAGCGCGTCCCCGCCGCCCCCGGTCCGGCGCCGGAACGGGCGCCCACGGTCCTGTACCTGGGCGACTCGCTGGCGATGGAGGCCCAGAAGGTCCTGGGCGAGGAGTTACGCCGGGACCTGAAGGCGAAGTACACCGGTGCCCCGTACTCGGGCACCACGCTGTGCGACTACCTGGAGGGCACGGCCGACCGCTCCCTGGTACCGGCCGCCGACAAGGCCGCCGCACTGGTGCGCAGGCTGCGGCCCGACGTCGTGGTCCTGCAGTTCTGGGGGAACGCCTGGGGCTACACGCCGTGCATGGACGGCATCACCTACGGCAAGTCCCCCGACCGGTACTTCACGCGTTACGAAGCCGACGCCCGCCGGCTCACCGAGCAGATCGCCGCGGCCGGCGGCGACGGCCGTCCGCGGATCGTCTGGGTCTCCCAGGGGCCGGACCCGATCACCCCCGAGCGGGTCCGGCGCGTCAACGCGCTCTACGAGAAGCGTGCCGCGGTCTCGGGCGGCCTCGTGTCGGACGCCGGGAAGGCGGTGAGTCCGGCCACCGACCGCTACGCCTGGACGCAGTACCTGCCGTGCACCCCCGACGAGCGCGCCCGCCCCGGCCTGTGCACCCAGCCCGGCCGCGACCGCACGGCCCTGCACCGCGACGACGACTACCTGCACTTCTGCCTGGCCCCCACGACGTCGAGGCCCAGACCCTGCCCGGTCCGCTCCCCCGGGATCCTGCGCATCGCCCGGGAGATCACGAAAACCGTTCGACAGGCTGCGCGTTGACCGCTCGAATGGGCGGCATGTGTGCGGTGCGGATGCATGAGGACGAGCTGGACATCGACGTCTCGGTCGTCGGCCGGCTGATCGCCGGACAGTTCCCGCGGTGGGCCGGGCTGCCGTTGTGGCGGCTGGAGTCCTCCGGGACGGAGAACGCCATGTTCCGCCTCGGTGCGGACAAGGTCGTACGCCTCCCCCGGCACCCGCGTGCCGTGGAGGCGATCACGCACGAGCTGCGCTGGCTGCCCCGGCTGGGCCCGGCGTTGCCCGTCGCCGCGCCCGAAGCCCTCGGGCAGGGCGAGCCCGGGGACGGCTTCCCCTGGCCCTGGTCGGTGTACGGCTGGCTGGACGGCCGCAACCCGGTGCCCGGCGCGCTCGAGGAACCCGCGCTGCTCGCCGAGGACCTGGCGGCGTATGTCACGGCCCTGCGCCGTGTCGACGCCTCGAAGGGCCCTCCGGGCTACCGAGGGGTGCCGCTGGCCTCCCGGGACGCCTTCCTGCGTGAGGCCCTCGCGCAGCTGGCGGACCGGGTCGACACCGCCGCGGTGACGAGGGTGTGGGAAGAGGCCCTGCGCGCTCCGGAGCACACCGGGCCGCCGGTCTGGGCCCACGGTGACCTGATGGCCGGGAACCTGCTGGTCGAGGGCGGACGGCTCAGTGCCGTGATCGACTACGGAACGGTGGGGGTCGGTGATCCCGCCGTCGATCTCATCGGCGCGTGGTGCCTGCTGCCGTCGGCGGCCCGCGGGGTGTTCCGCGCGGCCGTGGGCGCCGGCGAGGCCGAATGGGCCCGGGCCCGGGGCTGGGCCCTGTCGATCGCGGTCATCGCGCTGCCGTACTACTGGGACACGAACCCGCCGGTCGCCGCGAACTCCCGGTATGTGATCGGGGAGATCGCGGCCGAGACGGCGTAGGGGCCGAGCCGGCGCGGGGTGCCGGACGGCTCCGCCCCTGTGCGCGCACCTCACTCGCCCTCGTACGCCCTGTCCAGGGCGGCGACGTCGAACTTGCTCATCGCCATGAACGCCTGGGTGACGCGGGCGGCCTTCGCCGGATCCGGGTCGGTGATCATCTCGTCGAGCCGGTCCGGGACGACCTGCCAGGACACGCCGAACCGGTCCTTGAGCCAGCCGCAGGGGCCGGGCTCACCGCCGTTCTCGGTGAGCCTGGTCCAGTAGTAGTCGATCTCCTCCTGGTTCTCGCAGAGGATCATGAAGGAGACCGCCTCGCTGAACGTGAACTGGGGTCCGCCGTTGAGGCCCAGGAACCGGTGTCCGTTGGCCGTGAACTCGACGGTCATCACGCTCCCGGCGGGCTGCGGCGCCCCCTCGGGATAGCGGGCGATCTTGCCGACGCTGGAGTTCTTGAAGACCGAGACGTAGAAGTGGGCGGCCTCCTCGGCCTGGCCGTCGAACCAGAGGCAGGTGGTGAAACCGTCGGTGGTCATGAGTCCTCCCGGGTGCGTGGAACGCTGTCACCACTGTCGACCGGCGCGCGCCCCTGAACTCATCGGCCGGGCGGCCGGCAAAAAAGGTGGCCGCTACACCCTCCGGACCTAACATCGCGGTCATGACAACCACGCCCGCCTGCAGCGGCATCCGTCCGTTCCGCATCGACATACCGCAGAGCGACCTCGACGACCTCCATGATCGCCTCGACCGCACCCGGTGGCCCGACGAGCTGCCGGGCGTGGGCTGGACCTACGGCGTCCCGTCGGGCTATCTGCGCGAGCTGGTGCGCCACTGGCGGCACGACTACGACTGGCGGGCCACGGAGGCACGGCTGAACGCGTGGCCGCAGTTCCTCACCGAGATCGACGGCGCGCAGGTGCACTTCGCGCACGTCCGCTCCCCCGAGCCCGATGCGACCCCGCTGGTCGTCACGCACGGGTGGCCGGGGTCGATGGTGGAGTTCCTCGACGTCGTCGGGCCGCTGACGGACCCGGCCGCCCACGGCGGGGATCCGGCCGACGCCTTCCACGTCGTGCTGCCGAGCATCCCCGGCTTCGGGTTCTCCGGACCCACCCGGGAGACCGGCTGGGAGGCGCGCCGCATCGCCGACGCCTGGGCCGAGCTGATGACACGTCTCGGCTACGAGCGGTTCGGCGCGCAGGGTGGCGACTGGGGTGCGGCGATCTCCCGCGAACTGGGCCGCGTCCACCCCGGCCGGGTCACCGGCATCCACCTCAATCTGCTGCCGGGCGCCCAGGCGGCCACCGAGCCGGCCGCCGAGGAGCTTCAGGCGCTGAGTCCCGCGGAGCGGGAGCGCACGCTCGCCTCGTGGCGGCGGTGGGCGCAGTGGTCCCGCGACGGCACGGGCTATTTCCACGTGCAGTCCACCCGGCCGCAGACCGTGTCCTACGCGCTCACCGACTCCCCCGTGGGCCAACTCGCGTGGATCGTCGAAAAGTTCCGGGAGTGGACGGACTCCGAGGAGCTGCCCGAGGAGGCCGTCGACCGGGACCTGATGCTCACGAACGTGATGCTGTACTGGCTGACGGGCACGGCGGGCTCTTCAGCCCGGGTCTACTACGAGCGGGCCCACGCCCGGGGCGAGCGGGTCGCCGCCCCGCAGGAGCCCTCGACAGCGCCGACCGCGGTGGCCTCCTTCGCCGGCGATCCCCAGATTCCGCTGCGGCACAAGGCGGAGCGCACGGAGAACATCGTCCGCTGGACGGAGTTCGACCGCGGCGGGCACTTCGCCGCGATGGAGCAGCCGGACCTGCTGGTGGGTGATGTGCGCGCGTTCTTCCGCCAATTGCGCGGGACGGGCTGAGCCTCCGGGCTCCGCCGGTAGCGGATCTGCCGAGGGCAGAGAAACCGTTCGCGGACATCGTCCGAGGTCAAGAGTGGAGTCGACGGCACATCCCCGACACGTCAGCGGCGCCCGTCGCCGCACACGAGGAGAACCGATGACTCCACTCACGACGCTCGCCCCGCGGGCGGAGGAGGGCGACACCCCTCCGACCCGTTTCGACGACCATCTGGCCGCCCAGTTGCTCGCGCAGCGCATCGTGCTGCTGGGCACCCAGGTCGACGAGGTCTCCGCCAACCGGGTCTGCTCCCAGCTGCTCATCCTGTCCGCGGAGGACGCCCACACCGACATCAGCCTGTACATCAACAGCCCGGGCGGCGCGGTGCACGCGGGCCTCGCCGTCTACGACACGATGCGGCTCATCCCGAACGACGTCTCCACTCTGGCCATGGGGTTCGCGGCCAGCATGGGCCAGTTCCTGCTGAGCGTCGGCGCGCCGGGCAAGCGCTACGCCCTGCCGAACGCGCGGATCATGATGCACCAGCCTTCGGCGGGCATCGGCGGCACCACCGCCGACATCGAGATCCAGGCGGAGAACCTGGAGTTCACCAAGCGGACGATCGAGCGGATCACCGCCGAGCACACCGGTCAGAGCCCGGAGACCATCTCCCGGGACGGCGACCGGGACCGCTGGTTCACGGCGGAGGAGGCCAGGGAGTACGGCATGGTGGACCGGGTCGTGGAGTCCCTCGCGGACGTCCGCCCGGCGGCCACCCGGCGCAGGATGGGGCTGCAGTGATGGGTACGTACACGATTCCGAACGTCGTCGAGCGCACCCCTCAGGGCGAGCGGTCCTACGACGTGTTCAGCCGGCTGCTGTCCGAGCGGATCATCTTCCTCGGCACCGAGATCGACGACGGCGTCGCCAACGTGGTCATCGCCCAGCTCCTCCACCTGGAGTCGTCGTCGCCGGAGAGCGAGATCGCGATCTACCTGAACTCTCCGGGTGGCTCGTTCACCTCGCTCATGGCCATCTACGACACGATGACGTTCGTGCAGGCGCCGATCTCCACGTTCTGCGTGGGGCAGGCGGCCTCCACGGCGGCCGTGCTGCTGGCCGGCGGAGACCCGGGGCGGCGGTTCGTGCTGGAGCACTCACGGGTGCTGCTCGGTCAGCCGGCTGCCGGAGGGCAGCGCGGCACGGTCTCCGATCTGGCGCTGCAGGCCAAGGAGATGGTGCGGATCCGCTCCCAGGTCGAGGAGGTGCTGGCGCGGCACACCCACCACGACGTGGCGACGCTGCGGGCCGACATGGACCGCGACAAGGTGTTCACCGCGCAGGAGGCGGTGGGCTACGGGCTGGCCGACGAGGTGCTCAGCCGGCGCCTCGCGAGGGTCTGAGGCGCCGGCCGGCCGATGCGGCTCAGGCCGCCAGGCACATTCCGTCGTGCGACGGGGTGGACGCGCCGCGGCGGCCGCCGCCCGCGCAGTGGGAGGTGAGACGGATCAGTTCGCCCCGCGCCCTGCTCAGCAGGTCGCCGAGGCTCAGCCCGAGGGCGTGGGCGGCGGCCGCGAGGACCTCCGACGAGGCCTCCTTGCGGCCCCGCTCCACCTCCGAGAGGTAGGGCATGGAGATCCTCGCCTCGTCGGCGACGTCCTTCAGCGTGCGCTCCTGCGCGAGGCGCTCGCGGCGCAGGACGTCACCCACCAGGTCCCGCCACAGCGGCTCCTTCACGGCGGGGTCCGGCGGCGCCTGGCGCGAGGGTGCGCCGGCGGGACGCGCGCCGTGCGGGCGCAGCGGAATGACTCGGGCTTCTTTCGGCAGGTGGTTGCTCACCGCTCCAGCCTAGGAATCCCGGCCGTCGGGGGAAGGGCCCGGCGTTCCGCCCTGGGTGGAATCACGGCGCGCCCGACGGGACGGAGAACGAAGAGCCGAGACAGAAGGTGACATTCCTTCCTATTTCGCCCGTGGCAAAATCGGAGGGCATGGTGCGCGTCAACCCGGGTACCCGCAACTCGGGAGTACCTATGCAGATGTCAGCCGATGTCAGCCGTGACGTTCGTGGGAGAGGTAATGGAGACCGCCGTGATCCGGTCGAAGGCACAGGCCGTCGAAGAGAACGCCGAGGCCAGCGCGGGTGACGGAGCACTGCCAGGAGTCGTGGACCCGCGGTCCGTGGCTCCGCGGGACGCGAGGCAGCTGTCCCGCCAGTTCTTCCAGCGCCTGACGGAACTCGAAGAGGGAACGCACGAGTACCAGTACGCGCGCAACACCCTCATCGAGATGAACATGTCACTCGTGCGCTTCGCCGCCGGCCGGTTCCGCGGCCGCGGGGACGACATGGAGGACATCGTCCAGACCGGCATGATCGGCCTGATCAAGGCCATCGACCGGTTCGAGCTCTCACGCGAGGTCGAGTTCACCTCCTTCGCCCTGCCGTACATCGTCGGCGAGATCAAGCGGTTCTTCCGGGACACGACGTGGGCGGTGCACGTGCCCCGGCGACTGCAGGAGCTGCGTGTCGAGCTGGCCAAGGCCCGTGAGGAGCTCGCCAGCCGACTGGACCGAGAGCCGACGGTCGCCGAGCTGGCCACGCTGATGAACATCTCCGAGCGTGAGGTCATGGAGGGGCAGATCGCGGCGAACGGGTACAACTCGTCGTCGCTGGACGCCGCACTGACCGGGGACGGCCCGGAGGGTGGCGAGGCGGTCCTGGCCGACTTCATCGGTGTGGAGGAGGACGGGCTGCGACTCGTCGAGGACTTCCACTCGCTCGCCCCGCTCATGGCGGAGCTGAGCGAGCGCGACCGGCAGATCATCCACATGCGGTTCGTGGAGGAGGCCACCCAGGCGGAGATCGGCGAGAAGCTCGGCTGCTCGCAGATGCACGTATCCCGGCTGATCAAGCGGATCATCACACGACTGCGCGAGGGCATGCTGGGCGAGCTGGGCTGCGCCTGACAGAGTCGCCCGACCAGCGGGTGCCGCCCCCCATGCGGGAGTGGGGCGGCACCCGCGAGCGTTGTCCGGACCGGGTTCTCGATGAGGTTTCGCCGCTCGTCATGAGATGTCGGCAGTGGGGGCTCCGCCGATGGGGCGAGAGACGATTCGTTCCGTCCGGGTGACGCGTTCACCCGGACGGCTCATGCGCCGGTTGCGCCCGAGAGCGGCAGAACGGCGCGCACCCGCTTGCCTACCGGCACCCGTTCCACGCTGACCTGCTCCGCGAGTGCCTGGACGATCTCCAGACCGTGCCGGCCGATGCGCTCGGGGTTGCGGGGGAAGACGCGGGGCAGTGCGGAGCTGCTGTCGTAGACCGACACCGTCACCGCGGCATCGGTGCCGACGAGCTCCAGGATGTACGGCCCGTTGCTGTGCCGGTCGGCGTTGGTGATCAGTTCGCTCACCACCAGCAGTACGGCACCGTCGACCCGCTCGTCGATACGGGCGCACCACTCGGTCCTGAGCTGGTCGAGGAAGAGCGCGGCGAAGGACCGCGCCTCGGCGATGCATCCCTGCTCGCCGGTGTAGTGTGCCGCCCGCCTCAGCGGTTCCACGGGCACGTCGAAACCAGTCGGTATCACTGCCCCGTCCAGGTGGTCGATCATTCTTCTCTCTCCGGGAAGCCGGACTGGCCGGACGCTCTGCACCAGTGCTCGTACCCCGGCCCCGGCTTCACAGTCCTGACAGATTCTCCCCCATTCCCTGACGCGGGCATTGTCCCCCCCTGTGCGGGGCACCCGGAAGGAATCAGGACCGGCCGAGGGCGGCCGGGCCGGATCGCCGGAGGTGCGCGGTGGCCTGGTGGACATGGCTGGTCGTGGTGGTCGCGGCGCTCGCCGCCGTCACGGCGGTGACGCTCGCCGTGCAGGCGGGGCGCCGGTCGGGGACCGTCATCGCGGTCCGCCGCCGGCCCGGCGGGAAGGGCCTGCGATGAACGAGCTGCTGGCGGCGCGCAGTCTGACGACCCTCCCGGTGGTCACCCTGGGCGGCGACGCCGTCGCACAGGTCAAGGACACGGTGTTCGACGCCGCCGCCGGTCGGATCACGGGTTTCACGCTGAGCGGGCGCGGCCTGCTGAGCGGGCCACTGAAGCAGAGCCTGCCGTGGCCGGCGGTGCACGCCCTCGGTCCACACGCGGTCATGGTCCGCGACGCCCTCGCGCTGCAGGACACCTCCGTCGTGGTGGCCCGTCGCGAAGCCCAGCAGGGCCGGGTGCTGCACGCGAAGGTGCTGACCGACGAGGGCGCCGAGGTGGGCACGGTGCTCGACGTGATCGTCGAGGGCGGCACCAGCGGCCGGGTCGTGGGTTTCCGGATCGCCGCGGCGAAGGCGCTGGTGCGGGGCTCCCGACGCCGACGGCACCGGGTCTACGTGCCGCGCGGCGAGACACTCGCCGTCTCGGGCCGTGCCCTGGTCATTCCGGCGGACGCCACCCGCTACGTCGCCGACGACCTGCCGGCGTTCGTCGCCCGGGTCGGGGCCTTCCAGGCCGGGCGGGAGGGGTCGGCGCCATGATGCTGTTCTCCGAGGCGCGCGGCCTGCCGGTGCTGACACTGGCCGAGGCCGAGGAGGTCGGTGCGCTGAGGTCGCTGACGGTCGACGCCGTGTCCGGCGTGGTCACGCACGTCCGGGTGCGAGGCCGGCACTCCCGCAAGGACACCGTGCTGGCCTGGGGTGCCCTGCACGCCATCGGCCCGGACGCGGTACTGGTCCGCACGACCGCCGAACCGGCCGAGGTGCCGACGCACCACGAGCTGCCGGGCCTGAGGATCCTCACCGAGACGGGGGACACGCTGGGCACGGTCCAGGACGTCGCGTTCGAACCGGAGACGGGCCGTGTCGAGGCGGTCGTCACCGCCCACGGCGATCTGCCGGGCGACCGGCTGCTCGGACTCGGTGACTACGCCCTGGTGGTCCGCGCCTCCTGAGCCGGCCGGATCAGGAGGCGGGGGCCTGGTCCGTCGTGCCACCGCCGGTGTCGCTCCCGGTGTCGCTCCCCGTGTCGCTGCCGGTGTCGCTGTCGGGCGGCGACGGCTGGGTGTCGGACGTCGGCGGCTCTTCCGTCGTCGGCCCCGACGTGTCCGTGTCCGAGGTGGGCGGTTCACTCGTGGGCGGCTTCGACGACGTCGAGTCGGTCGGTGCCGTCGGCGTGGTGATGCTCGCCGACGGGGACGGCTTGCCGGGCTTTTTCGTCTTGTGGTCCTTCTTGCCCGTGTCACCCGCATGACGCTCGAACCACTCACCGTCGGGCTCGCACATCACGAAGACGTCGACCGGCTCCGGCGCGGGCGCCACCGCGACGACGTTCGACGCCTTGTACCCGGGCCACGGGGCGCCGGTCGTCTTCGGCGCGCTCTGCTGGGCGACCGGCGGTGACAGCGGGTTGCCGCACGCGCAGCGCACCCGGGGCACGCCGCGGTCGTCGACGAGGACGGCCGTGCCGGCCTGGAGGACGGCCTGATAGCGGGTGGCGGCGCCGTTCTTGTAGCCGTGGTTGGTGACGCGGGTGTCCATGCGCAGTTGCACGGGGGTGAGCGAGCGCAGGTAGGAGGGGACGTCGGACGGCTGGACCCGGACGACCGAGGCGAACGCGCGCTGTTTGTCCGGGGCGTCCTCGAAGTACGCGATCTGCTTCTCCACGTCACAGCTGGCGACGTTGCGGGTGCCGCCGTACAGACCGGGCGCGTCGCCGCTCACACCCCGCACGGCGTTCTGCGGGGCCGACTCGCTGGCCCCCGAGGGCGTGACCGGTGAGGCGGAGCTGTCCTCCCGGGCCGTCGACTCGGTGAACGCGTCCGGCCCCGTGTCGGCCGCGGGCTGGAGGAAGACCTCACCCGTGGCCGTGCTGGTGCCGCCGTCGGACGCACCGGTACCACCGTTGTCCGGCCGGGAGAGCACCACGGCCAGGACCACGGCGGCCACCACGGCGGTCGCGATGATCGCGACCCGGGGTACGGAGCCCCACCAAGGGCGACGGGGTTCCGGCTCCCGGCCGCCTCCGCTGGGCGGCTCCGACGGCGGGCCGCCGCCGGAGGGCGGCTGGGAGGGGCCCGACAGCGGGCCCGAGGGAGGTCCTGTGGGGCGGCCGGACGACGGTGGATCGACGCTCACGAGCTCTTCTCCCGCGTGGGTTCTCTGTGGCCTTCACACACCGAAGATGATTAGCACCGGTGTATACCGCTTTTTCCACTACGAGTTCATTGTGTGCCCCGGTCCCGTGCGCCCCGCAAGCCGACGCGGACGGACCTCTCCGGCGGGCGCCGTGCACGGGGGCTGCTTAGCGTGGCAGCGTGAGTTCGCGCACCCCCTCCGGCCAGGCACATACCTCCGGCGAGCGGGCCGGGTCCCGCCACGGCTGGGCGCATGCCCTCGTCACGGTGCTCGCCGGGCTGCTCGCCATGGCGGTGGTGGCCGTCCTGGGACTGTGGGCGGCCGGGGCCGGTGACCTTCCGGACGGGTCCTTCGGCCCCGTCGTCGCGGCCACCGTGGTCACCGCGGTCGGCGGCACCGTGAAGCTCACCGGAAGCGCGGGCGACCTCGCCTCGACCCAGGTCGGCCTGACGGTGATTCCGCTGTCGGTCACGCTCACCGGGGCACTGGTGCTCGCCTGGGGGTTCCTGCGGCCGCTGCGGCATCGCGCGGTCGCCGGCGCGGCGGAGCTGGCCGGATGGGCCGGCCGGGTGGCGGCCCTGTGGCTGATCGCGCTGATCGGCCTGACTCTCGCGGCCCGTCACACCTTCGACATCCCCCTCGGGGACGATGACACGCTCGCCGAACTCGGCGACCTGTTCGGCGCGTCGCCCGAGGTCGGCTTCACCACCGATGTCCCGCTGTCCGTGTTCGTCGGCGTGGTGTGGCTGGCCGGTGTGCTGGTGGTGGCGCTGCTGGTGTCACGCGGAGCACCGTTGCCCGCGGGGCTGCTGCGTTTTCAGACGTCGGTGCGGCCTGCCGCGTACGCGATGGTCGCGCTGCTGCTGGTCTGCGTCGTGATCGGCGTGATCGTAGCCCTGGTCGTCGCGGCGACCAAGGGGCACGCGCGGGAGACGTTCGCGGTGATTTTGCTGGGCATCCCCAATCTGGTGTGGCTCGCGCTGACGATCGGGCTCGGCGCCACCTGGAACGGCAGGGTGGAGGGACCGTTCGGCCTGCCCATGCCGCATGTCCTCGACGAGGTGCTGCGCACTCCGGACGTCTCCGAGCTGAATCTGCGGACTCTCGCCGAGCACGACGGCCGGGTGTGGTGGCTGCTGGTCGTCGACGTCGTGCTGTTGCTGGCCGCCGGGTTCGTGATGGCGGCCCGGTCGCCGGCCCGGGTGCGCGCCTGGCAGCACGCGGTGCACATGGCACTCGCCCTGATGCTCACGGTGTTCATGATCTGCCTCGTGGGGCGGATCTCCGCTCACTTCGGTCTGTCCGTGCTGGGCATCGGTGATCTGGGCGGCGGTCTGGGGGGTGAACTGTTCCTGAGACCCAAGCTGTGGGGCGCCGTGGGCCTGGCCGTCCCGTGGGGACTGGCGGCCGGATTCGCCGGGGCGCTGCTGGCACGTCGCGTACGGCGGCGGGGCGAGGTGCGCACCGGCCGCGGAAGCTGACGCAGGACCCTACATCCGCGGTACGAAGACCGGTTCGGCCCAGCGGGGCGGCTGCTTGGGCCGCTCCTCCCCCGCGCCCGGCAGCTGCCGGTCCACGCGCGTGGGCGTCCTGGGGGCGCCGGTCTCGCCGCCGGTCGTCGCGGCACGCAGTGCGGCCACGAACGCGAGGCAGGACGGATATCGGTCGTCGGGGCTCTTGGCGAGGGCCTGGGCGAAGACGGGGTCCACCCGCGGGTCGAGGTCGGGCCGGTCCCCGGTCAGCGGCGGCGGTTCGTCGTACTGGTGGGCCCAGAGCAGGGCCATGTCGTCGTCGCGGAGGAAGGGCGGGTGGCCGGACAGGGTCTCGAAGACGACGCAGGCGAACCCGTACACGTCGCAGCGGGCGTCGACCGGCTTGCCGGAGATCTGCTCGGGGGCGACATAGTCGAGCGTGCCGACGAACTGGCCGACCGTGGTGAAGCCGGTCAGGGACAGGGACTTCTTCGTGAGGCCGAAGTCGGTGAGGTAGACGTGCTCGGGGTGGTCGCTGTCGGTGCCGCGGGCCACCAGGATGTTGCCCGGCTTGACGTCCCGGTGGACCAGGCCGTGATCGTGGGCCGCGTCGAGTGCGGAGGCGACCTGGGCGGCGACGCGCAGGGCGGTGACGGGCGGCATCGGGCCCTCGCGGTCGAGGACGTGCCGCAGATCGCTGCCGGGGACGTACCGCATGGCGATGTACAGGACCCCGTCGGTCTCACCGGCCTCGAACACCGGCACGATGTGCGGGTGGTCGATCGCCGCGGCGGCCCGCGACTCGTGGGTGAACCGGCGACGGAAGGTGTCGTTGCGGGCGAGTTCGGGGGCGAGCAGCTTCAGGGCGACGGTGCGCTCCAGGCGCAGGTCACGGGCCCGGTACACGACGGCCATGCCGCCGCGCCCGATCTCCTCCTCGATCCGGTACCCGGCGATCTGCTGCCCGACGAGCTCGGACGGCCGCCCGGAGAACAGACTCGTCTGGCGGGTCACCGCCCGTCACCCTCGGGTGAGACGATCCGGGTCGGCTCCTGCCCCACGACCCGCGTGGGCGGCGCCGCACCCGGCCGCTCCGCCTCCGGCTCGCCCTCGCTCTCGCCCTCCCGGTCCTCGGGCGGCACGAGGCGGGTGGGCCCGGGGGTTTCGGGGGTGACGACCCGCGTGGGCTCGGGGGCCACCACCCGCGTGGGATCCGGAGCATCCGGGGGCACGACCGGTGTCGGCTCGGAAGCATCGGGGGCCACCACCCGCGTGGGCTCAGCAGCATCCGGGGGCACGACCGGTGTCGGCTCGGAAGCATCGGGGGCCACCACCCGCGTGGGCTCAGCAGCATCCGGGGCCACCACCCGCGTGGGCTCAGCAGCATCCGGGGCCACCACCCGCGTGGCCACTACCCGGGTGGGATCGGGAGCGTCAGGCGCCACCACCCGGGTCGGGTCAGGCCCCTTCGGAGGTACCACCCGGGTCGGCCCGGCAGCATGCGGAGTCACCACCCGCGTGGGCTCCGGAGCCCCGGGGGGCACGGCCCCCGTCGCCGGTTCGGGGGCCGCGGGCGGGGCCGCCGCCGAGGGCGAGGGTGCCTCGGGCGAGGCCACCCCCGACGGTGCCGGTGTCCCGGGCGGCACCACCCGGGCCGGGGGGCGCACGGGCGCCTCCGCAGGGCGGGACGCCGGTTCCGCTTCGGGCGTCTCGTCCGTCGCGTACGTGGTCGTCCGGACGCCGTCGGCGTACACCCAGTGCCCGTGGGCGGCGTCGTAGAGCCACACGGACTCACCGTCGACGACGACGCCGATCCGCATCCCGTGTGTGCGGGTGCGGAACGACTCCCGGTCGAGGCCGGCCGCGAGGTCCTCCACCGCGGAGCGGTACCGCGCCAGGGCTTCCTGTGCCCGCCCCAGCAGCGGCCGCGGATCCGCGGCGCGGGTGAGCGGCCCGTCCGCGGCGGGCGGATCCTGCGGTACGGCGACCAGGCGGCGGCCGTCGACCCAGGCCGACCAGCCGTTGAAGCACAGCACGTGCCCCCAGTCGCCCTGCCGCTCCAACAACTGCACCGGCAGCAGGGGGTCGAGGTCCACGGTGGGCCGGGCCGGGTCGGGCGCCTCCCAGGCGGGCAGCCCGTGCTGCGGGACGACGTGCGTGGGCCGGAAACCGGGGCTCGTCATCGGCGCTCCCTACTTCCGCATGACCGCCGGTTCGTGCCGGCGCAGCAGCCGCGACACGAGGAACCCGAAGAGCACCGACAGCACGACCAGCATCCCCACGTCCAGCAGCCAGGTGCCCACTTCGTGCTCGAAGAGCGGGTCCTTCGTCAGGTCGTCGGGAACGATCCGGGCGAGCTCCACGGTCCCGGCCATCGCTGCCAGCGCCCAGCGCGCCGGCACCAGCCAGCCCAGCTGCTCGAGCCCCGGGGTGCCGGCCAGCTTCAGCAACGCCCCGCAGAAGACGACCTGGACGATGGCGATGAGCACCAGCAGCGGCATCGTCACCTCTTCCTTGCGCACCAGGGCCGAGACGAGCAGACCGAGCATCATCGCGGTGAAAGCGAGCAGGGCGACGGCGACCGTGATCTCCACCAGGGGCGGCATCAGCACGCCCTCGCCGCCCGGGGCGCCGAGGTCGACACCCGCCAGGGCGACCAGGGTCAGCACCACCGCCTGGAGCACGGTGATGACGCCCAGGACGATGACCTTGGACATCAGGTACGCCGATCTGGACAGGCCCACCGCCCGTTCACGCTGGTAGATCACGCGTTCCTTGACGAGTTCGCGCACGGCGTTGGCGGCCCCGGTGAGCACCGCGCCGACGCAGAGGATGAGCAGCGCGTTCATCGCCGTGTCGAGGGTCAGCTTGCCGCCCGCGAGGGCGCGGGCCATCGCGCCCATGACGAAGGGCAGGGCGATCATGATGATCAGGAAGGTCCGGTCGGCGCTCAGCGCGGCCGCGTACCGGCGCACCAGCGTGCCGAGTTGGGCGCCGCGGCTGCGCGGCCGGGGCGGGGCGGTGATGACGACGGGCTGGGACCGTGGCCGCTGGGGCTGGGCGGAGGCGTCGGCCACGTACCGTCCGTGGAAGGGCGAGGCGAGGTACTGCCCCGCCCAGTCCCGGTCCGCGTCCCGTTCGAAGGCCTCGAAGGCCTCGGGCCACTCCTCGAAGCCGAAGAAGGGCAGGGCGTCCTCGGGCGGCCCGTAATAGGCGATCTTCCCGCCGGGCGCGAGGACGAGAAGCCGGTCGCACACGTCCAGACTGAGCACGCTGTGGGTGACGACGATGACGGTCCGGCCGTCGTCGGCGAGGCCGCGCAGCATGTGCATCACCGAGCGGTCCATGCCGGGGTCGAGGCCGGAGGTCGGCTCGTCGAGGAACAGCAACGACGGCTTCGTCAGCAGTTCCAGGGCCACGCTGACCCGCTTGCGCTGGCCGCCGGACAGGCTGTGCACCGGCTGGTCGGCGCGCTGCGCCAGGCCCAGTTCGCGGATGACCTCGTCGACCCGGGCGCGCCGCTCGGCCTTGGCGGTGTCCTGCGGGAAGCGCAGTTCGGCGGCGTAGGAGAGCGCTTTGCGGACGGTCAGCTGCGCGTGCAGGATGTCGTCCTGCGGAACGAGGCCGATGCGCTGGCGCAGCTCGGCGTAGTCGCGGTAGAGGTCGCGGCCGTCGTAGAGGACGGTGCCGTGGCCCGCGGGCCGCTGGCCGGTGAGGGCGTTGAGGAGCGTGGACTTGCCGGCGCCGCTCGGTCCGACGACGGCGAGCAGGCACTTCTCCCCCACCGGGAAGGACACGTGGTCCAGCAGCGTCTTGCGGCCCCGGTCCACGCTGACGGCGAGGTCCTGCACGTCGAGGGAGACCTCGCCGGTGTCGACGTACTCCTGGAGCTGGTCTCCGACGAGGCAGAAGGCCGAGTGACCGATGCCGACGATGTCGCCCTCGCCGACCGGGGCGCTGGTGACGCGACTGCCGTTGAGGTAGGTGCCGTTGTGGCTGCCCAGGTCGGTGATCTCGTAGCTTCCGTCGGCCAGGGCACGCAGTTCGGCGTGCCGGCGGGAGACCACGAGGTCGTCGATGACCAGGTCGTTGTCGGTGGCGCGGCCGATGCGGACGGTGCGGGACGGCAACGGCCGTACGGTCGTGGGCTGCCGGTAGGTACCGGTGTGGGCGGGCATGGAGACGGCGGAGGGGCGTTCCGGCCTGGGGGCGGCGGGAGCGGTGCGTCCCGTCAGGGTCATGCGGGGTCCGTCGGCCGGATTCCCGAAGCGGATCACGCTGCCGGGCCCGACGTCCCGTTCACGGATGCGGCGGCCGTCGGCGTAGGTGCCGTTGGTGCTGTCCTCGTCCTCGATGGTCCAGTGACCGTCCTCGGGCTTCAGCACCGCGTGGTGCCAGGAGACCCGGTCGTCGTCGATGACGATGTCGCACAAGGGGTCACGCCCCACGTGGTAGTCGCGGCCCGGCATCATCACGGTGGTGCCCGTCTCCGTCTCGAGGACGAGCTCTGGTGCTACCGAGGGTTGCGCCATGGTCAAGATTCTACCGATGTGACCTGGTATACGCCTGGGCGAGGGCGGCCGGAGGTCAGCCGACGGTGATGCCGACGAAGGGGGCGGTGCGCTGCATCCGCAGGGCGTCCACGGACTCCGCGAGCAGTTCGTACTCGGTGGTGTCGTCGCTGGTGGCGATGCGCACCAGCCGGCCGGCCGCCAACTCCTCGGCGACCCGCTCCTGCTGGGCGGGATCGGCGCACCAGGCGCGCAGCAGCATGGGCACGTCGGGCACGGTGGGGGCGACCGGCACGAGCGAGCCCGTCGGTAAGTGCTCGGCGTCCGGCCGGGGGTCGAGGCGCTGGGCGATCCAGGAGGCGCGGTCGCGCAGCCACCACAGGGCCAGGGCCAGGGTGGGCGCCCGGTAGGTGCCGAGGGGGACTCCGATCCGGCGGCCGTCGCAGACTCCGTACGCCGTGACGTGGCACAGAAACTCGTCGTGCACGTGACCCTCCCCCGTCGCCCTGCCCGTTCGCCGTCCCGGGCTCGCCCCTCTGCGGTTCGCGTGCTGTGCGTGAGGGCGCCGTCGCTCGATGTGAAAAGCGCTCTCGCAGGTCAGTATGTTCACTACTGAATCACTGTCACCACGACTTTCCGGCCACTCTCCTGGCATATTCACACCCCGAGTTGGCCGAAATGCGGCGAGTGGTGGCGCGGGCCCATGACTCCGGAGGTAATCGACGCTCCCGGCGGCTGCGGGCAAAGTGGTCGTACCGGGTCGGCCGAGCGCCGCACCCGGTACCTGACCAGCAACGACGATGATGACGACCTGTCCGGAGGCTGATCGCCCATGCCCGCAACCGCCCACCGCCACGAGGACGCCGTCGCCCGCTACTTCGAGGCCTGGAACGCCGACTCCCCGGCGGCACGCGCCAAGGCGGTCGCCGCCGCCTGGGCCGAGGACGGCACCTACACCGACCCCCTGGCCGACGTCAGCGGCCACGAGGAGATCACCGCGGTGATCGCGGCGGCCCGTGAGCAGTTCCCGGGGTTCGAGTTCCGGCTCAACGGTGGCGTCGACGGTCATCACGGCATCGCCCGCTTCTCGTGGGAGCTGGTGAGCACGGCCGACGGCTCGGCACCGGTCGCCGGGTCGGATGTGATCACCCTGGACGGGCAGGGCCGGATCAGGGCCGTGCTCGGTTTCCTGGACCGGGTGCCCGCCGGGGCGTGACCCCGGCGCCCGCGATGAGTTCTCCGGAGTCCGGCGGTCTGTCTTTTCCGGAAGAGGGAGCAGCAGCCGAGCACCGGAGGACGTCATGGCGAGCACGGGAGAACTGGGCGCGGAGTTCACCGCGGTCCTGCGCAAGAGCCCCGCCGAGGGCGGCTGGACCTATGTGGTCTGGCCCCGGTCCGCCGAGTTCTTCGGTACCCGCGGCCTGGTCAAGGTCCGCGGGACGATCGACGGGCACCCGTTCCGCAGTTCCTTCATGGCCCTCGGGGACGGCACGCACAAGCTGCCCGTGAAGGCCGGCATCCGCAAGGCCATCGGCAAGGAGGAGGGCGACTCGGTGACCGTACGCCTCGAGGAGCGGATCAGCTCCTGAGGGCGTCGTCGTCCGGCCGGGGCACGGGCGCGCACCCCGGCCGGGTGCCCGGGGCCGGACGCCCCCGGGCACCCGGGTTCCGCTACTGCTTGACGATGGCGTCGATCCGGGCCAGCTCCTCCGCGTCGAAGTCCAGGTTGGCGATCGCGCCGACGCTGTCCTCGATCTGGCGCGCGCTGCTCGCACCGACGAGCGCGGAGGTGACCCGGCCGCCGCGCAGCACCCAGGCCAGGGCCATCTGGGCCAGGGTCTGGCCGCGGGACTTCGCGATGTCGTTCAGGTCGCGCAGCCGGCCCACCAGGTCCTCGGTGAGGGCGTCGGAGTTCAGGAAGGGGCTCTCGCTCGCGGCCCGGGAGCCCTCGGGGATGCCGTCGAGGTAGCGGGCGGAGAGCACGCCCTGCTCCAGCGGGGAGAAGACGATGGAGCCGACCTGGAGCTCGTCGAGGGCGTCGAGCAGGCCCTCGTCCTCGGGGCGGCGGTCCAGCATCGAGTAGCGCGGCTGGTGGATGAGCAGCGGGGTGCCCAGCTCGCCCAGGATGCGGGCGGCCTCGCGGGTCTGCTCCGCGGAGTAGTTGGAGACACCGACGTACAGCGCCTTGCCCTGCTGCACCGCCGAGTGCAGGGCGCCCATCGTCTCCTCGAGCGGGGTGTCGGGGTCGGGGCGGTGCGAGTAGAAGATGTCGACGTAGTCCAGGCCCATCCGCTTCAGGCTCTGGTCCAGCGAGGACAGCACGTACTTGCGGGATCCCCACTCGCCGTACGGGCCGGGCCACATCAGGTAGCCGGCCTTGGTGGAGATGACCAGCTCGTCGCGGTACGGCGCGAAGTCCGTCTTCAGGAACTCGCCCAGCGCGGACTCGGCGGCGCCGGGCGGCGGGCCGTAGTTGTTGGCGAGGTCGAAGTGGGTGACGCCGAGGTCGAAGGCGCGGCGCAGGATGGCGCGCTGCGTCTCGACGGACCGGTCCGGGCCGAAGTTGTGCCACAGGCCGAGCGACAGCGCGGGGAGCTGCAGACCGCTGCGTCCGGTGCGCCGGTAGGGCATGTCCGCGTAGCGGTCGGGGTGTGCGGTGTACAACGCGACTCCAGAGGGGTTGGCACGGTCGGGAGAAACCGGTGTCCACTCTGGCGTGACCTGCGCCCATGCGTCCAACAGAAGAATCCGATGGAATTCAGCGGCTACGCTTCTCAGTCATGGAACTGCGTCACCTGCAGCACTTCGTCGCGGTCGCCGAGGACCAGCACTTCACCCGCGCGGCGGAACGCCTCCTGGTGTCCCAGTCGGGCCTGTCGGCGTCCATCCGGGCCCTGGAGCGGGAGCTGCAGACGCCGCTGTTCGTCCGCACGACGCGCCGGGTGACGCTCACCCCGGCCGGACGGGCGCTGCTCGGTGAGGCGGAGCGGATCCTCGCTCAGGTCCGCTCGGCCCACGAGGCGGTGGCCGCGGTGCAGGGCGTCCTGCGCGGGATGCTCGCGCTCGGCTCCGAGCAGTGCATCGCCGGGGTGCATGTGGCGGGGCTGCTCGCGGCCTTCCGCCGGCGCCATCCGGACGTGGAGATCTGTCTGCGGCAGGCGGGCTCGGGGGCCCTGGCGGAGGACGTCGCGGCCGGGCGCCTGGATCTGGCGTTCGCGGTGCGCAGCGCCCAGGAGGACACCGATCAGCTGCGGACCGTGCCGCTGACCTGTGAGCCGATGACCGTGCTGTGCCATCCGAGCCACCGGCTCGCGGCGGCCGGGGCCGCGGTGACGCCGGAGGATCTCGGCGGTGAGGTCTTCGTCGACTTCCACCCGGACTGGGGGCCGCGGCGCACCACCGACGCCGCGTTCGCCGCGGCGGGCGTCCGCCGGAGCGTCGCCCTGGAGGTCAACGACGTGCACAGCCTCCTCGACCTCGTGGACGAGGATCTCGGCATCGCCGTCGTGCCGCGCCACTTCCGGCACAAGCGCGCCTCGCTGACCGCCCTGCCCGTGAAGGGGGCCGAAGACGCCGTGTACGAGACGGTGGCCCTGCTGCCGCCCGAGCAGGCGACCAGTCCGGCGGCCCGGGCGCTGATGGCCCTGCTGAAAACAGCGGGGCCGACACCACCCCAGGACGGTGTCCACCCCTCCTGACCCCCCGTCGCGCGCGCCGGAGCCGACTCCCGCCGCGTGATCGCCGCGTGATCGCCAGCGCGTGATCGCCGCTTGGTCGCCTGCGCGTGAACCGAGGCGCGCACTCCCCGGCGCGTGATCCCCGACGATGCGCGATGGTGGAGCTATGCATGCGAAGGACATCCTCATCGACGGTTTCAACCGCATCCGCGAAGAAGTCCACGCCACCGTCGAGGGGCTCGGGTCCGAAGAGCTGAGCGCCCGCCCCTCCCCCGACACCAACTCGATCGCCTGGCTGGTCTGGCACCTCACCCGCGTCCAGGACGACCACATCGCCGACGCCTTCGGTCTCGAACAGGTGTGGCTGTCCCAGGACTGGGCGAAACGCTTCGGGCTGGATCTCCCCCGGCGCGACACGGGCTACGGGCACAGCCCCGCCAAGGTCGCCCGGGTCCGGGTCGACTCGGCCGAGCTGCTGACCGGCTACCACGACGCCGTGCACGAGCAGAGCCTGGAGGCCCTGCGGGGCCTTGCCGCCAAGGATCTGGAACGCGTCATCGACGAGCGCTGGGACCCGCCGGTCACGCTGGGCGTCCGGCTGGTCAGCGTCCTGTCCGACGATCTCCAGCACGTCGGACAGGCCGCCTACCTGCGGGGGCTGCTTCAGAGCGCGGCGGCGTAACCGGGCAGCACCACGTCCCGGATGAGTGCGTTGCGCTCGTCGAACGGGATGAACGCGCTCTTCAGGGCGTTGACGGTGACCGTGCGCAGATCCTCGACGGTCCAGCCCGCCTGCTCGACCAGCAGGGACATCTCACGGGTCATCGTGGTGCCCGACACCAGACGGTTGTCGGTGTTGAGGGTGACGCGGAAGCCGAGGTCCTTGAGCGCGGTGATCGGGTGCTCGGCGATCGAGGTCGCGGCGCCCGTCTGGAGGTTGGACGTCGGGCACATCTCCAGCGCGATGCGCCGGTCGCGCACCCAGCCCGCGAGCCGGCCGAGCTTGCCTGCCGCGAGGTCCGGGATGTCGTCGGTGATCCGCACTCCGTGCCCGATGCGCTGGGCGCCGCACACCTGCAGGGCCTGGTGGATGCTGGGCAGGCCGTGCGCCTCGCCGGCGTGGATGGTGAACGGCACGTTCTCGCGGCGCAGGTGCTCGAAGGCCGCGAGGTGGTCGGCGGGCGGGAAGCCGTCCTCGGCACCGGCGATGTCGAAACCGACGACACCGGCGTCGCGGAACGCCACGGCCAGATCGGCGGCCTCGCGCACCCGGTCGAACATCCGCATCCCGCACAGCAGGGTGCCGACCCGCACCGGAGTGCCCGCGGCGGCCGCCTTGGCCATGCCCGCCGCCAGGCCCTCCTGGACGGTCTCCACGACCTCGGCCATGGTCAGCTCGCCGTTGGTGTTCAGCTCGGGGGCGTAGCGGACCTCGCCGTACACGACGCCGTCGGCGGCCAGGTCGAGCACGTACTCCTCGGCCGTGCGCAGCAGGCCCTCGCGGGTCTGCATGACGGCGAGGGTGTGCTCGAAGGTGGCTATGTAACGCACCAGATCGCCGGAGTTGGCGGCCTCGTAGTACCAGGCGGCGAGCTCCTGCGGGTCGGTGGTGGGCAGGGTGTGGCCGACCGCCTCGGCCAGCTCCACCACGGTGGCGGGGCGCAGACCGCCGTCGAGGTGGTCGTGCAGCACGGCTTTGGGGAGGCGGCGGATCAGGTCTTCATCTACGCGCGTAGCAGTCATGGCGGTCTTTCCTGGGGCGGGTGGTTCTGGGGGCGGGAAGGTCAGTCGGCGGGCTGGAGCAGATCCCAGCGGTTGCCGTACAGGTCCTGGAAGACGGCGACGGTGCCGTACGGCTCGCGCCGCGGGTCCTCCAGAAAGGTCACACCCGCCGCGGTCATCCGGGCGTGGTCGCGGGCGAAGTCGTCGGTGTGCAGGAAGAAGCCGACCCGTCCGCCGGTCTGGTCGCCGACCCGGGCGGCCTGGGCCTCCCCCTTGGCGCGGGCCAGCAGCAGGCCGGTGCCGGTTCCCGGAGTGCCCGGTTCGACGACGACCCAGCGGGATCCGTCGGGCCGGGGCTGGTCCTCGGCGAGGCGGAATCCGAGGGCGTCGGTGTAGAAGCGGATCGCCTCGTCGTAGTCGTCGACGACGAGGGTGACCAGGGCGATACGTCTCATCGGAGCCTCTCGGAGCGGGCGGTTGACCGGAGAGGTTATACGTAAAACTGCACGGATGCCAACTACTCGGCAGACCCCGGAGCACCGATCTGTAACTACCAGTATGTACAGCCCGCTCATCCACTTCTGGAGGTCCCATGCCTTTCGTCCGCTTCGACACGCTCCGCGCCGGGCCCGAGCGCCTGGCCGCGCTCGGCCGTGCCGTGCACGACGCTCTGACCGAGACGATCGGCATCCCGCCCGACGACCGGTTCCAGGTCCTCGCGGACCACGACGGCACGAACGGCACCCTGCGCCACGACGACTACCTCGGCGTACACCGCGACGAGGGCATCGCCTACATCGCGATCACGCTGCGCTCCGGTCGTACGCCTGCCCGGAAACAGGCGCTGTACCGCCGGATCGCCGAGCTCGCCCAGGCCTACGCGGGCACCGAGCCGCGGAACGTGTTCGTCGTGCTGACCGAGAACGAGTCGGCCGACTGGTCGCTGGGTGAGGGCACGGCGCAGTATCTGGACAGCGCCGTGAGGCTCGGGCCTGTCGCCGTGCCGGATGCGCCCCGGCCCTCAGGCGCACAGGATGGGAAGTGAGGGGTGGGTCGCCGCGCGGGGTGTGCCGAGAAGGGGATGGCGATCGTGGATCTCATACTGCGCCCGGGTACTGCGGACGACGCCGCAGAGTGCGGAAGGATCTGCTACGAGGCCTTCGCCGGCATCGCCGAGGAGCACGCGTTCCCACCCGACATCCCGAACCCCGACGTGGGTGTCGCGCTCATCGAAGGAGCCCTGACGCACCCGGGTTTCTACAGTGTCGTCGCCGAGATCGACGGGCGGATCGTGGGCAGCAACTTCCTCGACGAACGCTCGGCCGTCGTCGGGGTCGGGCCCGTCACCGTCGACCCCACCGTGCAGAACGCGGGCGTGGGCCGCGGCTTGATGCTGGACGTGATGGAGCGAGCCGACGAGCGGGGAGCTCCGGGCATCCGGCTGCTGCAGAGCGGCTACCACAACAGGTCGTTCTCCCTGTACGCGAGCCTGGGCTTCGCCCACCGGGCCACGATGGCCTGCATGCAGGGCCCGCCGATCCTGCGTGCGGTGCCCGGGTACGAGGTGCGCGAGGCGACGGACGCGGACCTCGGAGCCTGCAACGACGTGTGCCGACGGGTCCACGGCGTCGATCGCGGGGGCGAGGTCGCCGACGCGCTCAAGCAGGGCACGGCCCGAGTCGTCGAGCGAGCGGGACGAGTCACGGGATACGCCACCGACCTGGCGTTCTTCGCGCACGCCGTGGGCGAGAGCGCCCCGGATCTCCAGGCCCTGATCGCGGCGGCCCCGCAGTTCGGCGGCCCTGGCATCCTCGTACCCGCGAGCGACAGCGTCCTGCTCAAGTGGTGCCTGTCCCACGGCCTCAAGGTCGTGCAGCTGATGAGCCTGATGACCATCGGCCTGTACCACCGGCCCGACGGGGCTTACCTGCCCTCGATCCTGTACTAGGACCTGGGACCCGGGACGCCGGGCGATAGTCCTGGTACCGGGCCTGGGACCGTGGACCGAGGCGCCGGGCGGCGCCGCTCGCTACCGTCGCGTCCATGACGATCACCGAGCCGCCCCGCACCCCCGGGCAGCGCAAGGCCGACGTGCTGGGCCGCCTGCAGCGCGAGATCGACATCTGGGTCGCGACAGCGGATGCCGATGGGACCCCCTGCCTGGTGCCGCTGTGGTTCGTGTGGCACGACGAGGCGGTGTGGCTGTGCACCCGGCTGACCAACCCCACCGGCCGCAATCTGCGGGACGGCGGCACGGCCCGGCTGGCCTTCGGGGACACCCGGGACGTCGTGCTCGTCGACGGTGAGGTGCGGACCTGCCCGATGGGCGAGGTGCCGTCGGCGGCAGCCGAGGCCTTTCGCGCGAAGACCGGCTGGGATCCGCGCACGGGGCACGCGTCGTACGCGTTCTTCCGGGTACGGCCGCGGGCTGTGCAGGCGTGGTGCGAGCAGCACGAGCTGCCCCGTCGGCACCTCATGCGGGAGGGCGTCTGGGTCGTGTAGAGGCCGCTCAACCGGCCTCGTGGCGGCGCGAGTCGAGCCGCTTCAGTTCCTCGTCGGCGAGGCGGATCGCGCCCGCGGCCACGTTCTCCGTGAGGTGGTCGGGGTTGCCGGTGCCGGGTATGGCGAGGACGTGGGGTCCCTGGTGCAGGGTCCAGGCGATGCGGATCTGGGCGGGGCTCGCGCCGTGGGCGCGGGCGATGGCTCGGACGTCTTCGTCGTGGGCGGTGTCGGCGCCGTGCTCACCGGCCTCGCCGGCGACGGCGTAGAACGGCACGAAGGCGATGCCCTCCTCGCCGCAGACGCGGAGCAGTTCGTCGGAGTCGGGGTCGGGGCGGTCGAGTGCGTACCGGTTCTGGACGCAGACCACGGGCGCGATGGCCCGGGCTTCGGCGAGATGACGGGACGTGACGTTGGAGACGCCGAGGTGCCGGATCAGACCCGCGTCACGCAGTTCGGCGAGGGCTCCGAAGTGCTCCGCGATGGACTCGTATGTGGGCATCCGGCGCAGGTTGACCACGTCCAGGTGGTCGCGGCCGAGCTGGCGCAGGTTCTCCTCCACGTGGCCGCGCAGGTCCTCGGGGCGGGCCGAGGTGCCCCACTCCCCGTCGTAGGCCCGGTAGGGGCCCACCTTGGTGACGATGACGAGGTCGTCGGGGTACGGCGCGAGCGCGCTGTTGATGAGTTCGTTCGCGCTGCGCAGGGACGAGAAGTAGAAGGCGGCCGTGTCGATGTGGTTCACGCCGAGGTCGATCGCCTTCCGCAGGACGGCGATCGACCGCTCGCGGTCGCTCGGTGTGCCGTGGTGGAAGGCGGCGCTGCCCGTCAGCCGCATCGCGCCGAGGCCGAGGCGGTGAACGGGCAGGTCGCCGAGTTTCCAGGTGCCCGCGGCGGCCGCGGTGATCGTCTGTGAGCTCATCGGCGGAGTCTCACACACGGCGGCCGGACCGGTGAAACGGCTTTACGGATACGTGTAGGAGTTGAGCGTGGTGACGGCGGAGGCCGGGTTGCCCCGGTCGTAGTGGTCCACGGCGAGGAAGTTGGGCTTCTTCCGGGCGGCCGGCTGGCAGAACCTCTGGGCGCGGTCGGCGAGTTTGGTGTTGTCCGTGCCGGCGGTACCGGCGAGCGGGACGTCACGGAAGTGGTTCATGACGAAGAGCGGGCGGAACGCCGGTTCGGTGCGGGTCAGCGGGATGTTGGTGTCGGCGCCGTACCAGCGGCTGTAGCAGGACCAGTCGGAGGTGCCGACGCCCGAGCCCATCGACCAGTGGTTCTCGACGGTCCATTCCCGCTGGTACATGACGCCGAAGCTGTCCCGGGTCAGCCCCGCCGCCTGGTCGGCGGAACGGCTGTGGTCGGTGAAGATCAGCAGCCGGTCACCGGCGGCGGCCAGCTCCGTCATCGTCGGCCAGCCGCTGTGCCGTACGCCGGTGAGGTCGGGTCGGTAGAGCACGTCCGACAGGCCGTCGACGCGGGCGAGTTCGGCGCGCAGCACGGCCGGGTCGACGTAGTCCTCCAGGAAGACCGTGACGAACTGGCCGGGGTGGGCCTTCAGGAAGTCGACCATGCGCTGGAGGTCGACCCACAGGGCGACGGGCCTGCTGACGAGGGTGCAGCTGTTGTGACACAGGATCGCGCCGTCGCGGGTCTGGTGGATGTCCAGCATGAATCCGCGGACCCCGTCGGTGAGTTGCTGCCGGATGCCGCGGGTCTGGTTGGGCACGAGGTTGACGAAGGGCGGGGCGAAGCCGCCGTCCACGCCGTTGGCGTACGCGTTGTGCGTGGTGAGGAACGTGACCTGGTCGAGGGTGCGGCGGTCCTGCGGCGGCATGGGGCCGGTGGCGGGGGCGACCGGGGTGAGGTACCAGGCGGCGAGGTCGCCCGGGCCTGAGAGGGTCAGGCGCGCGGGGTAGCCGGCTCCGGGGGGCTCGGGAGCCACGGTGAGGTGGCGGGCGGTTCCCGGAACCCTGAGCGTGTAGCGGTCGGCGTCGAGCGGGGTGATCTCCCAGGGGGCGTCGGCGCTCGCGCAGGCGACGGTCGCTGCCTGGTCACCGCTGCGGCCGAGGCAGCTGCCGGGCGCGTCGGCGTTCTCCAGCAGATACGCCGAGCCGTTCGGCTTCAGCCGCCACTGCTGCCGGTCCTCGTTTCCCCGGGGTCTGTGCTGCTCGACCGCGCCGCCGCTGTCGGCCGCGTTGAGCCCGGTGGTGACGCTCTGGACGTAGTAGGTGCCCGCGGCCGGAGTGGCGGCGACAGCGGGCTGGGGGGCGACGACCGCGGCGGCCAGCGCCGCGGTCGTGGCGAGCAGGGCGTGGGGGCTGCGTAGGCGCATGAGGGATGCCCTTCGTCAATCAGTCAGGTTCATGACATCCCGCATGACACCACGCCGGCCGGTCCGGCGTCAGCAGTACAGGTTGCCGCCGGGTGACGTCCCGAGGATCTGGGTGAAGCGCTGGTAGTTGGTCACCCGGCTCTGCACCTGCGCGGGGTTCTTCCCGTCGCACTCCAGGGAGCCGTTGATGCTGCGGATGGTCTGGCCGAAACCGGCGCCGTTCACCATGGCGTTGTGCGGGGTCATGCTGCCGGGGCCGGTCTGGGTGTTCCAGTACCACAGGGCCGTCTTCCAGGCGACGGCCGAGTCGTTCTGCACCAGCCAGGGGTTGTTCAGCAGGTCGATGCCGAGCGCGTCGCCGGCCGCCTTGTAGTTGAAGTTCCAGCTCAGCTGGATCGGGCCGCGCCCGTAGTAGGCGGCCTGCCCGGCCGGACAGCCGTAGGGCCGGCTCCAGTCGCAGTAGTGCGGGTAGTTGACGGTGTTCTGCTCCACCACGTGCACCAGACCGCCGGTCTCATGAGCGACGTTGGCGAGGAAGGCCGCCGCCTCCTGCTTCTTCACCGTGTCGCCGCCGGTGTTGGCGAACCCTGGGTAGGCGCTGAGGGCGGCGGTGAGGCCGCTGTAGCTGTAGAACGAATTCCGGTTCGGGAACATCTGGTTGAACTGCGCCTCGGTCACGACGAACCGCGCGTTCGGCGTGCCGGGACCGTTGTCGCAGGCGTACGGCTCCCAGTACCAGGTGCTGATGACCGGGTCGTAGCCCGGGTTGGCGTGCTCGGCGATGTAGGCCTTGCCGTCCGTGTAGCGGACGATGTCGCCGGCGGCGTACGACTTCCCGGCCGTCCAGTTCGGATAGCTGGAGCACGCGGCGGCCGAGGCGTTCGTGGCGGGCAGGAGCACCGGTGCGGTGCCGGCGAGGGCCAGGGTGGCCAGGACAGCGGAGATACGGCGTCTCGACACGGGTTCGACTCCTTCGCGGAGCACGGCCGCGCCCCGGCGAGGGCAGGGCTCAGCAGACCCTTGACCGCACGCGCCGGTGGTCCGGTCACGGCGTGGGGGGGGCGGCCGTGGTGGGGGCTGGGAAGCCACACTCAACCGCTTTGGTCTGTACCAGTCAAGGGTGTAGACCAGTCAGGTACAGACCTGCCGCCGATCGCGCCGGACGACGGCCGGGCCCTGCCTCGCTCGGGGCTCACACGCGCGCCGAGCCCGCCAGGATCGCCGCCAGCCGGTCCAGCAGGGAGCGCAGCAGGTCGTCGTCGCCGGCGCCGAGCGGCGGCCAGCCGGCGCGGACGGCGCGATCGACACGCTGCCAGTACTCCTGGCCGCGCGGGGTGAGATGGGCCAGGACACGGCGCCGGTCGAACGGATCGACCCTGCGGTGCACCAGATTCTGATCGACGAGCTGGTCGACCAGCTTGGTCAGTGTCGGAGGCGGCAGGAAAGCGGCCTCGGCGAGCCCCGTCATGTGGTGCCCTTCACCGTCGGACAGGGAGGCCAGCACCCGCCACGCGTCGAGCGAGCAGCCTTCGGCCTCCAGCACACCCTGCAAACGCCGGGCCGCCAGTCGTTCGGCCCGCGTCAGCAACTGCACGAGGTCGTCGGGACGACGCGGGGTCGGGCTGGGCATCCCTGCTCCTAGGTCACGAGGGGTGTCCATCGTAGGAGACGCACTGGAGTTCGTCCGGTGGAGCCGAAATCATGGCCCCATGTTCCGGCACGACCTCCCAGCGCCCGAGTGGTTCACGGCCGACGACTCCGTGCTCGGCGTGGCCCTCGTCTTCCCCCTGCGGGGCCCGGCCGGGATCTTCGGGCCCACCTGCGAGCTGTGCGCCCGGCTGGCCGCCGAGGAGGTCAACCGGGACGGCGGCGTGCTCGGCAGGGAGTTGCGGCTGGTGCCGGTCGACGGCTCGGGCCCGCCCGACGAGATCGCGGACGAGATCGAGGCGCTGGTGGCCCTGGGGGCCGTGCAGGGCGTCACCGGCTGGCACATCTCCTCCGTACGACAGGCACTGGCGCCGAGGATCGCGCACCGCGTCCCCTACGTGTACACCGCCCTGTACGAAGGCGGCGAGGACACGGCGGGGGTCTTCCTGACCAGCGAGACGCCGCGCGAACAACTCCGGCCGGCGATGGAGCTGCTGGCGCGCGAACGCGGGGTGCGGCGCTGGTTCGTGGTGGGCAACGACTACGTGTGGCCGCGGCACACGGCCCGCTCGGCGCGCGCCTACGCCCGGGGCAGCGGCGGACGCATCACCGGTGAGGCCTACCTCCCGCTCGGCTCCGAGGACTTCGAGCCGGTCCTGCGCCGCGTCGAGCGCACGGACGCCGACGCGGTGCTGATGCTGCTCGTCGGCAGTGACGCGGTCCGCTTCAACCGGGCGTTCGCGGCCTACGGCCTGCCCGCGCGCTGTCTGCGGCTGAGCACGCTGATGGACGAGAACATGCTGGTGGCGAGCGGCCCCGAGGCGACGGAGGACCTCTACAGCACGGCCGGGTTCTTCGCCTCGCTGGCCGATCGGGACGCCCTCGACTTCCACGGGCGGTACGCGGCTCGCTACGGCGTCCAGGCACCCGCCCTCGGCAGCCTCGGGGAGTCCTGCTATGAGGGTGTGCTGCTGCTGGCCGCACTTCTGCGGAGGGCCGGGACGCTGGACGTCCAGACGATCGGCGCGACGGCGGGGGCCGGGGCGGTGTCGTACGAGGGCCCGCGCGGGCTGCTGCACCTGCGGGACGCCCATGTGCGCCAGCGCATCTACCTGGCGCGGGCCGACGGGCTCGACTTCGACGTGCTCACGGAGCTGGACGCGCGACGCTGACCGCGCAGAAACCGGCCGACACACCCCCGGATCCGCCTCCCGCGCCGCCCCGCCGCGAGAATCCCCGCATGACCACCACACCGCACCCTCTCGTCACCCACGCACAGCGACTCGCGCGCGACCTCCTCGTCCCGCAGGCCGAACGCGTCGACCAGGAGGGCGTGCCCACGAGCCACCTCGAGGCGGTGAAACGGGCCGGGCTGCTCGGGGTGGTCGCACCACAGGAGTACGGCGGCGCCGACGCGCCGGTGGGCGTGGCGCGCGAGACCGCGGAGATCCTGGCCGGGGCGTGCTGCTCCACCTGGTTCGTGCAGACCCAGCACCACACACCGGTGAAGCTGCTCGCCACCTACGACTCGCCCGTCCGGGACAAGCTCCTGCGTCCGCTGGCCACCGGCGCACTGATGGCCGGCATCGCCTTCGCCCATGTCCGCGCCTTCCCCCGGGTACCGGTACGGGCCGTTCGGCAGGAGGGCGGCTGGCGGTTCGAGGGGAGGGTGCCCTGGTACACGGGGTGGGGTCTGAACGATGTGATGCTGCTGGCCGGGGTGACGGACACGGCCGAGGTGGTGTTCGGCTTCGCCGAGGCCCGCGAGCAGCCGGGCCTGACGGCGTCGGCACCCATGCGGCTCGCGGCCCTGACCGCCGCCTGTACGGTGTCCCTGGAGCTCGACGGCCTGTGGCTGCCGGAGGAGTCGGTGGTGCTGCGCACCTCGCAGGAGGAGTTCGCCCAGGTCGACCTGCCTCGGGCCGCCAACGCCAGTCCTGCCGTGTTCGGGGTGGCGTACGCGGCGCTGGACCTGGTGGCGCAGAACCCGGACGGCCGGGACACGGCCCGGTCCCTGCGCACCCGGCTCGACGAGGTCCGCGCGGAGGCCTACGCCCTGGCCGACCGGCCCGCCTCGCTCGACTGCGTCCCGGAACGCCTGGCCGTGAAGACGCGTGCCTATGACCTCCTGAGCGCGGCCACGACCGCGGCGATCGTGGCCGGGGGCGGCCGGGCCATGGCCCTGGGCAGCCGGGCGCAACGGCTGGCGCGCGAGGGGATGTTCCTGCTGGTGCAGGGCCAGACGGCCGAGGCGCGCCGGACGCACCTCGGCTCGCTGGCGTCCCACTAGTGCGACGACCGTGTGGTTCGCCGGGTTGGCGGTGGGAGCGGTCGGACGGATGGTGACGTCCGTTCCGACCGCCGGTGGCGAGTCCGAAACCGTGCCCCGCCTCACATGCCGATCGCTCCGTCGATGCGCTCGCGGAGCAGGTCGGCGTGACCGTTGTGGCGGGCGTACTCTGGCCCGCCGTGCCGACCCAAGTCCCCCGGCTGTCAGTGACCTTGGCCGTGACCCCGGGAAGGCCGCCCTTGCCGACCAGCGCGCGTAACTCGGTCCGGGTGGCCTCGTGGCCGTGCGGCCGATCCGCCGCCTGCGCTGCCGGGGCCAGCGCCGCCGTTCCGGCGGACAGCGCCACGGCCAGGGCGATCGAGACGGTGCGTGCGGCGCGCTGCTTCATGTGAGTGCCTCCTGGTCACCGAGGGGCGGTCGTGCCCACTCGGTGACCAGGACGCCCGGGCCCCGCACCGGGGTTGATCTCCGGCGGGAGACGTGGCGGGGTGTCAGCTCGCCACCGGCACGAAGGGGGCCGCGGCGGCGGGCGCGTCCTGACGGCCCGCGGGGTGCCGCCACAGTCCCTGCGCGGCCAGGCGGGGCAGGACTCCCTCGCCGAACCAGTACGCCTCCTCCAGGTGCGGATAGCCGGAGAGGATGAACTCGTCGATACCCAGGGCGTGGTACTCCTTGATCCGCTCGGCGACCTCGTCGTGGCTGCCGACCAGGGCGGTGCCCGCCCCGCCGCGCACCAGGCCGATGCCGGCCCACAGGTTGGGGTGGATCTCCAGGCGGTCGAGGCGGCCGCCGTGCAGGGCGAGCATGCGCTGCTGTCCCTCCGACTCGCTGTGGGAGAGACCGGCCTGCACGGACGCCACCGTCTCCGGATCGAAGCCGTCGAGCAGCCGGTCCGCTTCGGCCCAGGCCTGCTCGGCGGTGTCCCGGGTGATGACGTGCAGGCGGATGCCGAAGCGCAGGGTGCGGCCCCGGGCGCCGGCCAGCGACCGGATGCGGGCGATCTTCCCGGCGACCTGGTCCGGGGGTTCGCCCCAGGTGAGGTAGACGTCGGCGTGCCGGGCGGCGATATCGCCCGCGATGGGCGAGGAGCCGCCGAAGTACACCTCGGGCACGGGGTCGGGCAGCCGGGCCAGCGCTGCCTCCTCAACCCGGACGTGCTCCCCCTGCAGGTCCACGGTGTTGCCCTCCCACAACTCCCGTACGACGTGCAGGAACTCACCGGTGCGGCGGTACCGGGCGTCCTTGTCGAGGAAGTCGCCGAAGGCGCGCTGCTCCTTGTTCTCGCCGCCGGTGACGACGTTGAGCAGCAGCCGCCCGCCGGTCTGCCGCTGGAAGGTGGCGGCCATCTGCGCGGCGAGCGTGGGCGAGATGAGACCGGGCCGGAAGGCGACGAGGAATTTCAGGCGTTCGGTGTGCTGGGCGACCATCGCGGTCGTGAGCCAGGCGTCCTCGCACCAGGCGCCGGTGGGCGTGAGCGCTCCCGCGAAGCCCACTTCCTCGGCGGCCCGGGCGATCTGGCTCAGGTAGGCGACCGTCGGCGGCCGGTCCCGCCCGGACGCGGTGGCCGGGGTGCCGTGACCGCCGCCGACGACATGACGGCTGTCGCCGTTGGTGGGCAGGAACCAGTGGAACGTGAGGGACACGGCGGAGCTCCGATCAAGGGGGGACGTGCGGGCCGTGGCGTGCGGTGTCAGCCCGCCACGGCGAGCAGCGGGGTGCGGCCCAGTGCCGCGGAGAACCGGTCGACCACCTGGTCCAGGGCCTCGGTGGCGTCCGGCGCGACGGCCAGGGAGCCGTCCTCCTGTGCGGTGAGGTGCTGGTCGAGGGTGAACCAGCCCTGCACGATGTGGTCCGCGCCCATGGAGTTGAGGACCGGGCGCAGGGCGTAGTCGATGGCCAGGACATGGGCGACGCTGCCGCCGGTGGCGAGCGGCAGCACGGTCTTGCCCGTGAGGGCGTACTGCGGGAGCAGGTCCAGCAGGGCCTTCAGCACACCGGAGTAGGACGCCTTGTAGACGGGCGTACCGATGACGACGCCGTCGGCCCGGGCGAACAGTTCGGTGACCTCGACGATGGCGGGGTGACGGAAGTCCGCGCCGAGCAGGGCCTCGGCGGGGATGGTGCGGACGTCGAGCGGGATCACGTCATGCCCCTGGGCCGCCAGCCTCTTGTCCAGGTGGCGCAGCAGTCGGCTGGTGCGGGAGGAGGCGGATGGGCTGCCGGAGACGGACAGGACGGTGGCCATGGGCTCTCATTTCCTGGAGACGGCGCGACTGCGCGGGGAACCGCCGGACTCGGGCACGCCACATTCCAAGGGCGTGCGGAGGTGTCGGATTCAGGCGGGGGGAACGTCACCGTTCAGGGCATGCCGCCGGCACGGCGGACAAGGCCGGCGGCGGGAACGGCGGTGAGGGGAAGCGGCGAGCCGGGAGACTCAGGCTGCGGCGCGACAGGAAGCGCTGGAGACGCGTGCGAGGTCGACGTGGCGTCGCCGCGTGAGGTCCAGTCGCATGGTCATGCCGTGGATCGTGGCAGCGCAGGTCGCGGGCCGTCAAGGAAATCGAGGCTCATCTCGTATCCCGGACCGGCCCGTTCATGGCAGACACCCAGGAACAACCGTGCGCGCCCTCCCTGTTCGGCACGAGCCGGGAGGGCGCGCCGCGTTGCTGCGCGACGGCGCCGAGATCAGTCGCCGTCCTCCGGAACGACCACGAGGAAGGCGTCCGACTCCAGGTCCATCACGACGGTGGCGGGTTCGCCCTCGGCGCGGCGGCGTGCCGCGTACTCCTCCGCGGGCCAGGATCCGCGCGGAGACCCCGCCGGGAACCGCTCCAACACCTTCGCGCCGATGGCCGTGGTCACGTCCGCTGCCCTCCTTGTCCCACGCCGTCCGCCGGACGACGTCGCCGGTCTGTGTCGTACACATCCGGATGCCCCCGATCCGCCCGGACATGTACCGCCGGGTAGATGCCACACTCCGCTCCAAGCCCTACACATAAAGGGAAAATAAGAGCAGAATGGCGCTTACGCGGCGTTTACCGCACACCCCTCCAGACGCGGTCGCCCTGCACCATGAAGGAGACGAGTCATGGCCAACGTCTCGCCCACCAGAGGTGACATCACCACCCACCCCGACGCCTCCGAGATGCGGGACCGTTACGCCCGTATGCTCGGCGGCCGTGATGTGGCGCTCGTGGACGGACCGGTGTTCCTGCTCGGTCTGTACTGCGCCGCCTCCCCGTGGATAGTCCACTACACGACCAGCCAGCCGGCACTCGTGACCCACAACCTGATCATGGGCATCGCCATCGGCCTGCTGGCGCTCGGCTTCACTCGCGCTCCGGAGCGCATGTACGGCCTGAGCTGGGCCATGTGCGCCCTCGGGGTGTGGATGATCATCTCGCCGTGGATCGTCGGCGACAGCCCGGACGCCGGTGTCGTGTGGAACAACATCGTCATCGGTGCACTGGCCGTGATCCTGGGGCTGGTGTGCGCCGGAACGGCGGCCAAGGCCACGCCCAGGCCGTAGCGCCGACCGGAAGGGACCGAAGGCCGGCCCGGACCCCGGGCCGGCCCGTTCATGCCCCGCCGGCGCGGCGACCTGTTCACCGCTCACGGCGCGGAGCGGTCTCCTGCCGAGGCGTGTCCGTCCGGACGGCGCGAGCGGTGTGCCGCTAGGTCGTGTACACGTACGGCGTCGTGGTGGTCAGCGCCGCGAAGCCGAGTCGTTCCAGGATCGGGCGGCTGTCGCCGGAGGCGTCGACCTGCAGGTAGCGGAAGCCGCGGGCCGCGGCGGCCCGGGCACGGTGGGCGACCAGGGAGCGGTAGACACCCCGGCCGCGCCAGCCCGGGACGGTGCCGCCGCCCCACAGGCCGGCGAAGGGGGTGCCGGGCACGAGTTCCATGCGGGCCGCGCTCACCGGCTGGTCGCCGGCCAGGGCCACGACGGCGACGACGGTGTCCGGGTCGGCCGACAGCCGCGCGAGGAGCTGCTCTCGCAGCCAGGAGCTGTCCGCGCCGAACGCCTTCTCGTGGACGTCGGCCACGTGGTGGACGCCCGCCGCGTCGGTGACCGGTACGACGCGCACGCCCTCGGGCGGTGCCGTGCCGAGGGCGAGAGCGTCGATCTCTCCGATCATCAGCGTCTCCTCGTCCTCGGGTGTGAACCCGGCAGCGCGCAGCCGCCGCCCCAGGTCGGCCGGCTGGTCGTGCCCGTACACCTTCCACTCGAAGTCGAGACCGAGCCCGGTGTAGTGGCGGATCTGCCCGGCGATCGCCGCGTCCGCCCCGGCCTGGTCGAGGGCGGACCACACGATGCCGTTCCAGCCCCCCGCGGAGGCGACCTGACGGACGACACCGCCGGTCCGCTCGACTCGGGCGCCCGGGCCGTCCGGCCGGGCGCCCGCGCGCAGGTCGTGGTCGAAGAGGGCGAGCAGCTCCGCATGATTCATGAGCACACCTCAGCAGGCACCGGACCGGAGGGCAAAGGATTTTGCGGGGCAGCGGCCGCCCCTTCGGCCCACGGCCCCGCTCCTTCTCCTCCGGTGCGCAGACGCCATAAGGTCCTCGTGATCACATCGTCTCGCGAAGGGCCGGTCCCATGGTCGTGAAGGACACGGAACTGCCGTACCTGCGCCGATGCGTGGCACTCGCGGCCGAAGCCCTGGAGGCCGGGGACGAACCGTTCGGTTCGGTCCTGGTGGGCGGTGACGGCACCGTCCTCGCCGAAGACCGCAACCGGGTGGCCTCGGGCGACCGCACCCGGCACCCCGAGTTCGAGCTGGCCCGGTGGTCGGCGGCACACCTGACGCCAGGGGAACGGGCGGCCGCCACGGTCTACACCTCCGGCGAGCACTGCCCGATGTGCGCGGCCGCCCACGCCTGGGTCGGCCTCGGCCGGATCGTCTACGTCGCCTCGTCCGAACAACTCGGCTCCTGGCTGAGCGAGCTGGATGTCCCCGCACCCCCGGTCCGGACGCTCCCCGTGCGCGAGGTGGCACCCGGAGTAGCCGTGGACGGCCCCGTACCCGAACTGAGCGATCAGGTGAGGGAACTGCACGCCAGGTTTCACGTAGGCCACGGCTGAGAATCCGAACGCGCCGGGCCCGGTGGGCGGCGACCGAGATGCAGGGCCATCCGGGCGAACTTACGATCGATTCCAAGTGGACCCGGACGCAGGACCAGGCATACACCCCGGTCTCTCCGACGGGTGCGCTGCCCCCTGTGGCTGAAGGGCTGGCCGGCCATGACGACGCACAACGACGACGTGGACTGGGACCGCTGGCCGGTCGCCGACTACCTCGCGGAGAACTACCGCGACGTACATCCCTGGGACGCGGCAGTCATCGCGCACCACAGCGCCTACTACCGGCGCCTTCCGCCGGGCGGCATCGCACGCTCGGTGGAGTTCGGGGCGGGTCCCAACCTCTACCCGCTGATGCTCGCGTCCGCCACGAGCCGCGGGATCGATGCCGTCGAGGCGGGGGCGAGCAACGTCGCCTACCTCACGGAGCAGATCTGTCACCGTCCTGACGCGAGCTGGCTCCCGTTCCACGCGCTGTGCCGGGAGCTCAACCCCGAGGTGCCTGCGACCCTGGCCGGGGCGCTGGCACCCGTCAACGTCATCCACGCCGACGTCCGGTCCCTGCCCCCGGGTACGTACGAACTCGCCTCCATGCACTTCGTCGCCGAGAGCGCGACGGAGGACTTCGCCGAGTTCGCCGACTTCTGCCGCACCTTCGTCCGAACGGCCCGGCCGGGCGGCCGCCTGGTCGCCGCCTTCATGGAGAACATGCCGACGTACCGCATCGGGCCGGCCTCCCGCTGGCCGGGCTGTCCGGTGAACCCGCTCACCGTCACGGAGGTCTTCGCACCCCTGACCCGGGAGCTGGACGTGACCCACATCGACATGGGCCCGACGGCGCCGGGCCACGGCGACACGGGGATGGTGCTGCTCACGGCGGTGGCGCAGGCGGTGTGACCCGAACGGGTCAGCCGTCCGCCCCCGGGCGGAACCTGCGGCGCAGCACCACTCCCCCGGCGACCAGTGCCGCGCTCGCCGCGACGGCCTGCAGGGCGTGGTCCGTGCCCGTGTGGGCCAAGGCGCCGCGGGCGTGCGGGACGGTGCGGGGAGCCGGCTCGGGGGCCGGGTTCGCCCGGTGCGGCGGGGCCGGCTCCGGAACCGGCTCGGGGTCCGGCTTCGGCGGGTGCGGGGGACGGACCGGGCGGTGATCGCCGGGGGTGTTCGAGGACTCGTTGCCGGTCGCGGCGTTGCCGATGCCGACCACGTCGACCGAGTTGCCCGTGACGTTGACGGGGAGGTCGACCGGCACCTGCACGCCGTTACCGGAGAGCACTCCGGGTGAGTCCTGTGCGCTGCCCTCGGCGACCGCAGCGCCGGACCCGCCCGGCCGGCCGCCGCGACCCTCGTCCTGGTTCGCGCAGCTGTTGCCGGCTGCGGGGTTCAGGATCCCCACCACGTTCACGGTGTTCCCGCACGCGTTCACCGGGATGTGCACCGGCAGCTGGACCGTGTTGCCGGAGAGCACTCCCGGCGACCCGGCCGCCGAGCCGTCCGCACCGGAACCTGCGTACGCGGGGACGGTCACGGCCATCGCGCCCGAGGCGGCGGCGACGGCGATCACTCCGTTTCGGGTCATCCTTCGCATGGACCCCTGCCTTCCAGACATCGTCGCGGGCACTCACCCGCACCGGGGAGAACGCCGGGCACCCGGTCCGAGTTATGGCTTATCGGCCTTTCACTCCATCGAGCGGGCCGGTTGTCGAACTAGCGGTAAAGCCCTTCGTATCCCGGCTCGGCGTCCGGCCCCGCACGGGGGCGGGCCTCGCAGGAAACGGTTCGCCGCGCGGCCCGGCCCGCCCCGGAGGCGGGGCCTGAGGGGCGCGCATATGGTGAGCGAGGGCGTCCCGGTCCGCTGCGGGCCGCCCCGCGTCCCTGGAGGCATCGATGCTGGCCAAGCTGTCCACGCGCCCCTCGATACGGCGTTGCGCGGTCACCGGCACGGCCGGGCTCGCCCTGCTGGGCACGGCGCTGCCGGCCGCCGACGGCCCTGCGCCCGGCCTGTCGCACTTCTACGACCAGAAGGTCACGTGGACCGAGTGCGAGGGCATGGACATGCCGAAGGATCTCCAGTGCGGGAAGGTCACCGTTCCGCTCGACTACGCCAGGCCCGGCAAGGGCACCCTCGACCTCGCCGTCGCCCGCTACCGGGCCACGGGCAAGTCCCGGGGCTCGGTCCTGCTGAACTTCGGCGGGCCCGGCGGTCAGGGCGTGGCACAACTCGCCATGGGCGGGAAGGACTTCATGGGCCTGACGAACGGCTACGACGTCGTCTCGTTCGACCCGCGTGGCGTCGGCCGCTCCTCGCCGGTCAGCTGCGGAAACGCCTCGGACGACGCCCTGGACGCGACGGACGGCAACGCCGACGTGGCCGACCCCGGGGCCGTGCTCGAAGAGCTGCGCGCGGCGGCGGCCGAGTGCACCGAGCACTCGGGCCCGGTCCTGCCCCACATCGGCACGGTCAACGCCGCCCGCGACCTGGACGTCATGCGCGACGCGCTCGGCGACGACAAGCTCAACTACCTGGGCTTCTCGTACGGGAGCCGGCTCGGCGCGGTGTACGCGGCCCAGTACCCCGGGAAGGTCGGCAGGATGGTGCTGGACGGCGTCGACACACTGACCGAACCGCTGGCCGACCAGGGTGTGGCGAGCGCCCGGGGGCAGCAGACCGCCCTGGAGAGTTTCCTGACCTGGTGCACCGAGGACATCGCGTGTCCGTTCGGACGGGATCCCCGTGAGGCCCGGGAACACGTCGTACAGGTGGTCGAGTCGCTCGACAAGGACCCGCTGCCGACGGATTTCGGTGAGGCGTTCACCGGTCAGGACTTCGCGGGTGCCCTCGGGCAGGGCCTCTACAGCAGGGAGCTGTGGCCGTCGCTGCAGAGGGCCGTGGGCCAGTTGCTGGAGGACGGCGACACACGCGGCATGGAGACGTTCCTGTCCGGAGGCTTCACCCTGCCCCCGCGCCGGACCCCCCACGCCGGACTCACCGACCCGGCGGACATCCCCCTCGACAACCTGCCGGCGGCTCTGATGGCGGTCAACTGCGCGGACGATCCCGACCGCCCCGCCGCCGCGCAGGTCACCGAGGACCTCGGCCGGCTGCGCGCCCGCTACGAACAGGCGTCACCGGTGTTCGGACGGTACCGGCTCACTCAGGTACTGATGTGCTACGGCCGCCCCAAGGGCACCGACTACATCCGCGACGACGTCAAGGACGTCGGGACACCGAGGATGCTGCTCGTCGGCACCCGGGGCGACCCGGCCACGCCGTACCGCTGGACGGTGGAGACGGCGAGGCGGCTCGGATCGTCGGCCGTCGTGCTCGACAACCGGGGCGAGGGCCACACCGGCTACGGCTCGTCCAAGTGCGTGCACAGCAAGGTCGACGCCTTCCTGCTGTACGGAACGCTGCCGCCGGACGGCAGCTCCTGCGGCTCGGACCGCGACGACGAATGAGGACGATTACCCCGAATGCCCTCATCGTGAATTCGCTCTATCGTTCTGTCATGGAGAGCGTTCTGAGTTCCGCGACCCTTGCCGAGCTGCGGCGCCCGCGGCCCTACCCCGCGGTCTCCGTGCTGACGCCGACCCACCGGCGCGATCCGTACAACGCCCAGGACCAGGTCCGGCTGCGCAACGTGGTCGCCGAGGCCAAGCGGCAGCTGGAGGCCGATCCGGCCGTCACCCGCGAGCGACGCGCCGAGGTCGCCGGGCACCTCGACCGGGCTCTGAGCGAGATCGACCTGACACACGCGGAGGAGGGCCTCGCGATCTTCGCAGCTCCGGGCGAGCACCAGGTGTGGTCGCTGGCCAGATCCGTACCCGAACGCGTAGTGCTCTCGGACACCTTCCTCACCCGCAACCTCGTCTCCGCCCAGACGGCCGGGCGGCCCTTCTGGGTCCTGTCGCTCGCCGCGGACCGCGTCACGCTGTGGAGCGGCGGCGTCGACCGGGTCAGCGCGGCCCGCCTCGGCGGCTTCCCGCTGACGCGGCGCGTGGAGAACTTCGACCCCGAGCGGCAGCAGCGGATCGGCGACACCCCGAGCGCCTTCCGGGAGGAACGCACGCGCCGGTTCCTCCGCGAGGCCGACACCGCGATGAGCGCCGTGCTGCGCGACCATCCCCGGCAGCTGTACGTCACCGGCGAGCCGGCCGCCCTCTCCCTGCTGGACGAGGTCGGCACCGCGGTCCGGAGCGCGGTGCACATCCCGCACGGCGGGCTCGCCCACGGGACTCCCGAGGTCGTGTGGCAGGCCGTGCGGCCGGTGGTCGAGGCAGAGGCCCGCCGGAGTACCGACGCCGTGACCCGCGCCCTCGAAACGGCCCGCGGACGACGGGAGTTCGCCGCCGGTGTCGACGAGTTGTGGCAGAGCGCACGGGACGGCCGCGTCCGGCTGCTGGCCGTCGAGGAGAACTACCGGGTGACGGTACGCGACGCCGGGGACCATCTGATCCTCGCCGAGACCGGCGACCTCGACTCCCGTGAGGACATCGTCGACGAGATCGTCGAACAGTGCCTGGAGACGGGTGCCGACGTCCGCTTCGTACCGGACGGCACACTCGGTGAGGCGGACGGCATGGCCGGGGTGCTGCGGTACTGACAGAGCAGGCGCACCGAGCTCGAACGCAGTGCCGTCGAACACGCGAAGCAGCCTCGCGCCGGTGTCCCGACGGGCCGTCAAATGCCCTGTGTAATCTA
Organism: Streptomyces sp. NPDC029041; assembly: GCF_040637515.1. Classification (NCBI taxonomy): domain Bacteria; kingdom Bacillati; phylum Actinomycetota; class Actinomycetes; order Kitasatosporales; family Streptomycetaceae; genus Streptomyces; species Streptomyces sp. NPDC029041. Next base: position 5,644 of record NZ_JBEZWO010000019.1, on the reverse strand, counting down.
CGACTTGGCGCTCCTGGCGGTGCGCTCTGCGGCTACCTCGGAGTAACTCCGTGAGACTGTGGCATATGCCAGAAGCACCACCGTATCGTGTGTCGCCGAATCCCTTACAGGGCGTCGCGGGCTGTGCAACAGTCGTAACGGTCCCTCCGTCCGCCTTGGTCGTACCGTCCCCGCATCGGAGTGCGTCATGCCGTCCCACCTCTCCGCGGACCGCCCAGCCGCCCAACCGCCCCGCCGCGGCTCGGTCGAGGCGCTCATCTCGCAGACGCGGCGGCTCAAGGGCGACGTGGACGCGGTGCGCCGCGGCGCCGAGGAGGAAGGAGCGGATCATCCGCGCGAGCGCTGGCAACGGGCCCTGTACGACCTGGCCCTGCACCAGCTCAACGACCTCGACGAGCACCTGGCCCAGTTGCGGGACGGCCCCCTGCCCACGGCGGCGGAGCCGAACCCCGCCGCATCCGCACCGGGCTCACTGCTCAGCCGGGTCGGCAGCGCCGAGTGGAACCTCCTGACGGACGAGGCCAGTTGGTCCGGGGAGCTCTACCGCATCCTGGGCCGCGACCCCGCCGCTCCCCCTCTCACCCTCGACGAGCTGCCGTCCCTGGTGGTGGACGAGGACCGGCCGAAACTGACGGCGATGGTCACCGACTGCCTCGTCGACGCGAGGCCCATCGACGGCGAGTTCCGCATCACCCGCCGCGGCGGCGACGTACGGACCGTTCACATGATGGGCGAACCGGTGCTCGACGCCGACGGCAGCACCGCCTCGATGTGGGCCGTGCTGCGCGACGTCAGCGAACTGCGCCGCAGCCAGCGGGTGGTGAGCGAGACCCGTGACTCGCTGCACCACCGGCAGGAGGCCGCGCGGAGCGAGCAGCGGCTCGCGGTCGAGCTGCAGGAGGCCGTGCTGCCGCAGTGGCGCGGCTCCCTGCGGCTCCCGCACAGAGGGCCCGGGGCCCTCGACCTCGCCTTCCACCACCTGCCGGCCTCCACGAACACACTCATCGGCGGCGACTGGTACGACGCGCTCGACCTGGCCGACAGCGAAACTCTCCTCAGCGTCGGCGATCTCACCGGCCAGGGCGTCGGCGTCACGTCGAACATGACCATGCTGCTCGGTGCCGTTCGCGGCATGGCGATGGCCGGTGCGCAGCCGGGGCAGTTGATGGCCTGGCTGAACCAGTTACTCGACGCCACCGTGCAACCCGCCCTGGGCAGCGCCGTCTGCTGCCGTTACCGGCCCACGACCCGGACCCTGGTCTGGGCACAAGCCGGACACCCCGCCCCGCTGTTGTTCCGCGACGGGACGGGGCACGTGCTGAACGCACCCGACGGCGTGCTGCTCGGTGCCACCTCGGGCGCCGGTTACGGGCAGGCCGAAGAGACGCTCGAGGTGGGCGACCTGCTGCTCCTGCACACCGACGGGCTGGTGCCCGGGCACACCGGATCGGCGGCCGCGCAGCTGCTCCTCGGTCTGGCACCCCGCCTGGCCGGGAACCGCACCGCTGAGGACTGCGCCCGGACCGTGGTCCAGGAGTTCGGCGAGGGCGCGCGCGAGGACAACGCCTGCGTGCTCCTGGCCAAGGTGACGTCTTAGGAAGCTCAGGCCTGTGCGTGGTGGGCACCCCTGCCCTTCGTCCTCGGCAGGGCGAGCTTGATCTCCTCCCGTAGCTCCTCGATCTTCGGGTAGCCGGAGTACTCGGCCGTGAGCCGGTACATCTGACGGAGCCGGTCCCAGGTGCGATGGGAGGAGTTGGACCCCATCGACACCAGGGCCAGGCGCGCGTACCGGTCGGCCTGTTCGGGGTCGTCAGCGATGAAGCAGGCCGACGCCATCGACAGGTAGTCGAAGATCTTCGACCGCTGCCGGCCGTCGACGCGCAGGGCGAGAGCCTTCTCCGCGTAGTGCTGGGCATGCGCCGCCGCACCCGGCTCGAACTCGGCGAGCGTGCGGTAGGCCAGTGCCTGCATGCCGTACAGGTCCTCCTCCTTGAAGGTCTGCATCCAGTCCGGTGTCGGGACGTCGGCTCTGTCGGAGACGAACAGGTCCTCCGCCCTCCCGAGGGTGCGGCGCATCGCCTGGCCCTTGCCCATGGAGGCCTGTGCCCAGGCTTCGACGGTGTAGAGCATCGCCTGGGTGCGGGGCAGCACCTCGTCACCCGAACCGGAGGTGGCGAGTTTCATCAGGTGCAGGGCGTCGTCCGGCCTGCCCAGGTGCACCATCTGGCGGGCCGCGCGGGACAGTGCCTCGCCCGCACGGGGCCGGTCCCCGCCCTCACGGGCCGCGTGCGCGGCGATGACGAAGTACTTCTGGGCCGTGGGCTCCAGGCCGACGTCGTGCGACATCCAGCCCGCGAGGACGGCGAGGTTGGCGGCGACGCCCCACAGGCGCCGCTGGAGGTGGGGTGGGTGCCGGTAGGCGAGCATGCCGCCCACCTCGTTGAGCTGGCCCACCACGGCCTTGCGCTGAAGCCCGCCGCCGCGGGCCGCGTCCCAGGCACGGAACACCTCGACCGAGCGCTCCAGTTCCTCGATCTCCTGCGACCCGATGGGGGCGGCCTCGTAGCGGTCGAACCCAGCGGGGTCGGCGTGCAGGGGATGGTCGAGGTCGGGGGCGTCGGCAGCCAGGGAAGGGTCGGTGTGCAGCCAGTCGTACATGGCGCTGCTGAGTGCGGATCCCGCGGCGAGCGCGGCGCCCGCGCCCACCAAGCCGCGTCGGTTGAGCATGAGGTCCATTCCCGTGAATTCGGTGAGGACCGCAGCCGTCCGCTCGGGCGCCCACGGCACGCGGTCGGGAGCGTCCTCGCTCCCGCCGTCCTGCCGTTTCCCCGCACGCCCGTGCCGGACCAGACCGAGGTCCTCGATGGTCACGACACGGCCGAGACGCTCGGTGAACAGAGCCGCCAGCACCCGCGGCACCGGATCGCGCGGGATCTCTCCCGTGTCGATCCACCGCCGCACCCGGGAGGTGTCGGTCGACAGCTGGGGATGGCCCATGGCCGCCGCCTGCCGGTTGACCAGCCTCGCGAGTTCGCCCTTGGACCAGCCGGCCAGGCCGAACAGGTCCGCGAGCCGGGTGTTGGGTTGTCCGCTCACGTCAAGCCCCCAGGTTCTCGGCTGAGTTGACAGTAGCCCGGGGAGACTTGCCGGGCGACTATTCGCCAGGGTTCGCCAGGGTGCGCCAGATGGTGTGCCACCGGCCATCCGGTGTCAGGTAGGAACGCGCCACCCCGACCCGGTCGCCGGGGACACTCCCCAGGGTTCTCCCGGGCTTCCGGGCCGGGTGGTGCACTGTCGTCGCAGGCACACGAAGGGATCTGTCTCGCCCATGTACGCAGCATCGTCCTCCGTGTCCGCACCGCCCCGGTCGCTGCACCCGCGTCCCACGGACAGCGGCCCCTACCTCGCCCCCGCGCGGTCGGCGGCCCCCGTGATCGGTGCGGGCAGGGCTCGGCGCGGCGCGGTCATCGGCACCCAACCGCTCAGCGGGAGACTCGACTTGTCCGGCCCCCAGGGCGCGCAGCTGCGCACGGCGATCGCGTCCGTGCACCGCATCTGCCCGGAGTTCGCCCCGGTGCAGGTGCTGCGCCGCAACGGACGGTCCGTGCTCCTGGTCGGCACGACCGGTCGCAGCACGGCTGTCGCCAAGTGTTTACTGGACCACTCGCCCGCCTGGTCGGAGCGGATCCGCCACGAGATAGCGGCATACCGCTCGTTCGTCCGGCACCGCCCACCCGTGCGGGCGCCGAGACTGATCGCGGCGGACCCGGACAACTGCACGCTGGTGATCGAGCGGATGCCGGGCCGGGTGGCGGCGCTCCAGCGGCACCCGGCGGAGGCACCGCCCCGGGCGGACATCAGAGCGGCACTCGGCGCGATCTGCCGGCTGAACGCCTGGCGGCCGCCCGCGGGGACGTTCGACGCCCCGCTCGACTACGCGGCCCGGATCTCCCGGTACCACGAGCTGGGCCTGCTCACCGACCGGGACCTGGGTGACCTGCAGAAACTGCTGCACGGGATCGCGCAGACCTCCGGACGGCAAGGCATGGGCCAGTTCTGCCACGGCGACGCGCTGCTGTCGAACATTCTCCTGTCACCGGCCGGTCCAGTGCTGGTGGACTGGGAGCACGCGGGCTGGTACCTGCCGGGATACGACCTGGCGACCCTGTGGTCGGTGCTCGGGGACGCACCGGTCGCCCGTCGCCAGATCAGCCAGATCGCGCAGTCGGCGGGGCCCGCGTCGAGGGATGCCTTCCTGGTGAACCTGATGCTGGTGCTGACCCGTGAGATCCGGACCTACGAGACGGCCGTGCAACGCTCGATGCACGATCCGGCCCCGGCCGCACCGGGCACGGCCCACCCGGGTGCTGCGCCGACCGGCGAGGAGCAGAGGCTGCTGCTGCGGCGGCTGCACGACGACTGCCAGTTGGCCCGGCGCGCCGTGCGCGCGGCGGTCGGCACTCGCTGACGGGGACGAAGGGGCCGCTGGACACCTGCTCAGGTGTCCAGCGGCCCCTTCGTGACGGCGGTTCGGCTCAGTCCTGCTGGAAGAGTTCCGCGGGCAGCGGTTTGAGGAGGGCGTAGAGGTCGTCCGTGATGGGGCGGTCCCAGGCGGCGATGGTCACGAGGACGTTGTCGCTGCGGTCGAACTGCACGCAGGAGATCCGGCTCTCGGAGAGCTTGACGCGGCGCACGATCAAGAGGTTGTCGCCCTGCATCACCGGTGCGTCCTCGGTGCTGACGACGGTGACCTCCTCGTCGTTCTCCAGGGCCAGCAGCAGCTGGGCCACCTCGAACGGGACCTCCCCCTCGGGCACCTCACGGGCCGGGGAGCCCTCCGGCAGATTGCCGATGATCATCGCGGGGCCGCGGCCGCCGAACAGGTCGTAGCGCAGGAAGACGCCCTGGCAGGTGCCGTCGGGCGCGGGCAGCAGTCCCGCGCCGAGGTTGCCGGGCCAGTCGCCCGGGTCCATGGCCAGTACGTCGAAGTCGGGCCCGGCGGGAGTGGCGCTGCGGCGGCGGAGGAACGACATGTCGCCCATGGTACGTGGCCGGGCCTGCGAAGTGCGGGGCGGGCGGCGCACCGGTGGCCGGGTTGTCGCCGTGCGCCGGAAGTGGTGAGGGACCACTCGGGCGGGGCCCGGCCGGTCTAAGGGGTCGCCTTGTGGCGCTGGTGGTGGCGGGCCACGCGGGCGCGGTTGCCGCAGGAGGGCTTGCACCACTCCTGGCGCGGGTGCTCCTTGAGGAAGTACCGCACGCAGCGCGGCGCGTGGCAGGCCCGCAGCCGGTCGCGGTCGGGGCTCGAGAGGAACGCGATCACGGCGTGGGCGAGGGCCGCGGCCAGATCGTCACCGGTACCGGCGGGCCTTCGGTGGACGACCGGGGTGGCGCCCTCCGGCCAGTCGAGGACGGGCACGGTGGGGGTGCGGGCGGCCGCCTCGTTCAGGTGCCGCACCGCTTCCGGGAGGGGCATGAGGCGGACCGCGTCCGCGGGGCTCGGCTCGCCGGGGCGCACGGCCCGGGCGAAGAGCGCGCGGACGGCGGCCAGGCGGCGACCTGGTCCGGGGGTTCGCCCCAGGTGAGGTAGACGTCGGCGTGCCGGGCGGCGATATCGCCCGCGATGGGCGAGGAGCCGCCGAAGTAC
>NZ_JBEZWO010000018.1:0-115001 GCF_040637515.1 Streptomyces sp. NPDC029041 | reverse complement strand
GGTCGGCGGCACGATTGAGGTACGGCGCGGCAAAGCTGCCGGCCCGGACCCGGACGCCAGGCCGGTGACTGCGGTCTGCTACAGGTCGGTGGCGTCCGCCACGTCGCCGAGGTCGACGAACTTGAAGCCGGTCGCGGGGCGTGCGCCTGCCTCGCCGGGCGGGAGGTCGGGGGTCTCGTGCCCGTCCTGGACGACCAGCAGGCCGTTCGGGAAACGGCTGCCCAGTGGTGCGTTCAGGACGGCGGCGCCGTCGCACTCCTCCGCGCCGTCGAGGGTCGTCGAGGCCGCACCGACACGGAAGCCGCCCTCGTACTCGTTGCCCTCGCTGACTTCGCGGTCGTAGAGGGCGAAAGTGTCGTCGCCCTGACTGGAGGCGAAGAGGTAGCCGTCGCCGTCCGGCTCCTGGAACAGTGTCAGGCCCTCGACGTCCGCTGACAGCCGTTCGCCACCGTAGCCGGGGTCTGCGCCTGCCGTGCACTCCTCGGTCGCCTCGTCGTAGACACCGGGAACGCCGTACTGGCGGACCTTGTCCACCAGGGCCGGCCTGGCGGTGAGGTCGGCGCGCATCCGCCAGATGCCGACGTCCTCCTGGCCGGCATAGAGCATGCCGGTGGCGGGGTCCACCACCATGCCCTCGATCTGCGGGAGCTCGCCCGGCTCCGCGCAGGGGGACCAAGTGGTGCCGTTCGGGAGGCGGAAGGAGGAGGGCAGGTCGAGGGTGCGGACCTTGTGGTAGGTGACGGTGCCGTTCGCGGTCGGCTGCAGTTCTACCAGTGCGAGGCGCGTCCGCTCCCGTCGGCTGACCAGGGCGTAGGAACGCCCGGTGGTCTTGTCCTGCCAGGTTGCGAGGCCGTAGGCGGTGCGCTGTTCGTTGATCTCGCCCTGGTCGCGGGAGAAGACCGGGGCTGCGGCCGGGTCGGTGATGTCGGTCAGCGGGCCGCCGGGCCGCCGGGGGTCGATGCGGTAGATCCTCAGCCGGTCGTTGCCACGGTCACTGACAACGGCGACGTCGGCCCGGCCGGTGGCGGTACGGAGACCGGTGACGAGGTCGACGTTGTTGAACCGGCCCGGAGCATCCTCCTCGGCGGGCGGGGACGGCGCGGGGAGCGACTGCACCAAGCGGGCGCCCAGGTCGTACACGCGGAGGCCGCCTTCCTTGGCCGTCGCGAGGACGAGGCTGCGGCCGGGCTCGTCCGGGTTGCGCCAGATCGCCGGGTCGTCCGCGTCGGAGTTGCCGCCGGCTTCGTCGTCGTAGAGTGCGGGGGTTTCGCCGACGGGCGTGACCGTCGGCAGGTTTCCTCCATCCGCTCCGGCCTGGGTCGGGGCCAGGAGAGCGAACACGGCGGCGCCCGCGGTGAGGGCAACGGTTGGGAATAAGCGGCGATGCGATCTCACTGGCGCTCCCTGGGTCGATGTTGTGAACATGCCCATGATGCGGAGACAACTTTGCGCGCACCAGGCGTCGATCTGTACGAATGAGCACCGACGAGACGGCGCACGCCTACTGCCGTTCATGATCTCTCCATTGCGGGCAGCTCCGGGATACCCCGTGTCTTTCCGCCGCCGCTGGCGCCTCCTCTTCTCTCTGCGCCTGCATGGAACCCTCACAGGCGGGGCAAACGGTGTCTCTGACGTGGGGAGGATGCCATGACCATGACGGAGCGGTCCGTCGAGCCAGAAGGCCACAACACCACTTGCTGCGCGGGGCACGACAGCCCGCGGGCGACACCGGACAGGGAATCGCCCGAGACGCCGCATGAACGGGTCAACAGACGCTGGAACGAGATTCTGCAGGAGACGCGGGTCACCCAGACCGGCGTGCAGATTCTCTTCGGTTTTCTGCTCAGCGTGGCCTTCACACCGCTCTTCAGGGAGCTGGAGGCCTTGGACCGCGGCATCTACGTGGCCACCGTGGTGCTCGGTGCGGCGGCCACCGGATCCCTCATAGCGCCGGTATCCATCCACCGCTTCCTGTCCGGTCAGCGCATGAAGGACGACGTGGTGGAGATCGCCGGCCGTTTGATGATGTGCGGCATGGTCCTCCTCGCCCTGACCATCGGCTGCACGCTCCTGCTGATACTCCGTTTCGTCGTTCCCGGAGTTCTCGCCGAAGTGCTGGTCACCGGCGTCATGCTGTGGTTCGGCCTGTGCTGGTACGGGCTGCCGCTCTATCTTCGCCGCCGTGCCGACCGACGCTCCCGGCACGCGACGCGTAAATGACCCTGCCGTCCTTCCCTCCGGCGGCGCGGTAGTCGGTGGTCGTGAGCGGGGGGCGAGCCCATGGCCCGACGCTCTTGGCGGCAGACCGTCAGCATTGGCGGGCCTTCCCGCCTGTCACCACGCCAGGCGCCCCGGCCGGGGGCCTTGAGCGCTTCCAGTTCCGCGTCGCCGAGCGTCTTGCGGCGGCGGAACGCCTCCGTCAGCAGCGGCTCACCCGTTGATCGACGGCTCCACTGTGGGGCCGGTGGGCAGGGCGCCGGCATCGCGGGAACCATGGACGTTCCCGCCCGCAGTGGGTGTTCCCGCGACCAGCAGCGCGTCTCGAACTCGAAGGGTCGTGCACGCGTCCCGGTGCAGGCCGTCCAGAGGTCCTGCAAGCTGGGGCGTCGGCCCACCCGTCGGCGTGGTCCATGGTTGCGCGACATGCTCCCTCCACAACGGACCTCGCATCATCCGAACGGGTGAAGGTCCCTTTGCTCCGCAACCGCCGGACCAGGGGGCATGTCCTTCGCAAGCGACACCACCCGCTCACTCATCGGGAGCGCGCCCTCTTGCGCAGGAACCTCGTCACGGCTGCCGCTGCTGCGGCCGGAGTACTGACCGTCATGTGCTTGCGCAGCCTCCCGTTCTCGCCCGGCTGCATCGGGCTTTGAACAACCGCTGCACGCTTCAGAGGCCAGAACTGCCTGCCTCAAGAACCCCTCGAAGGGACCAAAAGCTCCATGGGCAAGAAGAAAGGGCGTCCGCACGGCATCGGCCACACGACGATGCCAGGCCGGAGAGAGGAGAGCCGCTCCAAGCGTGTGTCCGGCAAGTTCGTGCGCATGTACCGCCGCTACCACGCGTGGCGCTCTCCGTTCCCCCTGTGGGCGCGGCTCGTGTGCGACATCCTGTTCTGGGCCGTCATCGCCGCAGCAGCCTACGTGGCGATCGGCAGCCTGTGCGGAGCGATCCTCATCGCAGCTCCACTCCTCGGGTTCCTCGGGCTCGCGTCGAGCAAGGAGTACGACGACGGCATCGATTGGGGCGATCACCGCATGGGAGGACAGCCCAGGAACCCCGGACCCAAAATCTAGGGCGGGCGCCCACACGGTCCATGGTCGGCTTCCCTCGTGGACCACGCCAACGACCGCCCCTTCGCGCGGGTGGACGACGAACGAAGCGATGTTGACCAGGCGTGCGTGGCCGCCGCTCACCGTGCACGTGGCCTTCTGCGACACGTCAATCCTCGGATCGTCCTGCGCGAGGATGGCCTCCGGAGGCTCGGCGACTTCGTCCGTTCCTCGGATACCCCACGACTTCTGTGAGGTTCGCCTCAGCCCGCCGTGACACTGGCGACAGAACGGTGACGAAGCACCACGGGTCTCATGATGCGTGGACGGCAACGACCCGCCGTCTCCGACGCATTGGCTCAGACCACAACCGGGGGAACATCATGAAGTCGACCCGCCGCAAGGCAGCCGACGTCCCCGACGACGGGCAGTGCCTGACGTGGAGCGGTTCGATCGACATCTACTTCGACTCGGACAACGGCAAGTGCACCTGACCGACGCCTTACGGTCGCAGAGCCCGTCGACCGGCGAGCTGTGACAGCTGACCTCTTCGGGAGCATCAGCGAAGGAAGCGAGGTCGCGCCCGGCACGAACACGTCGCTTCCACGACGGGGACGACGCCGCGCCCCGCCTCCAACCCGTTTCTTATCTCTGGCACGGCCGGACAGTCTCAGGCCTTACGACGGGCTCACGCCGGGATCCGCCTGTGGACCAGCCATGCTGGCCAGGATGTGAGGAACTGCATCGCGCAGATGGACGAAGTGGCGATGCACTCCCTCCACCGCAGCAGCGGCGTTCACGCCCCACACCGTCATCCCTGCGCGTAGCCCGGACTGCACTCCGGACGGGGCGTCCTCGATGACCAGGCAGTCTCCTGGCTCGGCGCCCAGCCGAGCAGCGGCCCGCAGATAGGGCACGGGGGACGGCTTGCCCTCTTCTACAGCGGCTGCGTCCACGATCACGTCAGGAACAGGCAGACCCGTTCTCAGGAAACGGCCGCGCACTCGGTGCTCGTAGTTCGAGGTCACCAGCGCCCAGGCCCGGGGCGGGAGGCCGCGCAACACGTCCGACGCGCCGTCGAAGGCCGCATAGACGCCGGATCGGACGTCTTCGTCCTCCAGCTCGTGCAGCAGGGCCAGGCACTCGTTCGGGTCACGGTCGGCAGCGACTTGGGCGAACGTCTCCAGCGGCCGCGTCCGCAGGGCCACACGGTAGACCTCGTCCGCATCGAGCCCGTATCGCAGCGCCCAGTTCTCCCAAACGCGGCGCTGGTTGCTCACCGCGTCGATCAACGTGCCATCCACATCGAACAGGACGTACTTCATACGGTCCGGCCTCCCGGGTCTCCTCGTCACGCGTCGATCATGCCAGGCAGCCGGCAGGCGATTGCTGGACAGTTCGAGGGCCGTTGGCGGGGATGGCCTCGCCCCGTCCATGAAGCCTCGACGCCCTCGATGAGCCTTTCTGTCCGACGGCGTCGGGAGGAATGTGGCAACGGGCCGTCGCGGATTTCATGTTGCCGGCCATTCTCGGCCCCGGTCCGCTGCCGGGGGGAGCGGCGGTGGACGTCGGGCCTCGGTTCCGTGGCCGCGGTCGCAGCCGAAGGCCGCTCGTGCCACGGGCTGCCCGGTCCACGCGTTACTCACCGGCATCCGATCGGGGGACGCTCGCCGGTGGACCGCATCCGGTGCCGGTCCGGCGGGGACTCATCGCCCGTACGCGTGCCCCACCTCCGGCGGAAGGCTTCCGGCCATGCCCACCCCGCACTGGCTCTTCGGTGACCAGCTCGGCCCGCATTTCCTCACTCCCGCCGGTGAGCACGGCCCCGAGCCCGGGGCACCCGTGGTGATGATCGAGGCAAGGTCGGTGTTCCGGCGCAGGCGTTTTCACCGCGCCAAGGCCCATCTGGTGCTCGCGGCGATGCGGCACCGCGCGGCGGAGCTGGGTGAGCGCGTGACGTACGTGCGGGCGGAGACCTATCGCGAAGGTCTGCGCCGGGCGGTGGGCGACGCTCCGGTGACCGTGTGCCATCCCACCTCGTACGCGGCGTTGCGGCTGGTGCGTTCCCTGCCGGGGGTGCGGGTGCTGCCCGCCCGGGGCTTCCTGGTCTCGCACGAGGAGTTCGCCGAGTGGGCCGGGGAGCTGGGTGGGCGGCGGCTGCTCCAGGAGAACTTCTACCGCTGGGTGCGTGCGCGGCACGACCTGCTGATGGACGGCGGCAGCCCGGCCGGGGGCCGGTTCAACCATGACCACGACAACCGTGAGCCGCCGCCGCGCGGCGCCCACGCACTGGATGTGCCGGGGCCGTACCGGCCGCGGGAGGACGACATCGACGCCGGGGTGCGCCGGGACCTCGACCGGTGGGAGCGCGAGGACGGGGTGCGGTTCGTCGGGCGGGACGGCCCCCGCCGCTTCCCCGCCACCCGGCGCGAAGCCCTGTCGGCGCTGCGCCGCTTCGTGGCGCACCGGCTGTCCGCCTTCGGGCCGTACGAGGACGCGATGCTGGCCGGTGACCCGGTGATGGCGCACAGTCTGCTGTCGTCCTCGATGAACCTGGGCCTGCTGCATCCCGCCGAGTGTGTGGAACGCGCAGAGGTCGCCTGGCGGGAGGGCACCGTCCCGGTGAACAGCGCCGAGGGGTTCGTCCGGCAGGTCGCGGGCTGGCGGGAGTACGTCTGGCAGCTGTACTGGCACTTCGGCGAGGACTACCGGCACGGCAACGCTCTCGGTCACACGGGGGAACTGCCGGCCTACTTCAGCGAACTCGACGCGGACGCGGTCACCGCCCGCTGCCTGTCGGAAGTGCTGGCCCAGGTCCGGGACACCGGATGGACGCACCACATCCCCCGCCTGATGGTGCTGGGCAGCCACGCCCTGCAGCGCGGCTGGGACCCGGCCGCCGTCACCGACTGGTTCCACCGCTGCTTCGTCGACGGCTACGACTGGGTGATGCTGCCGAACGTGGTCGGCATGTCCCAGTACGCGGACGGGGGCCGGATGACCACCAAGCCGTACACCTCCGGGGGTGCCTACATCCACCGCATGAGCGATCTGTGCGGCGGCTGCGCGTTCCGGCCCGCCGACCGCACCGGCCCGCGCGCGTGCCCCTTCACCGCCGGGTACTGGGCCTTCCTGCACCGGCACCGGCACCGGTTGTCCGGCAATGCCCGCATGCGGCGCGCGGTGCAGGGTCTGGACCGGCTCGGCGACCTGGAGCAAGTGCTGCGTCAAGAGCGGCACCGAGGGGACCAGGCTCCGTGACACAGGTCGCGTGGCGGTCGGTACTCGCCCCCCCGCCTGGGCGGCCACCACCCGACACGCCCGCTGGGGCCGTGGCGGCCGTCGACTGGGCGGAGGTGAGTCCGACGACAACGTGTTGTGTCAGGAGCGCGTCAGCAGAGCAGCACGGAATCCTTGAGACGCGGTGTCATCGCGTGGTCTGCACCCTGGTGGTCTGCTTGTCGCCTCGCGGGATGACCGGCGCCCCCGTAGGGGCATGTCAGGGCAGTTCGAAGCGACCACCGAGATCGACCGGCCCGTCGAGGCGGTGTTCGACTACCTCGCCGACGGGCGTAACGACCCGCAGTTCAGTCCTCGCGTACTGAGGATCGAGAGCGAGCGGTTAGGGGCTCATCGTGACTGCCGAGAAGGGGCCCGACCGCTGTTCGATCGACGCGGGGTGCTGCTTCCACAGCGGCCCGGCTACGCCTCGACCGCAGTGCACGGAGTCGGGGCCGGACGCCGGCCCGCCAGGAAAGCGGCCGGTGGGACGCCCATGAAATGCCGGAACTCCGCCGTCATGTGGGACTGGTCGTAGTAGCCCGCCGTCGCGGCGATGTCCGACCACCGGCCGGCCTCGGCCGCAAGGACGTGGCGAACGCGGTCGATGCGTGCGAAGTGCTTCGGGGAGAGGCCGGTGCCGTCGGTGAACAGGGTGTGGAGGCGACGCTCGCTGATGTGCAACCGTGCCGCGGTCGTGGCGACACCGGCGCCGGCGAGCAGACGTGCCGCCTCACCGAGCCGTCCCGGCGGCTCCGGGCGGTCGGCCAATGCCTTCTCGAGTGCGGCGATCGGGTCGGTCGCGAGCCGGTCGACATCCAGGCCCGGTAATGCGTGGAGTGGCAGGGCTCGGTCGGCGAGATCGCGCAGCGGACGGCCGAGCAGGGCCCGGGCACGACCTGGCCGCAGGCGGATCCGCACGCACGAGTGGCCGGGCGCTGCCTCGTGATAGGCGGCGCGTGTACGGGGTCCCATGACGATCAGCTCGTGCTTGTCGGTGCGCATGACAAGCGTGGTGGCGTGATCGGGCACATCGACCGCCGCCGAACCGGACGCGGTGGCGATATCGATCCCGGCTATCCAACGCAGCAGACCGGGCGGCAGGTTGGGAGTGCTCACGCGGCCCACGATAGTGCCGAATTCTCCTATCAGGCGGCGTGAGAGCACTGGCATCGTCAGAGCATGATCCTTGTTACCGGTGCCACAGGCACCATAGGTGGTCACGTGGTCCGTCTGCTCATCGAGCGGGGCGTACCGTTCCGGGCGATGTCCCGTCGCGAGCGGCCCGGCGGGGTGCGGGCCGACTTCGACGACCCGGCGTCGCTGGCCCGCGCCGTGGTCGGCGTCGACACGGTCTTTCTCGTCACGGTGCCCCCCGTGCCGACCGCGGACCACGACATCGCCCTGCTCGCGGCCGCGCGGGCGGCCGGTGTCCGCAAGATCGTCAAGCTGTCCGCCATCGGCAGCGGCGAGCGGTTCGACGGGGGGACCGTCGGCGCCTGGCACCTCGCCGCGGAGGAGGCCATCCAGGCGAGCGGGCTGGCGTGGACGATGCTCCGTCCGCCGAGCTTCGGCTCGAACTTCTTGTGGTACCGCGCGCTGATCCAGGCCGGACAGCCGATCCCCGCCCTGACCGGCGACGCTCGGCAGGCCGTCGTCGACCCGAGGGACGTGGCTGCCGTCGCAGTCGCCGCCATGACCAGCGACGCGCACGACGGGCAGCGGTACGACCTGACCGGGCCGGAGCTGCTGACGTTCGCGGACCAGGCGTCGATCCTGGAGCGTGTGCTGGGCCGGCCTGTCGAAATCACCGACGCGGGGGCGCCCGACCAGTTGCCGGCCGGGGTGATCACCGGCATCCGCTGGGCTCGCGCGGGCGGTGCGGCCTACGTCACCGACCACGTGCGTCGGGTTCTCGGCCGGCCTGGGGGTACGTTCGAGCAGTGGGCACGCGACCACCGGGAGGCATTCGCGGCAATGCCGTAATCCGTTTCGGCAGCTGGTGCTCGGGCTTGAGGGGACTCGTCAGGGCCGAGGTTCCCTGTGTGAACCTGGTGTCGATCGTCGAGGGAGTTCGCCATGCCCACCGCCCCGCGTATCGCACTCGATTCTCCGGCAGCCGTCGACGGGCGCCATATCCGGGCCGTGACCTTCCAGTCCGTACGGATGGAGTATCTGCGGCGTGTGCTCGGGGAGCTGAGCCTCGAGACGGCCGGCAGCCGGGCGCTCGTCGTGGGCAGCGGGCGAGGCCTTCTGGCCCGTGGTCTCGCCGGGCTGGGGTTCGAGACCGTGGCCGTCGATCCCTCCCCCGCCGCGACGGCTCTTGCCCGGGACACGGACGGCGGGACCGGCGTCACGTACGTGACGATGCCCGCGGAGGAACTCGACCTGGCGGACCGCTCTTTCGACCTCGTGTACTGCACCGACACCCTCGAGATCACCGAACGGCCCGCTGCGGTCCTCACGGAGGCGGCACGCGTCCTGCGTTCCGGCGGTGCCTTCGTCTACGACACGGTGAACCGCACCCTCGTGTCCCGTCTCGTCTACCTCGGCGCCTTCCAAGCCGTCCCGAGCACACGCATCGTGCCCAGGGGCCGCTACGCCGCTCACCGGCTGCGCCGCCCCGTGGACCTTGCCGAGTCCATGGACCGCGCCGGGTTGTCAGCGCAGGAGGTCTCGTCGTTCAAGCCGCGCGACGTGCGCGCTCTGGTGCGCGCGACGCGGGGGCGCCGGCGTGGCCGTCTGACCGACGACCAATTGCCGGAGCTCGTCGGCATGGTGCTCGAGCCGGAGGGCAGGCCGGTCGTCACGTACCTGGGATACGCGGTTCGCCGGGTTTGAGTCACGCTTCCGTACCCGGCCCGGTCATCCCGAACGGAACGACGTGGCGGGTCAGGGCTGCGTCGTCGCGACCTTCACGCCGAAGCCGATGAGGACGACGCCGGTGACGCGGTCCATGGTCCGACGCACGGCGGGCCTCCGGAAGAAGACACTCGCCTTGGCCAGCAGCATCACGTAGCCGCTGAGCCATGCGGCGGTCAACGCCGCGTGGAGCAGGACCAGCAGTGCCATACCGCTGTGAGGGGAAAGCCCGGACGGGGCCAGCGTCGGCAGCAGGCCGGTGTAGAAGACTGCGATCTTGGGATTGAAGACGTTGCTGACCAGGCCGGTCCGCCAGGGGTTGCCGGCGGGGGCGTCGGGGAGGCCGCCGGGACCCTGGGCCCGAGCGCGTCGGCTGTGGAGCAGCGCCCGGGCTCCGAGGAAGAGCAGGTAGGCGGCACCCGCCAGTTTGACCACCGTGTACGCGGTGGCGGAGGCGGCGAGGACCGCGGCCAGGCCGACGACCGTGAGCACGCCCCAGATGAGCAGTCCGGCGGTGATGCCGCCGACCGTCCGCAGCGCGTCCTGCCTTCCGCAGGAGACCGCCCGCTTCGTCACCACGGCCATGTCCGGCCCGGGCACCATGGTCAGCACGGCGAGCACACCCGCCGCGGTGAGGAACTGTATGAGCATGCCTGCAGTTTCACACCCCGCGGCCCGTTGCACGGGGCCGCGGCGGCCCGGACACCCGGCGAGCGGAAGCGCCTGAGTACGGGTACTCAGACCGCCCGAGCTGTCCGCCCCTGCTGCCCTCGGGCCGGTCGTAGCCACACTGGACCGCCTTGTCCCCCTACGAAGAGGTTCCGATGGCCCGTGCCCTCATTCTGCGTTCCGCCACTGCCGGCGACATGTCCTGGATCCATCAACTGCGGCACCGCGTCTACGCGCAGGAGTTGGGCCAGCACGTACCCAACGCCGAGGGGCGGCTGGTCGACGGGTTGGACGGCGACAACGTCTATCTGGTCGCGGCTCGGGGTGCGGATCGTGCCGGGTTCGTGAGCGTGACGCCGCCCTGGGCCGGCCGGTACGGGCTGGACAAGTACCTGAGCCGGGCGGAACTTCCGCTCCTCGACGAGGCGGACGTCTTCGAGGTGCGGTTGCTCACCGTCGAGCCCGACGCACGGGCGGGCGCGGCGGGCGCGCTGTTGATGTACGCGGCGCTGCGCTGGATCGCGTCCCGGGGCGGGCGGCGGGTGGTGGCGATGGGCCGTGCCGACCTGCTCGGCATGTACCGGGCGGCGGGGCTGCGTCCCGTCGGCCGCACCGTCCGCAGCGGAGCGGTCGACTTCGAGGTACTGACCGGGGAGGTGGCGGAGCTGTCGCGAGGTGCCGCGGGGCGGCATGCGGCGACGGTGGCCCGGTTGGCGGCCGGCGTGGACTGGCGGCTGGACGCGCCGTTCGCGCCCCGGCCGGACGGCTGCGAGCACGGTGGGGCCTCGTTCACCGCGATCGGCGCGGACTTCCGCACTCTCGAACGGCGTCGCGAGGTGGTCGCGGCCGACGTGCTCGACGCCTGGTTCCCGCCGGCTCCCGGGGCGCGCGAGGCACTCACCGGCGACGCGGGGTGGGTCGCCCGGACCTCACCGCCGACCGGTGCGGAGGGATTGCTCGCGCAGCTCGCAGAGGTCCGTGGCCTGCCCCCGGAGACGCTCGTGGTGGGCGCCGGCTCCTCCGATCTGATCTTTCGGGCCTTCGGCCGGTGGCTGACGCCGACGAGCCGGGTCCTGCTGATGGATCCCGGCTACGGCGAGTACGCCCATGTCACGGAGCGGGTGATCGGCTGCCGCGTGGACCGGTTCCGGCTGCGGCGCGACGAGGGCTGGCGCGTTGATCCGGTGAGGTTGGCGGCGGCCGTCGCCGACGGGGCGTACGACCTTGTGGTCGTGGTCAATCCGAACAACCCGACCGGTCGTCACGCACCGGCCGCCGAGCTGTGCGAGGTGATCACCGGCTCCCCGGCCCGGACCCGGTGGTGGATCGACGAGGCGTACCTCGGCTACGTCGATCCCGCCGAGTCGCTCGCCCCGTTCGCCTCGCGGGACTCGCGCGTGGTGGTCTGCACCTCGATGTCGAAGACGTATGCGCTGTCCGGCGTGCGGGCCGCATACCTCGTGGCCGACCCGCATACGGCGGCGGAACTGAACCGGTGGACGCCGCCGTGGGCGGTCGGGCTTCCGGCCCAGCTCGCGGCCGTGGCGGCCCTGCGCGACCCCGCGTACTACGCAGCCGTGCTGCGGCGCACGCACGAGCTGCGCGGCCGGCTCGCCGCCGATCTGGCCGCGGTGGACGCCTCCGTCACGGTCGAGGAGTCGGTGGCCAACTTCCTGACGCTGACCCTGCCGCAGGACGGGCCGAGCGCTGCCTCCCTGGTCGCGCAGTGCCGGCGCCACGGGGTGTTCCTGCGGGATCTGTCGCCCTTGTCTCCGGCGTACGAGGGCCGCACCGTGCGCGTCGCGGTCCGCGACACCGGCGAGAACGCGCGCATCGTGGACGCCTTCCGGACTGCCCTCGGCGACGTGCGCGCGGACGGCCGCGCTGTGCCGGGTGCCGGGGCGGCACGGTGACCTCGGTGGCGGCGCTGGCTCCGTGGCTGGGCGGCGCGCTGCTGGTGAGCGGTGTGGCGGTGGGGGCGTCGCGGCGGCGGGAGTTGATGGTCCGGTGGTGTGCGTGGGCCGTGGGTGTGCCGGTGGTGACTGCCGCGTTCTGGTGGGGGCGGCCCGGGATCGCGCTGCTGGCCGGAGTGGTCGCGGTCGTCGCGGTGCTGGAGTTCGGGGTGCTGGCCCGGCTCCCCCGCGTCGACCGGGCGGTGCTCGCCACGGCCGTGGCAGGGCTGATCGTCGCCGCCGCGTGGGTGCCGCACCAGACCTGGCGGGTGGGCGCCGTCGGGGTGCTCGCGCTGGTCGCCGTCCTGCTCGTGGCCGGCGATGCAGAGGACGGACTACGACGGCTCGGCACCGGTCTGCTCGGCTTGGTCTGGCTGGGCGTGCCGGCTGTGCTGGTGCCGCTGGGGACGCTCGGTCTGGCGCTCTTCGCCGCGGTGTCGATCGCCGACGTGGTGGCGTACTTCGCCGGCCGACGGCTGGGCGGGCCGCGGTTGTCGCCCCTGTCCCCCGCCAAGACGTGGAGCGGAACGCTGTGCGGCGCCGCGGCGGGGCTCGCCGTACTCGCACTGCTGTCGGCGTGGAGCTGGCCGGCGGCGGTCGCGGTGGCCGTCGGCGGACCGGCGGGCGACCTGGTGGAGTCCCTCGTCAAGCGCGGCGCCGGGGTGAAGGATTCGGGCCGGTGGCTGGCGGGAGCGGGAGGGCTGCTGGACCGGATCGACTCGCTCTTGGGGGCGTTGGCGGTGGCCGTCCTGCTGGGGTGAACGGGGCGGCGGGCCGAGGACGGAAGTACGACGAGTGATCAGGTCCCTTCGCTGCCCGGGCGGGACAGAGAGCCGGTTTGTCCGTGGCCTCCTGCGGAATTGTCCGAGATCCGTAACGGAGGGATCCCGCAGCCACTGTCCGTCGTCCTGTCAGGTGGTCGCAAGGCGGCCGGGGATCGGGCGAGGAACTTCCAGGGAGCGGGGCGGACATGGCGCGGCACGGTGGTGGGCGGGGCTGGTACGGCAAGGTCATCGGGGCGGCGCTCGGGGTGACGGTGCTCGCCACCGGTGCCTCGGTGTGGACCGCGCAGGCCGGCGCCACCCGCACTCCGGCACCGAACCCGACGGCGTCCGTCTCGCCCGGCGGTGACTCCAAGCCGGTGGCCGTCGGCATCGCGCACGCCTCCGAGAAGGGGGCGCGTGGCGTCAACATCACCATCGACGACGGGCCCGACCCCGTGTGGACCCCGCACGTGCTCGACGTGCTGCGGGAGTACGGGGTGAAGGCCACGTTCTGCATGGTGGGGACGCAGGCGCAGGCCCACCCGGACCTCGTGAGGAAGGTCGTCGCGGACGGGCATCGGCTGTGCGACCACTCCGTGTCGCACGACACCACCATGGACAAGAATTCCCGGGCCCATCAGTCACAGCAGATCCTCGACGCCGAACGCATGATCACCAAGGCGTCCGGAGGGGTCCGGCCGATGTACTACCGGGCACCGGGCGGAGCGTTCACCCCGTACAGCCGCAAGCTCGCCGCGTCCCGGGGGATGCGGCCTCTGGGCTGGAACGTGGACACCAAGGACTTCGAGCGGCCCGGCGCGGACGCCATCGTGGCCACCGTGCAGCGCGAACTGCCCAACGGGCCGACGCTCCTCTTCCACGACGCGGGCGGCGACCGGTCCCAGACCGTCGAGGCGCTGCGCCGGATCCTCCCCTGGCTCAAGGAACAGGGCTACTCCTGCGGCTTCCCGGTGCGTTGAGGGGGCCTGCTCCGGCGTTGTCCAGCCGCAGTGCCGCGCGCAGCCAGTCGTCCGCGGAGCCCGGGGTCGGCTGCGGGGGGCTGCCGGGCGGGGTCAGGACGATCGCGGCGAGTTCCCAGTACCGGTCCAGGCGCTCCTCCGCCGACAGCCGGGTCGCCAGCGAGCGGCGGAAGGAGCGGGTGTCGCGGCTGCGGTAGGCGCTCGCGTAGGCCGCGACGTAGGCGTCCAGGGCCTCGCCCGGCTGCGGGTCGTGGGCGCGGCGCAGGTGCGGGGCGGCGAGGTCGAAGGCTTCGTTGAGGCCCGCGTACAGCAGGACGGCGCCGTCGGCTCCTGCGGTTCGGTGGACGTCCGGCTGGGGCTGCCGCCCGCCCGGGCAGGGGGCCGTCGTCATCGCGTGCAGCCGGGCGAAGGCGAGGACCTGGGACGGGTGTGGTTCGTCGGGCGGCTGGGGAACGGCGGCTTCCAGGAATGCGGCGGTCGCCCGGCGCGGCATCCGGGCCGGCAGCCAGGTGCGCCAGAACCTGGCCAGTGGTGCGGTGCTCGGCGGGGTGTTCAGCGTGCCGAGCAGCCTCAGCCGGTCTGCGCGCTGAGCCGGCGGGCAGACCCGCACCAGCTGGAGTGCCGCCTCCCGCCAGCGCAGTGCCTTCAGCTCACTGCCGAGCTCGCGCAGGCGGCTGTCGAGGGCGCCCTCCAGTGCCCGGCCGGCTGCCTCTTCGTCGTCGAGGATGCGGCGTACCTCGGGCAGGGGCAGGTCGAGGGTGCGCAGGGAGCGGATCAGCTGCAGTCGTTCCAGTGCCTGCGGGCCGTAGCGGCGGTGTCCGCCACTGGTGCGGGCGGCTTCCGGCAGCAGGCCCTGGTCGGAGTAGAAGCGGACGGTCTTCACGGTGGCACCGGCCCGCTCGGCGAGCTCTCCGATGCTCCACAACGACTCGTGTGAAGTGAACAGTTGAACCTCCCTCAGGGGGAGTTCCTACGGTACCGGGGCGCGGGCCGGGCGGATGCCGTCGCCCGCGGACGAGGGCGTGCGCGACCGGCGTGGCGTCAAGGGATGAGTCCGGGAGGGCTTTGTGCGGGTGTTCATCATGGTGGCGGGTGTGTTCACCGGGTCTCATGTCTGGCAGGAGACGGCCGCGCGGCTGGTCGCGGCGGGCAGCGCGGCGCACGCGGTCCCGCTGACGGGCATCGACCCGGCCCGGCCCGCCGCACCGGCCCACGTCGGTCTGGAGACGCACATCGAGGACGTGCTCGCGGCGATCGACGCGGTGGACGTGGCGTCCGGGCGGGAGATCGTGCTGGTGGGGCACGACTACGGGATCCACCCGGTGCTCGGCGCCGCCGACCGGCGGGCGGAGCGCATCGCACGCGTGGTGTACCTGGACAGCGGGATGCCGCAGAACGGAGTCCCGGCACTGGCCGCCGTGCCGGACCAGGCGCTGCGCGCGCGGCTGGCCGAGCGCGCCGAAGCAGGCGAGCGCGAGGGGGTGCTGGCGCCACCGGCTCGTGACGGGTGGGGGCGCTGGGGCAGTACCGATGGCGTCGGCGAGGCGGCCCTGGAGCGGCTCACCGCCCTGGCGGCGCCGCAGCCGCTGGGCACCCTGCTGCAGCCGCTGCGGCTGACGGGAGCGGTCGCCGCGGTTCCCGTGACCGGCGTGCTGTGCGCCGGGAACGGCGCCGGGATCGGCATGGCGCAAAGGCTCGTCGACTTCGGCGACCCCGCGCTGGCGGCCCTGACCCAGCCTCAGTCCACCTTCTTCGAACTTCCCACCGGGCATTGGCCGATGCTGTCGTGCCCGGCCGAATTGGCAGAGGTCCTGCTGCGGGCCGCGGCCGGTGAGGGGCACCGTCTGCGGCCGGTCGGCGGCGACGCGCCGGTGCCCGCCCACCTGCGCCCGTTCCCGCTGGACTTCCCCGAACCGCCTCGCGACCGTGAGGGCTCTGTCGATCTGTACGTTCCCGAGGGCGAGGGACCGCGGCCGGCTGTGGTGATGGTGCACGGGGGGCCGGTGCCCGCCGGGGCGCGGCCGCGGCCGCGTGAGTGGCCGACCCTGGTGGGCTACGCCCGATTGGCCGCGGCCGCGGGCATGGTCGGCGTGACCCTCGACCACAGCCTGCACGACGTCACGGACTACGAACGCGCCGCCGCGGACATCGCCGCAGCGGTGGACCGGGTGCGCGCCGATGCGCGGGTGGACGCGGACCGGATAGCGCTGTGGTTCTTCTCGGGCGGCGGCCTCCTCATCACGGACTGGCTGACACGGCCCCCGGCCTGGCTGCGCTGCCTGGCCGCCTCCTATCCTGTCCTGGCCCCTCTTCCCGCCTGGGGATTGGCCGGCAGCCGCTTCCACCCTGCCCGGGCGGTCGAGGAGGCGGGGTCCCTGCCTCTGGTCCTCCTCCGTGCCGGGCGGGAGGCGCCCGAGATCGCCGCGACCGTCGATGCGTTCGTGACCGCGGCCGAGAAGTGCTCGGCGCGACTCGAAGTGGTCGAACTCCCCAACGGGCACCACGGGTTCGAAACCCTCGACGCACCTGAGGAGACGATCCCGGCCCTGCAACGGGCGATGCGTTCGGTGGTCGCGCACCTGACCGAGTGACGCCCGCGGCCACGGCGACGGGCTCCGGTCGGGAGGGGGACGGCGATCGGCGGCCGCGCTGCGGCCTTCCCCCCGGAACCAGGGTGGCGCTAGCTCCACCTCAGACAGGGGGTGGACACCATTATGCCGTCGGGGAATGACTCGGATACTGAGTCGCATGACCAATCCACTGGTGCTTCCGGCAGTCCCGCCGACGCGAGGAGAACGACAGGAGAGAAAGCGGGGAAGTGACTTCTCCGAATTGTCCCGGCGCATATCCGAGGCCGGTCTTCTCCGGCGGCGTCCGCTGTATTACACGGTCCGTTTCGGACTGGTCGCCCTGGCTCTTACGGGGTGCGTGGGAGCGTTTGCCGCGCTGGGGGACAGCTGGGGTCAGGTGTTCGTCGCCGCCGCCCTGGCCGTGGTCTTCGGCCAGCTCGGGCTGGCCGCCCACGACCTGGCTCACCGACAGGTGTTCTCCGGCCGGCGGCCCAGCGAGGCGGGGGGACTGCTGGTCGCCGACCTGCTGCTGGGCATGAGCTACGGGTGGTGGATGAACAAGCACACCCGGCATCACGCCAATCCCAATCACGAGGGGAAGGATCCGGACGTCTCGCCCGACATTCTCGTCTGGTCGCGTCGACAGGCACGTAGGGCCCGGGGTCTGCCGCGGTTCGTCGGGAAGCATCAGGCCGCGCTCTTCTTCCCGTTGTTGACTCTGGAAGGGCTGAATCTGAGCTTCAGCAGCTTTCGAGCGCTGAGAAGTCCGTCGATGAAACGGCCCGTACTCGAAGGCACGCTCTTGGTGGCGCACTTCGTGGTGTACTTCGGCGGCCTTTTCACCGTCCTCTCCCCCGCCAAGGCGCTTTGTTTCCTCGCGGTGCACCAAGGTCTGTTCGGGATCTACCTCGGTTCGGTGTTCGCGCCCAACCACAAGGGGATGCCGATGATCGAGGAGGGGACCCGGCTGGACTTCCTGCGCCGCCAGGTTCTCACCTCGCGCAACGTCCGGGGCGGGGCGGTGGTCGACGCCTTCATGGGCGGGCTCAACTACCAGATCGAGCACCACCTGTTCCCCAGTATGCCGACACCCGCACTCGCCAGGGCCCAGGTCATCACCGAGCGGTACTGCGCGGAGTTGGGCATCCCGTACCACCAGACCGGGCTGATCGCCTCGCACCGGGAGGCGCTGCGCCATCTCAGGAGCGTCGGTGAGCCGCTGCGCGTCCGGTCGGAGGGCTGACTCGGCGGGGCGCCCGGCTGTGGCCTTCCCTCTGGTGCGCTGACCCTCTCCGGCCGGTGCCTGGAGGTGCCCTTCTGCAGCTCGATCGCCCCTGCCGGTGCTTCGGCCTGCTTTCCGGCGCCGCGATCTGCCGCCTATGCCCTTCCGGCCCGGGCGCCGGAGTGGTCCTGGCGTGGAACAGTGGAGACAGGGGGGACACGTGCCCTCGAGGGTGCGGGCCGGACGAAGGAGGCCGGGATGCGTCCCTCTGTGCTGGCGGGCATCGACGGATCCGCGTGTGCGGCGGCAGCGGCCGACTGGGCGGCGCGGGAAGCCGCTCTGCGCGGCGTTGCGCTGCGGCTGCTACAAGTGGCCCCGCGGCTGTCGGGGACCACTGTTCCGGGCCCGGCGCTGGAACGTCTGCAACGGATGGGCGCGCAGCTGGTTCGGCGGACGGCCGAGGACCTCGCCGCCCGCCACCCGGATCTCGAAGTGACGGGCGAGCAGGCGGACGAGCCCCCCGTCGCGGCCCTGCTCGGTGCGGCACGCGATGCCGGACTCCTCGTCGTGGGCACGCGCGGAACAGGCGGTTTCCGGGATCTGGCGGTCGGCTCGGTCGCCCTGCGGATGGCCGCGGCGACCCCCTGCCCCGTCGTGCTCGTCCCTCCCCCTGCCGGTGCCTTCGCCGACGGATCGTCCGCGACGCGTGGGACCGGCCTCATCGTGCTGGGATTCGACGCCCACCGGCCGGCCGGTGAAGCGGCCGACTTCGCGTTCGCGGCCGCCGACGCCCGCACGGCAAGCCTGCGCGTGGTGCAGGCCTGGGCCCTTCCCGCGGAGTCGGTGTCGCCGCGCACCTACGTGGTGACCGAGGAGGACCGGGCCACCTGGGAAGACCAGGAGGTGCTGAGGCTCTCCGACGCGCTGCGTCCGTGGCAGGAGAAGTACCCGCGCGTGGCGGTGGCCACCGATCTCATGCTGCTCCATGCCGCGGAAGCGCTTCTGAACGCCTCCCGCAACGCGGACCTGCTCGTCGTGGGGCGCCGCACCGACCCGGGCGCCGCCGAGGGCCGGCTGGGCCCGGTCGCACACGCCGTGCTGCACCATGCCCGCCGTCCGGTAGCGGTCGTACCGCACGGAGCATGACGACTCAGCCGAAGAACACCTCGAACTCGTCGTACAGCGACGGCTCCACCACCTTGTTCTTCGCCGTGGCGGCCGCCAGGGGCACCCGGACGATGCGGGTGCTCTCCAGAGCGACCATGCAGCCGAACTCCCCGTCCTCGACGGCCTCGATGGCGTGCAGCCCGAAACGCGTGGCCAGCCATCGGTCGAAGGCACTCGGAGTGCCACCGCGCTGGATGTGCCCGAGCACCGTGGTGCGGGCGTCCTTCTGGGTGCGTGCCGAGATCTCCTGGGCCAGCCACTCCCCGATGCCGGAGAGCCGGACGTGACCGAACTCGTCCAGCGACTGGTCCTTGAGGATCATCTGCCCTTCCTTGGGGACGGCGCCTTCGGCCACGACGACGATCGGCGCGTAGTTGATCTGGAACCGGCTTGTCACCTGCTCGCAGACCTGTTCGATATCGAAGGGCCGCTCCGGGATGAGGATCACGTTGGCGCCGCCGGCGATGCCGGCGTGCAGGGCGATCCAGCCGGAGTGCCGTCCCATCACCTCCACCACGAGGGCTCGCATGTGTGACTCGGCGGTGGTGTGGAGGCGGTCGATGGCCTCTGTCGCGATGCCGACGGCCGTGTCGAAGCCGAAGGTGTAGTCGGTTCCCGTGACGTCGTTGTCGATGGTCTTCGGCACGCCGACCAGGTTGATTCCCTGCCGGCTGAGCTCCGTGGCCGCCCCCAGCGTGTCCTCGCCGCCGATGACGACGAGGGCGTCCACCTCGTGCGCGGCGAGGGTCTCCCGTACGCGCTGCAGCCCGTTCTCGTGCTTGAACGGGTTCGTGCGGGAGGATCCGAGGATGGTCCCGCCCCGGGGGAGGATCCCGCGAACGCCGGCGATGTCCAGGGGGACGACATCGTTCTTGAGCAGGCCCAGCCAGCCGTCGCGCACCCCGACGAAGTCGAACGAGTACTCCTGGACGCCCTTGCGGACGACGCTGCGGATCACGGCGTTGAGGCCGGGGCAGTCACCGCCACCGGTCAGCACTCCGACCTTCATGGGTCCTCTCCCATCCGCCGCACACTGCCCGCCGACGGCCCTCGCGACGGCCGTGGTGAGCCGGGGCACAGGAATCGCCCCCTCGCTTACAGCGTCCCTCGTTTCCGTCCGCGATGGCCACTCGGAGG
This sequence comes from Streptomyces sp. NPDC029041, assembly GCF_040637515.1. NCBI lineage: Bacteria > Bacillati > Actinomycetota > Actinomycetes > Kitasatosporales > Streptomycetaceae > Streptomyces > Streptomyces sp. NPDC029041. The sequence goes on along the minus strand of NZ_JBEZWO010000018.1, from coordinate 95,127 downwards.
ACGCCCAACCGGAGGCCCCGCCCGGCGAGCCGGGGGGCCGGCCGACGCGACCCGTGCGTCTCGCCGGCCGCCGTGCAGGCCCGCCCGTCGGCCAGTACGGTGCCTGCACGGCGTCCTGATGGAACCCCGGAGCGGGAGACGGCATGGCGGACAGCAAGGCGGCGAAGCTGCCACGCAAGGTGTACGAGAAGGAACTGCTGCGTCTGCAGATGGAGTTGGTGAAGCTCCAGGAGTGGGTCCGGGCCGAGGGGGCCCGGCTGGTCGTGGTGTTCGAGGGGCGCGACGCAGCCGGTAAGGGCGGCACCATCCAACGCGTCAGCGAGCACCTGAACCCGCGGATCGCCCGGATCGCCGCGCTGCCCAAGCCCACCGAACGCGAACGCACCCAGTGGTACTTCCAGCGGTACATCGAGCATTTGCCGGCCGCCGGCGAGATCGTGCTGTTCGACCGGTCCTGGTACAACCGGGCCGGCGTCGAGCACGTGATGGGCTTCTGCACCAGGGAGGAGTACCAGCTCTTCCTGCGGCAGTGCCCGATCTTCGAGCGGATGCTGGTGGAGGACGGCATCCTGCTGCGCAAGTACTGGTTCTCGGTCAGCGACACCGAGCAGCAGGAGCGCTTTCGCAAGCGTCTGGAGGACCCGCTGCGCCGCTGGAAGCTGTCGCCGATGGATCTGGAGTCGATCACCCGCTGGGAAGCGTACTCTCGCGCCAAGGACGCGATGCTGGTGCACACCGACATCGTGGAGGCGCCTTGGTACGTCGTCGAGAGCGACGACAAGCGCCGGGCCCGGCTGAACATGATCGCCCATCTGCTGGAATCCGTGCCGTACCACGAGACGCCCCCGCCGGTACTGGAGCTGCCCGACCGACCGCCCTCGACCGGCTATCAACGGCCGCCCCGCGATCTGCAGACCTACGTTCCGGACCACGCCGCGGGGCTGTGAGGACGTCGCTACGTCGCGGTGTGGCGGGGGGCGTGTTGTCCTGAAGTAGTAGTACGCAGGGAGTGCACCCATGCGGCGTTTCCGGACTTCCGTCCTCGTCTCCGCGCGGTCACCCGCACCCATGGGGCCGGGCGGGGGGTTGCTGCCGGCTCGGCAGCTCGCGGTCGCCTGGTCGGTGGTGGTCCTCATCACTGTTCCCGCCTGGGTGCTGACCGTCGGGCAGGCCCGGGACATGGGCGTCGAGCCCGGCACGATGGGGTTGGCGCTGCCACTGTTCCTCGTGCTCTGGGTGGCGATGACGGCGGCCATGATGCTGCCGTCCATGGCGCCGGTGGCCCTGACCTGGGTACGGGGGCTCGGGCGCCGTTCGTCCGGGTGGAGCCGGGCGGGGCACGTCCTGGAGTTCCTGAGCGGGTATCTGCTGGTGTGGACCGTCTTCGGGCTGTTCGCGTACGTCGCTCTGGACTTCACCGGCGAGCTGGTGGGCGATCATCCGGCGGCGGGACGCTGGATCGGAGCGGTGGCCTTCCTCCTGGCGGGCCTCCACCAGCTGGGCCCCCTCAAGAACGTCTGTCTGCGGCATTGCCGCGACCCCATGAGCCAGCTGGTGCGCTACGCCGGGTTCCGGCAGCCTGCCCGCGATCTTCGGGTGGGCCTCCACCATGGCGGCTACTGCGTCGGCTGCTGCGCGGGCCTGATGGTCGTCCTCATACCGCTCGGGGTGATGAACGTGGCGGCGATGGCCGGGCTGGCGGTGGTGATCTTCCTCGAGAAACTGTGGTCGCGGGGGCCGCTGCTCGCCGCAGTGGTGGGTGTGGTCTTCCTCGTCCTCGCCGTGCTGGCGCCGTTCCAGGACTGGCTGCTGCCGGGCCTGCAGCAGTCCGCGCCGTCGATGAGCGACATGTGAGCACCTGCGGCAAGCTGGAGGAGAGGCCGCCTCGCGATCCGCGTGCGGGCTCGGGACATGCGGTCTCGCCACTCCGATGGAGCTCCCTCGGGCTCGACGGGAGGGATGCGAGATGACGGAACAGGTCAGCAACGAAACCAGCTGGCATCTGGCGGGCGACTGGTTCGACGTGTGCAAGTGCGCCATACCGTGCCCCTGCACGTTCGCACAGCCCCCGACCTACGGTGACTGCGAAGGCGTGCTGGTCTGGCACATTCGCGAGGGCAACTACGGCGACGTCCGCCTCGACGATCTCAACGTCCTGATGCTGGGCGCCTTCGTCGGCAACGTCTGGGCCGGCGAGCACAGCGACGCGTACGCCGCCGTCTTCCTCGACGAACGCGCCGACGACCGGCAGCGCGCCGCGCTCGGGGCCGTCTTCGGCGGTGAGGCAGGCGGCTGGCCGGCACGGTTCGGGGAGATTCTCCGGCCCGAGATGCGCGGCATGGACGTCGTGCCGATCCGGGTGGAGATCGACGAGGACCTCGCCACCTGGCGAGCCGAGATCCCCGGCCGTGTCACGGCCACCGCCGAAGCGCTCACCGGCCCGACGACACCGGAGGGCACACGCGTCCAGGTCCACAACGCCCCGGGCGCCGAGGTGGGGCCGGGCCAGGTCGCAACCTGGGGCAGGGCCACCGCGGACCGCGCCGACGCATTCGGCTTCTCGTGGGAACGCTCGGGAAAGTCGAGCAAGTACTTCCCCTTCGACTGGAGCGGGCCCGACTGAGCGCGGGCGCTTTGGCCCAGCGCATGACCAGACGCGTGCGCGGCGTGGCAGGACCTGGGCCATGTCCCTCAGCGTTCCACGCCTCCGGATTGGCTCCACCGAGGTCATCGCACTCGCCGACGGAGAGGGCCCCTTCTTCTCTCCGCGCGCCGAGGCCTTTCCCGAGGCGACGTCCGCTCAGTGGGCCGAGGCCGACCGCTATGACCCGGATGCGGTCGACGCCGAGGGGCGTTGGCGGCTCCGGTTTCGTGCCTACGCGATCCGCGGCGACAAGGGCCTCACCGTCGTGGACGCCGGGATCGGTCCGTCGGACGGCCCGGCCGCGTCGTGGGCGCCCGTGCCCGGCGTGCTCCCCGAGTCGCTCGCCGCCGCGGGCATCGACCCGGCCGACGTCGACACCGTGGTGCTCACGCATCTGCACACCGACCACGTCGGGTGGGCGGTCGTGACCGAGGCGGCCGTTCCGGCAGCGAGCGGCGCAATGGACGGCAACGCTTCGGACGGCAACGCTTCGGGCGGCAGCGCGACCAGCGGACGCCGCCCCTACTTTCCCAACGCCCAATACCTCCTCCAACGCGCCGAGTTCGCCGCTTTCGACGTGCTCAACCCGCAGCTTCGCGAGACCCTCACCGACCCGCTCGCGGCCGCCGGCCGGCTCCGGCTTCTCGACGGGGACACGCCGCTGCGGGCCGGGCGTGTGGTCGCCACACCCGGTCACACACCCGGGCACCAGAGCGTGCTCGTCGAAGACGGGCGCGAGCCGGCGCTCGTCACCGGCGATCTCCTGGTGCATGCGCTGCAGCTGCTCCACCCGAGCTCGCCTACGCGCACGAGACCGACCCCCCGCACCGCGCCATACACGGCGACCAGATAGGAGACGGCGAGCACGTCGAACCCGGCCGCCTGATACCCCACGGCACTCAGTCCGGTGACGGCCAGGACCGGAAGGGGAGCCCGGCGGCCGGCCGCGAGTGCCAGCCCGCCGCCCGCCAGCAGGGCGTAGCCGAGCAGGTCGCTGCTCGCCGTGGAGCTCTCGGCGGACAGACCGGTGCCCAGCAACAGCGCCGCGACGCCGATGGCGACCGCCCAGTCGCGCACAGCGGCCGGGATTGCTGATCGCTCTCTGCCTATACGCGCACCCTAGCCGGACGCGGTCACGCGCGAGTCCCGCTCAGGAAGGAGCGGCCGGCTACCGCAGGCGCGGTATACGGGGCCCTGCTGCCGCAGCCGCAGGAGGCGCATGCCCCTCCGGCAGCAGCGCGCATTGTCCGCGTCTGCTGGACGACCGACGGCGGGGCCGACGGAGATGCTGGGCCGGCATCGAACAGCAGGAAGACGAGGAGGCTTCTCATGGCGGTTCCCTTCGTACTTGCCGCTCCGGCAAGCGCGCACATCGCAGTCCACTCGGCTGCCACCACCGGCCTGACCTCCGGGCGGCTGGTGGGCAGCACGGCTGCCCTCGTGACACTGGCCGGCATGATCATCGGTGGTCTCGCCCTGGCCCGCTCAGCCGATCGTCCCGGCACCGGCGCCAGGCGGAACAGGGCCGTCATGGCCCTGGCGGCTGGGGTGATCGGCCTGTCCATGGGGGTGGTGAACCTGGCCGTCGCCGACGGGGGCCCCGGCACCGGCAACGGCGTGGTCGCCGGTGCCATGGCTCTGGCATTCGGCCTGATCGGCACGGTTCTCAGTGGTCTGGCACTCACCCGCGCTCGGCGCACCGGCTGACGGTGGCAGGGGCCGGTCTGTACGGCGTGGCGCCGGCCCCGGTCCTGCGTGGAGAGGGCGACCTCGTGCAGGGCGGTCACTTCGAGCGGGCGGTGAGTGCCTCGTACAGTTGGATGACGGGAAGCTTCTCTACTCCCTCGCACCCATCCGTACGGGAGCACTCATGCACCACCCGTCCGGCAGCCCGGGCGACGGCCCCGACGCACTGTTCGAGCTCGACGCCCTCTCCCCCGGGCCCGTCGCAGCCGATCGACGCTCCGCGTTCCGTGCCTCCGCCGTGGCCGGCCGGCTGCTGCCCGTGCGGGAGATCTACGCCGAGCCCGCGGCGGCCGCGTCCCCCCGCGGGAGGCAGATCAGCGCCCGGTTTCCCGACGCCCGGGTGACCCTGGTGCAGTCCCACTGGGGCATCCCCGGGCTGCACGGCAACCAGGGCAACATCGAGCGCTGGGTGCGCGTCAAGGGGGAAACGCTGGTCCTCGGTGAGAGGAAGACCCTCACCACACGTCCCAACGGCCGGTCCGCGGACTGGATCGCTCCCGGCGCCTCCAACGGTTGCGCCATGGCCTGCGCCTACTGCTACGTGCCCCGGCGCAAGGGATACGCAAACCCCATCACCGTCTTCACCAACATCGACCGGATCATCGGGCACCTCGGCCGCCACGTGGCACGGCAGGGGCGCAAGCCCGAGCCGAACCAGTGCGACCCCGAGGCGTGGGTGTACGACATCGGGGAGAACGGCGACTGCTCGGTGGACGCGCTGATCTGCGACAACACCGCGGACCTGGTGCACGCTTTCCGGCAGTGGCCCACGGCGAAGGCGTCCTTCGCCACCAAGCTCGTCAACCCCGACCTGCTGGCCCTCGACCCTCGTGGCCGCACCCGCATCCGGTTCTCGCTGATGCCGCCGGACGACGCCCGGCTGCTCGATGTGCGCACCTCACCGGTCGCCGAGCGAATCGCCGCCGCTGCGGACTTCCTCGACGCGGGGTACGAGGTGCACTTCAACCTCTCCCCCGTGGTCGTCCGGCCGGGGTGGCAGGACGCCTGGGCCCAGCTGCTCATCCACCTCGACGACGTCCTGCCCCGGCGGGTGAAGGAGCAGGCCGCCGCAGAAGTGATCATGCTGACTCACAACGAGGAGCTGCACGAGGTCAATCTCGGCTGGCATCCCCGTGCCGAGGAGGCCCTGTGGCGGCCGGAACTCCAACAGGCCAAGCGCTCCGAGAACGGCGCGCTGAACGTCCGCTACCGCAACGGCGTCAAGGGCGAGGCCGTACGGACACTGCGCACCTTGATCGACCTCCATGCGCCGTGGCTGCGGGTGCGCTATGCCTTTTGATCCGCCGCGGTTCTGCCGGGCGGTCACCGGCGGAGGAGGCAGCGGGCCGTGCGGCCTCTCGGTCTGCTCCGGCCTGGTTTCGCCTTCGCTCGTTCGGCCGAGTTCGGCCACGAGCAGCGGCAGCAGACCGGGGCAGTGCTCCTCGATGTCCGCCCTGAGCAGCCTCAGTGTGCTTCCGTTGCCGTAGAGGGGCCGACGTTCACCAGGAGTCGGCGATCAGTTTCTTCACCTCCGGGGGCAGTTTGTCGCCGGGGTGGACCGCGACGAACCTCAGGTCGTCGGATGTGTCTCCGACGGCGATGGCCACGGTGGGAGAGACGCCGTCCACGGCATAGGCGGTTTCCGTGGTGGACGGCTCCCCGACGCTGCTCCGGCCTCCGGTGTCGTGACAGGGCGGCCGGGTCGCTGTGCCCAGTGCGTTGCCGACGGTGAACTCCACGTTGGCCACATCCCGGTAGGTGCGCCCGTCGTAGGTCACCACGTAGACGCACGACGGCGCGGCCTCTCCGCTGTCCGCCTCCGGCTCGCAGGCGGACACCGACGCCGCTGCGGCTGCCGTCAGCAGTGCGAGCACGGATCGCTCGACCCAGCTCATGATCGGACCTCCAGGTTTCGAGTTCTCGACCGGCGTGCTGAGTTCGAAGACTCGTCCGGCCTCATCAACTCCGACGGACTGGAGGTCCTGTTCGTTCGGTCGCTTACGGGCGTACCTCGCGGGGCCGGGGCCCGTACGGACGGTTCCGGCCCCGCCAGGTGGGACTCACACGCGGTCGGCCGCGATCAGGACGTACTGGAAGGAGCCGTCCCGGTAGGACTCGATGAACGCTTCCTCGATCCCGGTGACCAGCGAGGACGTGGCTCGCAGCTCCCAGTAGGGCAGCGTGTCCGGGGTGAGGTCGACGATGGTCTGCGGCACCAGCCGGTTGTCCGCCATGGCGCGCAGATACTCGCGGCGGGAGTGGATGTTGCATTCGAAGTGGGCGTTGATCTGGGAGACCCACTTCGACGGCTGGCCGTAGCGGGGGTTCCAGCAGCCGGTGATCGTCACGTACCGGCCGCCCACCTTGAGGAAGCGGGAGTGCTCGGCGAACAGGTCGTGCAGGTCGACGTACATCGTCGACTCGTTGTTCCACGACGCGGTGACGCTGCCCTTCTCGAAGGGCGTGTCGAGCATGTTGCACACGCGGGAGCGCACGTGGTCCTCGATCCGCAGTTCTCGCGCGCGCCGGTTGCCGAAGTCGGCCTGGGTGGCGGACAGGGTGACGCCCTCCACCCTGCAGCCGAAGCGGCGGTGGGCCATGACCATGGATCCGCCGCGCCCGCAGCCGGCGTCGACGAGGGTGTCGTCGGGCCCGACCGGGCCGAGGTGGTCCATCAGGAACTCCGCCTGTGCCGACTCCAGCCGGTGCAGCTCCGCGATGAGCTTCTTCTCGTACTCACTGTGGGCCGGGTCGCCGAGCGCGGCGTAGTCCACGGCGCCGATGCCGTAGTGGTGGTGGTAGAGCCCGTCCACGTCACCGAGACGGAGATTGACCGGCCGCGCCTCGTTGTTCCAGTACCGTGCGATGTCCCCTTGGTACGGCGTCGCCGGGGCCGGGATCTTCGCGGAGAGGGGGGAGGTCGTTTCAGTGGTCACAGAGATGTCCGTTCCTTACCAGAAGTCGGGCAGGCTGTAGCGGTAGGTGTTGGTGCGGTGCCAGTCGTGGTTGCCGTCGACCCACGCGGCCACACCCTTGAGGAAGCGCAGCACGGGGGGCAGGGGGCAGGCCTGTGCGAGGTCGGCCGCGGCGGCCTCGAAGGCGTGCTGGAGTTCGTTGTGGACCTCGACGGCTTTGAGATAGGCGTCGCGTGCGGAGAGCTGCTCCCGTTCGGCGATCACCACGGGCAGGTTCAGGTGGCGGCCGGGGCTGTCGAGTTCCTTGGTGTACGAGTAGAGGTCGTTGACGATGGTGGTCGCGTTGCCGGCGAGGGCGATGACCCGCTGCATGTCGGGCCGGGCGTGCAGGTCCGCGGGCAGTTCGTAGCCGCCGACGGTGTCGGTGATCGTGGGGCAGGGGCGGAAGTTGTTGAACTGGCGCATCGCCAGGTACTCCCACACCTCCGGGACGTGGTCGGTCTGTGCCCAGGCGGCCTCGGCGAGGTAACCCATGTGCAGCCGGGCCATGTCGTGCCGGTAGCGGTCGGCCTGGGAGTCCGTGGCCGCGCGGACGAAGTAGTCCATCGCGCTGCGGTAGGCCCGGCGCGGGGCGTCCGAGGTGAGCGACTCCCGCCACGTCGGCGCGTACTCCGCGGTGGTGTGGAAGTGGTCGAGGGCGGTGTGCGCGAGCAGGAGGCGGCCGCCCAGTCCGACGGGTGACCCGCCGTGGTCCTCGCAGTAGCAGTCGTCCACCGCGTTCTCCGCGACCATCAGCCGGGTGGCGAGCATCAGGTGGTCGACCGTCGGCGCGTCGGGGTGGCAGGCGACCATGTACCGGCCGACGGAGAAGCCGTCGAACTGCCCCTCCCACTCCTCGGGGTAGAGCTGGACCTCGTCCTCGGCCCACGCCTTGATCCGGCGGCTGACCTCCTCGACGCGTACGGGGTCCGGCTCCGGGACCGGGTGGTGGTAGAGGCCGGGGACGGCTTGCCCCGCGGCGGGCTCGCGGGGAGCCGGGGGCGGCGGAACGGGGAGCGCGGGTGTGAACCTGCTCGCCACGGAGAGCGAGCTCGTGCCCGGTCCGGTCGGGCCGCGCAGGATTCGCCGGAGCGCGGAGCCGGCCGCGGTCGCGGTCGCGGTGTGCGTGGCCGGTACGGCGGAAGCGGCCGCGGTCGCGTCGGACGTGGCCGGGACGGCAGAGCCGGCGGCGGATGTGTCGGGCTCGGCCGAAACGGCGGAGCGGGGCGTCGAGGGCGGTGGCGCCGGCGGGCGGGGAATCGCGACCGGCGGATGCAGCGCGGCCAGGAAGTGCCGGACGGTCGGCGTGATCTGACGGTCGGGGGCCGACGGGGCAGGGGCGTCCGGCAGGACGGCGGGCGGCGTCGGCCGTTGTTCGGGCGGGGTTGTTCCGAGGTGCCCGGAGTCGGGCATCGGCGGCTCCTTGCTGCGGTGGGGTGGGCGCTCCGTGGCAGGCGTGGGCGACAGACGTGCCGCTGCCGCGGTTCAGGGCTTCAGCGCGGCCTGGGGGCGATCTGCACGTTCTCCATCACGCCCAGGGCGTCGGGCAGGAGCACCGCGGCGGAGTAGTAGGTGCTGACGAGGTAGGAGGTGATCGCCTGTTCGTTGATGCCCATGAACCGCACGGAGAGCCCCGGTTCGTACTCGTCCGGCAGTCCGGTCTGCCACAGGCCGATGACGCCCTGGTTCTTCTCGCCGGTGCGCATCGCGATGATGGAGCTGGTCTGTTCCTTGCTGATCGGGATCTTGTTGCAGGGCAGGATCGGAACGCCGCGCCAGGCGGGGACGGACTGCCCTGCGAGGTCCACATGGTCGGGGTAGAGGCCGCATGCGTTGAAGCCGCGTCCGATGGCGGCGATCGTCCTGGGGTGGGCGAGGAACATCTTGGTGCCGCGCCGGCGGCAGAGCAGATCGTCCATGTCGTCCGGGGTCGGCGGGCCGGAGCGGGGCTGGATGCGCTGCTTGAAGTCGGCGTTGTGCAGGAGCCCGAAGTCGCGGTTGTTGATCAGCTCGTGTTCCTGGCGCTCCCGCAAGGCCTCGACCGTGAGCCTGAGTTGCTCCTCGCTCTGGTTCATCGGACCGTTGTAGAGGTCGGCGACCCGGGTGTGGATCCTCAGGACGGTCTGTGCGACGGAGAGTTCGTACTCGCGCGGGTGCAGGTCGTAGTCGACGAAGGTGCCGGGCAGTTCGGCTTCGCCGACGTGGCCGGCCGACAGGGCGATCTCGGCCTCGCCGTGCTTGTTCTGCCGCCGCCGCGTGCGGGCGGTGAACTGGCCGACGTGAGCCTGGAGGTGGGGGGCGGTCGCCAGGACCGCGCTGAAGTCGGCGCGGGTGAGGGTGAGGAGGGTGCCGGAGGTCTCGGCGGTGGTCGTGCAGTCGTGGCGGGCGTCGGAGTCGAGCAGGGCGCCCTCACCGAAGTGGTCGCCGTCCGCGAGCACCCCGACGGCGATCTCTCCGCCGTACGTGCCCACGGAGGTCTGGCTGACCCGGCCGTGGGCGATCAGGTGGAGTCGGTCTGCGGGGCCGCCGCGCTCTGCGAGGACTTCCCCCGCCGCGAAGTCGCGCTGCGTGCAGCGGTCCGCGAGAGCGGTGAGGACGTCCGTGTCCTCGAATCCGCGCAGCAGGGCCAGTTCCCCGAGCTCCCGGGGGATCACCCGGACCGTGGCGCCTTCCTGGACGAACTCGATGTGCCCGTCGCCGAGGGTGTGGCGCAGCCGCCGGTTGACCCGGTAGGCACCGCCGCCGGCCTCGACCCAGGGCAGCATCCGCAGCAGCCAGCGGGAGGTGATCTCCTGCATCTGCGGGGCGGACTTGGCGGTCGTGGCGAGGTTGCGGGCGGCGGCGGTACCGAGGGACTGCTGCGGCGGGTCGGACGTGGTCCGGGCTTCCGGGATGCTGTCGACGGTCATCTAGGGCAGGTGCTCCTTGCACGACGGGTCGTCCGGTGCACACGGGTGCGCCGACCGGGAGACAGGGAGGGGTGGGCAACGAGCGCGACGGATCACGGGGATCCGTCCACCTGCAGAAAGCTAGCCGCTGAGGGGTCCGCATCCACCAGCGAGACGAGATGCTTACCTCGAAGCGGTGACAATCACTTGAATGCGGTTTATCGGTCCATCACGTGTCATTGCCCGGTACCGCTCGGCAGGTTTGCGGCGACGCGGGGCGCCGAACCGCGGCCAGGAGGCCTCCGGCGGGAAGCGCAGCGGGGTCGAGGCCCGGAATGTCTTCGACGGACGCACACGGGCGACCGCGGAGCGCTGGTGTCGGACCTCGTGATCGTATGGATCAACGGTACTCGTGGCGCCGGCAAGACGACGACAAGCGCACATGTGCAGGGACTGATCCCTGGTTCACGGTGTTCGACGCCGAGAAGGTCGGCGAGACGCTCATGGACATCACTCCGGCGCTTCCCGGGCCCGGCACTCCATCGAGGTACGGCGCTTCGTCCTCCATGCCGATCAGGACACTCTGCGCGGGCGCATCGAGGGGGAGCATGTCGTGCCCTCCCCGTTCCGTCTCGCCCACCTTGCGCCGTACGCCGAGGCGGCCCGTACGTGGCTGCACGGCGCGGCCGAAGTCGTCGACACGACGCACCTCGCGCCCGCCCAGGCCGCCGTGCACATCGCTGAGGCCGTCGGTGCGCAACGCCCCTGATCGGTCGGGGCGGCTCATCGGTGGCCTGCGTCACCATGACGCGTGTGTGGATTCTGCCGATGCTGCTCGTGCTGTGCGGCTCGTTCGCCGCGACCGGACTGGTCGTCGACGGGAGCCCGGGCACAGCAGCCGCACTTCTGCTGCTTTTCCTGCTGCTCGCCGACGTGAACTCGCCGCTGGTCTTCCCGCGATCGATGGGTGCGCGCGAGGCACGGCAGCGCAGCACGGCCGACGGCCGACCGGTGGTGTTCTGGCGGCCTGGCTGCGTGTACTGCCTGCGCCTGCGGATCCGGTTGGGGCGGAGCGCTCGCCGGTTGCACTGGGTCGACATCTGGCGTGACCCGGCCGGAGCGGCAGCGGTCAGGGAGGTCAACGACGGCAACGAGACCGTACCCACGGTCGTCGTGGACGGCAGCCCGCACACCAACCCTGATCCGGCGTGGGTACGCAGCCTGGTCTCCCCGTCCCGGTGACGCGGAGCCCCCGGCCACCGGTCGGCGGTGCCAGGGGGCGTCGGTGTCCCATCGATGGTCAGGACCTGCACGCCGCCGCGGAACGGCGAGGTGCGCTGCCTCGCTTCATGGCGCTTCATGGCGCTTCATGGCGCTTCATGGCGCTTCATGCACGGTCCGTGCGAAGACCGCCGGGTCGGGCTCGTCAGGCATCTCCGGCCGGCGCGCCGTCGGGGAGGTGCCGCCGGGGCGGGTTGTCCAGAGGCATGGTGGCCAGCCGGGGAGACAGCGCCACATCGTTCCCCGTGCGAGGCGGGCGCACATCCTGATCGATCCTCCCGGGGGGAGCGGTCGTCAGGGCAGGACCGGAGCCGGAGGCACCGCGGACAGCGGAGGGTTCGGTCAGGGCGATGCGGGCCGTGATGCGCTTGCCGACCGCCTCCCGGTCGACGGACAAGCCCTCCGAGACGGCCTTGACGATCTCCAGGCCGTGGCCCCCGATCCTGCCGGGATCCGCGGCGCGGGCCGCCGGGGCCTCGGGGCTGCTGTCCCATACGGTCACTTCCACGGCGCCCGCCGTCAGACCCAACTCCACCAGGACGGGTCCCGGAGCGTACTTGCAGGCGTTGGTGACCAGTTCGCTGACCACCAGCTGGGTGAGGTCCCTCACCCGCGCGGTGACCAGCAGGCCGTACTCTTCGCCCGCCTGGTCGAGGAAGGCGGCCGCGTGCTGGCGTGCGTCAGCGATGCAGCCGTCGTCGCCGCCCAGGGCGAAGCCGACCCGCACCAAGTGCTCCTCGCGTGCTGTACAGCCGTCACCGTCGATGTCATCCGCCACTGGCCTCGCCCTCACTCCCCCGTTTCGCGCGCGACTACCCGCCTGGCCGGCATGCATGCCGCACGGGTGATGTCAAAACGATCCCGTGGGTGCATCCGGGCGATCGGTGGGGCAGAATCATCCGCGCACGTCCTGAACCGGTGACAAGCCTAAATCGCAGTCGAGGAGACCGTGGCCCACATCGAACCAGCGGACCGGCCAGAACGGCTCTCCGTCGAACACCGCATGGTCGAGGGCATCCGTGTCGTGACACTGCGGGGCGAAATCGACCACGACGTCCAGGATGTGCTGCGGCAAGCCCTGCAGACCGAGGGCGGGGCGGCGCCGCCGCGGATAGTGGCCGACCTCAACGCGGTGACGTTCATGGACTCCAGCGGCATCAACGTCTTCGTCGCGGCCTACCAGCAGCTGAGCGACGCGGACGGCTGGGTGCGCATCGCCGGGGCCCAGGACTCCGTCCTGCGGGTCCTGCAACTGGTCGGCGTCGACACCCTCATCCCCTGCCACCCCACGACCGAGCAGGCTCTGACCGCCTGACGTCTGCCTTCGGGCGGGGCCGGGGTGGCGCCGAGGGGCGCAGGGCACCGCGCGGCCGTGCCCAGCTGCCCGGCCCTGCGGTTCAGGTGAGTGCCTGCGTTGCGTAGAGCGCGCCGATCGCGGCGGCGAGGGTGCCCAGCAGGAGGCGGAGAAATTCTTCCGGCAGGCGGGGTTGGAGGCGTGCGCCCAGGTAGCCGCCGCTCAGCCCGCCCAGTCCGCAGGCCAGTCCGAGAAGCCAGTGGGGGGCGATGTCGTCGCCGCCGGTGAGAGCGAGCAGTCCGTAGGTGCCGGCGCCGACCAGGGAGGTCAGGAAGGTGGAGGCGAGTGCGGCCGGCGCTACCCGGGCGAGGGGCATGCCCCGGCCGACCAGGACGGGGCCGAGGAGGGAACCGCCGCCGATGCCGTAGATGCCGCCGATCGTGCCGACGGCCAGCGCCAGCATGGTGATCGCGCGCGGGGAGGGCCCGGTCGTGCTGAGGGCGGTCGGTGTGCGGAGCGTGCGGGTGATCAGCCAGAGTCCGAGGGGGAGCAGCAGGACGGCGACCAGCAGGCGGAACACGCCCGGCCCGGGAACGGCGAAGACACGGATGACGGCGCCGAGGACTACGCCCGGGAGCGTGCCTGCGATCAGACGGCGGGTCAGCGGGCCGTAGAGGTTGCCGTCACGCCGGTAACGCAGCAGCGCGCCAGGTCCGGCAACGACGTTGTAGAGCAGGTTCGTGGGGGTGACCGCGGGACTGGGGACGCCGAGGACGCTGAGCTGGACCGGCAGCAGGAACACGGCGCCGGACACTCCGACCGGTGCGGTGACCAGTGCGATCAGGGCGCCTGCGGCGAAGGCGAGCAGCGACGCCGACCAGTCCAACCGTTTCCCGCCCTTTCCGAGCCTCCGTTCAGTATCGGCTGCGGACCGGCGGCGGTCCTCGGGGCCCCCGGCGTGATGGACGAAGTCGGGCCCTGACGCTCCTGCGCCTGCGCCTGCGCCTGGGTCACAGGCGTTCGATGATGGTCACGTTGGCCTGGCCGCCGCCCTCGCACATCGTCTGCAGCCCGTAGCGGCCGCCGGTGCGTTCCAGCTCGTGCAGGAGGGTGGTCATGAGCCGGGTCCCGGTGGCACCGAGCGGGTGTCCGAGGGCGATGGCGCCACCGTTGGCGTTGACCTTGCCGGGGTCGGCGCCGGTCTCCTTCAGCCACGCCAGCACCACGGAGGCGAAGGCCTCGTTGATCTCGACCAGGTCGATCTCGTCGAGCGTCATCCCCGACTTCTTCAGGGCGTACGCGGTGGCCGGGATCGGGGCGGTCAGCATGCGGATCGGGTCCTCGCCGCGTACGGAGAGGTGGTGCACACGGGCCCTGGGGGTCAGACCGTGTTCCTGTACGGCCCGCTCCGACGCGAGAATCAGGGCCGAGGCGCCGTCGGAGATCTGCGAGGAGAGGGCGGCCGTCAACCGGCCGCCCTCCACCAGCGGCTGCAGTCCCGCCATCTTCTCCGGGCTGGTGTCGCGGCGCGGCCCCTCGTCGTGGGTCACGTCGCCGTACGCGACGGTCTCCCGGTCGAAGCGGCCCTCGTCGATGGCCCGGATCGCCCGCTGGTGGGAGCGGAACGCGAACTCCTCCATGGCCGTACGGGAGATGTCCCACTTGCGGGCGATCTCCTCGGCACCGAGGAACTGGTTGACCGGCCGGTCGCCGTAGCGGGCCCGCCAGCCGGCCGAGCCGGCGAACGGGCCTTCGGTCAGACCCAGCGGTGCGGCGGCCTGCCGGGTGGCGAAGGCGATGGGGATCTGCGACATGTTCTGTACGCCGCCGGCCACGACCAGGTCCTGGGTGCCCGACAGGACGCCCTGCGCGGCGAAGTGCAGGGCCTGCTGCGAGGAGCCGCACTGTCGGTCGACGGTCACACCGGGCACCTCTTCGGGCAGTCCGGCGGCCAGCCAGCAGGTGCGCGCTATGTCGCCGGCCTGGGGGCCGACGGTGTCGAGGCAGCCGAAGACGACGTCCTCGACGGCGGCCGGATCGACGCCCGAGCGCTCCATGAGCGCGGTCAGCACATGGGCGCCCAGGTCGGCGGGGTGAACGGCGGACAGTCCGCCGCCGCGCCTGCCGACCGGGGTGCGCACGGCTTCGACGATGTAGGCCTCGGCCATGACGTCTCCTTCTCTGTGTCTGCGCGTTGCAGGACTGCCTAGGAGTCGTGCAGGGCGATGCCCTCCAGCACCATCGACAGGTACTGGCGGGCGATCTCCTCGGGGCTGTGCCGGCCGCCCGGCCGGTACCAGGACGCGGCGACCCAGACCGTGTCGCGAACGAAGCGGTAGGTGAGCCGTACGTCCAGGTCGGGCCGGAAGACCTTGGCGGCCACTCCGCGCTCCAGGGTTCCCAGCCATGCCTTCTCGAACTTCTGCTGCGACTCGACGAGGTAGGCGAAGTGCGGCCGGGTACCGAGGTGCCTGGATTCCTTCTGGTAGATGGCGACCGCGTCGAGGTGCCGGTCGATCTCCCGGAAGGACTCGGTGACCAGGGCCTCCAGGGTTTCCCTGGGGCCGAGGCCGGCGCCGAGCACGGCGTCGTACCGGGCCCAGAGCTCGTCCAGGAACCCGGAGAGGATCTCGTCCAGCATCGACTCCTTGGAGTCGAAGTGGTAGTAGAGGCTGCCCGCAAGGATCCCCGCCGCGTCGGCGATCTTGCGGACGGTCGTGGCGTTGTAGCCCTGCGCGGCGAACACCCGGGCCGCGATGGCCAGGAGTTCCTCGCGCCGCTCGGCCGGGCTCACCGTGGACTTCTTGTGGTCGCTGTTGCTGCTTTTCGGCACCGGACCATTCTCGCCTCACGGGTGCTGGCTGCTGACCGACAGGACCTCGCCGGTCAGGTAGGACGAGTAGCCGCTGGCCAGGAACACGATCACGTTGGCCACCTCCCACGGTTCGGCGTGGCGCCCGAAGGCCTCCCGGCCGGTGAGTTCCTCCAGCAGTTCGGGGGTGGTGACCTTGGCGAGGTGCGGGTGCATGGCCAGGCTCGGCGAGACGGCGTTCACCCGCACCCCGTAGGCGGCGGCCTCCATCGCGGCACAGCGGGTGAGGGCCATGACACCGGCCTTCGCGGCGGCGTAGTGGGCCTGGCCACGCTGTGCGCGCCAGCCGACCACCGAGGCGTTGTTGACCACGACGCCGCCGGTGCCTGCGGCTTTCATGCGGCGCAGTGCGGCGCGGGTGCAGCGGAAGGTGCCGTTGAGGGTGACGTCGAGGACCTTGTGCCATTGCTCGTCGGTCATGTCGGCGATGTCGGCCGTGCCGCCGAGGCCCGCGTTGTTGACGACGATGTCCAGCCGTCCGTGGTGTTGCTCGGTGTGGTCGAACAGCGCGGTGACCTGGTCCTCGTCCGTGACGTCGCAGCGCAGTGCGGTGACGCGGTCGGCGCCGAACCCGGCGGCCAGTTCCGCCTCGCACTCCTTCAGGCGGCGGGCGTGGGCGTCGGAGATCACGACGCGTGCGCCCTCCTCCAGCAGCCGGCGGGCGGTCGCGCCGCCGATCCCGGCGCCCGCGGCAGCGGTGACGACGGCGGTGCGGCCGGCGAGCAGGTCGTGGCCGGGCAGGTAGGGCGGTGGGGCCGTGATCATGGCCTACCTCCTCGGACAGCGTGCCACCGACGCCACCGACGTCCGTTCCCCCGGCGGGCTGTGGCGCCGGGGCGACGCTCGACGGCCGACGCCTCGTACGTTAACCTACCAAACACTTGTTAGGGAAGGAGGGGGCGATGTCCACTGCCCGCCCCGCGCCCACGGAACCCGTCCGTTACGAGCGCCGGGGAGCCGTCGCCCTGGTGACGATGGACCGGCCCGAGTACCGCAACGCCCAGAACTCCGCGATGACCTACGCACTGGACCGGGCCTTCTACCGCGCGGCGGACGACGACGAGGTGAAGGTGGTGGTCCTCGCCGGAGCCGGGAAGCACTTCTCCGCCGGTCACGACATCGGCACTCCCGAGCGGGACGCTCATCTGCCGTTCGACCGCACGGCGGGGCTGTGGTGGGACCACTCGCAGAAGACGGGAGCCGAGAGCCGCTTCGCCCGCGAGTCCGAGGTGTACCTGGGCATGTGCCGGCGCTGGCGCGAACTGCCCAAGCCGCTCGTCGCCTCGGTGCAGGGCGCGTGTGTGGCCGGTGGGCTGATGCTGGCATGGGTGTGCGACCTGATCGTCGCCTCCGAGGACGCCTTCTTCGCCGACCCGGTGGTACGCATGGGGATCCCGGGCGTCGAGTACTTCGCCCACCCGTGGGTGATGCCGCCGCGCATCGCCAAGGAGTTCCTCTACACCGGCGACCGGATGAGCGCGCGGCGCGCCTATGAGGTCGGCATGGTCAACCGGGTCGTACCCCCCGGGGAACTGGCGGGTCAGACCCTGGAGTTGGCGGAGCGGATCGCGGCGATGCCCCGGCTGGGGCTGGCGCTGACGAAGCGTGCCGTCAACCAGGCCGAGGACCTCCAGGGCCTGCACGCGGGGCTGGACTCGGTCTTCGGGCTGCACCATGTCGCTCACGCCCACAACGCCGAGACACGCGACGACCCGCTCGGCGGGATGGACGTGCGCGCGATGAAGGAGGCGCGCCGCTGATGGATCTCGACTTCACCGCCGCCGAGGAGGCGTTCCGGGCGGAGGCGCGGGACTGGCTCGCCGCCCGTGTGCCGTCCGTCCCGCTGCCGTCGCTGGAGACCGCCGAGGGGTTCGCCGCCCACCGGGAGTGGGAGGGCACGCTCTTCGCCGACCGCTGGTCGGTGGTCTCCTGGCCCGAGCAGTTCGGCGGCCGGGGCTCCTCGCTGCTGGAGTGGCTGATCTTCGAGGAGGAGTACTACCGGGCCGGAGCGCCCGGCCGGGTCTCCCAGAACGGCATCAGCCTCCTGGCCCCCACACTCTTCGAGCACGGCACCGAAGAGCAGCGCGCGCGCATCCTGCCGCCCATGGCGCGTGGTGAGGTGATCTGGGCACAGGCCTGGTCCGAGCCGGAGGCGGGGTCCGATCTGGCCTCGCTGCGGTCCGCGGCCGTGCGGACAAAGGGGGGCTGGCGTGTCAGCGGCCAGAAGACGTGGTCGTCCCGGGCGGCGTTCGCAGACCGTGCGTTCGGTCTGTTCCGCAGTGACCCGGACGCCGGCCGGCCGCACCTGGGCCTGACGTATCTGATGTTCCCGCTGGACGCCGACGGGGTGAGCGTGCGGCCCCTCGGACGGCTGGACGGCAAGCCCGCTTTCGCCGAGTTGTTCCTCGACGACGTCTTCGTGCCCGACGAGGACGTCATCGGGGAGCCGGGGCGGGGATGGCGGGTCGCGATGAGCACCAGCGGGAACGAGCGGGGGCTGACCCTGCGCAGCCCCGGCCGCTTCACCGCCGCCGCCGGCCGGCTGACGGAGCTGTGGCGCTCCGCCGCCGAGCCCGGTGCCGCAGCGCTGCGCGACCGGGTCGCCGACGCGGTCATCGGTGCGCGCGCCTACCAGTTGTTCACGTACGCCCATGCCTCACGCATCGCCGCCGGTGGGTCGATCGGCGCCGAGTCCAGCCTGAACAAGGTCTTCTGGTCGGAACTGGACATCGCCCTGCACGAGACCGCCCTCGATCTGCTCGGCCCCTGGGGCGAGCTGTCCGACGAGGCCGGTGAGGCACCGGCGCACGGCAGTTGGGCGGAGGGCTACACCTTCTCCCTGGCCGGCCCGATCTACGCCGGCACCAATGAGATCCAGCGCGACATCATCGCCGAGCGGCTGCTCGGCCTGCCGAAGGGCCGCCGGTGATGCGCTTCCTCCTCGACGACGGGCAGCGGGAGTTCGCCCGCACGCTGGACCGCATGCTGGGATCCGCGGGCACACCCGGTGTCGTACGGTCCTGGGCGGCCGGCGACCACGACCCGGGGCGGGCCTTGTGGGACAGGCTCGCGGAGGCCGGCGTCTTCGCCCTCTCCGTTCCGGAGGAGCACGAGGGTCTGGGGCCGCTCCCCGTGGAGCTGACCGTCGCCTTCACCGAGCTGGGCCGGCACGCCGTGCCCGGTCCGCTGGCCGAGGCGGCCGCCGTCGGTGCCCTGCTTGGCCGGCTCGGGGGCGAAGTGGCCCACGCCTGGCTGCCGCAGCTCGCCTCCGGCAAGGCGGTGGCGTCCCTGTGTGTCCGGTCACCCGGGGGCAGCCCGTACGCCCTGGACGCCGACGCGGCGGACGCGGTGTTCGTCGTGGACGGCGCCGCTCTGGGGCTCGCCCGGTCGCACGGTCCGGTGCAGCCGTCGGCCGACCCTGCACGGCGGCTTGCCCGTCCGCTGAAGGAAACCGCGCTCGTGCAGGGGCCCGCGGTGGTGGCGGCTGCCGCGTACGCCGCCGATGTCGCGGCGCTGGCGACGGCCGCGCAGGCCCTCGGGCTGGGACGGGCGCTGCTGGAACGCACGGTGGGGTATGTGCGGCAGCGCACCCAGTTCGGGGTGGCCGTCGGCTCGTTCCAGGCGGTGAAGCACCGTCTGGCCGACACCCTGATCGCCCTGGAGTTCGCCCGGCCTCTGGTCCATGCCGCCGCCGTGGCCCTGGCCGCGGACGAACCTGCGGCGGGCCGGGAGGTGGCCGCGGCGAAGGTGTCGGCCTGCGAAGCGGCGTACGCGGCGGCGCGCACGGCCCTGCAACTCCACGGCGCCGTCGGCTACACCGAGGAATTCGACCTGTCGCTGTGGATCCGCAAGGCCCGCCCGTTGCGCAGTGCTTGGGGCACGCCGGCCGCCTGCCGCGCCCGCGTCCTGGCGGTGCACGGTCGGCGATGAGCGGCCTGCGCAGCACCCTCACACGGCCGTCGACAGCCGGCCCAGGGTGGCGTGTGCCTCCGCCATGATCCTGTCGACCAGTTCGGCGCAGGACGGCAGGTCGTCGATGAGTCCTGCGACCTGACCGCCGGCCATCACGCCGAGGTCGGTGCGGCCGTCGACCATGGCGGCCTTGAGAAGCATCGGGGTGTTGGCGGCCAGGAGGACCTGGCTCCAGGTCAGGTCCTTGCCGTGTTTCATGGCCAGGCCGTCGCGTACCACGGCGGTCCAGCGCATGCCGGAGGTCCGTTTGAAGGCGGAGGCGTGCCGCAGGGCGCGCAGCAGGGAGGCCGTACGGCCGGAGCGCTCCAGCGCGTCCACCAGGTCGGTGCGCAGCATCCGGTGGGGCAGGCCGTCGACCTTGGTGGTGACCGTGACGTCCTGGACGCCCGCGGCGAGGTAGCGGGCCTTGACCGCGTCGGGGACGGTGCTGTCGGAGGTGAGCAGGAAGCGGGTGCCCATGGCCACGCCGGCGGCGCCGTAGGCCAGGGCTGCGACGAGTCCGCGTCCGTCCCGGAAGCCGCCGGCGGCGATGACGGGGATGTCGACGGCGTCCACGACCTGCGGCAGCAGCACGGTAGTGGCGACGCTGCCGGTGTGCCCGCCGCCCTCGCCGCCCTGCACGAGTACGGCGTCGGCGCCCCAGGCCGCGACCTTCTCGGCGTGCCGGCGGGCGCCCACGGAGGGGATGACGACGACTCCGGCGTCCTTCAGACGGGAGATCAGCTCCGGCCGTGGCGCGAGCGCGAACGAGGCGACCTTCACACCCTCGTCGAGGATGATCCGGACCCTCTCCCCCGCGTCCGAGGCGTCGGCCCGCAGATTGACGCCGAAGGGCGCGCCGGTGCGGGACCTGACCTCGCGCACGGCCGAGCGGAGCTGTTCCGGGGTCATGGTGGCGGACGCGAGGATGCCCAGGGCCCCCGCGTTGGCGGCGGCGGAGACCAGGCGTGGTCCGGCCACCCACCCCATGCCGGTCTGGACGAGGGGCGTGCGCACTCCGACGAGTTCGGTGAGGGCGGTGGCGATCGCGGTGTCGCTCATGCGGGCACCTCCCGGTCTCGGACGCCCTCCGGGTCGATGACCTCGCGGACGAGGCGCAGCTCCTCGGTGGTGGGGTCACGGGTGTACGGCACCTCGTCCGGGACGGTGAGGGCGAAACCGGTGGCCGCGAGGACCTGTTCGACCGTGACCCCCGGGTGCAGCGAGCGCAGCCGCAGCGAGTGGTCCGGGGTGGCGAAGTCGAAGACGCCCAGGTTGCTGATCACCTCCGTGACGTGGTGGAAGCGGCTTGCCGACGAACCGGCTTCGGCCGCACGGTCGTAGCCGACTCCGCACACCATGTCGACGTGCTCCACGAAGACCCGCCGGGAGTGCTTGGGTACCCAGTAACTGGTCGGGTTGTTCAGGGTGTTGACGGGAGCGCCCCGGACACCCAGGAGTTGCCGGGCGGGGCGGGCCCAGTCACCGACGCACGAGATGTTCTGGTTGCCGTGGCGGTCGATCTGGCTTGCGCCCATCATCACGTGCCGCCGTCCCGTGGCCACGAGGGCCAGGTGCTGGCGGTAGGGCAGCCAGCCCTCCACGACCTGGGCCCGGGCACCGAGCGGCGGGACGTCGCCGATCAGCAGTGCCTCGCCGTCGGTGAGCAGCAGGTCGGGCGCGAACGTCAGCTTCGCCAGGCGGGCGCCGATGGTGGGGACGGTGCCCATGGGTGCGGCCAGGACCTCCCCGGCGTGGCGCCAGGCCTCCGCGCAGGCCACCACGCAGTACTCGGCGCGCGTCGCCTTGTTCGTCGTAGGACTGCTCACGCCCGCTCCTCGTGGAATGCCGTGACCCCGGCCTGGTAGGTCTCTTCGTCTGCGGAAAGCCAGCGATCCGTGAACGTCTGCCAGGTCTCCGGGCCGCGGGCGGCGACGGCGTAGGCGCGCTGGAAGGCTTCGTCGCGGTCGTAGTCGGGGGCACAGGAGGTGAAGTGGGCGCCGCCGGGCGTCCGGACGACCCCTGTCACGAACGCGCGCTTGACGAGCAGGGTCTGCGGGGCCGCGTCCTTGAGCAGGTCGGCCGTGTCGACGAGCTGCTCACAGGAGACGTAGGCGGCGTCGGCCGCCTGGCAGAACAGGTCGTCGAAGTACGGGTCGGGCCCCAGGTACTGGGCGTTGCCCTGTGCGTCCGCCCGGTTGAGGTGCACCAGCGCCGCGTCCAGCCGCAGCGCCGGCACCGCGACGAACTCCTCGCCGTCCGCATAGGGCGAGACCACCGTACGCAGGTGCGGGTTGACCTTCATCACGTCGGAGCCGAGACCGGCCCGGACGGGCAGGAAAGGCAGCCGCTGCGCGGCGGCGGTCAGACCCCACATGAACATCGCCTCGTCCAGTTCGACCAGGTCGAAGGCCGCGCGCTGCCGGGCCGCGGTGAAGTGGGGCTCGAGCGGGATGGAGTCCAGGGTGGCGAACGGGGCCACGAGGGTACGGATGCGTCCCGCCGCGGCGAGCAGGCCGACGTCGGGACCGCCGCAGGACACCACGGTCAGGTCGGTGACGCCGGAGCGCAGCAGTGCGCGGATCAGGGCCATCGGCTTGCGGCGTGATCCCCAGCCTCCGATGCCCAGCGTCATGCCGCTGCGGAGCCGGCCGGCCACCTGCTCGGCGGTCATCGTCTTGTCGCTCAACGCGTCTCCCCTTCGGACGGCTTGGACGACGCCGACGACACGAAGGCCTCGCGGTACCTGTCCGACACGCCCAGGAGGTTGGCCTCGAAGGTGAAGCCCTGCTCGAAGCGGTAGCTGCGGCGGACGTCCACCGGGTCGATGCCGTTGATCGAGGCCTTGGCGAAACGGATGAGGAGCCCGTCCTTGGCCGCGATCTCCCTGGCCAGCTCCATCGCCGCGGCGTGCAGCTGCTCGCGCGGGACGACCCGCCACACCGAGCCGTGGCGGTGGAGTTCCCCGGCCGTCACGGTGCGCGAGGTGTAGTAGAGCGTGCGCATGAGGTGCTGGGGGACCAGCCGGGCCAGGTGGGTGGCCGCGCCGAGCGCGCCCCGGTCCAGTTCGGGCAGCCCGAAGGTCGCGTCGTCGCTCGCCACGATCGAGTCGGCGTTGCCGATCAGGCCGATACCGCCGCCCACGCAGAAGCCCTGCACAGCGGCGACCACGGGGACTTCGCAGTCGTAGACCGCCGCGAACGCCTCGTAGCAGCCGCGGTTGGTGCCGACGAGCGCCGTGTGCCCCTCGGTGCGCTGCAACTCCTTGATGTCGGCGCCGGCGTTGAACCCGCGCCCCGTGGCGGTGAGGACGACGCAGCGCACGGCGGGGTCGGAACCGGCCGCGCGCACCGCGGCGGCCAGCTCGTACCAGCCCTGGACGGGGACGGCGTTGACCGGTGGGAAGTCCACGGTGATGACGGTGATGCCCTCTTCGGGGCGTGCGGTGGAGACACCCATGGGCGGATCAGCTACCTTTCCACCAAACGTTTGTTAGGTGTGAAGGTAGCAGCGCGATACACGTCGCGGGAGGCCTCTCATGGCAACGATCACCGACCTGAGCGGGCGGGTGGCGGTGGTCACCGGCGGAACGAGGGGTGTGGGCGCGGGCATCGCCCGGGCCCTGCTGGCGGCCGGGGCCGAGGTGGTGACCTGCGCCCGGCGCCCCGCGGCCCGGCCTGTCGAAGCGGCCGGGCGCACCGCCCGGTTCTTCCCGGTCGACCTGCGTGACGCGGACGCCGTCGGTGCCTTCTTCACTCGCCTGAGGGGCGAGTACGGCGGGCTGGACGTCCTCGTCAACAACGCCGGGGGCACGCCGTACCGGATGCTCGAGGAGGGCGGCGCCGAACGGCACGCACGGGTCGTCGAGTTGAACCTGCTCGCTCCCCTGACCGCCTCCCTCGCCGCGTACGAGCAGATGCGCGGCCGGCCCGGCGGCGGGTCGATCGTCATGATCGGCAGTGTCAGCGGCAGCCGTCCCTCCCCGGGTTCGGCGGCCTACGGCGCCGCCAAGGCGGGGCTGGAGCAGCTGGCCCGCAGCATGGCCGTGGAGTGGGCCCCGCGGGTCAGGGTCAACACCGTGGTCCTCGGCATGGTGCGCACCGAGCTGTCGCATCTGCACTACGGCGACGAGGAGGGCGTCGCGGCCGTCGGCCGCACCGTACCGCTCGGCCGGCTCGCCGACCCGGCGGAGGTGGGCGACGCCTGTGTCTTCCTCGCCTCCGACCGCGCGGCGTACATCAGTGGCGCGAGCCTGCTCGTCCACGGCGGCGGTGAACGCCCGGCCTTCCTCGACGCCGCCACGGCCGGCAACTGACCCGCCGAGCCCGCCCGTTCCCCGGCCTTCCAGACTTCTCAGCGAAGGGAATCAGAGCATGTCCGGACTGTGCAGCGAACGTGTCGCGATCGTCACCGGGGCGGGGCGCGGGCTGGGCCGGGCGCACGCCCTCGCTCTCGCCGCCGAGGGCGCGAAGGTCGTCGTCAACGATCTCGGTGCCGGTCTCGACGGGACCGGCACCGAGGCGGGGCCCGCCCGGCTCGTCGCCGACGAGATCGTCGCCCGCGGCGGGCAGGCGGTCGCCCACGGTGGGGACGTCGCCACGACGGAGGGCGCGGCCTCGTTGATCCGTACCGCGGTCGAGACCTACGGCCGCCTCGACACCCTGGTCAACAACGCCGGATTCCTGCGCGACCGCATGCTGGTGAACCTCGACGAGGACGACTGGGACGCCGTCATGCGCGTCCACCTCAAAGGTCACTTCCTGCCGCTGAAGCACGCGGCGGCCCACTGGCGCGCGGAGGCGAAGGCGGGCCGCGCCCCCGCGGCCCGGGTCGTCAACACCAGCAGCGGGGCGGGGCTGTCCGGCAGCGTCGGCCAGGGCAACTACTCCGCGGCCAAGGCCGGGATCATAGGGCTGACCCTGGTCGCCGCCGCCGAGATGGGCCACTACGGCGTCCTGGTCAACGCCGTCGCCCCGGCGGCTCGCACCCGGATGACCGAGGCGACGTTCGCCGAGACCATGGCGGCTCCCGACACCGGTTTCGACGCCATGGCCCCGGAGAACGTGTCCCCACTCGTCGTGTGGCTCGGCTCCGCGGCTTCCGACGGTGTGACGGGGCGGGTCTTCGAGGTGTCGGGCGGTCGCATCACGGTGATGGAGGGGTGGCGCCCCGGTCCCACGGCGGACAAGGGCGCCCGCTGGTCACCGTCCGAGGCCGGGGAGGCCGCTCGGAGACTCCTCGCGGAGGCGGCGACTCCTGAACCGGTGTACGGGGCGAGGTGAACACCACCTGGGCGTGCCGCCGCAGGAACGTGCGGGCGGGCAGCAGGTCAGCCCGCGGGGGACGCCTCCGGCAACGTCTCGGGGCCTGTGGCGGGGGCCTGCGGGTGCCGGCGTTCGTTTCGCCACGAAGCCGCCCAGGACAGCAGCGCGCCACCGATGGCGTAGGCGCCGAGCACCCAGAGTGCGGACGTGACGGCATGGCCCGAGAAGTAAACCGTGTTGCGGACCAGCGTGGTACCGGCCCCCGGCGGCAGGGCCTGTCCGATCGCGCTCCAGAACGCGGGGAGCAGCGGTGCCGGGTAGACGCCGCCGGAGCTCGGGTTGCCCAGCACCACGAAGAGCAGGATGACCACCCCGGTGCCCAGGAGGCCCAGCAGGGTCTGCAGGGCGAGCGCGGTCGCCGCCGAAGCGAGGACGACCAGGGCACCGATGCCGCTCAGGGCCCAGAAGTGACCGCCGAGTGCGCCGAACACCGGCCCCACGACGGCCGCTCCGGCGATTCCGGACACGACCGCGTACAACGCGAGGACGGCGAGGCGGATCAGGGTGCGCTGCCGGTTGGCGGGGCGGGAACCCGCTGCCATCCCCATGATCGTGGCCGTCAGATAGCCGCCGATCACCCAGCCCACCACCAGGTAGAAGGACGTCATCCCTCGGCCGTCCCCGGCGTTGGGGGGCCGGATGTCGGAGACGGTGATCTGCCGTTTCTGTGCCGTCTCGATCTTCTGGGCGATCTGTGTGGCGGTCTGTGACACCGACGGGCCACCCGCCGAAGCGACCAGGAGGGTGTCCTCGGTGCCGGACGCGTCGAAGAGGAAGGCGGCGTCCGTCTTCCTCGTGAGCACCCATTGCCGGGCCGTCTCGGTGCTCGGCGCCGCGGTCGCCTCGACCGGGTTGCCGGACAGGGCGTCGAGCTGGGCGACGATCTTGGCGGACGCCTGTTGCGGAGCGGCGACCGCCACGGCTATCCGGTGGGGTGTGGGCGAGTGGAAGGCCCCGACGTAAGAGACGATGAAGGCGAGCTGGACGAGCAGGCCCCCGAGCACGAGCCCGAAGGCCCGGAGCGTGACGGCGTCCTTGAACTCGGCCGCGAAAACAGGCGACTTGGCGTCGCGCTCGATCGGCGATTCACCTGAAGGCGGGCTGGAGGGTGCATTCACGGGCGAATGATCGCACACGGACGTGAATGCCTTACTCCGCTTGTTCCGTTCCCCCGGCGACCGGTGACGCACGCGCGCCGCGTGGCCCCTCGCCCGGGCCTCGGCTTCGCCCGTGGCTACCCGAACAGACGCCGCTGGATCTCCCGCCGGTAGTCCTCCAGCGTCCTGTCGAGGTGCACCGCCGTGGCCTCGGCCGCCTCGTCCGGGCGACCGTCGCGGATCGCCCGGTAGATCGCCTCGTGCTCCTCCACAGCGGCCTTGGTTCCGTCACCGAACGTGTCATGGATCCCGATGGCGCTGGACTGCCGCTGCAGGCGCCGCGCGTCGCGCACCGCACTGACCAGGAAGGTGTTGTGCGAGGCCGCGGCCACACCGATGTGGAAGTCGTCGTCCGCCTGGTTGAACACATCGACCTGGCCGTGGACGAACCCGTGCCGGCACTGCTGCATCGCGACTTCGATGGTCCGGAGCTCGGCGGGCGTGGCACGCGTGGCCGCCAGACTGCTGGCGGCCATCTCCTGCACCCGCCGGAACTCGAACAGCATCAGGACGTGGTCGATGTCGACGGGGCGGAAGAAGCCGCCCCAGCGGCTGGTGATGAGCATGCCCTCGTCGTCAGCGACGAACAGTCCGCGCCCCTTGTGCGCCCGGACCCGTCCGAGGGCCGAAAGGATCTTCACGGCCTCCCGCACGACCGCCCTGCTGGTGTTGAGCGTCTGGGCGAGGTCGTTCTCCGTCGGCAGCCGGTCGCCCGGGGTCAGGCGCGCCTCGGCGATGAACTCCAGGATCCGCTCGGCCACCACTTCGTAGCCGGGCCGGTAGTCACGCCGCTCCTCGTCCGAGCCGTTCACCGCCGCGGCAGCGGAGGTGGAGGCCTGCGCGGGCAGGGCCAGTTCGGTCGCGGGCGTGTCGTTCATCTGTCATGCCTCCGGGTGACTGCGACGACAACGACTGGTCGCTGTCGAGCCGCGCTCATCGTACCCTCACCCAACAATGAGTCGTACTCATTTGGCAATGGCCCTGACAGTAAAGGTCGACGTATAAATGGTGCAGACAGCCCTTAATAGGGTCAAAACACCCACCGATCTCCGAGGTAACGCTTTGAAATTGGGCGAATAGAGCTGCGCACACCCTTGACTGCCTGCTGGATAGGGCGCCTAATTTCTTCCGCGACGGCAGTGAGAGAGCAGTCGTCGCCCCATCCCCGCGCCACCTTCCCGGATCTGCTTCGGGGCGCCCGCACACCAAGTGGAGTCGTTCATGACCCTCAACGAGTCTTCGGCCGGCCAGGCAAGAGTGTCCAGCAAGAGACGTTCGGCGTTGCTGGCCGGCTGCGCGGCCACCGTGCTCCTGACCGTGGCCGCCTGTGGTGGCGGTACTGCGAGCACGACCGAGAAGGACGGCTTCGCCCAGGCGCCCCAGAAGGACGGCGCGTTCACCGTCTGGGTGGACGCGACCCGGCTGGCCGCCGCGAAGCAGTACCAGCAGCTGCACCCGGACGTGAAGATGAGCATCGTCAGCTACGACGGCAACGCCAACGGGTCGAACTACCTCCAGACGAAGGTCCAGCTCTTCAACCGCACGAAGAAGGGGTGGCCGGACGTCGTCTTCAGCTCCCAGAACAACGAGGTCACCTGGGCGGTCGACGCGGGCTTCGCCGCGCCGCTCAACAAGGGACTGATCCCGGACGCGACCCTGGGGAACTTCGCCAAGGGCGCCAACGACGTCTGCACGGTCAACGGCACGCTCTACTGCCTGCGCAACGACCTCTCCCAGGCGGTGCTCTGGTACAACGCGCCGCTGATGAAGAAGTTCGGCTACACGGTGCCCACGACCTGGGAGGAGTACCAGAAGCTCGGCGAGAAGGTCGCCAAGGACCACCCCGGCTACCTGGTGGGTGACGCGGGTGACTCCTTCACGCCCGAGATCTACCTGTGGGCGAGCAAGTGCGGCGCCAACCACATCACCGGCCCGAAGGCAGTGTCGGTGAACACCACCAGTGAGGCCTGCACCAAGATGGCCAAGCTCATGGACGTGCTCATCAAGAACAAGTCCATGTCCATCAGCGGCGTGTTCAGCACCGACTTCACCAAGAACAAGGCCGACAAGGTCCTGCTCATGCCCGGTCCGGCCTGGTTCGGCGGCGCGGTGTTCAAGGACGGCCTCAAGACCCCGGCGAAGCAGATCGGAGCGGCCCCCATACCCCAGTGGAAGGGCGACACCGCCACGTCCACGGGCAACGTCGGCGGCGGCACCTGGCTGCTCTCCCAGCACTCCGCTCATCTCAAGGCGGCCACCGACTTCCTGAAGTGGGTCACCACCGACAACGCCTACCAGGGCGAGAAGGCGCCCGGCTTCCCGGCCTACGCGCCCGCGGCCGAGAACTGGCTGAAGGCCCAGGACGCCTCCGGCTACTTCAGCGGTGACCTCGGCGCGCTCAAGGACGCCTCCGGTCAGGTCTGGCCGGGCTGGGGCTCGGGCCAGTTCAGCCAGGAGGCGATCTGGGCCGCCACCGTCAAGCCCGGCCTGACCCAGGGCAAGAGCATCGTCTCGATGCTGCCGGCCTGGCAGGACTCCATCGTCAAGTACGCCAAGTCCGACGGATACAAGGTCTCCCAGTGACCCTGACCCTCTCCTCGACCGGCTCTGCCCGTCGGCGCCGTCGCGGCCCCGCCCGGCAGAGCCGGGCCGGCGCCGCGTTCGTCGCCGCCTATGTGATCCTGCTGATCGCCTTCGGCATCCTTCCGACCGGCTACGCCGTCTACTTCGCCTTCACCGACGCCGGGGGCACCTTCACCGGCTTCGCCAACTTCATCACCACGGCCCAGGACTTCCGCTTCCTGGACGCCGTGAGCCACGTCGCGGTCTACCTCGTCCTCTGGCTCGTCTCGCTGGTCGTGTTCGTGGTGGGCCTGGCCCTGCTGCTGCACCGCCTGTCCTCCGGCAAGACCGGGCAGGCGCTCCGGTTCCTGTACTACATCCCCGGAGCACTCGCCGGCGCCGCGAGCGTGCTGGTGTGGCTGTTCATGCTCGATCCGACGGTGAGCCCGGTCAGTTCCCTGCTGGGAACACTGGGGTTCCACACCTTCGGCGAGGTGATCGCGCCCGGCAACCTGGCACTGCTGTTCACGATCATCGCGTTCTGGACCGGTGCCGGCGGCTGGATCGTCGTCATGTACGGGGCACTCAACAACATTCCCCAGGACGTCATGGAAGCCGCGCGCATCGACGGTGCGAACGCCTGGCAGATCGCCTGGCGGGTGCAGATCCCGATGCTTCGCAAGTGGATCGTGTACATGGTGATCCTGGCCTTCGCGGGCGGCGCCCAGCTGTTCGTCGAGCCGCAGTTGCTCTCCCTCGCCAGTGTGGGCGTGGCCGGACGTGACTACTCGCTCAACCAGCTCACGTACGACTTCGCCTTCCAGATGAACAACATCAACGGCGCCGCCGCCGTGTCGGTGGAGCTCCTGGTCGTCAGTGTGTCGGCCGCCGCCCTCTTCGTCGCACGGTCGGGATTCTTCGATGCCGATTAAGACCTCCCCCAGTCCGGTCGCCGCACCCCGCACGGAGCGGGGACCCGAGGCGATGAGCCGGTCCCGGCGCCGGACCTCACAGCCGCGCCGGCGGTCCGCACGGCACCTGCCGTCCCGGCTGCTCGCAGCATCCGTACTCGCCGTGTTCGTCGTGTTCTTCGTACTGCCGGTGCTCTGGCTCGTCCTCGCGGCGACCAAGACCGACCAGCAGCTGGTCCACGACAGCCCGCTCTCCATCGGCTCCTGGCACACACTCAAGGCCAACTGGCACGCACTCTCCGCGTACCAGGACAACGCCATCCTGCTGTGGCTGCGCAACTCGGCGGTCTATGCGGTGATCTCGCTGGTCATCACGCTGTGCGTGGCCGTACCCGCGGGCTATGCCCTGGCGATGACCGAGTTCCGGGGCCGACGCGCGCTGCTGATCTCGACGCTGGTCGTGATGCTCATGCCGAACGCCACGCTGGTGGTGCCGCTGTTCCTGGAGATCAACGCGGTGGGCCTGATCGGCACGATGTGGTCGATCATCCTGCCGTACTCCTTCTACCCGTTCGGCGTCTACCTGACCTACATCTACTTCACCACCGCCGTGCCGAAGGACCTTTTGGCGGCGGCGCGGATGGACGGCTGCTCCGAGTTCGGTGTCTTCCGTCTCGTGGCACTGCCGCTGGCGACACCGGTCATCGCGCTTGTGGGCTTCTTCAGTTTCGTCGCCAACTGGACCAATTACTTCCTGCCGTACGTGATGCTCCCCGAGAGCGACCAAATGCCCGTCCAGGTGGGCGTCGGCAACCTGCTCAGCAGTGTGCCGTCGTTCAACCCGACGGTCGGCTCGCTCGCCATCGAGCGCCCGCAGCTGGCTCTGGCAACCTTGGTGGCCATCACACCGGTGCTCGTCGTCTTCCTCTTCGCCCAGCGCTTCCTGGTGAGCGGAATGCTCGCCGGAGCGACCAAGGAATGACGTCCGCCCCGCCACCCCGAACGGAGAACCCCGCATGCCACTCAGCTCTGCCGACCACGATTCGGGGGAGGACGCCCAGGCCACCGGCCGCCCGGCTCCCCCGCCCGAAGTCCGGGCCGGGGTGCCGCTGCTCGAACCACCCGGCTGGGCCACGGCACAGCGTGCGCTGTTCGACCTGCTCGACCACGCCTGGCGCCGTTTCGCCCGCGACTTCACCGGCCCGGACGGACGGCTGAACTACAACGACCGGCTCACCACGCGGGACGGTGTGGACGACTTCTACGAGGTGTTCTTCAACTGGCCGCAGCTCTACCTCCTCGGCGGCGCCGACGATCTGCTGCCCGCCAGTGAGAAGCACTGGGAGGGCGTGACCCGGCAGCTCACCGAACTGGACATGCTGCGCGACGAGTACGAGCGCGGCTACGACTGGTTCCACCAGGGCGAGAGCCTGCTGCTGCTCTACTTCCTGTGCATGGCCGCCCCCGACCGCTGGTCCGAGCGCGCCCTGCGCTTCGCCGAGCTGTACGTCGACGCGTCCCAGGGCAACTACGACCCCGAGCACCGCGTCATCACCCGCCCCCACAACGGCAGCGACCCGAGCCGGTCGGGCCTGTTCGACGGTGACGTCTATCCCTGGCTGCTGAAGGAGGCCGAGACCTACGGCTTCCCCCTCGAGTGGATCCCCGAGGCGCAGGGCGGCCCGTTCCCCCTCTCCGAGGATCCTCGTCTGGGCGCGCAGATGCGCGAGCGGATGGGCGTCGGCGACACAGCGGTCAACCTCGCCGCAGCCGGGCTGGTCCTCAACGCCTGGATCCTGTCGGGCGAGGAGCGCTACCGCGACTGGATCGTCGAGTACGTGGGCGCGTGGCGGGAACGGACGCGGGCGAACGAGGGACTCATCCCGGACAACGCCGGCCCGGACGGCGAGGTCGGCGGTCTGCTGGAGGGGCGCTGGTACGGCGGTCACTACGGCTGGTCCTGGCCGCACGGCTGGCACAGCGTGGGTCACGCGGCCTGTGTGGCGGCGCTGGCGGCGGCGACGGTCACCGGGGACGACGACTACCTTTCCATGGTCGCGACCTCACTCGACACCCTCATCGGCCGCGGCAAGGTGATGCCCCACACCGAGGCGGACTCGAGTCTGCCCTCCAAGTGGGCGGTCGAGCTCGGTCCGGACGTCACGACGCCGACGCTCCACCTCCCCTTCCGGCACAACGACTCGGGCTGGTTCGACTACAACCCGGTCACCGCGCCGGTGCCGGTGGCCCTGTGGCACCACACGGCCTCCGACACCGACCGCGCGCGGCTGGAGGGGCTGCGCGAGGCCGACGGCATCGACTGGCGTACGGTCCGGCCGTTCCGTGCCAAGGAGGAATCCGGGCACGAGAAGGCGTGGTTCGCGTTCCTCGCCGGCGACGACCCCGACTACCCGGAGCGCATCCTCGCCACCGCCCAGGCCCAGATCCGCCACCGCCTGCGGCGCATCGACCGCTACCGCGACCTGGACGTGCCCGAGGCCGACATCCACGTGTGGCAGCTGTGCAACCCCGTCGCCACCGAGGCCCTAGTGCAGCTGACCTGGGGCGGCCCCCAGGTGCTGTACCAGGGCGGCCTGCAGCAGGCCCGGCTGCGCTACCACGACGCCGACGCCCGCCGCGCCGGTCTGCCGCCGGACGTGGCCGCGCTGGTCACGTCCATCGAGCCCGAGGCGACGACCGTCGAACTGGTCAACCTCGCCCCCGAAGCGGACCGCACGGTCATCGTGCAGGCCGGCGCCTTCGCCGAGCACACCATCACGGCGGTCCGGTACACGACCTGCACGGACGACGGCTGGATCGGCGACATGTACGACTACGGGCACTCGGAGCCGGTGGTCACCGAGGCGGAGCAGTCCTGTGACAGTGCCTTCCTGACGGTGCACCTGCCCGCCTCCACCCGCATCCGGCTCACTCTCCGGCTCCGGCTGCGCACCAGCACCCCCAGCTACCGGACGCCCTTCACCCCCCAGGAGGGTGCGTGATGAAACGCGTCGCCCAGACCATCAGGCTCCGTCCCGAACACCGGCAGGAGTACCTGGAACTGCACTCCGCCGTCTGGCCCGGAGTCGAGGCCGCCCTGCGCCGGGCGCAGATCCGCAACTACAGCATCTTCCTCCACGGCGATGCGCTGTTCGCCTACTTCGAGTACCACGGGGAGAACTTCGAGGCCGACATGGCGGAACTCGAGGCCGACCCCGAGACCCAGGAGTGGTGGAAGCTCACCGACCCCTGCCAGGAGCCCTGGCCGGACCGGGGCGACTCACGCCAGTGGACACAGATGCCGGAGGTGTGGCATCTGAGCCCCGAGGGGGGTGCGCAGTGACCGGCGCTCCTGCACTCGTCGACGCCCACCACCACCTGTGGGACCTCGACCGGCGTGAGCAGCCCTGGCTCGACGACCCCGCCGTGACGTCGATCCGCCGTACGTTCACCCCCGGCGATCTGCGTTCCACCGCCACGCACCCGATCGCGGGCCGACGGCTGCACAGCACGGTCGTGGTGCAGTGCATCGCGGACGTGCCCGAGACCGAGGACCTGCTCGCGCTCGCCGCGCAGGAGCCGCTGATCGGGGCCGTGGTCGGCTGGGCGGATCTGACGTCCCCGGCGATCGGTGACGTGCTCGACCGCCTGAGCGCCGGACCCGGCGGCACGTATCTGCGCTCGCTGCGCCACCTCGTCCAGGGCGAGACGGACCCCGGATGGCTGCAGCGGCCCGATGTGGAACGTGGCCTGGCGGCGCTGCGGGACCGCGGGCTCGCTTACGACGTGCTCGTCCGCAGCCACCAGCTCGACCAGGCGATCCGGCTGGCCGAACGGTTCCCGGACCTGCCCCAGGTGCTCGACCACGCGGGAAAGCCGCCCATCGTGGCGCGTGACCTGGCGGGCTGGGAACGCGAGGTGCGCCGGCTGGCCGGTCATCCCCAGGTGGTGTGCAAGGTGTCGGGGCTGATCACCGAGGCCGACCACGACAGCTGGACGACGGCCGACATCCGGCCCGTCTGGGAGGTCCTGTTCGACTCCTTCGGCCCCGACCGGCTGATGTTCGGCTCGGACTGGCCGGTCGCGAACCTCGCGGGCGGCTGGAACCGCTGGGCCGCCACCGTCGAGGAACTGCTCGCGGGCTGTACCGAGAACGAGATCCAGTCCGTCCTGTCCGGCACCGCGACCGCTTTCTACCGCCTCGCGCCCGCCTCCGCGGGGGGCGACGCCACGACGCGCATGACAAGGGGGGACGGTTGACCTCTTACCGCCGTCCGCCCGCGTCCCACGGAGAACACGTGGCGCGGCGGACCATGGGAAACACCTCGGTCGCCGTGACCGGGCTGGGCTTCGGGGCCTCGGTGATCGGCAACCTCTACCGGGTGACTCCCGCCAAGGACGCGTCGGCCGCCGTCGACGCGGCCTGGGACGCGGGCATCCGCTACTTCGACACCGCGCCGCACTACGGCCTCGGCCTTTCCGAGCGCCGGCTGGGCGCCGCCCTGCGCACCCGTCCGCGCGGGGCCTACGTCGTCTCCTCCAAGGTGGGCCGGCTCCTCGTCCCCAACGAACGGCCCCGAGGCGTCGACGACGAGGGCTTCGTCGTGCGCGACGACCTGCGCCGGCAGTGGGACTTCAGCCGTGACGGCGTCCTGCGCTCCCTCGACGACACCTTGGAACGCACCGGTCTGGACCGCCTCGACGTCGTCTACCTCCACGACCCCGACGACCACTGGCGGCAGGCCGCCGAGGAGGCCATGCCCGCCCTCGCCGACCTGCGCGACCAGGGCGTGATCGGGGCCGTCGGGGCCGGCATGAACCAGTCCGCCATGCTCGCCCGCTTCCTGCGCGAGACCGCCGCCGACGTCGTCATGCTCGCCGGGCGCTACACCCTGCTCGACCAGTCCGCGCTGGACGACGTGCTGCCCGCCGCGATGGAGCATGGCAAGAGCGTCGTCGCGGTCGGCGTGTTCAACTCCGGGCTGCTCTCCCTCGACCGGCCCGCCGAAGGCATGAGGTACGACTACCGGGACGCACCGCCGGACCTGGTCCGCCGGGCGCTGGCCATAGCCGAGGTGTGCGAGCGGCACGGCACCACGCTGCCCGCCGCCGCCATCGCCTTCCCGTTCACGCACCCCGGCGTCGTCAACGTCACGCTGGGCATGCGGACTCCGGAGCAGGTCCGCCGGAACGCCGCACTCCATGCGGGTGCCGTTCCCGCGGCACTCTGGGACGACCTCCGGTGCCAGGGTCTCATCAGGCCCGACGTCCCCCTCGCAGCGGACGAACCGTTACGCCGGCCCTGAACTCCCGTCGCTCCGCCTCCGTCGTGAGGTGAGCCCACTGTCGTGCCCCGACCTCCGGGGCACTCAGAGCCGAAACCGCTGAAGATCCCAGCCCACCGCACCGAGGACCCACGAGGACATACAGGGAGCCGCCGTATGTACGCCCACCCGATCGTTCGCACCAGGGGGAGGGACAGACGATGAAGCACGTCATCCCCTCCGTCCGCATGTTGTCCGCAGGCCTCACGGTGGCGGTCTCCGCCGCCCTGCTGACCTCCCTCACACCGCCGACCCCGGCCTCGGCCGCGACCCAGGCGACGTACTACGTCTCCCCCGACGGCAGCGACTCCAACTCCGGGACGGTCTCGGCGCCGTTCAAGACCCTGCAGCACGCGCGGGACGTCGTGCGCACGGTCAACGACAACATGACCGGGGACATCAACGTCTATCTCCGCGGCGGCACGTACCCGGTGAGCAGCACCATCGGCTTCACGTCGGCCGACTCCGGAACGAACGGGCACCGTGTCGTGTACGCCGCCTACCCGGGCGAGAAGCCGGTCCTGGAGGGAGGCGTTCAGGTGACCGGCTGGACACAG
The DNA here is from genome assembly GCF_040637515.1 of Streptomyces sp. NPDC029041. Classification (NCBI taxonomy): domain Bacteria; kingdom Bacillati; phylum Actinomycetota; class Actinomycetes; order Kitasatosporales; family Streptomycetaceae; genus Streptomyces; species Streptomyces sp. NPDC029041. The sequence goes on along the minus strand of NZ_JBEZWO010000018.1, from coordinate 59,662 downwards.
CACAGCGGGAACATCTGGAAGGCCACCCTCAACCGCGACAACAAGCTCCGTGCTCTCTATGTCAACGGCAAGCGCGCAGAGATGGCGTCGAAGACGATCAACTCGGCCGGATGCTATGCGAACTTCGACGTCAAATCCCCCCTGCCTTCCTGGGCCTGGGAAACGGGAACGGAGTGCGACGGGTCCAAGTACAGCCTCTCCGACCTGCCCGCCATCGCGTCCAACCAGGACGACGTGGAGATCAAGACGACGTGGACCTGGACCACGGCGATCATAGGCGTCCGGCAGATCACCACGAGCTCGGACGGCGCCAACCGCGTGGCCATGTACCAGCAGCCGGGCGCGGCCATCGCGCAGGGACCGCCGAACGGCAACTTCAACCCCAGCGGCAGCCACACGTTCATGAACGCGTACGAGTTCCTGAACCAGCCGGGTGAGTTCTACTTCGACAAGACCAACCACGCGCTGTACTACTACAAGTCCAGCTCCGAGGACATGACCACGGCGAAGGTCTTCGCTCCGAACAACGTGTCCACCATCCTCAAGATCGCCGGCACGTCGAAGACCGACCACGCCAAGAACATCACGTTCTCCGGTCTCACGGTCGAGCACTCCGACTGGAACCTGACCAAGGTGGGGGACTCCGTCTTCCGGCAGGGCCAGCAGGGCAACGCCAGCGCGAACGTGTACACGACGGGGAACTTCCACGTCTACTACTACCGCAACGTGGATCTGCCGCCGGCGATGATCCAGATCGAGAACGCCGACGGGATCGTCCTGCAGCGCAACACCGTGCAGCACACCGGAGCCGACGGGATCACCCTGGCCAACGACGTGACGGACTCGCAGGTGACCGGCAACTTCACCAATGACATAGCCGGATCGGCCCTCACCGTGGGGCACCCGCAGCACGTCTACATCGGGGACTACACCTCGACCAACCACGAGAAGTACCCGGTGGACGTCGAGGGCGTCTGCAAGAACATCACCGTCACGAACAACTACCTCTACGACAGCGCCGTCCTGTTCGAGGGTTCCAGCCCCGTGTCGGCCTACTTCGCCGACACCCTGTCGCTGCAGCACAACCGCATCGAGAAGTCCCCGTGGGCGGGCATCACGCTCGGCTGGGGATGGTGGAACTTCGACGGTTCGGACAAGTCCATCGTTCCCGGGACCGCGACCAGCACGGCGAGAAACAACAGCGTCAAGTACAACGAGCTCATCGACACGATGCAGTTGCTCAGCGACTCCGCTCCGATCTACACGCTGGGCAACCAGCCGGGCACCGAGATCAGCAACAACTACATCCAGGGTGTGCCGGCCGGCCACAAGTACGGCATCCACCCGGATGAAGGCTCCGCCAACATCAACGAGCACGACAACGTTCTGGACATCGACCCTGGCGTCAAGTACGCCATCAACTCCGGTACCTGGGGCAACCAGAAGAACCTGCTGATCACCAACACCTACGGCCCCGTCAACACGATCTTCAGCACGAGCGTCCCGGGCAGCACCATCGAGAACGTGCGCGTGCACGCGGACCGCGTGTGGCCGTCGCAGGCGTACAGCATCGCGGTGAACGCGGGGCTGGACGACCTCTACAAGGACATCATCCCGTCCGGCAATGTGACGCTCCAGGACTACGCGCTGCCCGCCAGCACGTTCACCGGCAAGGGTGTGACGACCATTCCGGTGCGCAGCCCCGGAGACAGCACCAAGACCCTCTGGCTGGCTCCCGCCGGCACGACGACGTTCACCGCCGGTTCCACCAAGACCAGCGCGAGGGGCACGGCGACGTCCATCAGAGTCCCGCAGGCTGCGGGCGACTACCGCCTCTACGTCGTGGACGCCCAGGGGAACGCGTCCGCCGCGTCGAAGGCGCTCGTGCGGCAGCGCTGGGACCACGTCGACGACAAGGCAGCCGGCGTGACCTACTCCGGCACCTGGTCGAACTGGAACGACACGCAGGACATGAACGGGTCCGAGAAGTTCACGAGCACCGCGGGCAACTACGCGGAGTTCGCGTTCACCGGTTCGGGCGTCCGCTACCTGAGCATGACGCAGCCGAACATGGGCAAGGTGGACGTCTACATCGACGGCACCCTCGTCCAGTCGGGCATCGACGCCTACGCCTCGACGGTGACGAAGCAGGTGCCGCTGTTCGAGAAGACGGACCTCGCGGCAGGTCCCCACACGATCAAGGTGGTGTGCACCGGCACGAAGAACACCGCGTCGTCCGGCACCGTCTGCGCACTGGACGCGTTCGCCTCCATCGCGTTCCCCACCACCAACGCCAACTACAAGCTGCTCAACAAGGGCAGCGGCAAGGCGGTCGACGTCTCGGCGGCGTCGAAGAACGACGGAGCCAACGTCATCCAGTGGACCGACAGCGGAGGCCCCAACCAGAACTGGCGCTTCGTCCCGGTCGGTGACGGCAGCTACGAGATCGTCAGCCGGAACAGTGCCCTGCTCCTGAGCGTCAGCGGTGGCGTCACCACGGACGGCGCGTCCATCGTCCAGTCGACCGACAACAACGCCGCGAGCCAGCGCTGGACGCTGGTCGCCGCCGGGAACGGCTTCTACAAGATCAAGAACGTGAACAGCAACGACCTGCTCACCGTGTCCTCGGGAGGCACCCAGCTCGTGCAGTCGACGGACACGAGCGCAGACAGCCAGCTGTGGAAGGTCGTGAACGTGGACTGACCGCTCACCGACGCAGGTGAGTCAGACGACTGAAGGAGGCGAACAACCCTGCGGGGCGGTGCCGGCGGAGAAGCCGGCACCGCCCCGCAGGCCTGTCTGTGGACATCCGCGGTGGGAGGCGGCACACCTCGGCACGCGTCATACGGGCCCGGCCTCGGACGTGCCGAAGGAGAAGGAGGAGAGGCGGAAGTCGCCGTGCAGGATCAGTCGCAGGTCGTGGACGCCGTCGGCGGGTGCCGTCACGTCAGCCGCCACGCTGGTCCGGATGTAGGGGCCCCCGGTGACGGGCACAGCGAGTTCGGACAACGGCCGGTGCCCGGCCCGGATCTCCAACCGTGCCTCTCCCCCGCCGGCGTCCGCGCGCGCGACCTGCGCCTCGAAGCGGGCCGCGCCGCTCAGATCGGTGCGGCGGAACAGCAGGGTGGCGGGGTGTGCGGGGTCGGCCGGGGCGACCGCGTCGCCGGTGGCTCGGTCGGCGTCGACCAGGGTGACGGCCGTGTGGTCGTCGAAGTCGACGGCCAGGGTCCGGCGGCCGACGACCACGCGAGGCGCGGGAGGCGCCCCGGTCACCGTCAGGGGTGCGGTCAGGACCACGTCTTCGGCGGACCGGGCGACGAGGACCTCGTAGGCCCCGGGGTCCACGGTGAAGGCGCCCGTGCCCACGTCCCAGTGTGCCAGCCGGTCGGCGGGCAGCCGGAAGACCACCTCCCGGCTCACCCCCGGTTCGAGCCGCACCTTGCGGAAGTCGGCGAGCCGCAGCCTGGGCGCCTCGTAACGGGCGTTCAGCGCCCGGACGTAGAGCTGGACCACCTCGCTTCCGGTGCGGCCGCCGGTGTTCGTCAGGGTCAGCGAGACGTCGAGCGCACCGTCCCCCGCCACCTGTGCAGCTGACAGCCGCAGGTCGCGGTAGGTGAAGTCGGTGTAGGACAGACCGTGCCCGAAGGCGTAGCGGGGTGCGGGCCGGTGGTACTGGTAGGTCCAGCCCGCCTTGATGACGTCGTAGTCGAGGGGGTGCGGCAGCTCGTCGTCTCCCCGGTACCAGGTCTGCGGCAGGCGCCCGGCAGGGTCGGCGTCACCCAGCAGGACGGCGGCCAGTGCCGTGCCGGTTTCCTGCCCGCCGTGAGACGTCCACATCACGGCGGGCAGGCGCTCGTCGGCCCAGTCGAGGGCGTAGGGGTAGCTGCTCATGACGACCAGGGCGGTCTCCGGGCGGACCGCTGCGACCGCGCGCAGCAGCGCCTCCTGGGCCGCGGGCAGGGCGATGCCCGAACGGTCTTCGGTCTCGCGGCCGTCGATGAGCGGGTGGTTGCCGAGGACGACGATCGCGACCTCGGCCGCCTCGGCGGCGGCGCGGGCCTCGGCCGTACCGTCGCGCAGCAGCTCCCGCTGCCAGCGTTCGGCCCCCTGCGGGGTTTGGGCGGTGGCGGCGACGCGGCCGTCCGTGGGGTCGACCGCGGCGTAGCGGCCGCTGTGGATGTTGCGCAGGAGCACGGTGCCGGGGTCACCGAGGGGATCGGGCTCCAGCCGGAAGGTTTCGTTGACGAACCAGCTCTTGATCATGGTGTGTTCCGCGAGGAGGGCGTCGTCGTCCTTGCGGGTGAGGTAGCGTCCGGTGCCGGTCTCGCGCAGCGTCAGGGCGCCGCCGCCCCACTCCTGGACGTCGAAGGTGGTCCCGCCGAGGGGTACGCCCGTGGTGCGCGAGCGCAGGGCGATCCGGTCGGCGCCCTCGGCGGTGACGACCTCCGCCGAGGCGGCACGCAGCCCGGACGCGATGCCGACCTGGTAGGGCAGGGTGCCGCTGTACCAGTCCTCGTACACGCTGTCGGCGTGCGGGCCGATGACGGCGATGCGGGGGGACCGCTCCGCCCGGAGGGGCAGCAGGCCGTCGTTCTTGAGCAGGACCACCGACTCGGTGGCGGCGCGTCGGGCGAGGGCGCGGTGGCCGGGGCAGTCGATCACGTCCGGGCCGATTCCGGCGTACGGGTCCAGGTCGGGGTCGAACTCGCCGAGCCGGAAGCGGAGTTGCAGGTGACGGCGGGCCGCGCGGTCGATGTCCGCCTCGTCGATCAGGCCGCGTTGCAACGCCTCCCGCAAGCGGCCGGTCACCGTGGAACTGTCCTCGTTCTGGTCGGTGAAGCTGTCGATGCCGGCCTTGAGCGCCGCCGCGTGTCCCTCGGGGTGATCGGCGAAGTAGCGCTCCGGGTCGACCAGGTTGGACGGCGCCTCGGCGTCGCTGACCACGAAGAGCTCGTGTCCGGTCGGCACGGCCCACTCGCGCAGCTGCGTCCGGATCAGCGGACTGACATGGCAGGGGCGGCCGTTGACGAGGTTGTACGCGGCCATCGCGCCGGTGGCCGCGCCCGAGGCGACGACGGGCCTGAAGGCCGCAAGGTCGTACTCCTGGAGCACGCGAGGGCGCAGACCGGATGAGGTGACGCAGCGGTCGTCCTCGTTGTTGTAGGCGAGGAAGTGTTTGAGCACGGGAGCGGCCCGCAGGTAGGTGGGGTGGTCGCCGGCCAGCCCCTGGCAATAGGCCGTGCCGAGCCGGGCGGTGTGCTCCGGGTCCTCGGAGTAGCCCTCCTCGTTGCGGCCCCAGCGCGGGTCGCGCAACAGGTTCAGCACGGGCGCCCACGCCTGAAGGCTGTTGGTGCCGGCGCCGTTCGCCGTCGGGCGGTGGCGGTGGAAGGCGCGCAGTTCGACCGAGACGGCTCGGGCGACCTCCCGCACGAGGTCCTCGTCCCAGGTCGCCCCGAGCCCCACGGCCTGCGGGAAGACGGTCGCTTCGCCGAGCCAGGACACACCGTGCAGTGCCTCCGTGCCGGTGCGGAACGAGGCGACGCCGAGTCGCTCGACGGCCGGGGCGTACTGGTGCAGAAGGGCGATCCGCTCGTCGAGTGTGAGCCGCCCGAGCAGGTCGTCGACGCGCTTCGCCATGGGCAGCGCGGGGTCACGGAACGGAAGCCGATCGGCGGCGGGCAAGGACGGAGAACCCACGAGGCAAACCCCTAGAAGCAGGCCGGTTTCGAATCGTTGAAGCGCTTCGACGCTGCCACTGGTCGTCACGGCCTGTCAATGCACGGGAGGAAAGAAACTTTCTCAGGTATCACCCTCTTGTTTCGCGAGAAACCTGTCATTAACGTTCGCCGCCAAGTGAAGCGCTTCGACGCTCCGAGGGAGAAGGGCCGCTATGAGCAACGAGTTGAACCGCAGGAGCTTCGTCGGCAAGGCCTCGGCGGTGGCGGGGGCCGCGGCGATGGCCCCCTTGCTCTCCGCCTGCGGCAGCGGCGGCGGAGGGCAGACCGGTTCGAACACCGCGTCAGGACTGAAGAAGGCACTGCCCGCCTACGTGCCCAACACGGCCGTCAAGCCGGACATCCCCCCGGTGTCGAACGGCCCGGACGCGGTCACCGACCCGGGCTTCCTCCGCTACCCCACCGAACACCCGACCACGGTCTCCGGCGTCCCCGGCAAGGGCGGCAAGTACACCGCGGTCACCCCGCTGTGGGGCACCGTGCCGCCACCCGGTAACTCCTTCTACCAGGCCATGAACAAGGCCCTGGGCGTCGATCTCACCATCAAGCCGGCGGACGGCAACAACTACGCGACCATCATCCCGACGATGACGGCCGCCAAGCGCCTGCCCGACTGGATCCAGCTGCCGTCCTGGTGGAACGCCAACTTCAGCGTCGGCCAGCTGGCGGGCTCCCAGCTCGCGGACCTGACGCCCTACCTGTCCGGCGACAAGATCAAGAAGTATCCCAACCTCGCCGCGATCCCCACCGGCGCCTGGCGGACGGGCGCCTGGGGCAACAAGCTGTACGGCATACCCTGCGGGGCCACCCGGTTCTCCATCGCCGGCACCACCTTCTACCGGCGCGACATCCTGGAGGCGAAGGGCATCACGGCGGACGACGTGAAGTCGGCCGACGACCTGATGAACCTCGGCAAGGAGCTGACCGACGCCAAGCGCGGCGTGTGGGCCTTCGACCAGGTGTGGACGTACACCTTCCCGTTCTGGGGCCTGCCGGACACCTGGAAGGTCGTGGACGGCAAGCTGGTCCACAAGTACGAGATGCCGGAGTTCCTGGAGGCGCTCGACTGGCACTACAAGCTGGCCAAGAACGGCTACATGCACCCGGACGCGCTCGCGAACACCCCCTCGGGCCCCCGTTTCTACTCCGGGAAGGTGCTGATCGTGGGCGGCGGCACCGGTACCTGGAACCTCGCCGACTACCAGTCCGGGATCGCCGCGGACAAGAACTACCGGCGCGGCTCGTTCAACTTCTTCGCCGCCGACGGCAAGAGCAAGCCCAGCACCTTCATGGGCAGCTTCACCAGCATCGTCAGTTACCTCAACGCCAGGCTGAAGCCCAGCCAGATCGAGGAGCTGCTCGCGGTCGCCGACTACCTGGCCGCCCCGTACGGGTCACGCGAGTTCACGATGGTCAACTACGGTGTCGAAGGCGTCCACTACACGATGAAGGACGGTGTGCCCACGGCCACGGACGCGGGCCAGAAGTACGTCCAGCAGCAGACCTACCCGTTCCTCGCCAAGTCCTCGTCGGTGATCAGCAACCAGGGTGCCGACATGGTCACCAAGGACTTCGCGGCCTTCCAGGCGGCCAATGTGAAGGCCCTGTACAAGCCGGTCTTCTGGGGCATGAACATCAGCATGCCGCAGTCCATCGCCACGGCCGCGGCGGCGCAGTCGGTCGACGACACGATCCAGGACTGCACCCGCGGCAAGAAGAAGGTCTCGGACGTACAGGCCGCCATCGCCAGCTGGAAGTCGAGCAGCGGCAACCGGCTGAAGAGCTGGATGACCGAGAACGTGCTCGACAAGTACGGGACCGGTCAGTGAGCACGGCGGAAGCTCGGCAGGCTCAACAGCCCGAGCGGCTGAACTGGCGCATCAGACTGCGCCGCGACCGGACGCTCATCATCATGACGCTGCCCACGGTCGTCCTGCTGCTGGTCTTCAACTATGCGCCGCTCTTCGGGCTCGTCACGGCCTTCCAGTACTACGACCCCCTGATCGGGGTCTGGCACAGCGACTGGGCCGGCCTCGACCAGTTCAAGCGCCTGCTCACCGACCCGATCTTCTGGGGGGCTCTGAAGAACACGCTCTACCTGAGCTTCGTCCAGCTGATCCTGTTCTTTCCGATCCCGATCGCGCTGGCCCTGCTGCTGAACACCGTGATCAGCGAACGGATCCGCAACTTCTTCCAGTCGATCGTCTACCTGCCCCACTTCTTCTCGTGGGTGCTCACCATCACGATCTTCCAGCAGATGCTGGGCGGCGCGGGCATCCTGAACCACCTCCTGCGCACGCACAACATCGGTACCTGGGACATCATGACGGACCCGCACACCTTCGCCTTGCTGGTCACCTCCCAGGCGATATGGAAGGAAGCGGGCTGGGGCATCATCGTCTTCCTCGCCGCGCTGGCCGCGATCAACCCCGAGAATTACGAGGCGGCGGCGGTGGACGGCGCGGGGCGCTGGCGGCGTATGTGGCACATCACGCTGCCCGGCCTGCGCGGGGTCATCGTCCTGTTGCTGGTGCTGCGGCTGGGCAACGCCCTGTCGGTGGGCTTCGAGCAGTTCCTGATCCAGCGGGCGTCGGTCGGTCACGACGCGGCCGACGTCCTGGACACCTTCTCCTTCTACTACGGCATCGCCACCAACGACTACAGCTACGGCGCGGCGGCCGGCCTCTTCAAGAGCGTCATCTCGCTGCTGCTGATCTGGGGTGCCAACAAGCTGGCGCACGCCTTCGGGGAGGACGGGTTGTACCGGAAATGACCAACACATCCACGATCGAACGCAGCCGAGTGGTCTCGCGCACCTCCGCGGCCCCGGTCGTCCGGCGCAGATCACGCGGCGGGCGCCCCGCCTGGGAGGAGCCGTCGACCCCCGTCGGCCAGGCGGCGAAGGGGCTGACGCTGGGTGGAGTGCTGGCGGTGATCGTTGTCCCGTTGTGGATCATCGTCCTCACCAGCGTCTCCTCCCCCGGCGCCGTCAACCGCGCCGGGGGGCTGGTCATCTGGCCGGACGGGCTGAGTCTTCAGGCCTACCGGGAGATGCTGGGCGACTCGACCGTACGCACCGCGCTGCTGGTGAGTCTCGGCGTCACCGTGGTCGGCACCGCGCTGTCGATGGTGGTCTCGGTGCTGTGCGCCTACGGCCTGTCCAGGTCCCGCTCGCTCGGGCACCGCTTCATCCTGCTCCTGCTCATCATCACGATGTTCGTCGGCGGCGGCATGATCCCCACCTTCCTGGTGGTCACCGGGCTCGGCGGCTACAACCAGTACTGGGCGCTGATCCTGCCGAGCGCGGTCTCCGTCTTCAACATCCTGGTGCTGCGCTCGTTCTACTCCTCGACCTCCGGCGAGCTGATCGACGCGGCCCGGGCGGACGGCGCCGGCGACTGGCGGATCCTCTGGTCGGTCGTCCTGCCCACCTCACGGGCGGTGACCGCGGTGATCGCCCTCTTCTACGGCGTCGGCTACTGGAACTCCTTCTTCAACGTCATGTTGTACATGCCGACGGAGAGCGAGAAGTGGCCCCTGCAGTACGTCCTGCTGACCTACGTCAACCGCGGGGTGGGCCTGCCCGGCTCGGTCAACTCCGGCTTCGGCAGCGCGAACGCGCAGACCGCTCCGCTCTCGCTGCAGATGGCGGTGGTCGTCCTGACGCTCGTACCGCTGCTGATCGTCTACCCGTTCGTCCAGAAGCACTTCCGCACCGGTGTGCTCACGGGCGCGATCAAGGGGTGAACCGGCCACTCGCCGGCACCCCCGCCCCCCTCGGACCGGGAGCGGCTCCCCCTGCCCAACCCCGCTGCCGGAGCGGAGCCGCTCCCCCCCACACACCCAGGAAGGACCCGCGGACAGCATGGTGACCATCGCCGATGTGGCTCGACACGCGGGCGTCTCGTCCAGCACGGTCAGCTACGCGCTCAACGGCAGGCGTCCGATCTCCGACGCGACCCGGCTTCGCGTCCAGCGTTCCGTGGCCGCGCTCGGCTACCACCCCAACGCCGGCGCCCGTGCCCTGGCGGGCCGCCGCTCGCACATCATCGCCCTTGCGGTGCCGCTGCGCACCGACGTGTACGTCCCGATCATGATGGAGATCGCCGTCTCGGTCACCACGGCGGCCCGCCTGCACGGCTACGACGTCCTGCTGGTCACCAGTGACGAGGGCCCCGAAGGGGTGCGCCGGGTCGCGGCGAGCGGCCTCGCGGACGGTGTGATCCTCATGGACGTCGTCCTGGACGACAAGCGTCTGCCCGCACTGCGGGCCGAGGGCACACAGGCCGTGCTCATCGGCCTGCCCGACGATCCACGCGGACTGTCCTGCGTCGACCACGACTTCGCCGCCGCCGGGGCGCTGTGCGCTGACCACCTCGCGGACCTCGGTCACCGGCACGTCGCCTTCGTCGGCTACGCGTCCGGTGTGTACGAGCGGCACGCCGGATACGCGGAACGCACCCTGGCGGGCTTCTGCGAGCGCGCGGAGAGCCGCGGCCTGCGTTTTCTGCACCGCCCATGCGACGGCACCTACGAAGGCACCGCGGGCACGCTCGCCCGCGTCCTGGCCGACCGGCCCGACACCACGGGTTTCGTGGTGCAGAACGAGGGGGCGATCGGCCCGCTCCTCAGCCTGTTGCGCATCAGCGGGCGCGCGGTCCCCGAGGACGCGTCGGTGGTCGCGCTGTGCCCGGACCAGCTGGCCGAGCAGCACGCGCCCCTGCTCACCGCCGTCTCCGGACCGGCGCAGGAACTGGGCCGGGTGGCGGTCGAGCAGTTGATGCGCCGGCTCGACTCAGCGACGCGGGGCGAGCCGCCGCAGGACGAACGGACACTGCTGCCCCCACTCCTGACGTTGCGTCAGAGCAGCACTCTCGCCACGTCGACCCACCGGGAGGGCCCGTCATGACCTCGCTCAGCCTCACCGACCGTCTGGGCGGACTCGCCTTCGGCGGCGACTACAACCCCGAGCAGTGGGACGAACCGGTCTGGAAGGAGGACGACGAACTGATGCGCCGGTCCAGGGTCAACCTGGCCACCCTCGGAGTCTTCTCGTGGGCCCTGCTGGAACCCGAGGAAGGGCGGTACGACTTCGCCTGGCTCGACACCCACCTCGACCGGCTGCACGCGAACGGCGTGGCCGTCGACCTGGCTACCCCCACCGCCTCCCCGCCGCCCTGGTTCACCCTGGCCCACCCCGACGCGCTGACCGTCCGGCCCGACGGCACCCGCCTCACCCACGGCAGCAGGGACACCTACTGCCTGACGGCTCCCGCATACCGGAACGCGTCCCGCAGGATCGCCGGGGCCCTCGCGGAACGCTACGGCGACCACCCGGCCCTCGCGCTGTGGCACGTGCACAACGAGTACGCCACGCTGTGCTACTGCGACCACACGGCGGCCGCCTTCCGGATGTGGCTGCGCGAGCGCCACGGAACACTGGACGCGCTCAACGAGGCGTGGGGAACGGCTTTCTGGAGCCAGCGCTACGGCTCCTGGGAGCAGGTGCTGCCGCCGCGCGCGACCAACTGGCACAAGAACCCCGGCCAGCAGCTGGACTTCCACCGCTTCTGGTCCGACGAGGTGATCGCCGCCTACCGCGAGCAGCGCGAGGCGATCCGCGCGCACAGCGACCGCCCGGTGACGACCAACCTCATGCTGCCCGCCTACCAGAACATGGATCTGTGGGCCCTCGCACGCGAGCTCGACGTGGTCAGCTCCGACCAGTACCCGAGCGCTCCGGGTCTGGATGCCGCCGCCGACGCCGCCTTCCACGCCGACCGCGCCCGCTCCCTGGGCGGCGGACGGCCGTGGCTGCTGATGGAGCAGGGCACCAACACGGTGTACGACCGGGACCGGGTCCTCGCCAAGGAGCCCGGGGACGTCCTGCGCCACACCCTCGGCCACATCGCGCGCGGTTCGGAGGGCGCTCTCTTCTTCCAGTGGCGGCAGTCCCGGGCCGGCGCCGAGACATGGCACTCGGCGATGGTGCCGCACGCGGGACCCGACAGCCGGATCTTCCGCGAGGTCACGCAGACCGGCGAGGCGGTGGCCCGGCTCGGGGAGGTGGCGGGGTCGACGGTCACCGGGTCGGTGGCGGTCCTGCACGACGCGGACGCATGGTGGGCACTCGGCGTGGACGGCCTGCCGTCTGCGGGCCTCGACTACCACGCGGCACTCGGCCGGGCCCACCGCGCTCTGTGGGACGCCGGTGTCACGGTCGACTTCGCCCACCCCGGACACGATCTGGGTCGGTACCCGCTCGTCGTCGCACCGGCCCTGTTCCTCCTCGCCGACGAGGCAGCCGAGAACCTGCGCCGCTACGTCGCCGGCGGCGGAACGCTTCTGGTGCAGCACGCGAGCGGATACGTCGACGACCGCCTGCACGCCCGTCTCGGCGGGTATCCGGCCGCTCCCCTGCGCGAGGCGCTGGGCATCCGCGTCGAGGAGTACCGGCCGCTGCGGCGGGACGAGCGGATCATCCTGTCGGACGGATCGCACGGCACCGTGTGGAGCGAGTCCGTGCGCTCCGACGGTGCACAGACGCTCGCCGCCTACACCCACGGCATGCTCACGGGCCGCCCGGCGCTCACCCGTCACCGCTACGGCACCGGTCAGGGCTGGTACCTCTCCACCCGCCTCGACGACGCCGATTACACGGCCCTGGTCGCACGGCTCCTCGACGAGGCGGGCGTGGGACCCGAGGTGCAGGGCCTGCCTCCGCGGGTCGAGGCCGTGACCCGGCACGCCCCGGACGGCCGCCGCTGGCGCTTTCTGATCAGCCATCGCACCGAACCCGTGCCGCTGCCCGAGCCCGCCCACGACCTGCTCACGGGCGCCCCGGTGTCCGAACTGCCGCCCGGCGGCTGCGTCGTGCTCCGTATCGCCTGAACCTCGCTGACCGATCGGAAGGGCAACCATGACCAGCGCACCGCAGACTCTCCGATGGGGCCACCGGGCCCTGGAGGTCGAGATCGGCGTCGCCGAGGACGGCATCGCCCGCCTCACCCGGATCGGCCGCCCCGGGGGCACGCCTCCCGAGCCGCGTACCTGGCCTCCGCTGCCCTTGGTGGAGGTGACGGCCGCCGGTCACGGCCGCGCCTGGTCGGGCGGGCGCCTCATCGACACCTCCCTCGGCGCGCGTCTGCGGTACCGCGAGCACCGAGTGACGCGCGACGGCGAGTGGCACCTGCTCACGGTCGGACTTCACGACCCCGAGAGCGGTCTCGCCGCGGAAGTCACCTACCGCTCCCCGGACGGGGTGCCCGTGTTGCGGGCCGACGTGGCCCTGCGCAACGACGGGGAGGCCACCCTTCACCTGGAGTCGGTCTCCTCCCTCGTCGTGGGGGCGCTCGCCGACGGTCCGGAGGCCGTCGAGGCGGCGGACCTGCTGTGGGCCGAGAACGACTGGGTCGCCGAATGCCGGTGGCAGCGACAGCCGATGCGGGTGACCTCTCCCTTCCTCGGCGACCGCGTCGTCTACGACAACGGCAAGGGCGAGTTCACCCGGACCGGTCGGGGCGTGTGGTCCAGCTGCGGCCGGCTTCCCATGGGCGGCCTGACCGATCGTGGCACGGGCCGTACCTGGCTGTGGCAGATCGAGCACAACGGCGGCGGCTGGCACTGGGAGTGCGGCGAACGCGACACGCTGGCCTACCTGGCCCTGTACGGCCCGAACGACACCCACCACGGTTGGCGGCATCCGCTGGAGCCCGGTGCGGAGTTCGCCACCGTACCGGTCGCTCTCGCCTTCAGCGACGACGGCGGCCCTGACGAGGCGTTCGCCGCGCTCACCCGCTACCGGCGCCTCATCCGCCGCCCGCACCCGGACCACCAAGGGCTGCCCGTCATCTTCAACGACTACATGAACTGCCTGATGGGCGACCCGACGACGGAGAAGCTGCTGCCGCTGATCGACGCGGCCGCCGATGCGGGGGCGGAGTACTTCGTCATCGACGCCGGCTGGTACGACGGCGACGACGGCGGCTGGTGGGACAGCGTGGGCGCCTGGGAGCCCGCCGCCTCGCGCTTTCCCGGCGAGCGCGGCATCCACGAGGTGCTGGACCGCATCCGGGAGCGCGGCATGGTCCCCGGTCTGTGGCTGGAGCCCGAGGTGATCGGCGTCCGCAGCCCCATGGCCAAGTCCCTCCCGGACGAGGCGTTCTTCCGTCGTGACGGTGTCCGCGTCACGGAGACCGGCCGCCACCACCTGGACCTGCGCCACCCGGCGGCCCGCGCCCACCTGGACCAGGTCGTGGACCGACTGGTCGGCGAGTGGGGCGTCGGTTACCTCAAACTCGACCACAACATCGACCCGGGCTCCGGTACCAGTGCCCACCCCGGGGAAACGCCGGGCGCCGGTCTGCTCGGTCACAACCGGGCCCACCTCGACTGGCTCGACGGCATCCTGGACCGCTTTCCGCAGCTGGTGGTGGAGAACTGCTCGTCCGGCGGTATGCGCTGGGACTACGCCCTGCTGTCCCGGCTGCAGCTGCAGTCCACCAGTGACCAGCAGAATCTCCAGCTGTACGCGCCCATCGCCGCCTCCGCCCCCACCGCGGTCACACCCGAGCAGGGCGCCGTCTGGGCCTACCCGCTGCCGCAGAACTCCTTGGACGAGGTGGCCTTCACGATGGCCAACGCCCTCCTCGGGCGCATCCACCTGTCGGGCCTGCTGCCGGACCTGCGGCCCGAGGCCCTCGCCCTGGTGCACGAGGCCGTCGCCGTGTACAAGGCCATCCGCGACGACCTGGCCCGGGCCGTCCCCCTCTGGCCGCTCGGCCTGCCGGCCTGGGAGGACCCCTGGCTCGCCCTCGCCCTGCGCACCCCCGACACCACGTACCTCACGGTGTGGCGCCGCCCCGGAGCCGAGCCCACCAGGCGTCTCGCCCTGCCGCACCTGCGCGGCTCCGCGGCACGCATCGAGGTGCTCTACCCGACCGCGAGCCAGGCCGACGCCCACTGGGATCCCGGCATCGCCGATCTCACGCTGACGCTGCCCACGGCTCCGTCCGCAGTGCTGCTCCGCCTCGACCACACGTCGACGAACCGCTGACGACAAGGATGTGACCGCGTGCCAGAGAAGCAGCTTCCGACAGCCGCCGTGACCAACCCCGTGATTCCCGGCTTCCATCCCGACCCAAGCGTGTGCCGGGTGGGCGACGACTACTACCTGGTCTGCTCCAGCTTCGAGTACTTCCCCGGCATCCCCGTCTTCCACAGTCGCGACCTGGTGCACTGGACCCAGATCGGCAACGCCCTGGACCGGCCCAGCCAGCTGCGTCTGCCCACGGAGATGTCGTCGTCCGGCGGCATCTACGCCCCCACCCTGCGCCACCACGACGGCCGTTTCTGGCTGATCGTCACCAACGTCGCCGAGGGCGAGGGGAACCTGCTGTTCACCGCGACCGACCCCGCCGGGCCCTGGTCCGAACCGGTGCGGCTGCCGGGAGTCAAGGGCATCGACCCGGACCTCGCCTGGGACGAGGACGGCACCTGCTGGTGCACGATCGCCGGGGTCTCTCAGGTGCGCATCGACCCGTCCACCGGGGAGACGCTCGGCGAGCCGCGACCGCTCTGGTCCGGCGGCGTCGACGCCATGGCCCCGGAGGCACCGCACCTGTACCGCATCGGCGCGTACTGGTACCTGCTGATCGCCGAGGGCGGCACCGAGCGCGGTCACGGCGTCTCGATCGCCCGCGGCACGTCTCCCTCCGGCCCGTTCGAGCCGTGCCCCCACAACCCGTTCCTGACCCACCGCGGCACCAACCGTCCTGTTCAGAACACCGGACACGCCGATCTGGTCCAGGCACCCGACGGCTCGTGGTGGATGGTGCTGCTCGCCGTCAGGCCGAGGGGCGGCACGCCCGGCTGGCACGTGCTGGGCCGTGAGACGTTCCTGGCGCCGGTGGAGTGGGTGGACGGATGGCCGGTCGTCGGCGAGGTGCCGTCCGAACTGCCCGTACCGGCCTGGCCGCTCGTCCCCGTGCCCACCGAGCCCGTCCGTGACGACTTCGACCTCAGTGAGCTGCGGCCGCAGTGGATCTCCGTGCGGGACCGTCTCGTGGAGCACTGCACCACCAAGGAACGCGCCGGCTGGCTGACCCTGAGCGCCCGCGGCGCCTCGCTCGACGAACGGGACGTCGTTTTCGTGGGTCGCCGTCAGCAGCACCTGACGTGCGAGGCGCGGACCCGCGTCGACCCGGCGGAGGGCCGTGGCGGCCTCGCGGTCCGCCTGGACGAGGAGCACCACTACGCGATCGAGGCGTCCGCGGGAGAGGTGCGGATGCTCGCCCGCGTGGGACCCCTGCGCACCGTCGTGGCGTCACGGTCCGTGCCCGCCGGGCCTGTGGTCCTCGGCCTCCGCGTCTCCCCCACCCCCGCACGGGACGCCCGCACCGGGCCGGACACTCTCACGTTCGGCGTCGAGGAGCCGGACGGCACGTTCACCGAGCTCGGCGCCCTCGACGGCCGCTACCTGTCGACCGAGGTGGCCGGTGGCTTCACCGGCCGCGTCATCGGCCTGTACGCCGGGGCCGGCACGGTCCACTTCGACTGGTTCGACTACGAGCCCCTCGGCTCCTGATCCGGCGCCAGGGCGCCGCGGGAACTGCTCTTCCTCGACCGGCCTGAACGCACCATCCCCCCACGGGCGGATTCCGCCCGGCTGACACAGAAGGGTCAGACATGAAGAGATCGCACCACCTGACCGACCGCCGCAGTCGCGGCCCGGGCCGTGTGCTCGGCCTCCTGCTGGCGCTGGTCACCATGATCGGGCTGACCGGCACCACGGCCTTCGCCGCACCCGGCCACAGGGACTCGCTGCCGATACGGCTCCCGAAGCTCGCCGCCACCCCGATGGAGACGGTGGCCGCGATGCAGCCCAGCTGGAACCTGGGCAACACGCTGGACGCCATTCCCGACGAGACGTCCTGGGGCAACCCGAAGGCCACCAAGGCCGTGTTCGACACGATCAAGGCCCAGGGCTTCCGCAGTGTCCGCATTCCCGTCACCTGGACCGACCACCAGTCCTCCACGGCCCCCTACACGATCGACGCGACGTGGATGAACCGCGTCAAGGAAGTCGTCGACATGGCCTTGGCCGACGGTCTGTACGTCGTGATCAACGTGCATCACGACTCGTGGCAGTGGATCGCCGACATGCCCACCGACCATGACGGCGTCCTGGCCCGCTTCAAGGCCAGCTGGACCCAGATCGCCGCCAAGTTCAGGAACTCCCCGCAGAGGCTGCTGTTCGAGAGCAACAACGAACCGCAGTTCAACAACACCACCGACGCCCAGGGCATCCAGTACAACAGCGAGCTGAACACCGCGTTCCACACCGTGGTACGCCAGTCCGGCGGCAACAACGCGACCCGGCTGCTCGTCCTGCCCACCCTGCACACCAACTCCGGCCAGGCGTTCCTGGACGCCCTGGCCGGCGAGATGAAGGCGCTGAACGACAAGAACCTCGTGGCCACCGTGCACTACTACGGCTACTACCCGTTCAGCGTGAACGTCGCGGGCGGCACCACCTTCGACGCCACCTCGCAGAAGGACATGAGCGACAACTTCGCCAGGATCCGTGCCACCCTCACGTCCAAGGGCATCCCCGTGTACCTCGGTGAGTACGGCCTGCTGCAGTTCCCCGACTCCAACCACCCCTCCCGAATCGAGCGGGGCGAGGCGCTGAAGTTCTACGAGCAGCTCGGCTACAACGCCCGCACCGCCGGTGTGACCACGGCCCTGTGGGACGCCGGAAGCTGGAACTACCTGAACCGCACCACCCTGCGGTGGTCCGACCCCGCGCTGTTCGCCGCGATCAAGTCCAGTTGGACCACCCGCTCGGGAACCGCGTCCTCGGACCGGATCTTCCTGGCGAAGTCGAGCGCCATCACGGCCAAGACGCTCACGCTGAACCCGAACGGCACCTCCTTCCGGGGCCTCTGGCAGGGCACCACACAACTCGTCCGGGGGCGGGACTACACCGTCTCCGGCAACCAGCTCACCCTCACGGCCTCCGCTCTCACCAGACTGGCCGGCAACCGCGCCTACGGAACCAACGCGACGATCCAGGCCCGTTTCTCCTCGGGCGTCCCCTGGAACGTCTACGTCACCACGTACGACCGGCCGGTGCTCTCGGGGGCGAGCGGTTCCACCTCCGACGGGCTCGGCATCCCCACCCAGTTCCGTGGTGACCTGCTGGCGACCATGGAGTCGAAGTACGCCGACGGCAGCGCCGCCGGCAACACCTCGTGGACTCCTTACCAGGAGTTCAACGGCGCCTTCTCCCCCGACTACTCGGGCAACGCACTCACCCTGACCCCCGCCTACCTGAACGCCCTGCGTGACGGTGAGCAGGTGACGCTGACCTTCCACTTCTGGAGCGGCTCGACCGTGACGTACCGCGTGATCAAGAACGGAGGCTCGGTGACGGGAACGGTCGCCTGACCGTGCCTCGCCTCGCCTCGCCCCGGGTGCCGTCCAGGCACCCGGGGCCCGCCCCCTCTCCCTCAGCTCTTGGGCGGGGCCGTGCTCTCCCGGATCGTGAGGGTGGTCGCGATCTCCAGTCCGACCTGGGGCACGTCCTCCCCACGGCCCAGGGCCAGCGCCAGTTCGGTGGCGGCGACGGCCATGTCGGCGAGGGGCTGGTGGACCGTGGTCAGGGGCGGGTCGACCCAGGCCACGGCCGGTACGTCGTCGAAGCCGACCACGCTCAGGTCCTCCGGGATGCTCAGTCCCAGCTCGCGCGCCGCCTGGTAGACGCCGAGAGCCTGCATGTCGTTGGCGGTGAAGACGGCGGTGGGGCGGTCCGTCCGGGCGAGCAGATCCCGTGCCGCCTCGTAACCGTCCTCGCGGGTGAGCAAGGTCTTGACCATCAGGTCCGGGTCCACCGGAAGACCGGCCTCGGCGAGAGCCGAGACGTAGCCGGAGGACCGCGCGAGACAGAAGGGGTGATCGGGTCCGCTGATCATGGCGATGCGCCGGTGTCCCAGATCGATCAGGTGCCGGGTCGCGGCCTGGCCTCCCCGCCAGTTGGTCGCACCGACGAACGGCACGTCGTCGGGGAGTTCCCCGTTCGGATCGAACACGACGAACGGGATGCCCTTCGCCTTGAGCTGGTCCCGCTCGTCCTCGGACAGCCAGGCCACCGACAGGACGCACTGCGGGCGCCGCCCCACGGTCTCGTCGATGGTCCTGGCCGGTGTGTCGTGAAGACCGAACTCCGAGACCAGCACACCGACCTTGTTCCTGCGGGCCGCCCGTTCCACGCCCCGGATGATCTCCACGGCCCACATGCTCTCCAGTTCGCGGAACACGAGCTCCACGAGGTTGCTGCGGTTCTTCGGCGGCTTGCGGTAGCCGTACCGCCGGATCAGTTCCTCGATACGGGCCCGGGTCTCGTCGGACACGCCGGACCGGCCGTTGAGCACCTTCGACACGGTGGGGACGGAGACGCCGGCCGACTCGGCGATGTACGCGATGGTGACGGCCGCCGGACCTCCGCCGTCCGTGCTCCGTTCTTCCGACTCTTCGGTCTCTTCCGTGGAAGGCGCTTCTGATCGGTTGTCCGGCACGTTGCCTTTCCCATCCCTCGCCGAGTGAGGCCGTCATTCCGGCACCCCCGCGCGACCCCGGGGGTCACGAAAGCATACCCGCACTTTCGTCATCGGCAGGAGCCTCGGAACCCACCACTGAGACTCGCCTGACCAGGCACAAAGCCGATCACGACGCTTCTCGCAGGACACCTTCGCCACCACGACCGCCCGCGATACTTTCGCAACGCGTGAAAAGGAGCATCATGCCCCCGCGTTACTTCGAGGCGTTCTCCCCCGGCCACGGCAGGACGAGCCCACGATCCGCCTTCTCCTCGAGCGCACCGAGGATCGACCTGACCGGCCCCTGGGCGTTCCGGTTCTCGCCCACCGGACTCGACGAGACGGACGGCTTCGAGCATCCCGCCTTCCCCGACGGGGACTGGGACCGGCTGCCCGTCCCCGCCCATTGGCAGTTGCGCGGCCACGGCAAGCCCGTGTACCTGAACATCCCCCACCCGATCCCCCTGGACCCGCCGTACGTCCCCGACGAGAACCCGACCGGTGACTACCGCCGGGTCTTCGACCTGCCCGACTCGTGGGCCGGCACGCCCGCTGTGGTGCGTTTCGAGGGCGTGGAGTCCTGCGCGCGGGTCTGGCTCAACGGTGTGGAGCTCGGCGTGACCCTAGGCAGCCGCCTGGCCGCCGAGTTCGACGTGACCGACACGCTGCGGCCGGGACGCAACGTGCTGGCGGTGCGGGTGCACCAGTACTCGTCGGGCACGTACCTGGAGGACCAGGACACCTGGCGACTGGCCGGGATCATCCGGGACGTGTCCCTGCTGGCCCGCCCCGCCGACGGTATCCGGGACGTGTTCGTGCACGCCGACTACGACGTCGCGACGGGCGCGGGCCGGCTGCGGATCGACGTGGACACGGACGTGGAGGCCACGATCGACGTCCCCGCGCTCGGGGTCACGGGAGCTTCCGCCACCGAGACGTTCTCGTTCGACGGGGTCCGGCCCTGGAGCGCGGAGGAACCCCACCTCTACGACGCCGTGATCGCCACGCCCGGCGAGGAGGCCCGGGTCCGGATCGGTTTCCGCACGGTCGCCGTCACCGAGTCCGGCATCCTGACCGTCAACGGCCGCCGGGTGGTCCTGCGCGGGGTCAACCGGCACGAGTTCCATCCCGACCGCGGCCGTTGCGTCACCGTCGAGGACATGCGTGACGACGTGCTGTCGATGAAGCGGCACAACATCAACGCCGTACGCACCTCGCACTATCCGCCCCACCCGGCGTTCCTCGATCTGTGCGACGAGTACGGCCTGTGGGTCATGCTCGAATGCGACCTGGAGACCCACGGGTTCGAGATGACGCAGCCCGAACCCTGGCTGGGCAACCCCTCCGACGACCCCCGGTGGCGTGAGGCCTACCTCGACCGTGCCGAGCGGACCGTGGAACGCGACAAGAACCACGCCAGCGTCATCTCCTGGTCGCTGGGCAACGAAGCCGGTGACGGCCGCAACCTCGCAGCGATGGCCTCCTGGATCCGTGAGCGGGACCCGTCCCGGCCCCTCCACTACGAGGGCGACCGCCTGGGCCGCTACGTCGACCTCTACGGCGAGATGTACCGCACCCCGGCCAATGTGAGCCGCATCGGCCGAGGCCTGCTGCGACCGGGCGAGACGTTCTACCCGGCCGCCGACGGCGAGGGCGACCCGGCGGACGAGCCACGCAACCGTATGCCGTACATCTACACCGAGTTCGCCCACGCGATGGGCAACGGTCCCGGCGCACTGGCCGAGTACATGCAGTTGTGCGACCGGTACCCGCGAGTCCAGGGCGGGTTCGTGTGGGAGTGGAAGGACCAGGGCCTGCGCACCACCGACGACCGGGGCCGTACCTTCTTCGCCTACGGGGGCGACTTCGGGGAGGACCTGCACGACGGCAACTTCATCTGCGACGGGCTGGCCTTCCCCGACGGCACGCCGTCACCGGGCCTGCTGGAGTACCGCAAGGTCATCGAGCCCGTCGTCATCGGCCCGGGCAGCACACCGGACCGGCTCCGCGTGCGCAACCGCTACGACCTCGTCGACCTGTCACATCTGAGGTTCGCCTGGTCACTCACCCGGGACGGCGTCCTGCTCGACGAAGGCACGCTCGCGACGCCGGACCTCAACGCGGGGGAGGAGACCGAGATCCCGCTCCCCTCCGCGGCCAGGAACGGTGGCGGCGACGGCGAGCACTGGCTGACCGTACAGGCGGAGCTGGCCAAGCCCGCGACATGGGCCCCCGAGGGGCATGTGGTGGCCTGGGGCCAGGTCCCGTTGCCGCCCTCCGGTGGTGAGGCGGTCCGCGCGGTACTGGGCACCGGGCTGCAGGCCGCCGAGTACGCGGGGGCGCGGCTCCTTCTCGGTCCGGCCCGTTTCGACCGGCGCACCGGACGTCTGCTCGGCCTCGGGGACCACGCGTTCGACGGCCCGCGACTTTCCCTGTGGCGGGCGCCGACCGACAACGACCGCGCGTGGTCCCAGCGCGACGCCATGTACTGGGAGGCACGCGGCCTCCAGCGGCTGCGTCATCGGACGGTGTCCGTCGACCCGGACACGGAGGGTCTGACCGTCGTGGTGCGCAGTGCCGCGTCCGCTGCGGACTGCGGCTACCTCACCACGTACCGCTGGGAGACGGACGGGCGGCGGCTGCGGCTGCGCGTCCACACCGAGCCGGTCGGCCACTGGCCCGAGCGGGACGACCGCTTCCAGGAGTCGATGGTGGAAGCGGATCTGCCGCCGGAGCAGTACGCGGAACTCGTCCGCCGGAACCGGGCGCCGTCCCTCGCCCGTATCGGCCTGCACTGGGAACTGCCCGGGGAGTGGTCGTGGGTCGACTGGTTCGGGGCGGGCCCGGGTGAGGCCTACCCCGACTCCCGGCGGGCGGCCCGGGTCGGCCGCTTCCGGGCGGGTGTCGACGAGCTGCAGACGCCGTACGTGCGCCCCCAGGACAACGGCAACCGGGCCGATGTGCGCTGGGCCGAGATCGTCGACGCGGAGGGCGCCGGTCTGCGCGTCGAGGGAGCCGAGCTGTTCAACCTGGCGGCCCGCAGGTGGAGCGACGGGCACCTGGCGCAAGCCCGGCACCAGACCGACCTGACCGCCGGGCCGACCGTGCACCTGCACACCGACCACGTCGTGCAGGGGCTGGGTTCCGGCGCCGTCGGACCGGGTGTCCTGCCCGGGTACCGGCTCGAAGTCAGGCCCGCCGACTTCACGTTCGTACTCACCGCACTGTCGGCCGAGTGACCGGCGGCCGGCTCCCGGCGTCCGTGAACGCGGGGAGCCGGCCGCCCCCTCAGCAACGCACGTGGTGCACGGTGGCCCGCTGCGCCGTGAACTCGGCGAGGACGAAGCCTCCCTCCAGCGCGGTCCACCGCGTCTCGACGCTGTCGGAACGGTCGTCGGTGACAGCCGGGAGCGGGTCGGACGCGGGGAGCCGGACGCGGTACGTGCCGGGCCGCGAGAGGTGCAGGCGGGCGTGCGAGAGCCGGCCGTGCTGCCAGTCGAGGTCGACGGTGACGCCGCCGCGGGCGCACAGGCCGCGGACCGTGCCGCTGGGCCAGGCGTCCGGCAACGCGGGCAGCAGCCGCAGTTCGCCGGTGTGGCTCTGCAGCAGCATCTCGGCGACGGCTGCCGTGGCTCCGAAGTTGCCGTCGATCTGGAACAGCTCCGGTGGGTGCAGGTCGAAGAGGTTGTCGGAGGTGGAGTCCGCCAGGAGCCCGCGCAGGCTCCGGTGGGCCAGGGCGCCGTCGCCCAGGCGGGCGGCGAGCGCCACCACCCAGGCGAGACTCCAGCCGGTGCCCCCTCCCCCGTGCGCCAGCCTGAGGTCGAGGGCGGCCCGGGCCGCGTCGAACAGCTCCGGGGTGCGTTCCGGGTCGATCCGGTCACCGGGGTACAGGCCGTAGAGGTGGGAGAGGTGCCGGTGGCCCGGGTCCTCGGGCACGGCGTCGTGACGCCACTCGGCGAGGGGGTGTCCGGGCTGGTACGGCAACGGGGGCAGCCGTCGTCGGGCGCTGTCCAGGGCGTCGGCGAGCGGATCGGCCAGGCCCAGCTCCTCGATCGCGGCGAGGCAGTTGCCGAACAGTTCCTCGATGAGCCACAGGTCCATGGTGACGGCGGCGGTGGTCGCGACGAGGGCCGGCCCGCCCGGTGTCTCCACCCGGAAGCGGTGCTCGGGCGAGGTGGAGGGGCAGGTGACCAGGTGACCGTCGGCGTCCTCGACCAGGAAGTCGAGCAGGAAGACGGCGGCCTCGCGCATCACCGGCCAGGCCCGGTCGGCGAGGAAGGCGCGATCGCCGGTGAAGCGGTAGTGCTCCCACAGGTGGGCGCACAGCCAGGCGCCCGCCATCGGCCAGTTGGCCCACTGGGGGCCGCCCTGGACCGGGTTGGTGCTGCGCCAGACGTCGACGTTGTGGTGCGCGGTCCAGCCACCGCAGCGGTAGTAGGCCCGGGCCGTGCGCCGCCCAGCCGTGGCGAGGTCGGTGATCAGGTCGAACAGCGGCTCGTGGCATTCGGGCAGACCGGTGGTCTCGGCGTGCCAGTAGTTCATCTGGAGGTTGATGTTGGTGGTCCAGTCGGACTGCCAGGGCGGCTGGATCTCGGTGTTCCAGATGCCCTGGAGGTTCGCCGGCTGGGTGCCCGGGCGGGAGGAGGCGATGAGGAGGTAGCGGCCGTAGGCGAAGAACAGGGCGGTCAGGCCCGGGTCGTCCGCGCCCGAGCGGACGGCGGCCAGGCGTTCGTCGGTGGGCAGGGCTTCGAGCGCCCGGTCGTGGCCGAGGCTGAGGACGGTCCGGTCGTGCAGGGTGCGATGGTCCGCGATGTGCTCGGCCCGCAGCCGGTCGTAGGGAACCTCGGCGGCGGCGTCCAGCAGCCCGGCCACCTCGGCCTCGGGGCCGGCTTGCGGACCGGCGGGCTCGGTGTCCCACCCCCGGAAGCCGGTGGCGGCGGCGACCAGGACGGTGGCCGTGGTGGCACCGGTCAGTCGCAGGCCACCGGTCTCCGGTTCGGGGGTGACGGTGCCGTCATCGGGGACGATGTGCAGGGCCGCCGCGAACCCGGTTCCCGCGTCGACGGCGTAACGGACGGCATCGGGGCCGGTCGCCTGGAACGCGACGTCGGTGGGTGCCCGTCCTGAGACCATGGCGCCCGAATCCGCGCCGGGGTGGGCGGATTCCAGGCGGGCGGTGAAGGACAGCGCGCCGGGTGTGTCACACGTCAGCCGGACGACGAGGACGCCGGCCACGGCGGAGACGAACAGCTCGCGGGTGTGGCGCACCCCGTCAGCGCTGTAGCTCACCGAGCAGAGCGCCTCCGCGAGGTCCAATTCCCTTCGGTAGTCGGCGACTTCGTCACCATGTCCGAGGTCGAGGAGCAGGGCGCCCAGGGGCTGGTACGCCTGGGTGTCGGGGCCCTGCATGCGCTCGGCGAGTTCCTCGGCGCGCAGGTGGTCGTGGTCGTGGAGCACCGCGCGGCGCAGTGCGTCCAGGTGCTGCGCGGCGTCGTGGTCGTTGTGGTCGGCCGGGCCGCCCGACCACAGCGTGTCGACGTTGAGGTCGACGCGCTCGCGGGCGGTGCGACCGGGCACCATGGCGCCGAGGGAGCCGTTGCCCAGGGGCAGCGACTGGGGGAAGCCGTCGGCGGGGCGGCGGTACCAGAGCTTCAGCATGCGCGGAATCCGAGGGTGAGGCTGACAGGGCGGGTGTGGGGGCTCGTAGCGGGACTGTACGCGGGGCCGCAGGAGTGGCTGCCGGTGCCATGCCATCCGGCCAGGGCGGTGCGGGTGGTACGAGAAGCTGGCCGCCCGTGACGCCACGGGCGGCCTGCTCGCGTTCCGGACCGTTCGGGTGACCACCGCGGCCGACGCCCGGGGCGGAGAGCACGAATGCCCGGTCGAGGCTCTCGGGCTGTGAGACCTAAGGTATGCACCGCGTGTCCGCGATGACGATGATGGCCCCTGCTTCGAGGCAGGGGCCGTGGACGGCACAGGCTCCGGCGTGCGGGGCGACCCTCAGGGCGACTTCTCCGACGGCGTGCCGGCGGGGGTCGGTGTGTCCGGGGTCAGCAGTCCCTCGGCGCGCAGTTCGTCCCAGAGGGCTGCCGGGACCGGGTGCCGCAGCTGGGTCACGGTGTCGCGCACCTCCTCGGCGGAGCGGGCCCCGGTCAGGACGCTCGCGACCGCGGGGTGGCCGTGGGGGAAGTGCAGGGCTGCGCTGCGCAGCGGTACGCCGTGGCGTTCGGCGACGGCCCTCAGCCGCAGCGCGCGGTCGAGCACGGGTTGCGGGACGGGCGCGTAGTCGTACATCGCGCCGGGCCGCGGGGCGATCAGCAGCCCCGAGTTGAACACCCCGCCGATGATGACGCTCCTGCCCCGCGCGGTGGCCTCCGGCAGCACCTCGGCGAGGCCCTCCTGTTCGAGCAGGGTGTAACGGCCGGCGAGCAGGACGACGTCGATGTCGGTCTCCCGCAGGAAACGGGCGGGCAGCGCGCACTGGTTCATCCCGACGCCGATCGCCCCGATCACACCTTCGCCGCGCAGCCGCTCCAACGCCGGATACGCCTCGCCCAACGCCTGGTCGGCGTGGTCGTCGGGGTCGTGCAGCAAGGCCACGTCGACGCGGTCCAGGCCGAGGCGCTCCAGGCTCGCCTCCAGGGAGCGCAGCACCCCCTCGGCGCTGAAGTCCCAGACGCGCCGATGGGTGTCGGGCACGGCGAAGCCGTGCGCCAGGTCGTCCCCCCTGCCGCCCTGGGGGTTCGGCTCCAGCAGCCGCCCGACCTTCGTGGACACGGTGTACGTGTCCCGGGGGCGGTCGCGCAGTGCCGCGCCGAGGCGGCGCTCGGACAGGCCCAGCCCGTAGTGGGGCGCAGTGTCGAAGGTGCGGATGCCCGCGTCCCAGGCGGCGTCCACGGCGGCGAAGGCCGACTCGTCGGTGATCGGGCGGTAGAGGTTGCCGATGCCCGCGGCTCCGAACGACAACTCGGTGACCCGGACACCGGTGCTGCCCAGTGTCGCCGTCCTCATGAGCCGGCCGCCGGGCGGAGCCTGAGCCCCTGCATGCCGCCGTCGACGGCGAGGGCCGTCCCGGTCACGGAAGCGGCGGCCGGTGACGCCAGGTAGGCGATGGCCGCGGCGACCTCCTCCGGGGTGACCAGGCGGCCCATCGGCTGACGGGCGTTCAGCGCGGCGCGTTCGGCCTGGGGGTCGTCGGCGGCGTCCAGCAGCCGCGCCACCCAGGGAGTGTCGGCGGTCCCGGGGTTGACGCAGTTGACGCGGATGCCTTCGCGGACGTGGTCGGCGGCCATGGCGAGGGTCAGCGACAGGACCGCGCCCTTGCTCGCGCAGTAGAGGGCGCGCTGCGGCAGGCCCGCGGTGGCTCCGATCGAGCAGGTGTTGACGATCGCCGCGTGGGCCGAGCGCCGCAGATGCGGCAGGGCCGCGCGGGTGGTGCGCACGATGCCGAGGACGTTGACGTCCATCACGCGGTGCCAGTCCTCGTCGGAGTTGTCCTCGATGGTGCCGATGGCTCCGACGCCGGCGTTGTTGACGAGGATGTCGAGACCGCCGAGGTGTGTGGCCGCTTCCTCCACGGCGAGGCGCACCGAGGTGTCGTCCCGGACGTCGGCCTTGACGGGGTGCAGCGGTTCGGGCACTCCGGACGGTTCAAGGTCGAGCACGGCCACCGTCGCGCCCCGCGCGGCCAGCGCGTGTGCGGTGGCGAGCCCGATGCCGGACGCGCCGCCGGTGACGAGGGCCCCGAGTCCTGACAGTTCGCTCATGTGTCACTCTCCTGCCGGGCGCGGTCGGCGGCCCAGAAAGTTCCGTGCGGGAAGTGGTAGGCGGCGATGGACTGCTCCCTCATGGTGGCGGAGAAGCCCGGGTCGAGGTGCCGCGACCGCGGCGCGGGCGCGGTCGATACCGTCCGAGGCGAGGAACGCGCCGCCGATGCCGGAGGTCACGGAGGACAGGTCCGGCAGCCGGTCCTCGTCGGTGCGGGCTGGGCGCTCTTCGCCGGTGGCGCCGACTCTCAGCGGTTTCACTCGCGGTCTTCCCTTGCCCTGGGCGGTTCACGGAGGGAGGCGGCGGCCGGATTCCGCGCTCTCCCGGTCATCGGATGTATGGCCACAGCGCGACTGTAGACGCACCGAAAACCCGCTGGCAACGGATGCCTCGGATATCTTTCCCTGCGCGCGGGTTGCATCCCTGGTCCTCACAGGGATGTCAGTAAGCGATGACGGAGTCTTGCCAGCGTCGGCAACGCCGTCGTACATACCTGCGGTGCCCCTGGATACATCGGAGGAATGACCTGCAGCTTCCCAGATGGGCCGCGGAAGACCGTCCACGAACGCTTTCGCCGCCCCCCTCCCATGCCGCCGTGCCTCACCAGGTCATCGCATCGCGGACCAGCGCGGTGTCGGTGAACTGTTCGAAGCGGACGATCAGGCCGCTGCGCACCACGAAGCGATGAGCCACCCGGACGGCGATCGGCTTGCCGGTGCCCTTGTGGGTCGCGGTGTAGCGGGCGAGGACGACGACGTTCTCGCCGTCGACGACATAGGTGTCGTCGACGGCCGCCCAGCCGTCCCAGTCCTGGCCGAGCTTCTCCATCACGTTGGAGGTGACGCCCTCGGGGGTGCGGTAGGTGCCGGCGAGGGGGAAGCCGGCCATTTCCGTCCACTCCACGTCGGGGCGAGCGTGGGGCGCAGGGCGGCCAGGTCGCCGGCCGCGGAGGCCGGGTACTGGCGGCGCACGACGTCGCCGGGTGCGGTGGAGGTGGTGAACTCGCTCATCGTCCGCCCCACCGCACCTCGCCCTTGGCGACCTTCGCGCCGATCTGGGCGGCGATCAGCATGCCGTTGCCGGGATAGCGCTGGACGAGGCCGTCGGTCAGCGCCGCGCCGTCGGCCGCCTTGCCGAGCTCGTCCTCGAAGGCGACGAGGTACTCCATGCGGGGTGCCGCATCGCCCAGGACTGCGACCGCCCGGACGTCCCGGCCGCGAGAAGGGGCCCACTGCAGCAGCGGGCCCCTGACCTCAGTTCCTCTCAGTGGATGTGGGAACCGCCGTTGACGTCGTACGTGGCACCGGTGACGTATCCGGAGCCGGGGCGCGCCAGGAACGCGATGACCTCGGCGACGTCGTCGACGCCCCCGATCCGGCGCACCGGGATGTCCGCCACCATGGCCGCCTTGCGGGCCTCGTCCAGCTTGCCCTGGGTGATGTCGGTGTCGATGAGCCCGGGCGCCACGCAGTTGACCGTCACGCCCGACGGGCCCAGCTCGCGGGCCAGCGCCCGGGCGAAGCCGAGGAGTCCTGCCTTGGCCGCGGAGTAGGCCACCCCGCCGAAGACCCCTCCCCCGCGTTCCGCGGAGACGGAGGAGAGGAAGACGATGCGTCCGAATCCTCGTTCCGCCATGCCTGCGGCGACGCGCTGGGTGATCAGGAAGCCGCCGCGCACGTTGACGTCGAAGATCCTGTCCCACTCGGCGGGCGAGACCTCCAGGAACGGCACGGGCGAGGTGATGCCCGCGTTGTTGACGAGCGCGCCGATGGGTGGCAGAGCCGCTTCCGCCTGCGCGACGGCCGCGTCGACGGCGTCGGCGTCGGTGACGTCCGCCGCGAGGGCGAGCGCCTCGACCCCGTGGCGGGCGGCCACGTCGCGGGCCGCTTCCTCGGCGGCTTCCTTGTCGAGGTCGAGTACGGCGACGGCGTAACCGTCGGCTGCGAGCGCGTGGGCGGTGGCGCGGCCGATGCCGCGGCGGGACCCGGCTCCCGTGACGAGGGCGGTGCGCGGGGTGTTCTGGGGGGTCATGCGGGCTCCTGACGGGGGCGGTGAGTTCACGGTCGTCGACTCAGTGGCTCTCGGTGTCACAGTTCACGGCGGACGAGATCCTTGATCGCCGCCACCGACAGGCCGTACCGGTCGTGCAGCGTGGGCAGCGCGCCCGCCGCGAGGAACTCGTCCGGCAGACCCACCGGGACGAGGCGTGCCGTCACCCGGGCGAAGGCCAGGCTGGAGGCGACGGACTCGGCCAGGCCTCCGATCACACTGTGGTTCTCGAGGGTGACGACGAGCCGCCCCTTGGCGGCTTCCCGGACGACGGCCTCGCGGTCGAACGGCTTGATGGTCGGCACGTGCAGGACCGCGGCGTCGATGTGGTCGCGTTCGAGTTCCCGGGCCGCCGACAGCGCGCGTACGGTCATCAGGCCGGTGGAGATGAACAGCACGTCGCGCCCGCCGCGCAATTCGGCGGCGCGTCCCAGCCGGAAGGTGTAGTCGTACTCGTCGAGCACGGTGGGGACCGCGCCGCGCAGCAGTCGCAGATAGGTGGGGCCGGGGTGCGCGGCCAGAGCGGGTACGGCCTGCTCGATGTCGACCGAGTCCGCCGGATCCACGATGGTCAGACCGGGCATGGCGCGCAGGATCGCGAGGTCCTCGGTGGCCTGGTGGCTGGGGCCGTAGCCAGTGGTCAATCCGGGGAGGGCGCCGACGACGTTGACGTTCAGTCCCGGCTCTGCGATGTCCAGGCACAGGAAGTCGTAGGCACGGCGGGTGGCGAAGACGGAGTAGGTGGAGGCGAACGGGGTCAGGCCCGACTCGGCGAGCCCCGCGGCCGCGCCGAGCATCGCCTGTTCCGCCATGCCCATCTGGAAGAAGCGTTCGGGGTGCGCCTCGCGGAAGACGTGCATGTCGGTGTACTTGGCGAGGTCCGCCGACAGGCCGACGATGTCCGGCCGTTCGTCGGCGAGCCGGGCGAGGGCGTGCCCGAAGGGGGCCTTGGTGGTGCGCTGACCCTCCTCCGCGATGGAAGCGATCATGGCGGAGGTGGTGAGCCGGCGTGTGCCGGTCGCGGGGGCGCCGACGGCGTTCATGCGGTGTGCTCCTCATGTGCGTTCGTTGCGTTCCGGTCGGCGCACGCGGCGTGGAATCCCGCGGTCAGCTGGTCGCGGGCGATCTGCCACTCGTGCTCCTCGACCTGCAGAAAGTGCGCCTTCTCCCGCGTCTCGAGCATCGGCACGCCACGGCCGACGCGGGTGTCGCAGATGAGTACGGACGGCGAGCCCCGGTGGGCGCGCAGGCTGTCGAAGGCCGCGACGAGGGCGTCGATGTCGTTGCCGTCGACCCGGACCGCGTGCCAGCCGAATGCCTCCCACTTGGCGGTGACGGGCTCGGTGCGCAGCACGCCGTTCGTCGGTCCGTCGGCCTGCAGGGCGTTGACGTCGACGATGGCGGTGACGTTGTCGAGGCCGTGGTGGGCGCAGGCCAGGGCGGCCTCCCAGGTGGAACCCTCGTCCAGTTCGCCGTCGGAGAGGAGGTTGTACACGTGGGCGCGGCTGCCCTGGTGGCGCAGGCCGAGCCCCAGTCCGGCGGCGATGCCCAGGCCGTGGCCGAGCGAGCCGCCGGAGATCTCCATACCGGGGGTGTAGGAGGCCATGCCGGACATGGGCAGGCGGGAGTCGTCGCTTCCGTAGGTGTCCAGTTCCGCGGTGTCGAGGATCCCTGCCTCCGCGAGCGCCGCGTACAGGGCGATGGCGTAGTGCCCGATGGAGAGCAGCAGCCTGTCCCGCCCGGGCCACTCCGGGTCCTCGGGACGGTGGTCGAGCACGTCCTTGTAGACGACGGCGAGGATGTCGGCCACACCGAGTGCCTGTCCGACGTAGCCCTGGCCCTGGACCTCGGCCATGTTCAGGGCGTGGGTGCGGATGCGGTACGCCGACTCGCGCAGAGCACGCAGTCGCTCGGCGTGCGACGCGGGTGGGTCGGTCCGCGGACCGGCAGCCGGTGTGGTGGTGGCGGTGGAGGCCACGTCTGCTCCTTCTTCGGGGGTGGGAGTCAGTGGGAGAGGGCGGCGGGAGCGGCGGTCTCGCGCGCTGTCCGGGCTGCCAGGTCGGCCTGCTGTCGCTCGGGTGCTCCCCAGGTCTCGCGGGTCAGCACGGTGGCGACGAGGCCGAGCAGCCCGTAGAAGCTGAAGAGGACGGCCGGGCCGGTCCATCCGACGGCGGAGTACAGCGCGGTCGCGATCATGGGCGTGAACCCGGAGACCACGGCGGAGAGCTGGTAGGCGAGCGAGGTGCCCGCGGTGCGAGTCCGGGTGGCGAACAACTCGCAGAACCACGCCCCCTGGACGCCCGCCAGGGAGTTCTGGCAGATCGTGTAACTGATGACGAAGGCGACCAGGACGAGCGCGGCGGTGCCCGTGTTGACCAGCAGGAACAGCGGGAAGCCCCACAGCAGGGTCACGGCACAGCCCAGCAGGTACACCGGTCGGCGTCCGACCCGGTCGGACAGCAGGCCCCACCCTGTCGTGGCGAAGATGCCCAGGGCCGCGGCGGTCACCAGCGCGGTGAGGCTGACCGCGCTGGAGACGTCGGGAGCACGGTCGTCGTTCAGGTAGGACAGGACGAAGGTGACCGAGACCGCGTATCCGGCCGTTTCGGTGGTCCTGAGGCAGAAGGCCCGCAGCAGACCCCGCCAGTCCTTGCGGAGCACCTCCCCGAGGGGGTTCTTGGCGACGTCGCCGGACTCCTTCAGCTCCTCGAACTGCGGGGATTCGTCGATCTTGAGCCGGATGAAGATGCCGACCGCGATCAGCACGGCGCTCAGGAGGAACGGCACCCGCCAGGCCCAGTTGTCGTCCAGGGTGTGCCTGCTGAGGAGAAAGGCCAGGTTGGCCAGGAGCAGCCCGACGGGGAAGCCCGCCTGGGTGATCCCCGTGTAGAGACCTCGTCGCCGCCACGGCGCGTGCTCGAAGGTCATCAGGATGGCGCCGCCCCACTCCGCGCCGAAGGCGAGTCCCTGGACGATGCGGACGGCCACGAGCAGCACCGGGGCCCAGACTCCGACCATCTGGTAGGTGGGCAGACAGCCGATCAGGACGGTGGCCACTCCCATCAGCAGCAGCGATCCGACCAGCACGGGCTTGCGCCCGATGCGGTCTCCCAGATGGCCGGCGATCACACCGCCGAGGGGGCGGGCGGCGAAGCCGATGCCCAATGTGGCGAAGGACAGCAGAGTGGCGGACAGCGGGTCGGAGTCCGGGAAGAACACGTCCCCGAAATAGAGCGCCGCGGCCGTGCCGAAGCCGATGAAGTCGTAGGTCTCGATGGTCGCGCCGACACCGCACCCGATGGCGACTCTCATGCGCTCGGGTGAGCCCTCGGCCGACGGCCCGGGGGGCGGGGAAGCAGCCATGCCGATCCTCCTTGATCGCTGACGGAACGGTCCGTCCCTGAACCGCACCTGTTGGCTGTTGACTGTTAACAGTCGAGAGTCGACTCTGGGGAGTGCGTCCGCGTGTGTCAACCCCTGGCCACGAAAAAGGCCCCCAGCGGTCGCCGGTGGGCCTTTCTGAGAGGAGGGAAGGGTCAGCGAACGGCCTGATCGTCCCCGGTGCCCCTGTCCGCGGCTCCGAGCTGCTCGATGGCGGCGGCCATATGGGCGCGCAGAACACCCTGCGCGGCGGCCGCGTCCCCACGCTCGATCGCCTCCACGAGGGGCAGGTGAGCCGACGCCGCCATGGCCACCTCACGCCGCTCGGCCGCCGCGCTCATGACGACCACCCGGATCGGCCCCTCGAGCCCGCGCCAGGTCTTCAGGAGCACGGAGTTGCCCGACAGTTCACACAGCAGAAGATGGAAGGCGAGGTCGGCCTCCACCTTGACGCTCAGGTCCGCACCCGACTCCACGGCGGCGTGGAGCCGCGCCACGGCCTCCCGCAGGGACCGAAGCGCCTCGGGCCCTGGCGACGACTCGATGATCTGCGTGATCGCCAGACCTTCGAGCACCTCGCGGACCTGGAACAACTCCCTGACCTCGGCCGGCGACAGCTGGGACACCCGCAGCATGCCCCGGGCGCCGGCGGTGACGAGCCCCTCCTGCTGGAGGTGACGCAGCGCCTCCCGCACGGTCCCGCGGCTCACGGCCAGCCGCTCCGCGATCTCCACCTCGCCCAGATGGTCACCGGGTCGGTACCGGCCACTGGTGATCGCCGCTCGCAGCGTCAGGAGCGCCTGCTCCCGCAGGGTCGTCGAGCGGGCCAGACTGGAAAACGTCGGACCGGTCACAGACCAGGCCTCCTTCAGGCTCCGGGGAAACCCATCGTAAGGGACGCCCTGTCATCTGTTGACAGTCGGCACTGCTGTCCGACGCGGCCGTCCGCCTGGTCCGGACCGGTCGGTCAAGATTCGGTCTCGCTTAACCGAGTAGTCGGCAAGCGGTTGCGTTACCCACGGTAAGTTCCGCTTCCCCACTTCCCGTTGTCAGGAGCCCCGGTTTCATGCGCCGACTTCCAGCCGCCATCGCGGTGGTGACCATGGCCATCGGCGGGTTCATCACGAACACGTCCCCCGCCGCTGCCGCCGACCCCGCGTCCGGTTCCTTCAGCGTCCTCGCCTACAACGTCGCGGGCCTGCCGGAGAGCATCTCCAGCGCTCCCACCCCGCGCGAGCCCGCCACCACGGAGATCGGCCGGCGGATCGCGCCGTACGACATCGTCAACGTCCAGGAGGACTTCAACTACCACGCCTTCCTCTACGCCGGCGACACCGCGCACGCCTACCGCACCCCCACCAGCGGCGGTGCGGGGATCGGCAGCGGCCTCAACACCCTGGCGAAACTCCCCTACGACACCGACGACTTCGAGCGCGTGCGCTGGAAGTCCTGCCAGTTCGACTCCGGTGACTGCCTCACGCCCAAGGGATTCACCTTCAGCCGCCAGCGGCTCGCCGAGGGCGTGTACGTGGACTTCTACAACCTGCACACCAACGCCGGGACGAACCCCGGCGACCTGGCCGCGCGGGCGGACAACCTCAACCAGCTGACGGCCTTCATCAAGAGCCACTCGGCCGGGAACGCCGTCGTCGTCATGGGCGACACCAACACCCGCTACACGCGCTCCGGCGACACCATCGCCGAGTTCGCGGCAGCGAACGGCCTGAAGGATCCCTGGGTCCAGCTCATCCGCGGCGGCACCCCGCCGGCCAAGGGCAGCGACGCCCTGGTCTGCGACCAGACGGGCCCCACCGTGCCCAACACCTGCGAAGTCGTCGACAAGGTCTTGTACCGCGACAGCAAACTGGTCTCGCTCGACGCCACCTCCTACAACAACGAGCACGCCAAGTTCCTCACCGACGACGGGCTCATGCTGTCCGACCACGACCCGATCAAGGTGGACTTCTCCTGGTCGCGCGCCGCGGACTT
Source organism: Streptomyces sp. NPDC029041 (assembly GCF_040637515.1). Taxonomy (NCBI): domain Bacteria; kingdom Bacillati; phylum Actinomycetota; class Actinomycetes; order Kitasatosporales; family Streptomycetaceae; genus Streptomyces; species Streptomyces sp. NPDC029041. Next base: position 25,143 of record NZ_JBEZWO010000018.1, on the reverse strand, counting down.
CCAGTTCAGCGACCAGTTCGGCGGGCCGCACGGCGACTACTACAACGACATCGACGCCGTGCCGGCGGGTGCGCGCCCGGTCAGCGTCTCGCTGCGCAGCGGCACCCGGGTCGACGGTGTCGCGCTGACGCTCGGCAACGGCAGGACCGTCAGCCACGGCGGAACCGGCGGCACGGTGTCGACCCTGAACCTGGGCAGCGGGGAGTTCCTCAGTTCCGCCCAGCTGTGCCGGGGCGAGAAGGACGGCCGCACACGGATCTTCTCAGCCAGGTTCACCACGAACCTCGGCAGGAGCCTGTCCGGGGGGACCACCACGTCGGACTGCGTGACGCGCACCGCGCCGACGGGGTGGCAGATCGCCGGGTTCCACGGGCGCGCCGGTGCCGAGGTCGACAAGCTGGGCTTCATCTACACGAAGCGCTGACGCGCTCCTCAGCCGACATCGGCACACAGGCGGCGACGGGCTCCCCGGCTGTCGCCGCCGTCCGGCGTGACGGATCCATACGCCGGCCCTTCCACACGGCCGCGCGGGCTGCCGTCGGCGGGGCCGGGGTGCGCTCGCCGCCTGCTCTGACGGCGCCGTCAGGGCAGGCGGGGCAGCATGTCCCGCGCGCTGTGGCTGAGGACGCGGAGGTTTTCGGCGAACCGTTCCCGGTCCTCGACCGGCAGGGGCGCCAGGAAGTGGCGCTTGATGTTCTCCACGTGCGCACGGGCCGCGGCGACCGTCGTCTCCTCCCCCGTCGCGGTCAGGCGCACCAGGCGCGCACGCCGGTCACCGGGGTCCTCGACCCGCTCGACCAGACCGGCCGCCACCATGCGGTCCACCAGGCGGGTGGCCCCTCCCGTGGTCAGCACCTGCTCCTGGGCGATGGCGCCCATCGACAGCCCGGGCTCCCCCGCCCGTCCCAGGATCAGCAGCACCTCGAACATCAAGTGGCTGACGCCGCACTCCGCCTCCAGCGCCCGGCCCATGATGTACTCCAGCCGGTTCGCCGCCCCCTGCAACCGGCCGAAGGCCAGCACCAGGCCGTCGTTCGCCGCTTCCCCGGCGTCGAGATCTCCGCCTGCTCGTTCACGGCTCCGACACCCCTTTCCTCCTCGCAGCCATCCCTCCGGATCAGGCCGCACTCTCGCCGGGTGTCACCTGGCGGCTTTGATGCACCTGCCGGAACGTGCCCGGCGGCATGCCCGTGTGGCGGGTGAAGAACTTGCCGAAGTTGGTGGGTTCGGGGAAGCCGAGGCGGCGTGCGACGGTCGCCACGGGCTCGTCGGTGTGGGCGAGCAGGCGCCGGGCCTCCAGGGCGACACGGCCGTCGATGACGTGCTTGACGGGCTGTCCGGTGGCGGCCGCGCAGGCGCGGGTGAGGGTCTTGACGGTGTAGCCGAGGCGCTGGGCGTAGTCGGCGGCGCGCCGGGTGGTGGCGTAGGAGCGCTCCAGCTCGGCGCGGAAGCGGGCGTAGACCTCCCCGCCCGCGTGCGGGTCGCCGCCACCCTCCGGGTGGGGCAGCCGGTCGACCTGCAACAGCACGGTGGCCAGCAGCAGTTGCAGGATCTCCGAGGACACGTCCTGCAGCGGCCGGCCGTATTCGGCCCGCAACTGGCCCAGCAGCGTGGACAGCACGGCGTACTCGGGACTTGCGCCCAGCTGCCGGCACGTGGCCCCGTACCAGTCGCCGACCAGCCGGTCGGCACTGCTGGCGTGTGGCGGGAAGGCCGAAGTGAACAGCAGGTGCGTGCCGTTCGCGGTGCCCGGCCGCACGAAGCTCTGCACCTGTCCGGGGCGGACCCACAGCAGGGTACCCGGGCGGATGGGGTAGGTCACGAAGTCGACGGCGTGCTCGCCGCTGCCCTCGGTGATGAGGGTGAGGGTGTGGAAGTCGACCCGGTGCACCGCGTCCGGCCGACTCCGCCGGCGTCGGCGTCGCTCGTGCAGGGTGGACAGGTCGATGATCTCGAAGCCGGGGATCCGCTCCTCGGGCGGGTTGAAGTCGAACCGGGGGATGGCGCCGCCCCGGGAAGGGTCGTCCGCGTCACGGCCGGGGGCGATCATCGCACTCTCCGAATGTCCTCGATTTACCACGCCGGGTCTCCAGCGTATCTCGCCTGCCTGCGCTTTCGCGGCGAGAGTGGAGGACATCAAGGGCGACGCAAGGCCGCCCTCACCTTCAGGGAGCACCCCATGAACGGCACGGTCACGGTCCTCGACAAGGGCGCGGTCCGCATTCACAGCTACATGTCCCCGGCGGACACCTTCCACACCACCACCCAGCTGATCGAGACCCCGGCGCGCATCATCGCGATCGACGCCCAGCTGATCCCCGCCTACGCGGACGAGGCGATCGCCTACGCCAAGGGGCTGGGCAAGCCGCTGGACCGGCTCATCGTCACCCACGCCCACCCCGACCACTACAACGGTGCCGCCCGGTTCGGCGTCCCCGTCCACGCTCTGGCCGTGGTGCGCGAGCAGATCATCGCGCGGGGCGACAGCCGGCTTCCGACCGGACTGGTCATCCCCGTCGGCGACTTCACCCCGACCGTGGATCTCACCCCCGGCACCGAGGTCGTCGACGGCGTCCCGTTCGTCTTCGAGGCCGTCTCCGGCGGTGAGGCCGCCGACGAACTGCTCATCAAGCTGCCCGAGCAGGGCGTCCTGGTCGCTCAGGACCTCGTGTACAACGACGTCCACCTCTACCTGGGCAACAACGACATCACCGGCTGGCAGCAGGCGGTCGACGCGCTGGCCGCCGAGTCCGGCTACGACACGATCCTGGCGGGCCACGGCCTGCCCACCGGGCCCGAGGTCTACGCGGACGTGCGCCGTTACCTGACCGACGCCCGCGAGCTGCTCGGCGACGACGGTGACGCGTACAAGAAGGCGATCGTGGACCGCTACCCCGCCCACGTCGGCCCGTTCATCATCGACATCGCCAACCGGTCGCTGTTCGGCGCCGGCCACTGACCGCGCACCCCCTGATCGCGAAAGGAACCAGGCATCATGCGGATCACCATCATCGGCGCCGGCAACATGGCCCGCGGCATCGCGACCCGGGCACTGGCGGGCGGGCACACGGTGACCCTCACCGGCAAGGACCCGGCCAAGGCGGCCCGGCTCGCCGAAGAGCTCAGCGCACAGGCGGCGGGCGACGCCGCCGTGCGGGCGGGTGACGACTCCGCGGTGGACCCCGCCGAACTCGTCGTAATGGCCGTGCCGTTCGCCGCCGCCAAGGAACTCACGGCCTCCCTCGGGGCCCGGCTGAGCGGCAAGGTCCTCGTGGACATCAGCAACCCCGTCGACGCCTCGCTGGAGGCGCTCGTCGTCGCACCGGGGACCTCGGCCGCCGAGGAGATCGCCGGGGCCGCCGCTCCCGGCACGCGGGTCGTCAAGGCGTTCAACACCACGTTCGCCACGACGCTGGTGACCGGCCAGGTGGGCGGCACCGCGCTGGACGTCTTCATCGCCGGTGACGACGAGCCGGCCCGAAAGCAGGTCGCGCAGCTGGTGACGTCCGGCGGACTCCACGCGGTCGACGTCGGGGCGCTGCGGCACGCGCGCGAGCTGGAGGGATTGCAACTGCTGCACATGGCCCTGCAGCTCAGCGAGGACGGCTACGGCTGGGCGAGCACGGTCAAGATCGTCGCACCCTGATCCCCGCTCCGCCCATTCCCGGACATGCCCCGTACACCCGGCCCCCGATGCCGGTGGGAGGCCACACCGGCGTGATCACGGCGGTCGACAGCCACGCGGACCCCGATCCCGGTCGCCGTCCGTCGCGGCACCGTCCGCGTCCCCGGCGCCGCGTACCTCACGAACCCTCCTGAGGGCCCGTTTCGGCCGACGCGGCGGAACAGGGTCTCCTCCGTCGCGCGCCGGTGCCCGTCCCGTCCGGCCGGCACCGGCACGGCGGCACCGGCGGCGCTCCCGGCCCGCCTCCACTCCCGCATCCCTGGACCACCCATGTCAGAAACACACCCGGCCGTCGCCGTCACGGAGGACCGTGCCGCGGTCCGGCCAGTCGGCCCCCGCCGTCTGCCGCTCGTCCTGATCCTGGGCGCGCTGACCGCACTCGGCCCGCTCACCATCGACCTCTACCTGCCCGCGCTCCCCGAGGTCAGCGGGGATCTGCATGTCTCACAGGTCGTCACCCAGCTCACTCTGACCGCGTTCATGGTGGGCATCGCGGTGGGCCAGCTGGTCATCGGCCCGCTCAGCGACACCCTCGGCCGGCGACGGCCGTTGCTGGCCGGACTGGCCGTGTACGTGGTGGCGGGTGCCGTGTGCGCCGTCGCGCCGGACCCGGCGGTTCTCATCGGGATGCGGCTGGTGCAGGGGCTGGCCGGCGCGGCGGGCATCGTCATCGCCCGGGCCGTCGTCCGCGATCTGTACGACGGTCTCGGCGCGGCCCGGCTGCTGTCCTCGCTGATGCTGGTCTCCGGCACCGCGCCGATCCTGGCTCCGGTGCTGGGCGCCCAGTTGCTGCACCTGACCTCCTGGCGCGGCGTCTTCGTCGCCCTCACCCTGCTCGGCCTGGCGGTCCTGGTGGCCACCGCCGCCCTGCTGACCGAGACCCTGCCTGCCCCCCGGCGCCGTCCCGGCGGATCGGCCAGCACCCTGCGCACCATGCACGGCCTGCTCCAAGACCGTCCCTTCACCGGCTACCTGCTCACGGGCAGCCTCGGCTTCGCGGCCCTGTTCGCCTACATCGCGGGCTCCTCCTTCACCCTCCAGCAGGTGTACGGCGCCTCCCCGCAGACCTACAGCCTGCTGTTCGCCCTCAACTCGATCGGCATGGTGGCGACGGGTCAGCTGAACGGCAAAGTCCTGCTCGGGCGTTTCCCCTCGCACCGTGTCCTGGCAGTTGGCCTGATCGTGCTCGTCTGCGCCGGCACCGCCCTGGTCCTGCTGGTCACGACCACGCATGCGAGCCTGTCCACCATCGCGGCTGCCCTGTTCCTCATCGCCTGCCCCGTCGGTATGATCTTGCCCACTACCACGGCCCTCTCTCTTCAGCGGGCCCCGCACACGGCAGGCAGCGCATCCGCGCTGCTGGGCACCACTCAATTCCTCATGGGCGCTCTGGCCCCCGCCCTGGCCGGCCTCGGCGAGCAGCACACCGCCCTGCCCATGGCCGCGTCGGTCCTCGGCCTCGCGCTGGCCGCGGCAGCCTGCTTCCTCTCCCTGTGCCGTCCTTGGAGAGCCACCCCCGACCCGCTCGCTCGGTGAGCGCGGGAAACCTCAAAAAGCGAGCCACATTCATGGAAAAAGTGTCCACAGCGGCGGACGTCCGAGCCTACGAAACACTCGCACTGCTCAGCCGTCTCGTCGAAACCTCGGTGAACCGCGTTCTGCAGCAGGAGTTCACCCTCACGTGGGAGGAATACGCGACCCTCTCCCATCTCCACAGAACCCCTCTTCAATTCCTGCACATGACAGAGTTGGCGACCGCGCTCGGATTCTCCAGAAGCCGTGTGTCCCGCGCTGTCGCCCGTCAGGAACTCCGAGGGCTGATCTCCCGCACGGCATGTCCCCGAGACGCCCGCGCGGCCCACGCTGCCGTCACCGACCAGGGCATCGTCCTCCTCCGTGAGGTCGGCGGCCTGTATGAAACCACCGTGCGTGGCAGCCTCACGAAGCTCGGCGTCGACACCGAACAGGTAACAGATCTGGTGGAACGACTGACGACGAACGGGTCCGGTCGCGCCCTTACGACCGATCGGTCCTTTCTGGCGCTTACACGTGTCGCAAGCGGCTGTCATTTTGTCGGACGCACACGTACAAGCGGAAGGCACGCTCGCTAAATTGATCGTGCGGGCGCCGCAGACCACAGCGGCCGAGTTCCCGCCCATTCTCTCTTCCCTCCCCCACCTCACGGCATGCCTTCCGGCATGGCACTCCCCACAACAATTGGAAAGCGCGCAAGTGATGAGAATCCTTCAGCGGTTCGGTCCGGGACTGGTCGTCTCCGCCATGGCGGTCGTGCTGGGCACGTCCGGGCCGGCCGCCGCCGACGAGACGAGCGCCGACAGCGGCGCCACGTACTACATCTCGCTCGGCGACTCCCTGGCCTCCGGCTACCAGCCGGACGTCGACAAGGACACCCACCTCGCCTACACGGACCGGCTCTACGCACAGCTCAAGCAGCACGACCCCAGGCTGAAGCACATACGCCTCGGCTGCACCGGGGAGACCACGCAGTCGCTGATCAAGGGCGGCACCTGCCACTACCCCGGCGCCGCGTCCCAGCTCGACGCCGCACTCAAGGCCATGACTCAGCACCACGGCAGGGTCGCCTATGTGACGCTCAGCGTGGGCGCCAACGACATCCAGGCGTGCGTCAGCCCCGCCGGGACCCTCGACGGCACGTGCCTGAACAAGGCGAGCCGGACCATGGGGACGAACCTCGCCCGGATCACGGGCGCGCTCCACAAGGCCGGTACGAAGAACACCCGGTTCAGCGGCTCGACGTACTACAACCCGTTCCTGGCGACGTGGCTGCTGGGCGATGCGGGGCAGAAGGCCGCCAAGGCGTCGGCTCCCCTGATCAAGGAGGGCAACAAGGGGATCGCCCAGGTGTACGCGGCCACCGGCTTCAAGGTCGCCGACGTGGCCGGGGCCTTCTCGTCGGACGACTTCGACACGCTCGTCGACATGCCCGGTGCGGGCAAGGTCCCGGCGAACGTGGCAAAGATCTGTCAGCTCACCTGGGCGTGCACGCCGAAGCAGGACCCACACCCGAACACCGAGGGCCACGAGGTGATCGCGTCGGCCTTCGCGGCGACGTTGTCGAAGCAGAGCGATGCTCCCGGCCGGAAGGTGGCTCCCGGGGCCAGTACGTCGCCCTCCCCGGTCGCCGCGAGCGACACGGGCGCCAACCACCCCACCACGAACGGGGATCTCGCCGAGACCGGCGCGTCGAGCAACACGCCCCTGGTCGCGGGCGGCGGTCTCGCGGTGGTGGTGGCCGGCACGGCCGCGGTCTGGTTCGGGCGCAGGCGCCGTACGGCCGGTCAGAGCTGACGGACGCACCGGAGAGCCGGGCCGCCCGCGGTGTCGCGGGCGGCCCGGCGGTCGACGAGGCCGGGAAGGGCGACGTCACCGGCGTCGTATCACCCTGGCGTACCGGCCGTCCCGGTGGGCCTCACAGAGTCGTGAAGGTCCACATCAGGTTGGTGCTGCCGTCGTAGGTCCACTGCTTGGTGACGGAGCCGGATGGCACGTTGCCGCCGCCGTCGAGGACCAGGCCGGTGGTGCGGTTGGCGATCGAGTAGCGGCCGTCGCCCCGGTGCGTGATGCGCCACTGCTGGTTGCTGCCCCCGTTCCAGGCGGCTTGCCGGGCGGTGGAGCCGTCGGCGGCGGCGCCCCAGCCGTCGGCCACCATGCCGTTGGCGCGGTTGACCAACTTGTAGTAGCCGCCGCCGACTTCGACCGCCTGCCAGTGCAGGTTGGGACTGTTGTCCCATTTCCACTGCTTGAGGTCGGAGCCGGAGGCGACGTCACCGCCGGAGTCCAGGGCCAGGCCGTCCGTGACGTTGGTGATCCGGAAGTACGAGGACGGCGCGAACTGGACCCTGAGCGAGGCGATCTTGTCGTTGCCGCCCGTGCCCCGTAGGTCGGGGAGATCGGTGGTGAACGTCCACGAGGTCCCGGTGAAGTCCTCTCCGGAGTAGCCGGTCACCTGGTAGCCGGGGGCCAGCCGCAAGGAGGAAAGACTGCGGGGGCGGAGACCTGCGAGCCGAAGTTGCTCAGCGTCGTAGTCGCCGACGGCGAGCACCGCGGCCGGCCCGCGGTAGCCGGAGTCCGGGAAGACCACGGCACCGCGCAGGGGGCGCAGACCGGGGATCTGACCGGAGAACCCGAGCTTCAGGACATAGGCGTGGGCCTGGAACGGCGCTGTCGCCGGCAGGGTCACCCGCAGGCCGGTCGCGTCCTGGACCGGCTTGGGCAGGGTGATGTAGTGACCGGCCTCGTCGTCGAGCAGTTTCACCGACCGCAGCGAGGTGAGATCGATCCGGTCGGAGTTGAGCGTGCCGATCGTCAGCGAACTCCCGGGCCAGCCCAGGACGGTGGCGTACAAGGCGGTGTTGGCCTTGTTCCGGGTGAACCTGATGTCCTGTGCCGTGCCGGCGGTCGGGTTGGTGAAGGAACCGCCGCCCATCTTCGTCGGGCCCTCGCCGTACGCGGTCCAGGCGCGGGTCGAGTACACGGACTCCCCGAAGCGCTTCAGGTAGTCGCCGATGCCCAGCAGGATGTCCTTCTGCGCCTGCGGGATGGTGCCGTCCACCTTCGGCGCGATGTTGAGCAGCATGTTGCCGTTCTTGCTCACCCGGTCGATGAACGAGTGCAGCATCTGCTGGATGCTGTAGTAGCCGATGCCCTCCGTGTAGCACCAGCTGGAGCTGGAGATGCTGTCGTCGGTGAGCCAGTACGGGGCGGTGAGGTCGCCCGGGCCGCCACGCTCGTAGTCGAAGACCTGACCGCGGTCGCTCATGCCGTCCTTGTAGGTGGCGACGACTTCCTTGCCCCACGCTTCGGCCTGGTTGTAGTAGTACGCCAGGAAGTCGAGCCGCTGCTTCTCGTCGACGGCGTCGAGCTTGAAGTCCTGCCAGAGGATGTCGGGGCGGGCGCGGTCGATGACCTCTTTGAGCTTGTCGTACCAGAGTTGGTTCTCCTCGGCCGTACTCAGCTGCCCGTACAGCTTCTTGAGGCTGGGGTCGGTCTGTGCGGGCACATGGTCGAAGAAGCCGTTGAAGTGGTACGCGTGATGCATGGCGACCAGGAGTTTCAGTCCCCTGGCGCGGATGGCGTCGGTGAAGAGCCGCAGCAGGTCGAGCTTCGGGCCCTTGGCGACCGAGTTCCACTCGCTGACCTTGCTGTCCCACATCGAGAAGCCGTCGTGGTGCTCGGCGACGGGGCCGGCGAACCGGGCACCGGCGTCGACGAACAGCTGAACCCATTCCTTCGGGTCGAAGTTGCCGCCCGCCGACTTCAGCTTGGGCGCGAACTGCACGGTGTTGCCCGCCAGATCCTTCCCTCCGTCGATGAAGTTGCGGTAGGGCCAGTCCGAGGGCGAGCCATAGGTGGCGACATGGTGCTTGTTGGCCGCGTTGCCCTCGATGTACATGTGGCGCGGGTACCACTCGTTGTCGTAGGCGGGGACGCTGAAGGCACCCCAGTGGAAGTAGATCCCGAACTTGGCGTCTTTGAACCACTCCGGGGCCGGCGTGTGCCGGTCGACCGATTCCCAGTCGGGTGTGTAGGTGGTGCGGGTGCGGGGTGCTGCCTGCGCGCCACCGGCGCCGAACAGGCCTCCGGCGGTGGTCGCGGCAGCCACCACTGTGGCTGCCGCGAGGAACTGACGTCTGTTGGTCCGACTCGACATGGGCGTCCCTGCGACGAAGAGGAAGGGGGTGCGCTCGGAGGCGAGGCTCCGAGCGCCCTGGTACCAGGGACGAAGGTCAACCATGCAACCTGCTCATGTCAACGGGTCTGCACGTGATTGATGGGATGGATATTGCGGAGAATCGGCTTCACATCGAGGAATCCAGACTTTCAGCCCGCACTCATCCCATCAATCACGTGCTCTGCAGCTGTACCGACCCGTCAGGCGGTGCGCTGCTGGAACTGCTGGTTCGTGCCGGCGCCGCAGGTCCACTGGATCAGGCGGGCGCCGTTGGCGGTGGAGCCGTTCTCGACGTCCAGGCACTTGCCGCTGTGCCGGGCGACGAGACGGTAGTAGCCGTTGCCCTGGTCCTGCAGGAGCCACTGCTGGTTGGTGCCGGTGGTGCAGCGGTACTGCTGCACGTAGGCGCGGTCCGCGGTGGAGTTGTTCGCAACGTCCAGGCACTTGCCGCTGTGCTGGGCGATGATCTGGACGTAGCCGCCGCCGGCGTCCTTCAGGCGCCACTGCTGGTTGAGGCCGCTGCCGCAGTCGTACTGCACGACGTCATAGCCGTCGGCGGCCGAGTTGTCCTTGACGTCGACGCACCTGCCGCTGTGCCGGGCGACGAAGTTGTAGTAGGGGCCGCCGCCGACGCCGGTGACGGTGCCTGCGGCCGTGTCGATGGCGACCTGCGGGTACCAGGGCAGGTTCATGGTCCTGCTGGTGGGGAAGGTCAGCGGCAGCCAGACGTACTGCGAGTCGTTGACCGTGCCGCCGATGGAGTTGCCCCAACGGTCGCCCATGTACAGGTACGAGGTGCCCGACGTGCCCTGGACGGGCAGGACGAAGGTGGTCTGGGAGCCGTATGCCGTCGCGTCACCGACGTCCACCATGGCGCTCCAGGGGCCGGCGAGGTTGGTGGCGGTCGCGTAGCGCTGCTGGTTGGGGTTCCAGCCGCTGGTGGTGGAGGTGAGCATGAAGTAGACGCCGTTGCGCTTGAACAAGGCCGGCGCCTCACGGAAGGCGCCGGGCCACGGGTCGGCGACCAGCCTGTCGATCTTCGTGTAGTCGGCGCTCAGCTTGTAGATGTGGAGGTCGGCGTTGTTGTTCGCGGCCGAGATGAAGTAGGCCGTGCCGTCGTCGTCCTTGAACAGGGTGTCGTCGCGTGACATTTCACCGAGCGGCCGGAAGCTGCCCTGGAAGGTGTAGGCGCCGTCGACCGTGTCCGAGACCGCGACGGCGGCCCGGGCCTCGGTGTAGTCCTTGCCGTTCTCCTTGTGCATCCACATCACGAACTTGCCGGTGGCGCTGTTGTAGATCACCTTCGGCCGCTCGATGTTGGCGAGAGCCAGCTCGGGGGCGCTGCTCTGGGTGAGGGCGTCGCCGCGGGACTCCCAGGTCTTCAGGTCCGTGGACCGGTAGACCGAGACGGCCTTGAACGTGTTGTCGGGATTGCGGTTCTCGCCGAACCAGTAGTAGTACGAGCCGACCTTGATCATGCCGCCCCCGTGGGCGTGGATCACGGCTCCGGTGGTGTCGGTGAACTGGGTCGCGTTGGTCACGGTAACGGAAGCGGCCTGCGCGGGCGTACCGGCGGACAGGAGTCCGAGCACGCCCACGAGCAGGGCCGACAGGAGCAAGCAGGCACGACGGAGCATGGCATCCATGCCTTTCTTCGCAATGACGGGAGAACGTGTCGCCGGAGCCCCGCGCCTGCACGGCCTCGTCGACATCAGATGAGACATCCCATCCGATCACTTGGGAAATTGTTCGAACGTGCGCGTTTTAGATGGAGGGACGTTAAGCCCGCGTTTCGCTCTCGTCAAGACGTGACGCTTCCGGGATACATCCCATGTTGTGGCACCCCTTCCCCACTTCGTCCGTACGTCAGCGGCATCAGTGGCGAATCATGCGTCACAACCCTGGACAGACACCCCTCGGATGCCCGTTAATCCATCCCATGTATCCCAGTGGGTCGGGACGGCGAGAGGGGACACTCATGCGCCTCGAGCCCGCGGCCGAGCCCCACTGATGCCGCCCGGCCGGCCGTCAGCGGCGCCGGGCTGCCTCCGTCGAACGAACAGGACGCATCACAGTGTCGGAACCCCTCTCCCGTAGATCAGTTCTCGCCGGCATGGCGGCCATGACAGTGGCGGCGACGATCGGCACCGTCGCGGCCGGAACCCCCGCGTACGCCGCGGTCGCCCCCTCCCCTCTGCCCCTGGTGCCCCTGCGGATCCCGAAGACCGAACTGGGCATCGAGCAGCAGTCCAACGCGAAGCTCCAGTGGCTGCAGGACGCGAAGCTCGGCATGTTCATCCACTGGGGTGTGTACTCCGGCCCGGCCAAGGGCGAGTGGTACATGGAGAACTCCGCCGTCACGCCGGAGACCTACAAGAAGTACTTCACCGACGCGACCGGCGAGCAGTTCACGGCCAGCGCGTACAGCCCGGCCGACTGGGCCCAGCTGGCCAAGGACATGGGCGCGAAGTACATGGTGCTCACGGCCCGGCACCACGAGGGCTTCGCGCTGTGGCCGTCCACCCACCCGAACGCCTGGCATTCCGGCCAGGCCCCGATGCAGCGGGACCTGATCAGCGAGTACGTCACCGCCGTACGCAACGCCGGGCTCAAGGTGGGCCTCTACTACTCCCCCATGAGCTGGCGCTACCCGGGCTACTTCGACGTCACCGGCACCAACTGCCTGCCGAACAAGTGGGGTTACACCACCGATCCCGCGCACAAGGAGAACGCGCGGATCATGAAGAACGAGGTCTACCAGCAGATCAAGGAGCTGATGACCAACTACGGCAAGATCGACGACATCTACTTCGACGGCGGCTGGCTGGGCCAGCAGGGCACGGACGCGTCCGCCGCCTTCTTCTGGGAGCCCGGCAAGCTCCGCAGCAGCTCCAACCAGTGGCCGGTGGACGCCGCCTACAGCGAGACCGACTCCGCCACCGGCAGCCCCCTCGGTGTGATGGGCGTGGTGCGCAAGCACCAGCCCGACGTCGTGGTCAACCCGCGCTCCGGCTGGATGGGCGACTACGTCAGCGAGGAAGGCCCGTCCATCCCGAGCGGCGCCATGCGCACAGACCGTCTGTCGGAGAAGAACTTCACCATCGGCGGGGCCTGGGGCTACAAGGCCGGCACAGGCGTGATGAGCTTCGGCACCATCATGAACATCCTGGTCAACTCCTGGGTGCGCAACATGGTCGTCCTGCTCAACGTCGGCCCCGACCGCACCGGTGTGATCCCCGCCGACCAGGCCGCGGCGGTGCGCAGGGTCGGCGACTTCCTGACCACCTGCGGCCAGGCCGTCTACGGCACGCGCGGCGGGCCCTGGCAACCGGTGGACGGCCAGTACGGCTTCACGTGCAAGGACAACACCTTCTACGTCCACCTCCTGGGCACCTACAGCGGCACCTCCTTCACCACCCCGTCCATAGGAGACGCGCAGGTCACCCGCGTGTTCGACGTCGTCACGGGCGCCAGCCTCCCGTACACCGTCGGTGCGGACGGCAAGGTGTCGATCAGCGGCATCAACCGCACCCGCATCCCCGAGGACAGCGTCGTCGGCGTCACCCTGGACCGCTCCGTACACCCGACCGACATCGCCGCCGGCAAGACCGCGACCTCCGACAGCGAGGAGACGTCCAAGGGCAACACCGCGGCCAAGGCGCTCGACGGCTCCACCGCCACCCGCTGGTGCGCGAACGACGGCAGCGCCGGCCACTGGCTCAAGGTCGACCTCGGCACGACGCGCTCGCTGACCGGCGCCCGGATCGCCTGGGAACTGGCCGACACCAACTACCAGTACAAGATCGAGGGCTCCACCGACAACAGCACGTGGACCATGCTCGTCGACGCCAGAGGCACCGCCAGCACGCGCCAGGTCCAGGCGACCGCGTTCCAGGCCCAGGCACGCTACGTCCGCGTCACCGTCACGGGGCTGCCCAACACCATCTGGGCGTCCATCCGCAGTCTGGAGGTCTACGACCGGCCCTTCATCGGGGACGTGGGCACGTACAAAATCATCAACCGCAACAGCGGCAAGGCGCTGGACGTCGCCGACGCCTCGACCCTGGACGGCGCCGAGCTCATCCAGTGGCCGTATGGCGGCGGACCCAACCAGCAATGGCGCCTCCTGCCGAACACCGACGGCTCCTTCCGGCTGGTCAACGTCAAGAGCGGCAAGCTCCTGCAGAGCCCCAACAGCGTCCAGGGCGCCACCTTGACCCAGATGCCCGACAACGGCGGCGACAACCAGTGGTGGAACCTGGTTCCCTCGGCCACCAACGGCTATCACCGGCTCGTCAACGTCCGCACCGGATGGTGCGCCGACGTAGCCGGTGGATCGACCGCCGACCGTGCCAAGGTCATCCAGTGGCCCATCGGCAGCGGCGCCAACCAGGAATGGCAGATCGTCGCCCTCTGACCAGCGGCACGGCGGTCAGGCCGTTCGCTCGCGGGAACGCGCGACGATCGGCCTGGCCCCACCGCTGATACGGGGTCACAGTCGGGAATCTCCTGGGCCACGGGAGGTGTCGAACCCGTCATTCCGTGGTGCAGTCGGCTCATGGCCCCATCTCTCACGGACGACCAGGACGCTCCCGCGCCGCTGCGGCGTGAGCGCCCTTCCCGGCTGATCGATGTCACCGTCGCCCTGCTGCTCCTGATCGCGGACGCGGTCATCGTCGTCGTCGGCGGGGTGCTGCTCTTCATGGTCGGCATGGGCAGGTCGGAGCCGCCGTCCTCCCCGCCGGCCGAGCGGTCCTCCGGCACACCGGTTCTGGCGTGGCTCGTCATCTGGGGCGTTCCGGCCGTGGCGGCGGCAGGCGCCGTCGTGCACGCCCGGCTGAGGATGCCCGTCACCGCCGCAGTGCAGAGCCTGTTCACGCTCGTCTGCGTGCTCCTGGCCGTCGCATGGACGCGCATGCTGTTGTCGTGAGAAGGGTCCGGCGCACCGCCCCCGCTGGCTGTCACCAGGTCACGGGCAACTCCAGGGGGAAGCGCCGGATGGTCCGCGTGTCCCAGCGCACGGCCTCGGCCGGAACGGCCAGGCGCAGGGCGGGCAGGCGGGTGAACAGGACCCCGATCGCGGTGCTGAGTTCCGCGATCGCGAGCGTGCTGGCGATGCAGTGATGGTTGCCCCAGCCGAACGTCATGTGGGGGTGGGGCGAACGGTCGACGTCCAGGGCGTCAGGGTCCTCGAACACCGCGGGGTCCCGGTTGGCCGCGAGGTAGGAGACGTGGACGAAGTCGCCCGCGCGGATCAGCACGCCCTCCACCTTGACGTCCTCCAGGGCGATGCGCGGGATGCCGACGCCCTTGCGGAAGGGGATGTGCCGCAGGAGTTCGTCCAGCAGCCGGGGCAGACGTCCGGGACTGCTCCTCAGCAGATCCAGCAGCTCGGGACGGGTGAGCAGGGTGAAGGCGATGTTGCTGATCTGGCAGGTCGCCGTGTCGTTGCCGCTGAGGATGAGAGTGAGTGCCAGGACGGCCAACTCGTCGTCGCTCAGGGGCTCCTCCCCCGGCTCGCAGGCCGCCATGGTGTTGATGAGGTCGGCACCTCCTTCCCCCCGGCGTTCGGCGACGAGCGCGGTGAAGTAGGCGCGCAGGAACTGCTTGGCCTCGGCCGCCTCCTGCCTGGCTTCGGGGGCGGTCGTGAGCATCTGCTGGGTGCAGCGCAGCATGAGGGGCCGGTCCGCGGCGGGTACGTCCAGCAAGGCGCAGATGGTGTGGTTGGGCAGTTGCGCGGACAGACCGAGGGCCAGGTCGGCCGGCGGGCCGTGTTCGATCATCTCGTCCACGAGGCGGTGGGCCACTTGCTCGATGGCCGGCGTCATGCGCCTCACGCCGCTCTGCGTGAAGGCCCGGGCGGCGGCATGGCGGAGCCGGGTGCTGCGCGGCGGGTCCATGACGTTGAGCGACTCCGGCGAGACGATCGGCTCCGGAGTCATCCGGGGGTAGTCGCGGCCGACGATGCCGGCCCGGCTGAACCTCGGATCGGTCGTCACCTGCCGTACGCCCTCGAAGCTGGTGACCAGCCACGCGTCGGCTTCGCCGTAGGGCAGCCGGATACGGCTGACCGGGCCGCCGGCCATGAGCTGTACGAGTGACGGGTCGAAGGCCAGTTGCTCACTGAAGTCGAAGGGGCAGGCGGCGGCGTGGGCCATGTGTACTCCTGAACGCGTGCGGAGGTGCCGCCATGTGGGCGGAACCGGGCGGGCCCGGGGCACGGCCGCCCGGCCCACGGGGGACATTTCGCATAGTGCGGCAGAGCGCCGCTCCATGCACCCAGTGCCGGGTCAAACGGCAGAAAGCGGGGAGACGTGCCCGATCCCACCCCTCAGCCAACGCGGCAGCCTGACGTGGACGTGCTGGTCGTCGGCGGCGGCCCCACCGGTCTCACTCTCGCCTGCGACCTGGCCAGGCGTGGTGTGCGGACCCATGTCATCGAGGCCGGCGACCGGCTCCTGCCCGGGTCGCGCGGCAAGAGCCTGCAGTCCCGCACGCTGGAGGCCTTCGACGACCTCGGTGTCGTCGAGGCTCTCACGGCCGCAGGCTCCCCCTTCCCGCCGATGCAGACCTGGCACGACGGCGAACGCCGGGGAGAGTGGCAGCTGATCCGGCCGGACCCCGAGGCTCCGGTGTCACGGCACCCGCGGCCGTGGCTGGTCCCTCAGTGGCGCACGCAGGAGATCCTGCGCGATCGGCTGCTCGATCTGGGCGCAACGCTGGAGTGCGGTGCCCGGCTCACCTCCCTCACGCAGACGGACACGGAGGTGACGGCCGAGGTGACGCGCTCGGACGGTGACCGTCGCCGGATGTCGGCGCTCTACCTGGTGGGCGCCGACGGCAGCCACAGCACGGTGCGTGAGTCCCTGGGCATCGCCATGAAGGGTGAGGAGAGCGGGCTGCGCTCGGCCGTGGTGGCCGACGTCCGCGTCGCGGGCCTGGATCGCGATCACTGGCACATCTGGGCCGATCCGGCAGGTGAACTGCTGCTGTGCCCGCTGCCCGGAACCACCGACTTCCAGCTGAACGCCAAGATCACCGGTGCGGAGTTCACCGCGACGCCCGAGACCGTGCGCGGTCTGGTCGCCGCCCGCACCCACCTGCCCCGCGACGCCCTCACGGACGTGCGGTGGTTCTCGTTCTACCGGCCTCGTACCGCTATGGCCGAACGCTTCCGTCAGGGGCGCGTCTTCCTCGCCGGGGACGCCGCGCACGTGCACCCGCCCGGCGGGGGCCAGGGGCTGAACATCGGCGTGCAGGATGCCTGCAACCTCGGCTGGAAGCTGGGCCAGGTCATCGGTTGCGGTGCCCCGGACGCGCTGCTGGACAGTTACGAAGCGGAGCGTCAGGCTGCCGCGGCGGACACGCTGGACCTGAGCACGCGCCTGTACCGGGCCGGTCGCACATCCCAGGACCCCGACGAGCAGGCACGCTACCGGGGGCGGGTCTGCCACCTGCTGTCGGTGCACTACCGCGACAGCCCGCTCTCGACCGACGCGCGGGTGCGCCGCTCTCCGACCGGTTCCGAGGCCGGCGACCGCGCGCCCGACCTCCCGTGCGTCACCACCGAGGGCCCCTGCCGCAGCCTCTTCGACCTGTTGAGAGGCCCGGACTTCACTCTGCTCGCGGTGAACTGTGCATTGCCTCCCGAGGCGGCGGGTCTGCGTACCCACCGGGTGACCGGCGGGCCGCTCGCGCAGGAACTGGGCACCGGGTTGTTCCTCATCCGCCCGGACCAGCACATCGGTCTGGCCGCTGACAGCCCTGAGCACCTCGGCAGCTACCTGGCGCGCGTCGGGCTCGGGAGCGCCGGGACGTAGCAGCCACACGTCCCTCGAGACCGTCCGGCCATCCTCACGTCGAGGCAGGTCCGGTGGCGAGACGTCACCGGACCTGCTGGAGCGTCGGGTCAGCGTCGGCGGGCCCAGCCTCCTCCGACGCCTGCCACCTGCAGCGCCAAGCACATCAGTCCCAGCAACATGACGTTCGTCGAAGAGAACACATCGTTGGTGCTGATCTCAGCCGCGTTGATCAGGAACGCCAGGAAGAACAGCACTGCCGCGACTATGCCGAGCATGACGAGCTCCTCTCGAAGGGGATGCAGCCCGTATGCCCCGCCTGCACGCCCGCAGACACCGCAATGTTCGCCCGCCTGTGCGGGCACCGATGAAGTCTTCTGCCGGCTGCCACTCTGACGCAGAAGAGCAACTCGGCCTGCCCGCAGTCCCGTTGACTCTCCAGATCGCCGACCGGAGACTGACATCGAGGAAAAGGACGCTGCTCACCGGGAACAAGCACGTGCTCTTGTCCGTACCATCTCCCACCAGGACGACGTGCGGTACACAGGAAGGGTCAGCGCCATGCCCGAGACAACAACTCCCGCCACCGAACTGGCATCGCAGTACATCGCCCAGGTGACGGGCGACCTTGAGGCGAACCTCAAGGAACAGGAGCGCATCAGCGCGGACATCGCCTCCCTGCAGGAAAGGCTCGCCGCTCTGCAACACGACCACGGCGTGCTGATCAGCATGCAGCAGGCACTCGGCATCACTCAGGCCCGGGCGGGGTCCGCAGTCGAGTCCGACAGCGCCACTGTGCCCTCCCCGCGGCGGAAGAAAGCCGACGCTGCGACCGGCGGGAAGCAGAAGGCACGCAAGTCGGCCACCGCCCCCGCGAAGAAGACAGCCCGGAAGTCCCCGGCCAAGAAGGCGAACACCGCCCAGGCCGCCGAGCTGACCCTCGTCGAGCTCATCCGCCGCCACCTCGCCGAGCAGAAGGAACCGCGCTCCGCCGCCGAGATCGCCACGGCGCTCGGCCAGGCCCACCCCGACCGCGACATCTCCCCCAAGGTCGTACGCGTCACCCTCGAGAGCCTCGTGGCCAAGAGCGGGGCCGAGCGTTCCAAGCAGGGCAGGTCCGTCTTCTACAGCGCGCCTGCGCAGAGCGGCAACACGGCAGCCGACGCCGAGGCACAGTCCGAGCCCACGGACGGATGACGATAGGCCGCGCCGGCCCGACGGGCCGGCAGGACGGCCGGGGGACAGCGCCGGGCTCGGGCCCCCGCCCCCGTTCGGCAGCGGCCGTCGCCTGCAACCCGACCCGAGGTCCCGGCGAGGCCGCTCGCCTGGTGCGCTACATTGCCCGCCATGCCTGAACTCGGGGCCACCGACTGGCCGCCCGCCCCCTTACGGACCGAACGGCTCGTTGTCCGCGCGTCCGAGGCACGGGACCGGGCGGCGTTCATCGAGCTGTTCGCGTCGCCGGAGGTGGGCACCTACGTCGGTGGCGCCCGACCCCATGATGAGCTCGAGCGTGCGGTCCCCGAGGTGCCCGGGCGCCGCTTCGGCCTCTTCGTGATCGAACTCGACGGAGCGATGGTCGGTATGGTCACCCTTGATCGGCGTGGCCCGGAGCGTCCAGGTCATGTCCGGCCGGAGGCCGATGAAGCCGAACTGGGTTACATGCTGCTGCCCGAGGTCTGGGGACGCGGCTATGCCGCCGAGGCGTGCGCGGCGGTGCTCGGCTGGTTCGCCGACGCTCGCCCCGGTGAGCCGGTGGTGATCTCCACCCAGACCGCCAACGTACGGGCGATGGGCCTGGCGGCGAAGCTGGGGTTCACCGAGGCGGGGCGGTTCGAGGAGTACGGCGCCGAGCAGTGGTTCGGCGTGCGGGCTCCGGGCACGCCTTCCGGTTGAGCGGCCGCTTCCCGAGGCGGGAAGGGTCTCTGAACCGAGCTTGCGTCGGCGATGCAGGTGTGGACATGCGGAAATCGAGGTGCCCGAACAGGGCGTGCGTCTCTACCCTCGGCCCCATGCGTCGCGAATCCGCCCTGCTGAACGTCATCGACGTGGAAGCCACCTGCTGGGAGGGGCAACCGCCGCCCGGCTCGGTGAACGAGATCATCGAGATCGGTCTCACCGTCGTGGACGTTTCCGCACTGCGCCGTGTGTCCCGGCACCGCATCGTGGTCCGCCCTGTCCGGTCGGCAGTGAGCGGCTTCTGCACTGCGCTGACCGGCCTGACACAAGCCGAGGTGGAACAGGGCGTCCCCTTCGCCGAGGCATGTCGGGTCCTCGTCGAGCAACACGAGGCCGGAGAACGCCCCTGGGCGAGCTGGGGCGAGTACGACCGCCGGCAATTCGTTCGGCAGAGCCGGGCCGACGGGGTGGCCTATCCGTTCGGGTGGCCCACGCAACACACCCACACCAACGCCAAGGCCGTCTTCGCCGCGGCGTACGGGCTGCGCAAGAAGCCCGGCATGGAACGCGCTCTGCAGATCGCCGGACTGCCGCTGGAGGGCCGCCATCACCGTGGCGAGGACGACGCGTGGAACATCGCGGCACTCGTCCTCGATCTGGTGGGCCGCGGGGCATGGCCGGTCTCGGCCGCGGTCACGTAGAGAGCGTTCCGTCGCGTCACGGCCCGGGGCTCAGTCGCTCGGCGACGGCCCGACCGGCGCGGTCACGCAGAGCTCGCTCCAACGTCTCTGCCACGATCGCGTACGGCAGCGCGGGAGGGTTTTCGAAGGCGGATGAGAGTGCGCCACGCGAGAGAAGTACCTGCACCGCGCCTTGTGGCTCCATCGGCAACACCCCGGCGTGCGTTGCCTGATGCTGCCTCAGCGGGCGGAGGCTTCCGCCGGGGCCGGGGCGTCGGGCCGCTGCGCGTGGCCGAGGGCTGCGGGGACCGGGCGGGCGTCGTCGGAGTCCAGGCGGAGCATGGCCGCCTCGTCCGGGGTGCCGGGGGGCGCCTGGTAGACGACCATGCGCTGGCCGCCCGTCCGGGCCAGTCGCATGACCTCGTAGGTCAGCGTCATCGGGCCGGCCTTGGGGTGCCGGAACGACTTCTGTCCACCGCCGCGTTCGCAGACGTCGTACCGCTCCCAGAGGCGTGCGAAGTGCGGTGACTTCAGCATCAGTTCCCCGACGAGTGCGGTGAGCTCGGGGCTGCCCGGGTCGGCCCCGCCGACCGCTCGCAGATGCGCGACCGACAGCGCGACGGTCTCCTCCCACGGCTCGTAGAGCGTCCGGCCGACCGGGTGGAGGAAGAGGTAGCGCGTCAGGTTCCGCTGGTCCTCGGGCCAGTCCCAGAGCCCGGGCATCAGCCGCCGGCCGGGCGGGTTCGCGGCCAGGACGCGGTTGTACCGGCTCACGACATAGGCGGGCAGCGGACGCACCGACTCCAGCATCCGCAGCACCGAGTCGCGCACGTCGTGGTCCGAGCAGGCCGGCAGCTCGGCGGTGCGGCCGGAGGCCAGCTCCGCGAGCTCGTGCAGGCGCTCGAAGCCGTCGCCGCGCAGTCGGAGGGTGCGGCCGATGGCGTCCACGACGGCCGGTGAGGGGTTGGTCTCCCGGCCGCGCTCCAGGCGGATGTAGTAGTCGACGCTGACTCCGGCCAGCGCGGCCAGCTCCTCGCGGCGCAGTCCGGGAGTGCGGCGCAGGCCCGCGCCGGCCGGGAGACCGACATCCTCCGGGCGCACCTGCGCTCTGCGGGCCTTCAGGTATCGGCCTAGCTCCGTGCCCCTCACATCCGCTGCTGTCATCCGGTCATTGTCGCAGGCGGTCAAGAGGCGTGGGGGGCCGTGTCAGGGCCAGGAACGCCGCGCCCGGGGCAGCGCGCGGTCTGTTGCCGACCGCGGATGGGGCGGAGAGTCGGTGTCGGAGCGGGCGGCCCGGCCGCCGGGGCCCAGGGGGTGCACGACACCGGACCGCGGCCCCGGTGCGCCGCAGCCGCCCGCCCGGTCACCCCTTCCACCATCCCCATTCCCAGCCGCTGTCGCGGAGTTCAGGAGCTCACCATGCCGGTCACCCCTCCCCCGCCCCTCTCCGCCGCCTCCGGTCCCGGGCGCGGGGCGGAGCCGCCGACACCCTGGCAGGGTCGAGGCACGCAGGACCGGCCCCGACCGGGCGTGCCGCCCGCCGGGAGCGTCACCGCACCGAGGCGAGGCGGTGCCGCCCTGGTCGCTTCGCTTCTCGGCTTCACGCTGATCACCATCGACGTATCGGCCGTGAACATCGCGCTGCCCTCGATCCGGAGCTCCCTGGACAGCGGAATGTCCGGACTGCAGTGGGTCGTTGACGCCTACACCCTGATGTTCGCGGCCCTGATGCTCTCGGCGGGCGCACTCGCCGACCGCACCGGCGCCCGTCGCGCCTACGGCTGGGGTATCGCCCTGTTCACCCTTGCTTCTCTCGCCTGCGCGCTGGCGCCCGGCATCGGTGTGCTGGTCGCCTCACGCGTGGCGCAGGGCGCTGCCGCCGCAATCGTCATGCCGGCCTCGCTGGCGCTGATCCGGCAGGCCTACGAGGACGCGCGGGCACGGGCCCGGGCCATCGCCCTGTGGACGGTCGGCGGCTCGGTGGCGATGGCAGCGGGGCCCGTGCTGGGCGGGCTGCTCACCGACACGGCCGGCTGGCGGGCGGTCTTCCTGCTGAACCTGCCCGTGGGCGCGGTCGTCCTGGGCCTGCTGCTCCGGGTGCCGCGCTCCCCGCGCCGGCCCGCCGCGCTGGACGTCGCCGGTCAGCTCACCGCCGTACTGGCGCTGGCGGGACTGGCGTTCGCCGTGATCGAGGGCGGTCACCTGGGCTGGACCAGCGGAGCCGTCCTGGGGGCTGCCGCGCTCGCGCTTGTCTCCGGATGCGCGTTTCGCGCGGTGGAGGCCAGGCACCCACGGCCGATGGTTCCGCCGGCCATGCTGAGGGACCGCCGGGTAGTCGTCCCGCTCGCCGTCGGTTTCGCCGTCAACGCCGCCTTCTACGGCGGGATCTTCCTGCTCGGGCTGTACTACCAGCAGCTGCGCGGCATGTCGGCCGTCGAGGCCGGGTTGATGTTCGTGCCGATGTCGGCGGTCGTGACGGCGACCAATCTGGTGTCGCCGCGCCTCGCCGAGCGTGTCGGGCGACGTGCGGTCATCGTCACCGGGCAGGTCGTCTTCACCGGGGCGATGCTGGCCATGCTGCCGCTCGCCGTACACACTCCGGTGTGGCTCGTGCTCGTTCTGCTGCTGCCGCTCAGCGTCGGCGGTGCGCTCGCGGTGCCCGCCGTGACCGCGCTGCTGATGGACGTCGTCCCCGAGGAGCGCGCGGGAACCGCCTCCGGGCTCCTCAACTCCGTCCGCCAGACCGGTGGTGCGCTCGCCGTCGCACTCTTCGGAGGTCTGCTCTCGGGCCCCGGCGGGGTCTTCTCCCTCACGGGCATGCGGATCGGCCTCCTCACGGTCGCCGCCCTCCTCTTCGCGACCGCCGCTCTCGCCCGGCTCCTCCTGCCCCGGGGGTGACGTGGCGTTACCACTTGCGCCCGAAAGGCGGCTGCCCGCCGGTCGCGGGTGGCCGGTGGGTAGCAGGCGGGGCCACGCCGCCGGATGGACCAACCCAGCCGATTACAGACATATAGGTCTTAACCTGCGCGATATGAAGAAATGTCATATCGCACCTCTGGCGTGCCTGGCGGCGCTGGTCGGGACGGGGCTCGGCGCCGCTCCGCCCACCGCCGCCCACACGGTCCATGTCGTCAGGCCGGGAGAATCGATCCAGAAGGCGGTGGACTCCGCCCGGCCGGGTGACACCGTGCTCCTCGCGCGCGGCACCCACTACGGGAGCGTCGACGTGACCACGCCCGGGCTCACCCTGCATGGCGTGGGCCGCGGTACGGTGCTCCGCCCGGCGGCGGGCACGAGTACCGCCACCACTGCCCCGAGCGCCGCATCGCCCCGCGCGAAGGCCCCCGGCAGCTGTGCCGCGGCCGGCAACGGCATCTGCGTGACGGGCACGAAGGACCACGGCGTCGACGACGTCACCATCGCCTCCCTGACGGTGACCGGCTTCGACAAGACCGGCATCCACGCCCATGAGGCGGACGGTCTGACCGTGCGGGACGTCACCGCGGTCAAGAACGGGGTGTGGGGCATCGCCACCGAGTACTCGCTCCGTGGCGTGTTCCGCGGCAACACGGCCCGCGACAACGGCGACGCGGGTCTGCTCCTCGCCAACACGGTGAAGGAGGAGCAGGGCGCCGTGGACACCGAGGGCACCGTGGTGGAGCACAACCGGCTGGAGGGCAACCGGATCGGCGTCACCGTCCGCCGGCTGCGCAACCTGACCGTCGACGGCAACCACCTCACGGGCAACTGCGCGGCTGTTTTCGTCGTCGGCGACGAGAACAAGCCCAAGGCCGGCCTCGTGACCGTGCGCAACAACCGCATCGAGCGCAACAACAAGTTCTGCCCGAAGACCGCCCGGCTGGACGCCCTGCAGGGATCCGGCATCGTGGTTACGGGCGCCGACGACAACCTGATCACGCACAACGTGATCAAGGACAACGTCGGCAACTCCTCCCTGTCGGGAGGCATCGTCCTGTTCAAGAGCCTGGTGGGCACCCCCAGCGAGCGAAACCGGATCGACGCCAATCTGCTGCAGGGCAACTCCCCCGCAGACCTGGTCAACGCGGACCCCGGCCAGGGCAACACCTTCCAGGACAACTCCTGCGGTTCGTCCCGGCCCACCGGCCTGTGCTGACCCCCCGCCTCGCTCTTCGTCAACCCGGGGCGCGCACGCATGCCCCGTGACCCTCGTGCTTCACACGACCGAGAAGGAAGGAAGGCGGCACATGACGACCACTCAGCCTGCCCCCGCGCCGTCCATGCGGCTGCGGGAACTCGCATTCGGGGCGGCATGTGCCGCCGCCCTGCGCGCGGCCGCCCGGCTGGGCGTCGCCGACGCCCTCGGTGACACCCCCATGGCCGTGGAGGACATCGCGGCCGCGGTGAAGACCGAACCCCGCCCGCTGCGACGGCTCCTGCGGGCCCTGTCCTGCTACGGCGTCTTCACCGAGCGGCCGGACGGGACCTTCGCGCACACCGACGTATCCCGGCTGCTGCGCGAGGACGACCCGAACAGTCTGCGCGCCATCACGCTGTGGTGCACCGAGCCTTGGACCTGGGACGCCTGGCCGAAGCTGGACGAGGCGGTGCGCACCGGCCGCAACGTGGTGGAGGGCCTGTACGGCAAGGAGTTCTTCCCCTACCTCAACGAGGACGCCCCGGAGTCGGCCGACGTCTTCAACCGCGCCATGACGACCTCCAGCGTGCAGTCGGCGCGCGATGTCGCCGAGTTCCTCGACCTGTCGGGGAGTGCGTCGGTCGCCGACATCGGCGGTGGCCAGGGGCACGTGGTGGCGAGCCTGCTGGACAAGTACCCCGCGATGCACGGGACGCTGCTCGACCTCCCCCGGGTGGTGGAGAACGCCGTGCCGAGGCTGCGCGCCGGCGGCGACCTCGCGGACCGTGCGCGTGTGGTGCCCGGCGACGTCCGCACGGCCGTACCGGTGAAGGCCGACGTCTACGTCATCAAGAACATCCTGGAGTGGGACGACGAGAGCACGGCGCGCACGCTGCGCAACGTCCGTGAGGCCGGTGGTCCCGGGACGCGGGTCGTGGTCATCGAGAACCTCGTCGACGACACGCCCTCCATGCGGTTCAGCACGGCGATGGACCTGCTGCTGCTCCTCAACGTGGGCGGGGCGAAGCACACCACGCAGAGCATGGTGGACCGGCTGACCGAGGCGGGCCTGGTCATCGACGACATCAGTCCGGTCAACCCCTACCTGCACGCGTTCGACTGCCACGTTCCCGGCTGATCCGTCCGCGTCCCGTGGAGCCCTGGCCGCGGGGTTCGAGCTCGCCGCCCCCCGGCGTCTGGAGGCCGCCCTGCGCCAGGGCACCCCCCAGGTGCGGATCTCGCCCCGCGCG
>NZ_JBEZWO010000017.1:0-132733 GCF_040637515.1 Streptomyces sp. NPDC029041 | reverse complement strand
GGCCGCCCCCCCCCCCCCCCCCCCATTCCGGGTGCTTCGCTGCTCGCTCAGCCGTCGCCGCGCCGTCCCGGCGGCAGCGCGGCCGGGACGTAGTGCATCCCCGTGCCGTACGTGCCCGTACCGTACGAGCCGGCGGTGCCGACACGCTGCCACTGCGACTGCTGCCCGGCGGCATGGCGGGCGCTCTGGGCGCCCGCGCTGTAGGCACTGTACGAGCTGCCGTACGACCCGCCGTACGAACCTCCGTACGAGTTCGAACCGTGCGGGGTGTTCCCGAAGGCGGTGAAGCCCAGCTTCTCCTCGCCGCTGCGGTCGCCCGGCAGTGCGCGGAAGGACTTGACGTACTCGGCGTAGAGCGCGTCGTAGATCGGCGTGGCCGATGGGCCGCCCTGGGAGTCCTGGGCCGATCGCGCGGACGGGATCGGCGTGAAGGACTGGCGGCGGGGAACGTCGTATGCGTGCACGTATGTCCAAACGACCCCGCGGGTCGAGGGATGCGGCCCGGGTGCGGCTTTCGCAGGTGGACGGCGTGGACGGGTGACGTTCGGCTCAGGTACCGGCCAGCGGCAGCGTCGAGGCGACCAGCTTCCCGTTCGCCGCGGCCTTGTCCAGCGCGTCCCGCAGCAGGTCCTCGCGCGGCTGGCGGCCGATGGAGCCGGCCGGCGCGGCGAACATCAGGACCTGCTGGTGCTTGTTGGCGGCCGCGCGCCACCCCTCGGTCACCTGGAGCGGCTGGTGCGCCTGCCACCAGGCCACCGGCTGGCCGCCCACCGGGCCGGGCTGGAGCACCGCGTGCAGCCGGCCCACGGCGAGCAGCACCGACCAGCCGTGCAGCACCGGCGGTACGGCGGACAGCTCCGTCAGCGGCATGAAGCCCTGCTCGATGAGCAGCGGCAGGAATTCGTCGCCGCCGCCGGTCGAGCCGGGCCGGGCGATGGCCCCGGTCGGCTCGACCACCAGGGCCGGGTGCAGTTCCCCGCCGATCAGGACCAGCCCGCTGGTCACGCCGAGCACCGCCTGCTCGGGCACCACCTTGTCGGGCTCCAGGTCGACCGTGTCGCCGGTGATGGACTTCACGGCGCCCTGCAGCTGCTCCTCGGTGACCTGCACGACCTGCGAGGGCAGGCACCCGGCGTGGGCGAAGGCGAGGACGGCGGTCTCGTCGCCGATGAACAGGACGGTGCTGGTGCGCTCCTGCGCGGAGTCGCCCGGAGTGCGGCAGGACGTGCAGTCGTAACTGCCCGGGGCGGTCTCTCCGGCGAGCAGGCGGTCGGCTTCTTCGTCGCCGATCTCGGCGCGTACCTCGTCGCTGACGTCGAGCATGCGCGGCACGGGTGGCTCCCTCGGGGATGCGATGCGTGGCAAAGCCGGGTGGCTCCCGGCCCGTGGTCCGGGTCGGTCCCGGCTCATGCAGAAGACAACGGGCGATCTGTGGCGGTAGTCACGCCCCAGGGCGAACGGAATCGAACCATCCAGCGCATGGAGTCACGCCTCGCGCGGAATCGTGCACTCACCGTCAACTCGGGTTCCTGCAAGGGGTGTTGAGTGGGTGAAGTGGGTCACAGATCGACAGGGTGGATGGTCGACAAATCCGGAAATCCGCGAATGAAGTGGGTGTCCGGAAATTGCCGTTACCCGCGGTATCGGTGAACTGGCCTGCCCGGACGGGCGACTGGTTGATGCCGGCCGCCCGCCTCCTTAGATTCCTCCGCCGTGTGCAACGAGCACCGCTCGGGTACGTCCACCGGCCCGCCGGGTTCCCAGGAACCGGGCACGGCACCGCTCCGGTGGGCGGGGCGAGCGCGACTCCCGCGCCCCATGGCGCGGGAGTCGCGCTCCGCCTTGGGGGATCCCGGGTGTTTCGAAAGGGACCTACATGTCCGAATGTGCCGATACCACTCGCTCCACGCCCCGGAAGCACCAGGTTCGTACGACGGCGGTCCTCGCCGGGGCAGCCCTGCTCGCGCCCCTCGGACTGCTGGCCGCGACCGGAAACGCCGCGGCGGCCGACAGCGGAGTGTGGGACCGCATCGCCCAGTGCGAGAGCGGCGGCGACTGGCACATCAACACCGGCAACGGCTACTACGGCGGACTCCAGTTCGCCCCCTCCACCTGGAACGCCTACGGCGGCACGGCCTACGCGCCCACCGCCGACCGGGCGAGCCGGTCCCAGCAGATCGCCGTCGCCACCAAGGTCCAGCGCGCTCAGGGGTGGGGCGCCTGGCCCGTCTGCTCGGCACGCGCCGGGGCGAGCGGCGGCGCACCCGCGGCCGGCCCGGTCACCTCCACCAAACCCTCGGCGGCGAAGCCGTCGAAGGCCCCCGCGCGCGCCGCGGAACACGCGGACCGCGGCTCCTCCCGCGGTGACTACACCGTCCGCCGCGGCGACACGCTGAGCGACGTCGCCGCCCGGCACGGGACCACCTGGCAGCGCCTCTACGCCGCCAACAGGTCCGCCATCGGGGCGGACCCCGACGTGATCGTGCCCGGCCTGCGCCTCAGGTTCTGAGCCGCCGCTCCTCCTCGCCGGGACACATGCCCCGTCCGGTCGACCGACCGGGCGGGGTTCCGGGCGTGATGCCACCCACCCGGCCGTCCCACGGCGCCGGGCGCGCCGGCGTCCCGGATCAGCCCGCGAGCTCACCCGCCTCCCCGGCGAACACGACCGCCCCGCGCCGCAGTTCGTAGACGACGGCGCGCCGGTCCCGCAGGCCGGGCGGCATCCGCTGCTCGGCGATCACCACACAGGCGTCGAGCGCGCCCAGCAACTCGTACGTCCGGGCCGCGACCGAGGGCGACATGCCCTGGGCGGGCTCGTCGACGAGCACCACGCGCGCCCGTGCGAGCAGCGCCCGGGAGAGGGCGAGCATGCGCTGCTCCCCGCCGGACAGGGTGCCCGCGCGCCGCTCCAGCAGGGGGCGCAGCTGCGGGTAGGCGTCGAGGGCCACGGTGAGGTCGCGCGCGGCCAGTTCGAGGTTCTCGCGCACGGTGAGCGAGCCGAACACGGCCCGTCGTTCCGGCACCAGGCACATCCCGCGCCGGGCGCGTTCGTGGGCCGGGACGCGGGTCACGTCCGTGCCGTCCCACACCACCGCGCCGCCCGACAGGGGCAGCGTGCCCGCCAGGGCGTTCAAGGCGGTGCTGCGGCCGGAGCCGTTGCGGCCCAGCAGCACGGTGAGCCCCGGGCGGGGAGCGGCGAGCGTGATGCCGTGCAGGGCCTCCAGGGGGCCGTAACGCACGCGTGCGTCGCGCAGGGAGAGCGTCGTCATCGTCCGGCCCCCGGATCCAGGGCGTCCAGGACCTGCCCGGGCGGACCGGAGGCGACGATGCGGCCCGCGGTCATCACCTGCACGACGTCCGCGAGACCGGCCACCAGGTCCAGATCGTGCTCGACGACGAGGAGGGCCGTGCCGTCGGCGGCCAGGGCCTTCAGGACCCGGGCCAGGGCGGCCACTTCGGCCGTGTCCAGACCGGCGGCGGGCTCGTCCAGCAGGAGGACGCGGGGGCTGCCCGCGAGGACCCGGGCCAGCTCGACGCGGCGCAGCGTCCCGGTGGGCAGTGAGGCGGCGGGCCGTGCGCGTACGGGCCCGTCGAGCCCGAACAGCCTGAGGGTGCGTTCCACCGCGCCCGGGTCGGCCACCCGGCCCTGCTCGGCTCCCACCCGGACGTTCTCGGCCACGGTCAGCGAGGGGAAGACGGCCAGCTGCTGGAAGGTCCGTGCCACACCGAGCCGGGAGCGGGTGTGGGCGGGCAGCGCGGTGATGTCCCGTCCGCCGAGCCGCACGACCCCGCGTTGCGGCCGCAGTGTTCCGGCCAGACAGTGGAACAGGGTGCTCTTCCCGGCCCCGTTGGGCCCCACGACGCCCGTGATCCGGCCGGGGGAGAGGCTCAGGTCCACCCCGTCGAGGGCGGTGAAGCCACCGAAACGGACGTGGAGGTCCCGGGCGGTGAGGAGGGGCGCGGCGGCGGGGGCAGCGGCCATCGGGCGGCGTTGTGAACGCGGTTCGCCGTCTCGGCCCTCCCGCCGACCGGCCGCTCCCGCCCCGCCGTGCACCCCACCCGCTCCCGCCTGCTTCCCGCCGTGTGCTCCGCCTGTCGCCCCACTCGGTCCGGTCTGCTTCCCGCCGTGTGCTCCGCCTGTCGCCCCACTCGGTCCGGTCTGCTTTCCGCCGTGTGCTCCGCCTGTCGCCCCACTCGGTCCGGTCTGCTTTCCGCCGTGTGCTCCGCCTGTCGCCCCACTCGGTCCCGTCCGCTCCGCGCCGTGTGCCACGCCCGTCGCCCCGGTCGGCACCGGTGTCCTCCCCGCCGCCTGCGGCTGCGCCGGGTGCAGCAGCGTACGGGCCCGCAGGCCCGCCTCCGTCAGCGTCGGGGTGCGGCGCAGTCGCAGGCGGTCCGCCGTCGTGCGCAGGGCCTCGTACGGACCGCCCGGGAAGCGGCCCACCAGGATCGCCAGGATGCCGACGAGGGCGGCCGCGACCCCGCCGCGCGTGCCCGCGTCCAGCCCGACCAGGAGGGCCGCGGCGGCGAGGGCGCCGAGTGTGCTGTCGGCGCCCAGCACCACCACCGCCGCGAACCACAGCAGGCCCCGCACCGGGTCGTAGGCGCCCGCGTCGAAGGCCCGCAGGCCCATGCCGAGCATGGCGCCGCCCAGCGCGGCCAGCGCGGCACCCGCGACGAACGCCAGCAGCTTCAGGGACGGCACCCGGACGCCCGCCGCCTGCGCGCCCCGCTCGTGGTCTCGCATGGCGGCGAGGGCCCGCCCCGTCCGCCCCCGGCGCAGCGCGTGCGTCACCAGCAGCGCGACCGCCAGCAGGACCAGCTCCAGGACGTAGTACGCCCGGTCCCCGTCGAAGCCCGCCGGGCGGCCGAGCGTGAGGCCCGCCGTGGCGTACGGCTGGGCGAAGACGAAACGGCTCACCCCCACACCGACCGCGAACGTCGCCAGCGCCAGGGCAAGACCCCGGCGGCCGATCGCCGGCCAGCCCGTCAGCAGCCCGAGCGGCGCCACCAGCACGACCGCCACCGCGAGGGCCGCCAGTTCCGGCACGCGGGGCAGGCCCGGGAAGCGGCCCGACGCCAGCAGCGCCGTGAACAGGGCGCCCAGACCCGCGTACGCGCCCTGCCCCAGGGAGATCTGGCCGCCCCGTCCGGTGACCACCACCAGGGACAGCAGGATCACGGCCAGTGCCGGGACCTGGACCGAGGTGTGCAGGTCCCGGCCCGCGAGACCCAGCGGCAGCAGGAACAGCACCAGCACCACGATCCAGACGCCCGGTGCGGCCGGCACGCGCGCCGTGGCCGTGCGCGGTAGCGCGTCCCGCTCCCCGACGCCCGGCAGCACCAGCGCCGCGACCAGCAGCGCGACGACGAACAGATTCGTTCCCACCGCCTGGAGCAACGGCTCGGCCCAGCCCGGCGGATGCAGCCGCGTCAGCTGGCTCTGCGCCACTCCGATGCCCAGCGCCACCACCACCGCGACCGCCAGGCTCCGCATCCGCGCGGCCACCGCGACCGCCACGACCTCCATCACGAGCAGCGACAGACCGTACGGATCGAGCCGTACGTACGGCGCCAGCAGCACACCCGTCAGCCCTGCCGTGAACGCACCGAACGCCCAGCCGGTGGCCGCGACCCGGTCCGCGTCGACACCGCCCAGCACGGCGAGCCGGCGGTCGTCCACCACCGCCCGCAGTTCCCGCCCGAACCGCGTCCGGCGGACCACCGCCGCGACCCCGGCGGTCAGCACCAGCACGACCGCCAGTTGCCCCCACGGCTCGTCCGGCACCAGCACCGGCGCGTCGTCCCGCGCGCCCTGCCCCCACAGCAGCGCCGCACCGCCCACCAGCAGCACGAACACCCCGATGGACGCCACCAGCGTCTGCGCCGGATCACCGCCGAGGACCGCCAGCGGCCGGAAGACGAACCGTTCCAGGACCACCCCCAGCCCCGGCGCCAGCACCAGCAGCGTCACCGCCGCCCCGAGCCACAGCGGCCAGCCCCACTCGACCACGCACTGCCGCAAGCCGTACGCGCACACCATGGCGATCGCGCCGTGCGCGAAGTTGAGCACGCCCGTCGCGCGGTACGTCACGATCAGGCCGACCCCGGTGAGCGCCGCCGCGCTGCCGACCGAGAGCCCGGCGAGCGTGAGGTCGTAGGTCAGCGAGGACATCAGTCGGTTTCTTCGGCCGGTTCGCAGATCGGGCAGGCGTCCAGCTCACCGCTCGCCACCAGCTTGGAGTCCACCGGCACCGCCTCCGCCTTGCCGGCGACCAGCGGGCAGTCGGCGCGATGCCACAGGGTGCCGCCCGGCACCATCAGCAGGTCGCCGCTGACCGCCAGGGGCGCGAGCACCGCCGGGCCGGTCTCCTCCGTCCCGGCCGGCTCGGCCGCCACCAGCAGGCCGTACAACTCCTCCACACGCGCGGCGGCGAGCGAACCCCTGCCCTGGGCCAGCAGCACCGCCCCGGCGATGATCAGCGCGGCCCCGGGGATCGTGCAGGAGGCCAGGTAGGGCAGCTGCCGTTCGGCGTAGCGCTCACCGGAGACCCCGTACCAGCCCACGGCGCACAACACCGCACCGGCGGCCAGGGCGGCCCAGCCGGCCCACAGGACGGGATGCACGGTCCGCAGTCGGCTGGTCCGCATCGCTGGCTCCCACACGTCGGATTCGGCTGTGCGTGCGTCGGGCTGCCTGTTCAAGTCCGCCGATCGCTTGCACTATGCCCTGTGGAAGCTGACCCTGAAAGCACCGGGCGCACATGGCCCGGACCGACACCCGGTGGTGAGCCAGATGGTTCTCGGCAGCGACCTCAGGCGGGGGAACGCGACGGGGGGTCCACGCACCGCGGGACGGGGTACGGCGATCGCGACCGCCCTGGTCCTGGCCCTGGCACCGGCCCTCGCGGCGTGCAGCGACGACAGCGGCGGCGGCAGCGGGAGCACCCCGCCCGCACCGACCGCGGAGCGCACCACGAGCGCCCCGGCCAGCGCACCGGCGGACCGGGCCGCGGCGGAGGCGGAGATCAAGCAGAACTGGGAGAAGTTCTTCGATCCGCAGACCTCGACCGAGGACAAGCAGGCCGTCCTGCAGAACGGCGACCGGATGGGGCCGGTCCTCCAGGCCTTCAGCGGCGACGAGCGCGGCGGACAGGTCCAGGCGAAGGTCACCAAGGTCGAGTTCACCTCGGCGACCGAGGCGGACGTGACGTACACGCTCACCCTGAAGGGCGCCACCGCTCTGCCGAACGCCTCCGGGACAGCCGTCGAGGAGGAGGGCACCTGGAAGGTGTCCGTCAAGGCGCTGTGCTCGCTGGTGCAGATGAGCGGTAATGGGTCGCCGGTCCCGGGTTGCTGAGATTCTCGCCGCGGTGCTGCTGCTCGCCCTGAGCGCGGCCTGCGGCAGCCGGCTCCCGGAGAGCGACTTCGAACACGACGACCGCACCCCCGCACCCCGCGACGCCGCACCCCTGCGGGTCGGCATCATCACCAGCGCCACCAGCCCGGTCGGCGGCAGCGCCTTCACCGGCCCGCGCGACGGCGCCCTGGCCTTCTTCGAGCGGCTCAACGCGCGCGGCGGCATCGACGGGCGCCGGGTCGAGGTACGCCGTTGTGACGACGGCGGCAGCGGCGTCGGCAACAACGAGTGCGTGCACCGGCTCGTCGAGGAGGACGACGTCGTCGCCCTGGTCGCCACCACCGCCCTCGACTACGCGGGCGCCTCCCGCGTCTCCCGCGCGCGTGTGCCCGACATCGGCGGCCAGCCCATCGGCGCCGCCTACGACACCTACCCGCACCTCTACGGCATCTACGGCAGCCTCGCGCCCCGCGACGGCACCCCCGGCTGGGACGGCAGGCTGTACGGCGGCACCGAGGTCTACCGCTACTTCACCCGCGAGCACGGCGCCCGCACCGCCGCCGTCGTCTCCTACAACCAGTCCGCCTCGGCCGCCTACGCCCGGCTCGTCGAGCGGGGCCTGCGCGCCGAGGGCTACAAGGTCGTCACCGAGCAGGTCGACTTCGCCCTGCCCAACTTCCGCGCTGTCGCAGCCGATCTCAAGGAGCAGGGCGCCGACCTGGTGTTCGACGCCATCGACGCGCACGGCAACGCGCAGCTCTGCCGGGCGATGGACGAGGTCGGCGCCGTCGTCACCGCCAAGGTGACCAACGTGCAGAACTGGACGTCCACCGTCGCCGAGGACTACAAGGACTCCCCGCGTTGCCGCAACGCCCTCTGGGCGACCGGCGCCAGCCGGAACTTCGACGACACGGGCGACCCGGCCGTGCGGGAGTTCCGCGAGGCGACGAAGGAGCTGAAGACGCACTCCCAGTGGCAGCTCGAGGGGTGGGCGGCCGCACGGTGGTTCACGGACGCGGCGAAGTCCTGCGCGGCCACGGGCGTCACGCGCCGTTGCGTCGACGCGTTCGTGGACCGCAGCCAGGGCTACACGGCCGGAGGCCTGCTGCTCCCCGTCCGGTTCGCACGCCTGCCCGAGCCGCCGCGGACGAACAGGACCTGCCTGTCGGTGGCCCGCTGGCAGGACGGCAGGGGCTGGGTGGGCCAGGGCGACATGAACCGCACCTGCTTCACCGTCCCGCAACTGGCCTATACGCCTTGAGGACAGTGGCTGTCCGCAAGTCCTGGCAGACTCGCCCCATGTTGGAGACCTCGGCCCGTCTGCTGCGTCTGCTGTCCCTGCTCCAGGCCCACCGCGAGTGGTCCGGCGCCGACCTGGCCGGCCGGCTCGGCGTCAGCGCCCGCACCCTGCGCCGGGACGTCGACCGGCTGCGTGAACTCGGCTACCCGGTCAACGCCAGCCCCGGCACCGGCGGCGGTTACCAGTTGGGCGCGGGCGCCGAACTGCCGCCGCTGCTCCTGGACGACGACGAGGCCGTCGCCGTGGCGGTCGGGCTGCGCACCGCCGCCGGGCAGGGCATCGACGGCATCGGCGAGACCTCGGTGCGGGCCCTCGCCAAGCTGGAACAGGTGCTGCCGAACCGGCTGCGCCGCCGCGTGGGAGCCCTGAACGCCTTCACCGTGCCGATGCTGCGCAGCACGCTGCCCTCCTCGGTCGACCCGGCCGTGCTCACCGAACTCGCCCATCTGTGCCGGGACGCCGAGCGGCTGCGCTTCGAGTACCGCGGCCACGACGGCACCCCCTCCCGCCGCACCGTCGAACCGCACCGGCTGGTGTGCACCGAACGCCGCTGGTACCTGGTCGCCTGGGACCTCGACCGGGACGACTGGCGCACGTTCCGCGTGGACCGTGTCACGCCCAGGCCGCCGCACGGCCCGCGCTTCACCCCCCGCAAGCCGCCCGCCGAGGACCTCGCCGCCTACGTCTCCCGGGGCGTCTCCACACGCGCGTACGCCACCCACGCCGTCGTGCGGCTCCTGGTGCCGCTGGAGGAGGCCGCCGAGCACATCTCGCCCTCGGCCGGGGTGCTGGAGGCCGAGGGGCCGGACAGCTGCCTGCTGCGCTGCGGCGCCGGGAGCCTCGACGTGATGGTCATCCACGTCGTGATGCTGGGCTTCGAGTTCGAGGTGCTGGAGCCGGTCGGGCTGATCGAGGCGATCAGGAGGACCCGGGACCGGCTTGATGGCGCTCTGGCTCGGGCTGCGCAGTCACCGCCGCGTACTCGGGATGGTGCAGGTCGAACGCCGGGGACTCCGAGCGGATCCGGGGCAGCGTCGTGAAGTTGTGCCGCGGCGGTGGGCACGAGGTCGCCCACTCCAGGGAGCGGCCGTAGCCCCACGGGTCGTCGACCTGGACCTTCTCGCCGTACCTGGCCGTCTTCCACACGTTGTAGAGGAACGGCAGCGTCGACATGCCGAGCAGGAACGCGCCGATGCTCGACACCGTGTTGAGCGCCGTGAACCCGTCCGCCGCGAGGTAGTCCGCGTACCGGCGGGGCATGCCCTCGGCGCCCAGCCAGTGCTGCACCAGGAACGTGGTGTGAAAGCCGACGAAGAGCGTCCAGAACTGGATCTTGCCGAGCCGTTCGTCGAGCATCTTCCCGGTGAACTTCGGCCACCAGAAAAAGAAGCCGGCGAAGATCGCGAAGACCACCGTCCCGAAGACGACGTAGTGGAAGTGCGCGACCACGAAGTACGTGTCCGTCACATGGAAGTCCAGCGGCGGCGACGCGAGGATCACCCCGGTCAGCCCGCCGAACAGGAAGGTCACCAGGAAGCCCGTCGCCCACAGCATGGGCGTCTCGAACGACAGCGAGCCCTTGAGCATGGTGCCCGCCCAGTTGAAGAACTTCACCCCCGTCGGCACCGCGATCAGGAAGCTCATGAAGGAGAAGAACGGCAGCAGCACCGCGCCCGTGGCGAACATGTGGTGCGCCCACACGATCATCGACAGGCCGGTGATCGCCATCGTCGCGCCGACCAGCGTCAGATAGCCGAACAACGGCTTGCGGCTGAAGACCGGGATGATCTCCGTGATGATCCCGAAGAACGGCAGCGCGATGATGTACACCTCGGGATGGCCGAAGAACCAGAACAGGTGCTGCCACAGGATCGCGCCGCCGTTGGCCGCGTCGAAGACCTGCGCGCCGAACCGCCGGTCCGCCTCCAGCACCAGCAGCGCCGCCGCCAGCACCGGGAACGCCATCAGAATCAGGATCGACGTGAACAGGGTGTTCCACACGAAGATCGGCATCCGGAACATCGTCATGCCCGGGGCGCGCATCCCGATGATCGTGGTGATGAAGTTGACCGCGCCGAGGATCGTGCCGAAACCCGACAGCGCGAGCCCCATGATCCACAGATCGGGACCGAGACCGGGCGAACGCTCCGCGCTGTTGAGCGGGGCGTAGGCGAACCAGCCGAAGTCGGCGGGCCCTGAGGGCACGAGCAGCGAGCCGAGCACGATCAGCCCGCCGAACAGGAACAGCCAGTACGAGAACATGTTCAGCCGCGGGAAGGCGACGTCGGGCGCGCCGATCTGCAACGGCATCAGCTCGTTGGCGAAGCCCGCGAAGCTCGGCGTCGCGAACAGCAGCAGCATGATCGTGCCGTGCATCGTGAACGCCTGATTGAACTGCTCGTTGTCGATGATCTGCAGGCCCGGACGGGCGAGCTCGGCGCGCATCAGCAGCGCCATCACCCCGGCGATCAGGAAGAACACGAACGACGTGACCAGGTAGAGATGGCCGATCTTCTTGTGGTCCGTCGTCGTCAGCCAGTCGACCACCACCCGCCCGTGCCGTGTGCGCGGCTCGGACGGCGTCACCGGTACGGTCTGCGTCCCCATCGCTCGCCCCTTCGCTCATCGCGTACCGGGCCCGCCGTAGCCCGCGCCACACGTACCCGCGAGCTCACGCCATGATGCTCGCGTCACCGCGAGGTCCGACAGGTGGCGAACCGGCCTCCGGGTGCAGAAGCCACGCATTTCCTGTACCGCGCCGACTTCACCCGGCCGGTCCGGCAGCGGAAAGGAACGGAGGTCGCAGGTACTTCTCCCGGAACTTTCAGCCGGGCTTTTCCATGAGCTCATGGGACACGCTGGGAATTGAGGTCGAATGCCTGCGGAAGGCCTACGGAACCGCTCGTCCGTGTGACGGACAGCTCCCGAAACGCCTGTCGTGATCTTGTGACAGAAGCGTGACGGGAGGCGGACAGTGACCGGCCGCGACCCGGCCCGGGCGGTCGCCGGCCCGGACTTCCGCGGTCGCCGGACAGGACATAGCGTGGCGGCATGGCACCGACTCCGACACCTTCCGCGGAACCCGACGACAGCCCGGACACCTATGTCGGCCTGGAGGCCGGCCGAGCCGAAAGCCTCGCGCGTGAGCGTGGCTGGCCCACGGTGCGCGCGCTGCCGCCCGGGGCGATCATCACGATGGAGTACCGCGTGGGCCGGCTGAACTTCGAGGTCAAGGGCGGCCGGGTGGCGCGGGCCTGGAAGGGCTGAGACCCGGCGAGGGCCCCGGTTCCGCTCCGGAACCGGGGCCCTCGCAGTGCCGGGGCGGTGCGTAGCGGCCGGTGGTCAGCCGCCCGTCACCGGCCGGGCCGACGAGGCGGAACCGCGCGCATGGCGATCGGCCTGCGGCGGACGGCGGCTGCCGGCCGGGGTGACCGGCGAGCGCTCCGAGCGGACCGCGTGCGCGCCCGGCGCCAGATGGACCGTGGGCCGCGGTGAGCGGGCCGCGACGTCGTCCCGGTCGGGCAGGGGCGTGACGACGAGGGGCGGCGCGCCGGCCGGAACCGCCGAGGTGCGGCGCCTGCGGGCCCGCAGACGGTCGCGCAGGTCGAAGATCGCGTTCTCGGCACGGGCGATCAGCGGCTCGAACCACGGCAGGCCGAGCAGGATCAGCAGACCCGCCGTCCAGCCGAGGAGCACATCGCTCAGCCAGTGCGTACCGAGGTAGACGGTGGCCATCCCGACGCCGAGCGAGGTTACCGCCGACACGGCGGACAGCCAGCGCTGCGCTCTGGCGCTGGAGGCCAGGTAGGCGAGGATGCCCCAGGTCACCACGGCGTTGGCGGTGTGACCGCTCGGAAATATATCGCCGCCGCGCCACATCTCGTTCGAGCCGATGACGGTCGCGTAGTGCGGCCCCAGACGGCCCATGCCGTACTTGGCGGCGCCGACCGTGATGTTCAGCAGCAGTAGCGAGACGCCGAGCGCGAGCAGCGGCCGCAGGGTGTGCTGCCGCCAGGAGCGCCAGCCCAGCCAGGCCGCGACCATCACGGCGGTCGGGCCGCGCTGTCCGAGGACCACGTAGTAGTCGACGAACCGGTGGATCTCCGACCACTGCTGGTACGGGCGGAAGAACATGACCTGCCAGTCGAGCCGGACCAGCCAGGACGTGATCACCACGGCCCACACGATCGCGCCGTAGAAGGCAAGGGTCGCCGCGAAGAGCACGATGCGGTGCCTGCTCATCTTCGGCACATCGATGTGGGCCGGTCGTTCCGGCTCACGGTCCAGCCGGGCGAAGACCCGGTCCAGACGGGTGAGCTTCGGTTCGGTACGCACCCAATCGACGTTACAGCGAGTGAGCTGAGATCCCGGGCGAATCAACGGCTTTGTGATGACGATGTGATGTGGGATTCCTCTCAGGAGCGGGTTTATTTCCAGCGAATCTGCAATCGCCGGGCGCTCCGGCCTTCAATTCCTTTGATCATTTCGGATGCGGGTTTTATCGCGCTTTTGAATTCGTTCACCGGTGCATGGTGTCGAATTCCCCTGGCGCTCACAGCGGGTCAGGGGGGACCGGAGCCGTTCAGCCAGAACGCCCCGTACACCGCACCGGCCACCGCCACAGACCCCAGCACCGTCGCTGACCTGCGGATACGCGCCCTGGCCAGGGCCAGGGCGAGGGGCAGCAGCAGCGGGAAGGCGGGCAGCAGCAACCGCGGTTTCGAGCCGAAGTAGCTCGACGCGCACAGGGCGAGCGCGGTCACGACCCCGGTGTAGACCAGCAGCGGCAGCGGCTGGCGCTGACGTACTCCGGTCGCATACAGCCAGACGACTGACGCCACCCCGAGGATCAGCCCCACGCCGGCCAGGGCCGCCGGGAACGACGTGAACTTCTCGGCGACGAACCGGGCGAAGGCGTACCCGCCGTCGAAACCGTTGCGCCATCCGGCCTGGACGTCCAGATAGCCCAGCGGGCCCTTGCCCGTGCGGTGCCCGACCCAGAGCACGTAGCCGGCGGTGCCGAGGGGGGCCAGGAGCACGGCGAGGAGTCGCCGGGCCTGGGCCCCGGGGTCGGCCCGGGCCCCGGGGTCGGCCGGGGCGCCGGGGCCGGCCGTGCGGCCCTCCCGCACGAAGGCGGCCGCCGCCGTCACCCACACCGCCGCCACCACGGCCAGGCCCACCGGGCGGGTCAGTCCCGCGAGCAGGGCCAGCGTGCCCGCCGTCACCCACCGGCCGGTCAGCACCGCGTACAGCGCCCAGGCCGCGAGCGCCGTGAACAGGGACTCGCTGTACGCCATCGACTGCACGATCCCGACCGGCAGGACGGCCCACAGCAACACCGCGCACACGCCCACCCGGCGGCCGTACACATGGTCCGCCACCGCGAAGATGCCCCAGGCCGCCGCGAGCGAGGCCAGCAGGCTGACGAGGAAGCCCCCGTCCGCGAACGACAGCGGCGAGAGGGTCGCCACCAGCCGCTCCAGCCAGGGCAGCAGCGGGAAGAACGCCAGGTTCGAGTGGACGTCCCCGTTCGGCAGCCGCACCTCGTAGCCGTAACCGAGCTCGGCGACCCTGACATACCAGAGCGCGTCCCAGCGGGCGGTCAGCAGCGTGTACGCGCTCTTGTCCCGCGCCCCGCTCCACAGGAACAGGGCGAGCAGGCCCAGGGCGCGGACGGCCGCGTACCCGGCGAGCGCCGGGGCCGCCCGGCGCAGCGCCCCGGCGCGGGACGGGGCCGCGCGCGTGTCGAGATCGGTCATCCGCCCGATTATCGACCCGGGCCGGAACCACCCGGTCGGCCGACGCGTCGACGACACGGGAGGAAGTGGCGTATGCCACATCCATCCGCCGGAGGTGTGAGAGGTCCGCCACTGGTCTCCGCCGGTGACTCGCGTACGCTGACGTGTCACTCGCTTTTCGTTTGCGCCGGCCGGAGACCGCCGCTCCTCTCCGGCCGAGTCACGGGGGCGTCCCCCACCCCGTGAGCCCGCCGATCGCGAGGGAACATCTGGGAGGTACGTACATGTCCGGGACGACCACGGCCGCCGCTGCGCTGCGCCGTCGGGCGGCCGGGGCCGGTGCCAACCGCTGGGTGGTCCTCGTCGTCCTCTGCGTCAGCCTGCTGCTGGTCGCCGTCGACGCCACCGTGCTGCACGTGGCGGTCCCCGCCGTCACCGAGGACCTGAAGCCCGGCGGGATGGAGCTGCTCTGGATCGTCGACGTCTACCCGCTGGTCTGCGCCTCGCTGCTGATCCTGTTCGGCACGCTGGGCGACCGCATCGGCCGCCGCAGAGTCCTGCTCCTCGGATACGCGCTGTTCGGCGTCGCCTCCGGCCTCGCGGCCCTGGCCGACAACGCCCAGGTCCTCATCGTGGCGCGGGCGCTGCTCGGCGTGGGCGGCGCGATGATCATGCCTGCCACCCTGTCGATCCTGCGGCAGGTCTTCCCGGACCGGCGGGAGCGGGCGCTCGCGATCGGCATATGGAGTGCCGTGGCCGCGGTGGGCGCGGCGGTCGGTCCGCTGCTCGGCGGCTTCCTGCTGGAGCACTTCTGGTGGGGCTCGGTGTTCCTCGTCAACATCCCGCTGATGCTGGTCAGCCTCCCGGTGGGACGGCTGCTGCTGCCCGAGTCGAAGGGGGACGGCAAGGGCCCCTGGGACGTGGTGGGTGCGCTGATGGCGGCAGCCGGACTGTTCGGTGTCGTGCTGGGCGTGAAGCGGCTCGGCAGCGGGGGGTCGGTGGGCAGCCTGGTCACCGTGCTGCCGCTGGTGGTCGGCGCGGCG
This sequence comes from Streptomyces sp. NPDC029041, assembly GCF_040637515.1. Classification (NCBI taxonomy): domain Bacteria; kingdom Bacillati; phylum Actinomycetota; class Actinomycetes; order Kitasatosporales; family Streptomycetaceae; genus Streptomyces; species Streptomyces sp. NPDC029041. The sequence goes on along the minus strand of NZ_JBEZWO010000017.1, from coordinate 117,295 downwards.
CTGCTGGTCGGCTTCGTACGGCGGCAGCGGCGGCGGGAGTACCCGCTGGTGGACCTCAAGATGTTCGCGCGTCCGGCGTTCAGCACGTCCGTCGGGTGCATCGTGCTGGCGATGCTCGCGCTGGTGGGTCTGGAGTTGATCGCGGCACAGTATCTGCAGCTGGTGCTCGGGCTGTCGCCGCTGGAGACCGGGCTGCGGCTGCTGCCGCTGACGTTCGCGGCGATGGCTGCCGGGCTGGCCGGGGCGCGGATGCTGCGGCGGTTCGGACCGCGGCGGATGGTGTGCGCCGGGTTCTGCCTCACGGCGTTCGCCGTGGTGCTGCTGACGGCGCTGGGGCGGACGGACGACTGCGCGCTGATGCTGAGCGGGTTCGTGCTGCTCGGTTTCGGGCTGGAGACGACGCTGTTCGGGGCGTACGAGTCGATGCTGAGCGAGGCGCCGCAGGAACAGGCCGGTGGGGCGGCGGCGATCGGGGAGACGTCGTACCAGCTCGGGGCGGGGATCGGCATCGCGCTGCTCGGCACGGTGATGAACGCGGCGTACGCGCCCGGGCTGTCGGGCGTGCCCGGGGTCCCGGCGTCGGCATCCGCGTCCGCGGGGCATTCGCTGGGGGAGGCGTACGAGGTCGCCGCGCAGCTGGGCGGGTCCGCCGGTGCCGCTCTGCGGCAGGCGGCCCGGGACGCGTTCGTGCACGGGCTGCATGTGACGTTGCTGGTGAGCGCGGCGTTGCTGCTGCTCGGGGCGGCGATGGCGCTGCGGCTGCCGCGGGCGATGCAGTGTGAGTCGGAGCCGGTCGAGCTTCCTGCCCCGAGGGACGCCGCGGAGTCCCGCGTCTCGGTGTGAGGGCCCTTTCGCCCACCCACGCGCCGCCCGTGACTGTCGGCCGAGGAGTCGCATCGCCTGTGGGTGGTATCTCGCCGTCGGCGGCCGGCTGTGGGCGGGCTTCGGGTGCGGCGTTGACCTGCCGCCGGAGAACCGGCCGAGTGTCGGAGCAACCATTGTTCCCTGCGCCTTCCACTCTCAGACGGTGGCTATGGGTGGTGCATGGGTGGACCGGCGTCGTAGCGTCTCGGTTAGCGGTGCTAGTTAAAAAGCTACGGAGGGTGTCGATCATGTCCGGTTCGTCCAAGCTGCCTCCTTTCGATCCCGGCGATCCCCTCGGCCTGGACGACCTGCTCGAGCCCGAGGACCTGGGGATCAGGGACACCGTGCGGGCCTGGGCCGCGGACCGGGTGCTGCCGTACGTCGCCGAGTGGTACGAGAAGGGCGAGCTCCCGGCGATCCGGGAGCTGGCCAGGGAGCTCGGCGGCATCGGGGCCCTCGGGATGTCCCTGGACGGGTACGGGTGTGCCGGTGCGTCCGCCGTGCAGTACGGGCTCGCCTGTCTGGAACTGGAGGCCGCCGACTCCGGCATCCGTTCCCTCGTCTCCGTGCAGGGCTCCCTCGCCATGTACGCCATCCACCGCTTCGGCAGCGAGGAACAGAAGCAGCGGTGGCTGCCGCGCATGGCCGCCGGCGAGGTCATCGGCTGCTTCGGGCTCACCGAGCCCGACCACGGCTCCGACCCTGCCGCCATGCGCACGTACGCCAAGCGCGACGGCTCCGACTGGATCCTCAACGGCCGCAAGATGTGGATCACCAACGGATCGGTCGCCGGTGTCGCCGTCGTGTGGGCGCAGACCGAGGAGGGGATCCGCGGTTTCGCGGTGCCCGCCGACAGCGCCGGGTTCTCCGCCCCCGAGATCAAGCACAAGTGGTCCCTCAGGGCCTCCGTCACCAGCGAGCTCGTGCTCGACGAGGTGCGGCTGCCCGCCGACGCCGTCCTTCCGGAGGTCACCGGCCTGCGCGGGCCCCTCAGCTGTCTGTCGCACGCCCGGTACGGAATCGTGTGGGGCGCCATGGGCGCGGCCCGCGCCAGTTTCGAGGCCGCGGTCGACTATGCGAAGTCGCGGGAACAGTTCGGGCGGCCCATCGGCGGCTTCCAGCTCACCCAGGCCAAACTCGCCGACATGGCGGTCGAACTGCACAAGGGGATTCTGCTCGCCCATCATCTGGGGCGGCGTATGGATGCCGGCCGCCTGCGTCCCGAGCAGGTCAGCTTCGGCAAACTCAACAACGTCCGGGAGGCGATCGAGATCTGCCGCACGGCCCGGACGATTCTCGGCGCCAACGGGATCTCGCTCGAATATCCCGTGATGCGGCACGCGACGAACCTCGAGTCGGTGCTCACCTATGAGGGCACCGTCGAGATGCACCAGCTCGTGCTGGGCAAGGCGCTCACCGGACTCGACGCCTTCCGGTAGGCCGGTCCGCCAACCCTGCGCGGGGGCAGGGCCGGTGAGCGGCCCTGCCTCAGCTCTGGTTGAAGAAGCCGTCCGTACGGTGTCCGGCCGGGTCGCCGTTGACGATCTCCGTGTGGGCCGGGGTCAGCAGGAACACGCGGGTCGAGACTCTCTCGATCGAACCGCGCAGGCCGAAGATCAGCCCGGCCGCGAAGTCGACCACGCGCTTGGCGTCGGACGCTTCCATGGCCGTGAGGTTCATGATGACCGGCACGCCCTCGCGGAACAGTTCGCCGATGGCGCGTGCGTCCCGGAAGCTGTCCGGGGTCACCGTGCCGATGCGGCGGCCCTTCTCCTCGGCGACGTCCGAGGCCACCTTGACGCGCGGGTCGGTGACCCAGGCTTCCCCGGGCTCGTTTCCGTCGGAGTAGTCGTCGTCGTCGTAGTAACGCTCGTCTTCGTTGTCGTCGACGAGGCCAAGCCAGGCACTTGCCTTGCGTACCGATCCCATGGACGCCTCCTCTCACAGCGGTCTTTCTGCTTTCCGCATCCCTATGGTCGTCCATGATGCGGATGGCGCGCCAAGTGGATAGACGCCGCACGGGGGGTTTGTGACGGTACTGGTGCACAGCGATTCCGTCGAGAGTCCGTGTGTCCCAAGGGCCGTTTCCCAAACGGCTGCTGACTGTGAGTGAAATATGATTCTTCCCGGCGTACGGGTGATGGCCGGGGCGTACGGGTGAACGCGGGGGCCGGTACGATGCCGCAGCTCAGCGTCGTCAGGAAGTTCGGGGGAGCGTCGTGTTCGGAATCGTCAGGCCTTGCAGACACAGGCTCGGAGACGAGCTCGCCGGTCAGTGGATGGCGCATTTGTGCGGGCTTTGCCTCGCTCTGCGCGGCGATCACGGGCAGTTCGCCCGGATCGTCACGAATTACGACGGGCTGCTTCTTTCGGTCCTGACGGAGGCTCAGATGGAGGGCGGGGGCGGTGCCGGCCGGCGTACGGCCGGACCGTGCCCGCTGCGCGGCATGCGCACCGCCTCCGTGGCGGACGGCGAGGGAGCGCGGCTCGCGGCAGCCGTTTCCCTGGTGCTGGCCTCGGCGAAGGTCCGCGATCACGTCACCGACGGTGACGGGCTGCTGGCCCGCAGACCGGTGGCCCGTGCCGCGCGCCGGGTCGCCGCGAACTGGGACACGGCCGGTGCCCGGAGCGGCACCGCTGTGGGATTCGACACCTCTCTCCTGGTCGACGCGGTGGACCGGCAGGCCGGGATCGAGGTACTGGCCGGGCCCGGGACGCCGATCCTCACCGTCACCGAGCCGACCGAGGCCGCCACCGCCGCCGCCTTCGCGCACACCGCGGTCCTCGCCGGCCGGCCGTACAACGCCGGACCGCTGGCCGAGGCCGGGCGGCTCTTCGGACGCCTCGCCCACCTGCTGGACGCCGTGGAGGACCGCCACGCCGATGCCGCCTCAGGCGCCTGGAACCCGATCACCGCGACCGGCACCTCCCTCGGGGAGGTCAGGCGGATCGCCGACGACGCGGTGCACGGCGTGCGGCTCGCGCTGCGCGACGCCGAGTTCACCGATGCGCGGCTGGTGCATCTGCTGCTGGTACATGAACTGCGGCGCTCGGTGGACCGGGCGTTCGGCACGGTGCCGGTCTGCGCCTCCCACCAGAGCGGGCCCTACGGACCGCAGGGACCCCACGGGCAGCAGCCGCCGGGGCCCTACGGCTCCCCGCAGCACCCGTACGCGGGCGGCGGAAACCCGTACGCCGGTGGCGGCGGAGCGTACGGCGGGGACGGTTTCGGCGGCGGTTTCGGTGGGGGTGCTCCGGTGCCCCAGCCGCCCCGCCGGCGTGGATTCTGGGCCGGATGCGGGATGTTCTGGCTGCTGTGCTGCACCTGCAAGCTGTGCTGCGCCAAGGAGTACGAGGGGCCGTGGTCCCGTAAGAAGCGCGAGGGCGTCTGCCGGGACTGCGACTGCGACGGGTGCGACTGCTGCTGCCCCTGCGACGGCTGACCTGCGCTCGGGGGCTATCCGGACGGTCGACTTCCGGACATCCCCGGGTGCCGGCGGGCCGACCCGGTGACGCGGTCGTGCTGAATGCCGCCGAGTCGGACGGTCTCGCCGTGGCCGGGCAGCCGTTCGGTGGGGTCTTGCTGGTGCGCGAAGGGGCGTGAACGTACGGGACCACGACCCGGAATCCTCCGCGCGCCGGGCGCTCGGCGGCTGCGCGTCACGCCGTACGAACTGGCCTTCGCACTGAAACTGAAGTACCCCGGTCGACTTCGACCGGGCGCCGCTGTCGCCGTGCGCCTTCGCCGACCAGTTCGTCTGCCCCCCGCCGCCGGGGAACTCGCTGGGCGTCGGGGGCGCGGCGGGGGAGCGCGCGCCGGTGTGAGGCGCGGCCGGGGGTGAAAGGCGGCCACGGGGCGGCTTCGTAAGGATCCATCAAAGGCGTGAGTCCGAAAGGCCCTCTTGCGCCGACCGGCCGTTCGGCCGAATACTCCCCCTCAGCGCTTGTCAGGGGCACGGCGTGTTCGGAATCCGGACGACCGGTCCCAGGCTGCGCCTCACGGGCCCGAAACCCCACGAGGGCCCCCTACTTCCTTTGTGGAGGAACGAAAAGTGAGGATCAAGCGCACCACCCCACGCAGTGGCATTTCGAGACGGACCCGGCTGATCGCCGTTTCCACCGGCCTCGTTGCCGCCGCAGCGATCGCGATCCCCAGCGCGAACGCTTCCGACACCCCCACCACCTTCAGCGCCGCCGAGCTCAAGAGCGCCAGCGCCTCGCTGCTGAAGGCCGATGTCCCGGGCACCGCCTGGGCCGTCGACAGCAAGACCGGCCGCGTGCTCCTGACCGTGGACAGCACGGTCACGCAGGCGGAGATAGCGAAGATCAAGCAGCAGGCCGGCGGCAACGCCGACGCGCTCACGGTCAAGCGCACCCCGGGCAAGTTCAGCAAGCTCATCCAGGGCGGCGACGCCATCTATGCGAGTAGCTGGCGCTGCTCCCTCGGCTTCAACGTCCGTGCCAGCAACGGCACCGAGTACTTCCTGACCGCCGGTCACTGCACCGACGGCGCGGGCACCTGGTACTCCAACTCCGCCCGCACGACGGTCATCGGCTCGACGGCCGGCTCCAGCTTCCCGGGCAACGACTACGGCCTCGTGCGCTACAGCGGGTCCGTCAGCCGTCCCGGCACCGCGAACGGCGTGGACATCACGCGCGCGGCCACCCCGAGCGTGGGCACCACCGTCATCCGCGACGGCTCCACGACCGGCACCCACAGCGGCCGTGTCACCGCCCTCAACGCCACCGTCAACTACGGCGGCGGGGACATCGTCTCCGGCCTGATCCAGACCACCGTCTGCGCCGAGCCCGGTGACTCCGGCGGTTCGCTCTACGGCAGCAACGGCACGGCGTACGGCCTGACCTCGGGCGGCAGCGGCAACTGCTCCTCCGGTGGTACGACGTTCTTCCAGCCCGTCACGGAGGCCCTGAGCGCCTACGGCGTCAGCGTCTACTAGGCCCCGGCGGCAGTTCGCGGCACTTCTCTTCGCAGTACCTCTCGCGGCCCCCGCGCGCATCGCGTGCGGGGGCTTCGTGCTGTGTGCGGGCCCTCTCACGGCTCCTCCCAACCGGCCTTCGGAGGGGCGGAATTCAGCCACGTGTAGACGTCACAGAGTGGGCACACATTACTCACGCGTAATGTTTGCACTGTGAACGCGCGGGAGTTGGGTCCGATTTGATCGCGGACGGTCAAAATGGGGAGGCGTGCGAAGCGCTGTCTACGCGCGTCTCGAACTCACCCTTGTGTGCTCCCCGCCGTCCTCGGAATAGTGGGCGCTCGTCAACGAAGCCTTCCGGCTCGTGAGGTCCCCACAACCTCTCGTGCCGACCCCCCACAGGAGGACGTAAGTTGAAGCACCGACGCATACCCAAGCGGCGTGCAGCCGTGGCAGGTGCGGGCATCGCCGCGCTGGTCGCCGCGGGAGTGACGTTCCAGACCGCGAACGCCAGCGAGACCCCTGAGGCGTCCGCGCCCCGGACCCTGTCGGTCACCGCGGCCGGAAAGCTCGCCTCGTCGCTGGCCGAGGACCTGGGCGGCGACGCGGCCGGGACGTACTACGACACCAAGAGCAAGAGCCTCGTGGTGAACGTGCTCGACGAGAGTGCCGCGCAGGCCGTGGAGAAGGCCGGCGCCAGGGCGAGAGTCGTGGCGAACTCCCTCGCCGAACTCAAGAGCGCCCGCAGCACGCTGAAGCAGGACGCGACGATCCCGGGTACCGCCTGGGTGACCGACCCGACGACGAACAAGGTCGTCGTGACCGCCGACCGCACGGTCTCCAAGGCCGAGTGGGCGACCCTGACGAAGGTCGTGGACGGGCTCGGGGCGAAGGCCGAACTCAAGCGGTCCAAGGGGGAGTACAAGCCCTTCGTCGCCGGTGGCGACGCGATCACCGGTGGCAGCGGGCGCTGCTCGCTGGGCTTCAACGTGGTCAAGGGCGGTGAGCCGTTCTTCCTGACCGCGGGTCACTGCACCGAGGGCATCTCCACGTGGTCGGACTCCAGCGGCAAGGAGCTCGGCACCAACGCGGACTCCAGCTTCCCGGACAACGACTACGGACTGGTCAAGTACACCGCTGAGGTCGACCACCCGAGTGAGGTGAACCTGTACAACGGGTCCACCCAGAAGATCTCGGGCGCCGCGGACGCGACCGTCGGCATGGCGGTCACCCGGAGCGGGTCGACCACGCAGGTGCACGACGGCAAGGTCACGGGGCTGGACGCCACCGTGAACTACGGCAACGGCGACATCGTGAACGGGCTGATCCAGACCGACGTGTGCGCGGAGCCGGGCGACAGTGGCGGGTCGCTGTTCGCCGGGGACAAGGCGGTCGGGCTCACGTCCGGCGGCAGCGGTGACTGCACCTCGGGCGGGGAGACGTTCTTCCAGCCGGTGACCGAGGCGCTGTCGGCGACCGGGACGCAGATCGGCTGACATGTGAGTGCGCGGAGTCCCGCCCCTTGTGCGAGGGGCGGGACTTTTGCGTGCCGTCTCGCCGGGTGGGGGTGCGGGTGGCTGCGCCTGTCGCCGGGTGTGGGTCGGGGCCGCGCCGGGGGGTGTCCGTCCTCGGAACGTCGCGATGGGGTCTGACGCCGACTGGCTGTTGCCCGACACGGCCCCTGCTCGCCGTACGCGGCTGCGGGCCGGCTGTGGTGGCGCCCCCCTTGTGCCGACCGGAGGGTGCGCGGGGCGGCGGGTGTGGTTACGGGGTCGCCTTCGCGCGCTTGCGTACGGTCGCCGCCGCCATGGTGATCGCGGCTCCCGCTACCGCCCATGCCGCCAATACGAGGAGGGGGCCGGTCATCGCGTTGTTGTCGAAGTAGGCGAGGGAGCGTGTCGACCAGGTGCCCGCGCCGGGGGGCAGGGCCGGGCCGATCGCCTTCCAGAAGGGCGGGAGGAGGGGTGGGGGCAGGGCGCCGCCCGCGCTGGGGTTGCCGAGGATGACCACCAGCAGGATGACCAGGCCGATGCCGATCGTGCCGAAGACGCCCTGGAGGGCGAGGGTGGCGGCGCCCACGGCGAAGATGATCAGGGTGCCCAGGCCCCAGAGGGCCGCGGTGCTGCCCGGCAGGGCGTCCAGGACCGGGCCGGTGATGAGGGCTCCGCCGAGCCCGCCGATGATCGCGACCAGGGCCATGACCGCCAGGCGGATCGCGGCGCGGGTGGGGTTGGAGGGTTTCGCCCCGGCGCTGATGGCGAGGGCCGCGGCGCCCAGGTAGCCGCCGACGCACCAGCCGATCACCAGGTAGAAGGACGAAAGCCCGTTGGGGTCGTGGGGCGCGGACGGGATCACGTCGATCGTCCGGATGGTGCGCCGCTCGGACTTCTCCAAGGTGGTGACGAGGGCCGTCAGTGTGGTGGAGAGGACCCTGCCGCCCCCGGAGGCGACCAGCAGGGTGTCGGTGTTGCTCCTTGGGTCGATGATCAGGGCCGCGTCGATGTCGCGGTGGGCGAGCCGGGTGCGGGCCGCCGCCGCGTTCGGCAGTGCGCGGGGGTCCAGGGGGGAGCCGGGGAGCTGTTCGAGCCGGCTGACCGCCTGGCCGGCCGCGGCCTGGGGTGCGACCACGCCGAAGGGCACGTCTTTGGGCTTCGGGTCGTGCAGTGCTCCCACGTACGAGGCGATGAACAGCAGCTGGAGCGCGATCACGCCGACGATGAGCAGCGTGGCCCGCGGTGTGACGGCGTCTCTCACCTCGGCGAGGAGGGAGCTGTGCGGCATGCCTCCACGGTCGGGGGACGGGGGGTGTTTCCGCAGGTGGGGCGGGGCCGAACGGATGTCGTACACACATTCGAGGATGGGGGTATGGTGGGGGTGAGGCAGTTGGGAACAGATGTTCGAGAGCTGGTGTGGCTCACGAGTGCGGGAGGTGCGTGTGCCGGGGTTCACGCATCTGCACACCGTCTCCGGATTCTCGTTGCGTTATGGAGCCTCGCACCCGGAGCGGCTGGCCGAGCGTGCCTCCGAGCGGGGCATGGACGCCTTGGCGCTGACCGATCGCGACACGCTCGCCGGCGCGGTCCGGTTCTCCAAGGCCTGCGGGAAGGCGGGGGTCCGGCCGCTGTTCGGGGTCGATCTGGCGGTGGGGGGCGCGGAGCCCGGGAGCGAGCGGCGACGGCGGCGCCGGACCCCGGTGCGGGGCGGTGCCTTCGTGGACGAGTCGGCCCCTCGGGTGACCTATCTCGCCCGGGACGGCGCCCGGGGGTGGGCGGACCTGTGCGGGCTCGTATCGGCCGCCCATGAGGGGGAGGGGACACCCCTGCTGCCCTGGGAGCGCAATCATGCCCGGGGTGTGACCGTGCTGCTCGGGCCCGCGTCGGACGTCGGGCGCGCCCTGGCCGAGGGGCGGCCCGACCGTGCGGCGCGGCTGCTCGCGCCCTGGCGGGACGTCTACGGCGACGACCTGCGGCTGGAAGCCGTCTGGCACGGCCGGACAGGTACGGGTCCGGGCTCGCTGCGGCTGGCCGCCCGTACCGTCGGGTTCGCCGCCGAGCAGCGGATCCGGCCCGTTCTCACCAACGCCGTACGGTACGCCGACCCGGGTCTCGGGCCGGTCGCCGACGTGCTGGACGCCGCCCGGCGGCTGGTGCCCGTCGACCCGGCCAGGGGACTGGACTCCGGCGAGGCCTGGCTCAAGGGTGCCGGGGACATGGCCGCGGTGGCGGAACGGATCGTGGAAGCCGCGGGGTTCCGGCGGGAGGTCGCCCACCGACTGGTGGAGCAGACGCAGGCCACGGCCGCCGCGTGCCTGGTCGACCCCGAGGACGATCTCGGGATCGGTACCGTCCACTTTCCCGAGCCGCATCTGGTCGGTGCGGGGCGCCGTACCGCCCAGCGGACGCTGGCCTCGCGGGCGGCGGCCGGGATGGTGCTGCGCGGGTACGACCGGCGTCGGGAGTACTGGGAGCGGATGCACCACGAGCTGGACATCATCGCCCACCACGGGTTCGCCTCCTACTTCCTGACCGTGGCCCAGGTCGTGGACGACGTGCGGGAGATGGGCGTCCGGGTCGCCGCCCGGGGGTCGGGGGCCGGGTCGCTCGTCAATCACCTGCTCGGTATCGCGCACGCCGATCCGATCGAGCACCGGCTGCTGATGGAACGGTTCCTGTCGAAGGAGCGGGTCGTGCTGCCCGACATCGACATCGACGTGGAGTCCGCGCGCCGGCTGGAGGTCTACCGCGCGATCATCGACCGGTTCGGCACCGAGCGGGTCGCGACGGTCGCGATGCCGGAGACGTATCGCGTGCGGCACGCCATCCGTGATGTGGGGGCCGCCCTGTCCATGGACCCGGCCGAGATCGACCGGGTCGCCAAGTCCTTTCCTCACATCCGGGCGCGGGACGCCCGCGCCGCGCTGGAGGAGCTGCCGGAACTGCGGGCCCTGGCGGGGGAGAAGGAGAAGTACGGGAGGCTGTGGGAGCTGGTCGAGGCGCTGGACGCCCTGCCGCGCGGGGTGGCCATGCACCCGTGCGGGGTGCTGCTGTCCGACGCCTCCCTGCTCGCGCGTACGCCGGTCATGCCGACCAGCGGCGAGGGCTTCCCGATGTCGCAGTTCGACAAGGACGACGTCGAGGACCTCGGGCTGCTCAAGCTGGACGTGCTGGGCGTGCGGATGCAGTCGGCCATGGCGCACGCGGTGGCGGAAGTACGGCGGGTGTCGGGTGTCCGGGTGGATCTGGACGGGTTGGCGCCGGGGGATCCGGAGACGTACCGGCTGATCCAGTCCACCGAGACGCTCGGGTGCTTCCAGATCGAGTCGCCCGGGCAGCGGGATCTGGTCGGGCGGCTCCAGCCGGCCACGTTCCACGACCTCGTGGTCGACATCTCGCTGTTCCGGCCCGGTCCGGTCGCCGCCGACATGGTGCGGCCGTTCATCGAGGCGCGGCACGGGCGGGCGCCGATCCGGTATCCGCACCCGGATCTGGAGGGGCCGCTGAAGGAGACCTACGGGGTCGTCGTCTTCCACGAGCAGATCATCGACATCGTCGACATCATGACCGGGTGCGGGCGCGGCGAGGCCGACCGGGTGCGGCGCGGGCTGTCGGACCCGGAGTCGCAGGCGCGGATCAAGGTGTGGTTCGCCCAGCACGCGGCGGCGAACGGCTATGACGCGGAAACGATCCAGCGGACCTGGGAGATCGTCGAGGCCTTCGGGTCCTACGGCTTCTGCAAGGCGCACGCGGTCGCCTTCGCCGTACCGACCTACCAGTCGGCATGGCTGAAAACGCATCATCCGGCCGCGTTCTACGCCGGGCTGCTCACGCACGATCCCGGGATGTATCCCAAGCGGCTGCTGCTGGCGGACGCGCGGCGCCGTGGGGTGCCCGTGCTGCCGTTGGACGTGAACGCGTCGGGGGTCGCACACCGTATCGAACTGGTGTCCGGTAAATGGGGGCTGCGGCTGGCTCTCTCCGATGTGCACGGCATCAGCGAGGCCGAGGCGGCGCGCATCGCCGAGGGCCAGCCGTATGCCTCGCTGGTCGACTTCTGGGAGCGGGGCCGGCCCAGCCGCCCGGTGGCCCAGCGGCTCGCGCAGGTGGGAGCGCTGGACGCGTTCGGCGCCAACCGCCGTGATCTGCAACTGCATCTGACCGAGCTGCACCGGGGCGCCCGCGGCGGGGGCGGCGGACAGTTGCCGCTGGCCGGGGGGCGGAAGACCGCACCGGCCGGGCTGCCCGACCTCACCTCCGCGGAGCGGCTCAGTGCCGAGCTGGGCGTGCTGTCCATGGACGCCTCACGCAACCTGATGGACGACCACCGGCAGTTCCTCGACGAGCTGGGCGTGGTGTCGGCGCGGCGGCTGCGCGAGGCCCGGCACGGGGAGACGGTGCTGGTCGCGGGCGCCAAGGCGGCCACCCAGACGCCGCCGATCCGCTCCGGCAGGCGCGTCATCTTCTCCACCCTGGACGACGGCACGGGCCTGGTCGACCTCGCCTTCTTCGACGACTCCCACGACACCTGCGCCCACACCGTCTTCCACTCCTGGCTGCTGCTGGTGCGCGGGGTGGTGCAGCGTCGCGGTCCGCGCAGCCTCAGCGTGGTGGGAGCCGCCGCCTGGAACCTCGCGGACCTGCTGGAAGTGCGCCGGGAGGAAGGACTGGAGGGGGTCGCCGCCCGGCTGGCCGGTCCCGGTCCCGGTGAGGACGGCTCCGGCGGTGAGGGTTCGGAAGGCGACGGTGAGGGCGCCGCGCGGCGGCGGCTCGCCGGGTCGGAGGGCGTGCCCGCGCCGACCGGTTCCGCGGCCAGGGATCCGATGGAGCAGCGGAAGATCCGCATGTCCACGGGGTACGAGATGCACCCCTGGGCCGATCTGCGTCCGGCGGGCGAAGAGCCCGCGAACACGAGGAAGTTGTGGCATCAGAGTCCGGGGAGTGCGGGATGACCATCCTTTGCGTACGTTTCCAGCCGCCGACGAGCGAGGCGGATCTGCCCCATCTGCTCGGGATGCTGGAGGAGTTCACCCCCGTCGTCCAGGCCCTGCCACCGGACGGGGCGCTGGCCGACCTGCGGGGTGCCGAGCGGTACTTCGGGCGGGACGCCGTCGAACTGGCCTCGGTGATCCGGGTGCGGTCACTCGCGCTCCACGGCGTCGACTGCGTGATCGGAGCCGGACCCGGGCCGCTGCTGGCCCGGATGGCGCTGCGTGAGGCCGTGCCCGGGGTGACGTGTACGGTGCCCGACGAGCCGGACGCCATCGCGGAGTTCCTCGCGGACAAGCCCGTCGGCGCGCTGCCCGGTGTGGGCACCGCGACCGCCCGCACCCTGGGCGACTACGGGCTCGACACCCTCGGCCGGGTCGCCGCCGCACCGCTGTCCACGCTGCAGCGGCTGATCGGCGCGAAGGCCGGCCGCGAGCTGCGCGAAAAGGCGAACGGCATCGACCGCGGCCGGGTCCTGCCGAACGCCGTCTCCCGGTCCCTGGCGACGGAACGCCCCTTCGGGCGCGACGAACTGGACCCGGACCGGCACCGCAGGGCGCTGCTGTCGGCCGCCGAGGAGATCGGCGCCCGGCTGCGCGCCCTGGAGAAGGTCTGCCGCACGCTCACCCTCACCGTGCGCTACGCCGACCGGTCCGCCACCACGCGCAGCCGCACCCTGAGCGAACCGACCGCCCACTCCCCGGCACTGACCCGGGCCGCGTACGGCATGTACGAGGCGCTGGGGCTGCAGCGGGCCCGGGTGCGGGCGATCTCCCTGCGCGCCGAGGGGCTCGGCCCCGCCGACCAGGCCTCCCACCAGCTGACCTTCGACCCGGTGGACGAGAAGGTCCGCCGCATCGAGGAGGTCGCGGACCGGGCACGGGCGAAGTTCGGGCCGCGGGCGGTGATGCCCGGGGGACTAGGGGGCGTACGCCGCGGGGGACGGGCGGCGTAGACCCCGCAGGCCCTGCCGTATGACGCCGGCCTTCCGCAGGACGTCAGTTGGCCCACGGCGGCACGATGCGGGTGCCGTCGGCCAGCCGTGCTTCCAGGCCGATCGAGGTGGTGACCCAGGAGTACGCGGTCCGGTCGGTCGGGTTCTCGACGGTCAGGGTGGCGCCGGGGTTGATGATCACCGTGTCGCCCGCGGCGATCCGCTCGGTGCGGCCGTCGAGGGTGATCAGCAGCTCACCGTCGAGCAGATGGAAGATCTCCTCCCGGCTGACCGTGTGCGCGGGCGCCTTCAGGCCGGCCGGGATCTCACCCCGCCAGGCGCACAGCTCCTTGCTGCCGCTGCCCGGGGTGGCGTACGAGACGAAACGGGCGCCGTGGATCTCGTGGGTGACGGCTTCGGACGATCGGACGACGGGCATGAGGCCTCCAAGTGGTCAAGCAGCTTGACCATATAGTCAAGCTTCTTGACTGTTTCGTCAAGGGTGTTTCAATGCATGCGTGCAGAACTCCGAGGCCATGGCCCTGTCCGCCGCCTTGCTCGCCGCCGCCGGCGGGCTCACCCAACGCATCCACGAGGGCGTGATCGCCCGCGGCTTCGAAGGGGTGCGGCCCGCGCACGGGTTCGCCTTCGCCCGGCTCGCTCCGGACGGCGCGACGGTCACCGACCTCGCCGTCCACCTCGGGGTGACCAAACAGGCCGCCAGTCAGCTCGTCGACGAGCTGGTGCGCAAGGGGTACGCCGAGCGGCGGCCGCATCCCGAGGACGCGCGGGCGCGCCTGGTCGTGCTGACCGGGCGCGGCCGGGACTGCACGCGGGCGGCCGAGGAGGCGGCCGCGGACGTCGTGCGGGAATGGGGGGACCTGCTGGGGGAGCGCGAACTGCGGTCGCTGCGCGAGCAGTTGCTGTGCATCGCCCCGCACGGGCCCGTGCGGCCCGCCTGGTGAGGGGGTGTCGGCTGGAAGTCGCAGCACCGGCTGCGCGGCGAGTTTTTACTGACGCGTAACTTCCCAGTTTGGCTACTCGCCCGTAACTTGACGAGTGAACAGCATCCTCGTGATCCGGATCACAGGGCCCAGTCCCGTCGCATCCCCCCTTGAGTCGCAAGGAGATCACCCGATGCTGCCCTGGAAGCGAGTGCTCAGACCCCTGTCCGCGCTGGTACTGACCGCCGCCGCCCTCACCGTCCCCGCCACCACCGCCCAGGCCGCCGGTGCCCCGAGCTCCGGCTGGAACGACTACTCCTGCAAGCCGTCCGCCGCCCACCCCCGTCCCGTCGTCCTCGTCCACGGCACCCTCGGGAACTCCGTCGACAACTGGCTGGGCCTCGCCCCCTACCTGAAGGTCCGCGGTTACTGCGTCTTCTCCCTCGACTACGGCCAGTTGGAGGGTGTCCCCTTCTTCCACGGCCTCGGACCCGTCGAGAAGTCCGCCGGACAGCTGAAGGAGTTCGTGGACAAGGTGCTCGCGGCCACCGGAGCCGACGAGACCGACGTCGTCGGGCACTCGCAGGGCGGCATGATGCCCCGCTACTACCTCAAGTTCCTCGGGGGAGCCGCCGAGGTGCACGCCCTGGTCGGCATCGCGCCCAGCAACCACGGCACCGACCTGAACGGATTCACCCACCTGCTGCCGTACTTCCCCGGCGCCGCGGACCTGCTCTCGAAGAACACCCCCGCCCTCGCCGACCAGGTCACCGGCTCCGCCTTCCTCACCAAGCTCAACGCGGGCGGCGACACCGTGCCCGGCGTGCGCTACACCGTCATCGCCACCCGGTACGACGAGGTGGTCACGCCGTGGCGCAGCCAGTACCTGAGCGGACCGGACGTACGCAACGTCCTGCTCCAGGACCTGTGCCCCGTCGACCTGTCCGAGCACGTGGCCGCCGGGCTGCTGGACCGGGTCGTCTTCCACGAGGTGGCCAACGCCCTCGACCCGGGCCACGCCACACCCACCACCTGCGCATCGGCCTTCGAATGACACGTGTCACCTGTTGATACGTGTCATCTGCTGATACGTGTCACCTGTCGGCACGTATCAGAGAAACGTTTCGGGGCCTGTCCGGCCTGAGCCGCCGGACAGGCCCCGAGTCGTGGGGCGGTGAGCGTCAGCGGTCGTGCCGGCCGCCGCTCACCGTCCGGCGCCGGGCCGACAGGAACAGCGCCGAGGCGCCCAGGGCCAGCGCCGCCGCACCGCCGATCGCCACGTACGGGGTGGTGCTGTCGCCGCCGGTCTCGGCGAGGTTCTCCGTGGCACCGGCCGCCTTCGGCCGGTTGGGCGCGGGCGCCGCCTTCGGGCGGTCCGGCGTGCTCTTCTCCGGGGCCGCGGCCGGCGCCGCCGACGTGCCGGGGTCGTCGTCGCCGTGCCCGTGGTGCTCGATGGTCGACTTGCCGTTGCCGTCCTTGATCTGCTTCTCGCTGGGAGCGGAGGCGGACGGGGCCGGAGCCGCGCCGCCCGCCGCGCCGCCACCGCCGCCGAAGCTGACGTCCGAGCAGGAGTAGAACGCCTCCGGGCTGTCCGACCGCTGCCAGACCGCGTACAGCAGGTGCGTGCCGGAGCGCCGGGGCAGCTTGCCGGAGAAGGTGTAGAAACCGCCGGTGGCGGCCGGGTCGGTGGACGTCGCGACCGGGTGCGCGAGATCCAGGTCCTTCCAGGCGAGCGGCTTGGCCGGATCGTAGCCCGGCTTGGTGAGGTACACCTTGAACGTGCCCTTGTGGGGGGCCGTCACGCGGTACTTGAAGGTGTACGAGCCACTGTGGACGGCGGTCGCGGGCCAGTCGGCGCGGGGGAGGTCGAGCCCCTTGAACTCCGCGTTGTTCGCGCTGCAGAGCTTGCCGTCCGGTATGAGCCGCTGGTGCCGGCCGCCCGCGTCGCCGATGCGGATGCCGTTCCAGTCGTAGAGGGCCTGGGCGCCGCCCGCCGCGACCGCCGCCTTGCACGCGGCCGACTTCGGGCTTTCCGGGCCCTCGGCGTAGCACTGCGAGACCCGGCTGACCGGGTCGCCCATCGAACCGTGCGCGGCGGCCGGCGCGGCGGTCAGCACGGTCAGGGCGAGCGGAAGGCCGCCGAGGGCGGCGACGGAGGCGACCTTGCGGCGTGCGGGCATGCGGGAACTCCTCGAAACGGTGCAGGGGGCAGGTCCGGGCCGATGCGGGCCGGAATCCCGTGGGGTGCTCCGAAGCTAGCCCCTGAGAACCGTGAAATCGCCTGCTGAGGGCGGGTGAAGGAGATCCTTATGGCCCGCTTAAGGGAGTGTTCGGACTGGCATCAGGTAGGTACCGTCGCGGCATGGCAGACGAGGAGATCCGGCCGGCCCGGGCCGCCGACGTGGCGGTCGTCGCGGAGGTGGTCGACGCGGCCTTCCGCCCCTACATCGAGCGCATCGGACTGGTGCCCCAGCCCATGGAGGAGGATCACGCGGCGAACGTGGCCGCGGGCCGGGTGTTCGTGACGGGCGATCCCGTGACCGGGCTCGTCGTGGTCGAGGCGTTCGACGACCACCTCTTCCTCGACACCGTCGCCGTCCACCCCGCCGCGCAGGGCGGGGGAGTGGGCGGGCGGCTGCTCCGGTTCGTGGACGCACACGCGCGTTCCCTCGGCCTGCCCGAGGTCAGGCTCTACACGAACGCGCTGATGTGGGAGAACCAGCAGATCTACCCGAAGTACGGCTACGAACTCCTGGAGCGCCGCACGGACGGGCCCTACGACCGCGTCCACTACCGCAAGCGGCTGCTCTGAGCGTCGCGTCTCATGACCCGCACCGGCCGCTCAGGCGTCCGGCCACCAGGTGCGTGCGATGTCCTTGCGGACCTCAGGACGCCCGGCGGGACGCTCGTCGGCCTCCTCGCGGACCCGGCGGACGTCCGACTTCTTCAGGGGCTTCTGCACGGTCACACGGCGCATGGCTGCCTCCTTGAGGGTCTACCGGGTTCCGCGTTCTCACGGAGGTAGACCTTTCGGGGGAGGGTGACTCATCGCTCCTGTTCTGTCAGTGGCGGCAGTCACGATGGGATTGTCAGTGGCGGGTGTCACTCTGGGGCCCATGACGAATGTGGACTGGGACGCCGAGGCCGCCTCCTTCGACGAGGAGCCGGACCACGGCCTGCGCGACCCCGAGGTGCGCCGTGCCTGGGCCGGGCGGCTGCGCGACTGGCTGCCGGGACGCGCCGGCGACGTACTCGACCTCGGCTGCGGCACCGGCAGCCTGTCACTCCTCGCGTCCGAGCAGGGGCACCGGGTGACGGGCGTGGACCTCTCCCCGGCGATGGTGTCCCGCGCCCGGGAAAAGCTCGCCGGGCGCGACGCCGTGTTCCTCGTCGGTGACGCCGCGGCACCGCCGGTCGGGGAGCAGCGCTTCGACGCCGTGCTCGTCCGGCACGTCCTGTGGGCCCTGCCCGACCCCGCCCGGGCCCTCAGGCACTGGCGGGGTCTGCTGCGGCCGGGCGGACGGCTGGTGCTGGTCGAGGGGGTGTGGGGGGCCATCGAGCCGGTCGGCATACCCGCCGAGCGGCTCACCGGTCTGCTCGCCCCGGTCGCCGGTCAGGTGCGCGTGCAGCGGCTCTCGGACGATCCGCTGCTGTGGGGCGGGCCGGTGACGGACGAGCGGTACGCGGTGGTCGCCGTGACCGGCGGCTCAGGCCAGGAGGGCCGCGAAGCCGTCGCCGCGGGCCAGTGACTCCAGTTCGTCGAGCGCGGCCAGGGCGGCGGACGCCGCCTCGGGGTCCGACGCGCCGAGGCCGCTCTCGGCGAACTCGTCCTCGTCCAGGCGTCGCACGTCCGTGCCGTCCGCGGAGCGCCACAGGTCCAGGTCGAGATCCTCCACGACCAGCTCCGGGCCGGAGCGCCGGGCGGGGCGGGTGACGTCGCAGTACCAGCCCTTCAGCGCGCCCGTGGCGGAGCGGACCTCCTTCACCGCGTACCAGCGGTCGCGCCAGTAGTACTCCGTGAAGACGTCGCCGGGCTCGAAGCGGACGAACCCGAAGTCGCGGACGCCGGAGCCCGCCCACGCGGCGCGGACCGCCACGCGCGTGCCGTCGTCCGCCAGCAGCTCTCCGCTGTAACGGATCTTCGTACGGCCCGCCTTGACGAGGACGACGTCCAGCCGGGTGTTCCTGTCGGCCGGCTGCGGGTTCCGGTCAGCCGAGTTCGCGGACATGACGCACTTCCTTCGCGCAGATCTCATAGCCGAACCACTTGTTGATGGCGATCATCGGCTCGTTCCCCGTGTCGTTGCCGGTGAACGCCTCCGTGCACCCCGCCGCGCGGGCGCGGTGCAGCGAGTCGTTCTTGGCGAGCTTGGCCAGGCCCCGGCCGCGGAACTCCCGGGCGGTGCCGGTCATGGCGGTGGCGTAACGGGAGTCGCCGTCCGTGTAGGCCACGCTGAAGGCGGCGGGCCGGCCGTCGACGAGCGCGACGGTGGTCAGCTCGCGGTTCAGCAGCGGGTGCTTCCAGTTCTCCTCGAGCCAGGCCTCGTAGTCCGTGAACTCCACGTCGATGTCGCTCGGTTCGTCCGACGACGTCGCCGCGTCCAGTTCGAACAGGGGGCGTGGGTCGTCCGCGAAGTCGGCGGCCGTGCGCAGCTCGACGCCGGACGGTGGCTCCTGCCGGGGCGGGAGCGTGCCGCCCGCCAGGTCCAGGCGCAGGAACCAGGCGGAGCGGCTGGCCCGGTAACCGTGCCGCTCGGCGAACGCGCGGTTGTCCGGCTCGTCCAGAACCCAGGCGAACAGTTTCGTGACGCCGAGGCGGCCCAGGCGCTCCTCCGCCGTCCGCAGCAGCAGCGAACCGGCGCCGCGGTTCCTGCGGTCGGGGCGTACGTAGACGTTGGCCGAGCCCTGGCCGGGCTCCGTGCTGTCGTGGGCGACGCTGACCTGGGCGGTGCCGATGATCTCGCCGTCCTCCTCGGCGACGAGCTGCCCGAAACGGGTGTCCGGGTGGCTGTGCGTCAGGGTGTGCACCACCGACTCGGGGGTGGACAACATGTACGGAAGGGCGAGGCGGCGGGTGTCGGAGAACCCTTCGGCATCGGCTCGGACATCGGGACGCAGGTCGCGCACGATCACAGTCATGAGGGCGCACGCTACGCGTAGGACCTTCCGGGATGCCTCTCATTTTCCGCCGGGTGCGCGACAATCGGGCCTGTGACCTTGAAGATCGACATCGACGACAGCGCCCCGCCCTACGAGCAGGTGCGGGCGCGGATCTCCGAGCAGGCGCGCTCCGGTGCGCTGCCCGTGGGCTACCGGCTGCCGACCGTGCGGGGGCTGGCCGAGTCGCTGGGCCTCGCCGCGAACACGGTCGCCAAGGCGTACCGGGCGCTGGAGGCGGACGGGGTGATCGAGACCCGGGGCCGCAACGGCACGTTCGTGGCCGCGGCCGGGTCGGCGGCGGACCGCGAGCTGGCCTCGGCCGCGCAGGCCTTTGCGGAGCGGGCCCGGCGGCTCGGACTGGGCGAGGACGCCGCGCTCGCCGCGGTCCGGGACGCCCTGCGGGCGGCTCGCGGGGGCTGAGTCGTGTCCGCGAAGTCCCGTCGTCCGCCCGGAGGGCGGGCCCCGCGGCACAGGAGGCCCTAGCCGGACGGCTGCGTCAGCCGCTCCGGGGTGCGGGTGATGTTCAGGCCCGCCGATCTTCCCGCCCGTGCGAACGCCATCGCGTCCTCCACCGCCGCGCCGCCCGGGTCGTTGTTGAAGTAGGCGTAGACGTCCTCGTCGTCGGTCCAGGTCGTGGCGATGCGGTCGAGCCAGGTGGCCAGGGAGCGCCGGCCGTAGCGCGGCCAGGGCTTGGCGCGGCCCTGGTGGAAGCGGACGTAGCCCCAGTCGGCCGTGCGCCACAGCGGTGTCGCCGGGCGGGCCAGGATGTCGGCCCAGCACAGGGCGGCGCGCCGGGACTCCAGGACGCGGCGGACCTCCGGTGTCCACCAGGAGTCGTGGCGCGGCTCGACCGCGACCCGGGTCGAGGCCGGGAAGCAGGCCAGGCACGCGTCCAGCAGGCCCGGGTCGGCGCGCAGTGTGGGCGGGAGCTGGAGCAGGACCGGACCGAGGCGGTCGCCGAGGCCCGCCGCGTGGCTCATCAGCCGGTGCACGGGCTCCTCGGGTTCCTTGAGCCGTTTGATGTGGGTCAGATAGCGGCTCGCCTTGACCGCGACGACGAAGTCACCGGGCACCCGCCGCCGCCAGTCCTCGAACGTCTCCCGGGCCGGCAGCCGGTAGAAGGCGTTGTTGATCTCGACGGTGGCGAAGTGCCCCGTGTACTCCTCCAGCCAGAGCCGCATCGGCAGCCCGGACGGGTACAGGACGTCCCGCCAGTCCTTGTACTGCCACCCGGACGTGCCGACGAACAGTGTCATACCCCTATGAAAGCACCAGGCCACGCTAAGCGTCGGTGCGCGTGTGGAAGCGGTAGAACAGCAGCAGGAAGAGGGCTGCCGTGACCAGCACCGACGTGATGACCACGGGACGGACGTCGTCGCCGGTCTGGCTGTACAGGAAGCCCAGTGCGGCACCGGCGAACGCCGCCCGCAGCAGGGCGTGCAGGGCGTGCAGATCACGCCTGAGGCGCCGGGTCGCCTGGACCACGGCGATGCACAGGGCCATGAAGGCGAGCGCGCTCCACACACCCGACGCCACGTCCGGCCCGGTGACCGGACCGCCGTGACGCCGGTTCACCGCGACCCAGTTGCCGTAGACGGCACCGAGCACGACGGGCAGGACCCATCGCGCGACGCGGTGGGCGGGTTCGCTGAACACGGTGGGCGCCGGGTGCGCCATCAGAGCCTCCCTGGTCCATGCGGAGCTCGGCGTCGCTCCGCCGCACACTGTGGCACGCCTGGGTAACAGGCAGGTGAGAGGCGGTTGTGACCGGAACCAGCGGGTGGGCCCGCTACAGATACAGCCCCGCGTCCACGCCCCCGCGCGGCTCCGGCAGGGCCGTCGGGGACGTGCCCCGGCGCAGCGCGTACAGCTCCGCCAGCGTCGCGCCCTCGCGGCCGATGCCGTCCTCCTGGCCGAGCCAGTTCACCGCCTCCGACCGGGTCAGCGGGCCGACCTCGATCCGGGCGAGGCAGCGGCCGGGGCGGACCACGGCCGGGTGCAGGCGCTCCAGGTCCTCGTTGGTCGTGACACCGACCAGGACGTTGCGGCCCTGGCCCAGCAGTCCGTCCGTCAGGTTCAGCAGCCTCGACAGGGCCTGGCCCGCCGTGTGCTTGGCCTCGCCGCGGATCAGTTCGTCGCAGTCCTCCAGGAGCAGCAGCCGCCAGCGGCCCTTGCCCGTCGCGTCCTCCTCGCCGATGGCGATGTCCATGAGGTAGCCGACGTCGGAGAAGAGCCGCTCGGGGTCCAGGACGCAGTCCACCTGGCACCAGTCGCGCCACGACCGGGCCAGGGTGCGCAGCGCGGAGGTCTTGCCGGTGCCCGGTGGGCCGTGCAGCAGGAGCAGCCGGCCCGCGATGTCCTCCGGGGTCGTCTTCATCAGGCGGTCCATGGCGTCCGCCACCGGCGCGGTGTAGTTGGGCCGGACCTCGTCCCAGGTGCCCGCCGCGATCTGGCGGGTGGTGCGGTGCGGGCCGCGGCGCGGGGAGACGTACCAGAAGCCCATCGTGACGTTCTCCGGCTGCGGTTCGGGTTCGTCCGCCGCGCCGTCCGTGGCCTGGTCGAGGATCTTCTTCGCGAGCTCCTCGCGGGTCGCCGTCACCGTGACGTCCGCGCCCCGGTTCCAGCGGGAGACCAGCAGCGTCCAGCCGTCGCCCTCGGCGAGGGTCGCGCTGCGGTCGTCGTCCCGGGCGACGCGCAGCACCCGGGCGCCCGGTGGCATCAGCGTCGCCCCGGACCGCACGCGGTCGATGTTCACCGCGTGGGAGAACGGCTGCTCGCCCGTCGCGAAGCGGCCGAGGAACAGCGCGTCGACGACGTCGGACGGGGAGTCGGAGTCGTCGACGTTGAGCCGGATCGGCAGCGCCTCGTGCGGGTTTCCAGACATGCCGCCATGATCCGGCACGGGGACGCCGCGTGCACCCGGTTTCCGCGTGCACGCGGCATGTCGTCCCCGCGCAGGTCAGTCCCCGGCGCGGGAGACCAGCCGGCGCGCCTGCCGGGCCCTGCGGACCACGGCGTACCCCTTGGTCAGGGCACGGTCCGCGGCGAACGTCCGGGCGATCGCGCGCCCCTCGACCATCCGCTCGAACTCCTCGATGCCCGTACGGCGGCGCACCGTCACCCGCCGCAGCGCGTACGGCCCCTGTGCCCGCCGCGCGAGGCCGTTGCCGACGGCGAGGGCCTGGGCCCAGCCGGTCTCGCGCACCGCCTGCCGGACCCGGCGGCTGGAGTAGCCGTAGGGATAGGCGAACGAGGCCGGTACGGAGCCCAGTTGGTCCGAGACGATCTCCTTGCAGTGGATCAGTTCGAACCGCAGGGTGGCGTCGGAGACCTGGTCGAGCTGCGGGTGGCTGTGGCTGTGCCCGCCGATCTCGACACCGGCCGCCGCGAGGTCACGGACCTGGTCCCAGTCCAGCATGGTGTCCAGGCCGCCGCCGGTGTCGTACGGTCCGCGGAGCCACCCGGTCGAGACGAACAGGCTGGCCGGGAAGCCGTGCTTGGCCAGGGCGGGGAGGGCGTGCCGGTGCACGCCCTCGTAGCCGTCGTCGAAGGTGATGAGGACCGGCCGCTCGGGCAGCGCGCGGCCGGAGCGCCAGCACGCCGCCAGCCCGGCCGTGGTGAGCGGCCTGAATCCCCGGTCGCCGAGCACCGCCATCTGCTCGGCGAACGCCTCCGGGGCCACGGACAGGGCACGCGTCTCCTCGTTCGGGTCGGTCGAGACCGCGTGGTACATGAGGATGGGGACGCGCTCGTCACTCACGGGCCGTCACCTCCACCTCGGGCACCTGGAACGTGGTCCCGCCCCGGCGTGCCCGGACGCTGCCGACGACGTAACCGCCCGCCGCCGTCAGCACCCCGGCCACGATCGCGCCGGCCCGTCCCGCGCCGCCCGACCGGGCCAGCAGGGCGTCCCGCAGGCCCCGGGCCACCCCGGCGGGCAGGACCCGCGTGGCGTACCGGCGCTCCGACTCCAGGCCCTTCTCCGCCCCGACGCTCCGCGCCACCAGGGCCTTGGACAGGCCCTCGGCCCAGGCGCGGGTGCGGAAGTAGCGGAAGTGCTCGCGGACCTCGGGCACCCGGTGGTGGATCACCGCCCGGTCGTCGATCAGCAGGACCGCGTCGGGCCGGGCCCGGGTCAGACGGATGCACAGCTCCGTCTCCTCGCAGCCCAGCGGGCGTTTGTCGCCGTCCCTGCCGATGCCGGTGGCGAAACCGCCCGCCAGGCCGAAGGCACTGCGCCGGAACGAGGCGTTGCCGCCGAGCACGTTGCGCACCCGCACCCGGCCGCGCGGCAGACCCCGGTAGGTGCAGCCCACCACCCAGTCGAACTCCTCGGGGAACCAGTCGGGCCGCCGCCCGGACGCCCAGACCGGCTCCGTGCGCCCGCCGACCGCCATCACCAATGGGTCGGTGTAGGCCTCGGCGAAGTGCCGCAGCCAGTCGCGCTCGGCGACGGCGTCGTCGTCGAGGAAGGCCACGATCTCGCCCCGGGCCGCGGCGATGCCGGTGTTGCGGCCGGCGGACAGGCCGCGGGGGCCCGCGTTCGCGAGCACCCGCACCGCTGCACCGTCGGCGGTCTCCTTGTACTCCTTGGCCAGACGCTCCCGGAGCGTCTCGTTGTGGTCGACGACCAGCAGCGTCTCCAGGGCCGGCCGTGACTGCGCGCGGACCGAGGAGACCGCGGCGAGGATGTCCTCCCAGCGGTCCTCGGTGTACGCGCAGATCACGACGGAGATGCCGGGACCGCTCAAGACACCTCTCCCCGCATCGCGGCCGGCATCGACGAACGGGCCGAACGGCGGCGCAGCGCACGCCGGTTGGAGCGCTCCTGGAGGATCACCTTCAGCACGCGCAGCCCGTCCCGCACGGCCCGCAGGTTGCTGACGCCGTGGATGCGCAGGTACTCGTGGCTCGGGATCTCCTGCACCTTGAGCCCGGCCTTCACGACCCGGATGTTCATCAGGGTCTCGACCTCGAAGCCGGTGCAGTCGAGGTCGATCTTGTCGAGGCAGTGCCGCCAGAACGCGTTGTAGCCGTAGCACAGGTCGGTGTACCGGGCGCCGAACTTGCGGTTGACGGCCGTGCACAGCGCCCAGTTGCCCATCTTGCGGATGAAGGTCATGTCGTCGGTGCCGCCGCCGTTGGCGAAGCGGGAGCCCTTGGCGAAGTCCGCTCCGGAGACCAGGGCGGAGACGTAGCTGAGGATCTCCCCGCCGTCCGCCGAGCCGTCCGCGTCGACCATCACGATGATGTCGCCGGTGCAGGCCTGGAACCCGGTGATCAGGGCGTCGCCCTTGCCCTTGCCGCGCTGCTCGACGACCTTCACCTCGGGCCACAGCTCGCGGGCCACCTCGACGGTGTTGTCGGTGGAGTTGCCGTCGACCAGGACCACTTCGTGTATCCAGTCGGGCAGGGTCTTGAAGACGTAGGGCAGGTTCTCCGCCTCGTTCATGGCCGGGATCACCACGCTCACCGGCGGCGCGATCGCCAGGTGAGAGGAGACGGGTCGGTATGTCGAGGCGGTCGGCGGACGCTGCTGCGTCGTGGCCGGCTGCAGAACTGAGCTCATGAGTCTGGTCCCTCTCGTCCGGTGGACCGCCCCCCCAGGGCAGTCCGGATCCAGTCCGGTTCGAAAGGGGGGTTCTCACCCGAGGCACGCCGAGACGGCGAGGCGTGCCGGGATGAAGCTCCGGCACGCAGGGTGAGCTGGCAAAGCTGGCCGGCCGCAAAAACGGCAGCCGACCGCGCGGCACGGCCCGGAGACCTTTGCGGTCACCGAGCACGGCACCCCCCTACCGCGCCCCGCGCCGGTTCGTCGCGGTCCTTGAGCCCTCCCCTGGAGCCGCGTACTGACGGACCGATGCGGGTGAGATGTATGACGGTATTGACGATTGAACCCGTATGGCAAGACCTGGAACGGCACCTCACGTTTTTGTTGGTTTGGCCGGTGCGAGGGACCGTTCGTGCGACGGAAGTTGCACGTTCCCTTCTCATAAACATGCGTTCCCCGGAGGCGATCAGGGCCTCCGGGGAACGTGTGTTCAGGTGCGGGTGCTCACGTGGGTCACGGAACGATCTGCAGCAGGCGGTTCGGCGAACCGGACCCCGCACTGGTGACCTTGCCGGTGACGGCGCCGTTCACCAGGGCCGTCGCGACCTGGGCCGGGGTGGACGAGGTGTGGCCGGCGAGGTAGACCGCCGCCGCGCCCGCGACGTGCGGGGTCGCCATCGAGGTGCCGGAGATGGTGTTGGTCGCGGTGTCGCTGGTGTGCCAGCCGGCCGTGATGGACGAGCCGGGCGCGAAGATGTCCAGGGCGGAGCCGTAGTTGGAGTAACTCGCCTTGGCGTCCGTGCTGGTGGTGGCCCCGACCGTGATCGCCTCGGCGACCCGGGCGGGGGAGGACGAGGAGGCGGAGGTGCTGCTGTTGCCCGCGGCGACGGCGTACGTAACGCCGCTGGCTATGGAGTTGCGGACCGCCGTGTCCAGGGTCGCGGAGGCACCGCCGCCGAGCGACATGTTGGCGACCGAGGGGCCGGAGTGGTTCCTCGTCACCCAGTCGATGCCCGCGATCACGCCGGCCGTGGTGCCTGAGCCGCTGTTGTTCAGCACGCGCACGCCCACGATCTTCGCCTTCTTGGCCACGCCGTAGGTCGAGCCCGCGATCGTGGTGGCCACGTGGGTGCCGTGGCCGTTTCCGTCGGAGGCGTTGGTGTCGCCGTCGACGGCGTCGTAGCCGTGCGCGGCGCGGCCGCTGATCTGCTGGTGGGTGATGCGCACCCCGGTGTCGATCACATAGACCGTCACGCCGCTGCCCGCGCTGTCCGGATAGGTGTAGGTGCCGGACAGCGGCAGCGAGGCCTGGTCGATGCGGTCCAGGCCCCACGGGGCGTTGGTCTGGGTGGCGGCGAGCGTGACGCGCTGGTTCTGCTCGACGGAGGCCACCGCCGGGTCGGCGGCGAGCCGCCGGGCCTCGGTGGCGGAGAGGGTGGCGGAGTAGCCGTTCAGCGCCTTGCCGAACGTCTTGTCGACCGAGCCGCCGTACTCCTTCACCAGGCCCTTGCCCGCGGCCGAGGACGCCTTCAGGCCCGCGCTCTTCTTGAGCGTGACGAGGTAGCTGTCCTTGATCGCGGTCGGGGAGTCCGCGGCGAGCACCCGGCCCTCGGCGGGTGCGGCCTGGGCGGGAAGGGCGGTGAGCCCGCCGACGAGGGCGGCGGTCGCCAGCGAGGTGAGTGCGGCGAGCCCGAGTCTCTTGCTACGCAGTTGTGCCATTACGAGGGAGTCCTCCTCTTGGCGGCGCGCGCCTGGGTGGGACGCGCGTCATGTGGGGATGTGCGCGTGTTCGCGCACACGGGCCGGGGAGCGCCGCGTTCCGCTGCCGGCCGGAGTAAAGCGTCGACCAACTACCGGTGTAGAACAAGAGAGTTGAGCATCAGTCAACAAATCTGTCATGAGCACGTAACAAGAGAGGTGCGGCGCGTAACACGAGCCGTGGTGAACGCGCCAAGTATCGGGGGAGAGGCCGAAAAGACTTGGCATGGACACTTCCTGTCAACGCGCGTCGCTGCTACGACGGTTATGGCAGAGATCCTGCTAAAGGGAGGTTCCATGAGACGTTCCCGACTTGTCGTCCTCGTGAGCTCGCTCCTCCTCGCCGTCGGCACCGCCCTCTCCGGGGCAGCGACGGCGCAGGCGTCCTCACTCGCCGCACCAGGCGGCTATGTGGCCCTCGGCGACTCCTACTCCTCAGGAGTCGGAGCCGGCAGCTACATCAGCTCCAGCGGCGACTGCAAGCGCAGCACCAAGGCCTACCCCTACCTCTGGGCCGCCGCCCACTCACCCTCGAGCTTCGGTTTCACCGCCTGCTCGGGCGCCCGTACGGGTGATGTTCTGGCGAGTCAGCTCACTCCGCTCAGCGCCTCCACCGCCCTCGTCTCGATCACCGTCGGCGGCAACGACGCCGGATTCGCCGACGTCATGACGACCTGTGTGACCCAGTCCGACAGCGCCTGCGTCTCCCGGATCAACACCGCCCGGGCGTACGTCGACTCCACGCTGCCCGGCAAGCTCGACAGCGTGTACTCGGCGATCCGCTCCAAGGCCCCGGCCGCCCGGGTCGTCGTCCTCGGCTACCCCCGCTTCTACCAGCTCGGCACCAGCTGTCTCGGCCTGTCCGAGACCAAGCGCAAGGCCATCAACGACGCCTCCGACCACCTCAACACCGCCGTCGCCAAGCGCGCCGCGGACCACGGCTTCGCCTTCGGCGACGTCCGCACCACCTTCACCGGCCACGAGATCTGCTCCGCCGACTCCTGGCTGCACAGCGTCAGCTGGCTCAACATCGGTGAGTCGTACCACCCGAAGGCACCCGGCCAGTCGGGCGGTTACCTGCCCGTGTTGAACAGCAACGACTGACCGCTCAGCCGGAGTCCGGGTCCGAGTCCTGTCCGGACCCCGGGTCCGAACCCGGCTGCGCGTCCGGATCCGTGCCGGAAGGAGAAGGGGAGGCCCCGCCCGTCGGGGTCTCCGTCTCACACGTCACCGAGAAGGGCACCGACTCGGACGTCTCCCGTACCGGCTCCCGCACCTCGACGCTGATCTCGTTCTCGAACGTCCCGGTCTCCTCCCGCGTCGTCACCCGCACGGTGTCCCGCTTCGAACGGTCGCCGCCCTCCGTGAACGACAGCGTCTTCCAGCCCCCGTCGAGCACCTGGCCGTCCCGCGTCACCCAGCGGTAGGTGACCTCGGCCGGGAGCCGCCCCACCGTGAGCGTCGCCGTGAACTCGGGTGCCTGCGCGTTCCGCGGCGGACACGGGCCCGAGTAGTCCGTGCGCCGGCCCTCCAGGGCGACCCGCACCGACTGCGGCGGCGGACTGCTCTCCTTCGTCCTGCTCGGCGTCGGCGACGGACTGGACTTCTCGGTCGCGGTGTCGCGCGGCGGGCTCTTGGTCGCGGTGGGCGTGGTGTCCCCGGCCTCCTGGTCGTCGCCGCCGGACCCGTCCCCGTTGTCGAGCAGCGCGTACGTCAGCCCGCCCACCGCGAGCGCCAGCGCGATCACGCCCGCGACCAGCACCCGGCCGGCCCGGCGGTCCCGGCCGTGGCGGGTGGCCGTCGTGGTGGCGCCCGCACCGGATGCCGCCGTACGCCCCGGGTATGGCATCGGGGGCGTGGGCGCCGGCTCGGGGTGGCCCACGACCGTCGGCGGGAACGGAACCGCCCGCGTGGTGTCCGCGCGGGGCGAACCGCCCGCGGCGACGACCCGCAGATCCTCCTCGGCCCGCTCGGGCGGCAGCCGTTGCTCGGGATCCTTGCGCAGCAGGCCCTCGATCACCGGGGCGAGCGGACCGGCCCGGTACGGCGGCGGCAGCTCCTCGTCGACGATCGCCCGCAGTGTGCTCAGCGGGGTGTCGTGACGGAAGGGGGAGTGACCCTCGACCGCCGCGTACAGCAGCACGCCGAGCGACCACAGGTCCGACTCCGGGCCCGGCGTACGGCCGAGCGCCCGCTCGGGGGCGAGGAACTCGGGCGAGCCGATCACCTCGCCGGTCATGGTCAGCGCCGAGCTGCCCTCGACCATGGCGATGCCGAAGTCGGTGAGCACGATCCGGCCGTCGTTCGCGATCAGCACGTTGGCGGGCTTCACATCGCGGTGCAGCACCCCGGCCTCGTGCGCGGACCGCAGCGCGGCCAGCACCTCGGCCCCGATGTGCGCGGCACGCTGCGGAGCGATCGGGCCCTCGGCGTCCAGGACCTCGGCGAGGGAGAGGCCGCGGACCAGTTCCATGACGATCCACGGACGGCCGTCGTCCGTCGCCACGTCGTACACGGTCACCACGTTGCGGTTGGCCACCCGGGCCGCCGCCCAGGCCTCCCGCTCCAGCCGGGCGTACATCCGCTGCACGTCGTCGCCCGCCAGCCCGGACGGCGCGCGGACCTCCTTGACGGCGACCTCGCGGTGCAGCACCTCGTCGCGGGCGCGCCACACGGTCCCCATGCCGCCCTCGCCGAGCGGTGCGAGGAGGCGGTAGCGGCCAGCGATCACGCGCTCATGGCCCGGTTCTTCGAACACGGCGCCCCCATTCGCAGCCGGGCGAAATCTCCATGGGGTGTCTCTTCCCCACGCGGTCGGATTTCCTCACGACGTCCGCTTTTCTCCGGACATCCGATGCCTCACGAACGTAACTCAGCCGAGTGCGGATGCCGCCCCCTTGAACACCAGCCCGGCCCCGAGGACCAGTACGGCGAAGGCGGAACCGAGCGGGGCGGTCCGGCGCACCAGCGCCGCCATCGGGCCCGCGGACCAGCGCGGGCGCCGGTCCAGGAGCCTGGTCATGCCGCTGCCCGCCTTGACGACCGCGTACCCGGCGGCCGTGAGGGTGAGGGCCAGCCCGACGCCGTACGCGACGACGAGCAGCAGACCGAACCAGGCCTGCCCGAGCGCGGCGGCACCGACCAGGACCACGACGGCGGACGGGCTGGGCACGAGGCCGCCGGCGAAGCCCATGAGGATCGTGCCGCGGAGGGTGGGCGCGACGGGGTGGGAGTGGGTGAAGCCGCCGTGGCTGTGCTCGATCGTGTGGGGGTGGGAGTGCGGGTGGGCGTGATCGTGCGGGTGGTCGTGGTCGTGGTCGTGGCCGTGGCCGTGGTGGTGATCCTTGTGGTCGTGCGCGTGGCCGTGGTGGTCGTGGGTGTGGCTTCCGTGGTCGTGGTGGTGGGTGTGCGCGCGGTTGCGCAGGGCGCGGCGGACCAGGCTCGCGCCCGCCAGCGTCACCAGCAGGCCGCTGGCCACACCGAGCCAGGCGATCACCGAGGGCGCCGCCGCCGAACCGGCCGTGACCAGCAGGCCCAGGGCGACCACGCCGAGGGTGTGCGTGACGGTCACCGAGGCGGCCATGGGCAGGACGTCCTTCATCCGTGCCCGACCGCCCCGGGCCGCCGCCGTCGCCGCCATGATGGTCTTGCCGTGGCCCGGGGCGAGCGCGTGCATCGCACCGAGCACGACGGCGATGAGGAGGGCCAGCGCGGCGAAGCCCGCGGTGAGGTCCTGCCGGGCCACCAGGTCGTCCAGGGCACGGGTCCAGCGGTCGGCGCCGCGCGGGAGCACGGAGGCCGCGGGCGCGTCCGACTCCTCGTCGGCCAGGGCGGCGCCGCCGGGGCGCACCCGCAGGGCGGCCGACGCGGTGTCGGCCGGGGAGGACAGCAACTCCTCCGGATAACTGGTGAGTTCGTCCGAGATCGACTTCTCCGGCACGTCCGACGCGGCGAGCGTCATACGGTCGCCCCGCGCCGTGATCTCCCGCCAGCCCGGGCCGTTGCCGGCACCGGCGCCGCGGAAGCCGAGGGACACGGTCTTGCCGCCCGACGGGAGGGGCGCGGTCAGCTCGCACTCCACGCGGAGGGTGTCGAGTCCGGCCTGCCCGGGCCGCACGCGGGCGTTGCTGCGCTCGGCGGTGAGGTCGACCCCTCGGCCGTCGACGGTCGCCCGGCTGTCCTCGGCGGCCGCGGCGCACCGCTCGCGTGCCCACATGGCGATGCCGAGGCGCTCGATGTCCGGCCCCGCCTGGGTCGCCGGGATCTCCGCGAGGTCCTCCACGTGGTGGACCCGCAGTTCACCGGGGGCGGCGACGAGGCCGTCGTAGCGGTTGACGGTGAAGTTGCCCAGCGGGTGGGCGCTCGCCGTGGCGGCGGGCAGCAGGGTGAGCGCGCAGGCGGCCGTGAGAACGGCGGCGCCGGACGCGAACAGCCGGCGCAGGGTCACCGGTTCCCCTCCAGGTCCTCGAGTGCGGTACGGGCCTCGCGCGCGCCGAGCGGCGAGAAGCCGGGGTTCAGGTCCAGTGCCGCCTTCAGGTGCGTGCGGGCCTCGCGGTCGTCCCCGGTGGCGCGCTCGATGACACCGCGGTGGTAGAGGAAGACGGCGTTGCGGTAGCCGGTGGCGGTGGCCCGGCGGGCGTAGGAAAGGGCCTCCTCGTCGCGGCCGTTGACGTGCAGGGCCCAGGCGAGGGCGTCGGCGGTGTGCACGCTGTGCCGGCGCTCCCACTCGGCGCGGGCGGCGCGCAGGGCTTCCTTCTTGTCGCCGTGGTCGGCGGCGGCCATGGCCGTCTCCAGGTCGGTGTTGGCACCGCCGGCCCGGGCGAGGGCCGTCCAGGCGTCGACGAGGGCGTACTGGTCGCCGGCCTTCGCCCGGTCGCCGTCGGCGCCCCGGTCCTCGTACAGCTCGCCGAGGGCGACGAGCGGGCCGGGCAGCGGGAACCGGGCGACGACCTGCTCCAGCCCCTCGACTGCGGCGGCACGGTCACCGCTCGCGGCCTGGGCGCGGGCGCGGCCCTCCAGAGCGGGCAGATACGCGTCGTCGGCGGCGAGGGCCCGGGCGTAGTGGCCGAGGGCCGTCTTGTACTCGCCCTGGTTCCAGGCGAGCTGGCCGAGGGCGGTGGCGACGTAGGCGACGTCGGCGGGCGCGTGCGCCGAGCCCAGGGCGCGCTGCAGTACCGCACGCGCCGTGCGGACGTCGCCGCGCAGCTCGTGCACGTACGCGTACCGCGTGAAGACGGGGATGCCCGGGCGCCTGTCGTCGGCGGTGTCGGCGGCCTTCGCGGCGTCGTCGTACCGGCCGAGTTCGACGAGGGCGTCGATACGGGTGCACAGGGCGCGCTCGTTGTAGGGGTTCTGCTTCAGGGCCCGGCCGGCGTGGGCCAGGGCGGCGGGGAAGTCGTGCCGGGCGGCGGCGAGGGCCGCGCGGCCCGCCAGCGCCTGGTCGTTGCCCGGTTCCAGTGCGAGGGACCGCTTCAGGGCGCTCTCGGCCTGCGCGTACCGGGAGGGGTCGCCCTTGGTGCGGGCCTGCTCGACGTAGGCGACCCCGAGGGTGGCCCAGCTGCCGAAGTCCCTCGGCTGGGCCCGCAGGTGCTTCTGCAGGGACGCGATCCCGGCGTCGAGGTCCCCGCGCGCGAGGTCGCCGGGCGACAACGCCCCGGCCGCCGACACGGCGTCGGCACCGGTCCTCCCGTCCTGCACACCCCCGACCGCGACGGCCCCGCCGGTCACCGCGACCGCCAGCAGCACCGCACACCCCGCCACATGCAGCCCACGCCACCGCCGCCCCCCGTCGGCGGCCCGCCGCACGGCGGCGACCCGCTGACGCGCATCGGGATCGACGGCCGGCGCGTCGGTGCGCGCCTCGTGCCCGGTACCGGCCTCCGGCCCGGTGCGTCCGTCGGCGGGGCGAGCACCGGCCGTGCCGGCGCCGCCGTCGTCGGCGGGTGCCGCGCGGCCGGCCCGCTGTCCACCGAAGGACCCGGCGGACTTCCCGGTTTCGCCGGCTTCCGTGCGGGTGGTGTCCGTCGGGGTCTCTGCTTCATCGGTCTCCGCGCGGTCGGTGTCCGGCCGCGGCTCGGCACCGGCGGCTTCCACGTCCCGGCAGGTGTCCGCCGGGCGCCCGGCTTCGCCGGAGTCCGTGCCTGCCGCGGGAGGCCGGTCTCGGCAGTCCTCGGTCGCCGCGCCCCGTGGCCCGCTCGTCTCCGTCCCGGCCGCCGCACCACCCTCCCGGTCCCCGGTGGTCCCGGGCTCCGTGGCCGACGACGGCGCGCGGTCGTCGCCGCGCCTCTCCGGTGTGCTGTCGGTCGTACGCGGAGGCATGACCTCTCCTCGTTCGGGTGTGCTGGTGCGGAAGTCGGCGGCGCGGCCCGCGCCGTGGGGGATGTGGAACGGGCCGCGCCGGTCGGTGGGAGCGGAGCGGGTCAGTACGCCCGGTTCCGCATGCGGCGCCACCACATCAGAGCCGCGCCGATCAGGACGATGCCGCCCGCCCCGGCGCCCGCGGACGCGGCCATCAGGCCCATGTCGTCCGAACCCTGCGCACCGGCCGGCCGGAGCGCGTCGCCCAGCTGGCTGCGGACGTCGTTGCCGCCGTCCACGCCCTTGGCGAGCGGGCCGCGCGAACCCTCCGTCGGCAGCGCCACGTACGGGAAGGACTTCTCGAACTTCTTGTCGTTCTTGTCGACCGCGTCACCGAGGTCGTTCTTCGCACCGAGCAGCTCGCCCTCGACGACCTGGAGCGAGGCGTCGATCACGTCGTCGGTGAGGCGACGGCCGTTCGGGAAGCCCGCGTTGTCACCGTCCAGGACACCGAGCCGCTTGGGCTTGGCGGCCGGCTTGACGGACGTGTTGAGCCGCAGCTGCTCGGACGGCGTCACGTGCGGCGGCTGGTTGAGGTCCTTGACGCCCTTGAGGAAGACGTCGACCAGGTCGTTGCGCGGCTCGGCCGGAGCCGGGATCTTGTAGATCGCCTCGATGAGCTTCGGCAGCTCCGGATTGGTGACGTTCTCCAGGAACTGGGCGTCGTCCCGCGGCGTGGACGCGTTGAACGTGTCCTTGTCCTTGATGGGGTTGACGACCTCGTTGACCAGCGGGTTGCCCAGGCGCGAGACCTGCGTGAAGTAGCCCTTGGCGTTCTTGCGCTGGGTCGTCGACCAGATGCCGACGACCGGCTGCTCGTGCGACTCGGTGATGAAGCTGTTGGGGACCTGCAGGGCGATGGAGTTGACGTTGTAGCCCTTGAGGGTGTCGTTGCCGACCTCGGAGAGGTTCCCGCCGTACAGCAGGTCGAAGACGCGCAGGTCCAGGAAGAACGGGTCGTCGGCCTGCCCGGCGAACGTCTGGGCGCCGCCGGCGAGTTTGTGGACGGCCTGCTTGCGCAGGGTGTTGTAGTCCGGCATCGACGCCTTGCCGACGTTCGACGGCGCGACCGGGACGTCGTCGGCGACCTTGGTCTTCGACACCGCCTTCAGGTCCCGCAGCTTGATCAGTTCGAGGTCGTACGTCTGCGTGATGTTCAGGTCGGGGTCGTCGAGGCTCTCGACCGGGCCCGTGTTGTACAGGAACGTCTTGTCGTTCTTCGCATGAGTCTTGAACGTGTACCGGAAGAGCAGGTCCTCCTTCGCGTCACCGTTGCTGTCGATGCGCAGGTCGTACTGGGCGTCCTCGGCGAACGTGAAGAAGTTCGGGCCGCCTGCCGGTTCCTCGAAGGGGATCCAGTTCGCGACGATGGTCGTCGTGTCCGGCTTGTCCGGGCTGACGAACGCGTACACGTCGGTGTTGTCGTACTGCGGGGTCCCCGAGATCAGCGGGGCCTCGCGATGGCTGGAGGCGGAGGCCTCCTCGGGTGCCAGCGCGCTCACACCGGCGGCTGCGAGCCCGCCGGCGGCCAGCGCGCCACAGATCACGGTCGCGATGCTCGCGCGTCCCGCACCGGTCCTGGAGATAGGTGTCATGCCGTCCGTCCTCCGTGCCAACTTGCCTGACACACGCCATTCGGAGCGGTCGGCGAAGCGGATTGGTCGAATCTCAAACGTTCTTACGGCGGATCGGGAAAGTTGTTTCATCGCCGGGCGACCCGCGTTTTCGGCGCGCTGATCCGTAACCCCGTCCGGAGGTGTGTGCGTTGCGAGTGCCTCGTGCGAGAGGACAGGCCCGGTGCGGGCTCGGAGAGGGGGACCGAGTGGAGGCGGACGAGCTGCTGCTGCTCGTTGCAGGTGGGGACCAGAAGGCCTTCGAGGACTTGTACGGGCTGGTGTCCGGGCCGGTGTTCGGTCTCGTACGGCGTGTGGTGCGCGACCCCGCCCAGTCGGAGGAGGTGGCTCAGGAAGTGCTGCTCGAACTGTGGCGGTCCGCAGCGAGGTTCGACCCGGGCCGGGGGAGCGCCATGTCGTGGATCCTCACCCTCGCCCACCGCCGCGCCGTCGACCGGGTCCGCAGTGCCCGGGCGGCCGGGGAACGCGAGCAGCGCGAGGCGCTGCGCGCGAACCAGCCCGCCTTCGACCAGGTCACCGAGGAGGTCGAGGCCGGACTCGAACGGGAATGGGTGCGCCGCTGCCTCGACCGGCTCACCGTCCTGCAGCGCCAGTCGGTCACCCTCGCCTACTACGAGGGCTACACGTACCGTGAGGTGGCCGAGCAGCTCTCCCTGCCGCTGGGCACCGTCAAGACCCGGATGCGGGACGGGCTGACCCGTATGCGCGAGTGCCTGGGAGGTGTGGCATGAGCCTCTTCCGTCGCGAGGACCTGCACTCGCTCGCCGCGCCCTACGCGCTCGACGCCCTGGAACCCGCCGAGCGGGTCCGCTTCGGCAAGCACCTCAGGGAGTGCGACCGCTGCGCCGCCGAGGTGCGCGCCCTGACCGAGGACGCCGTGCGGCTCGCCTGGTCCACGGCCACGCCGCCCCCCGCCGCGATGCGTGACCGCGTCCTGCTCGCCGTGCGGACCACTCCGCAGGACCCGGCACCGCAGGGGGTGGCGGCGCGCGAGCCGGCACGGGGACGGGCGGCGCAACTGCCCCCGCACGTCTGGGGGGTCCAGCCGCCGCCCCGGCAGCGGCAACGGCGCCGGATCCCGCTGTTCGTGCCGTTCGCCACCGTCACCGCCGCCGCGGCCCTCGTCGTCGCCTCGCTGTTCGCCGTGCAGGCGAACCGGGCTCAGGACCGGCTGACCGCCGAGCAAGATCGGTCACGTGAGATCGCCCACGTTCTGGCGGCTCCGGACGCCCGTGCGGGCAGAGGCCGGGACGTGCGGGGCCGCACCCTCGGAGTGATCGCTTCCGCCACGGAGGGGAGTGCGGTGGTCACCCTCGGCGGATACGGCACCCCGTCGGGTGGCCGCGTGCACCAGTTGTGGCTCATGCGCCCGGGTGCGCAACCACGCTCCCTCGGCCTCTTCGACGGCGACACGCCCCTGGTCGCGACGGGTTTGGGCACCTCCGCGACGTCACTGGCCGTGACCGTCGAGCCCGCCGGGGGGTCGCCGCAGCCCACTACGCAGCCGATCGTCCAACTCGCCCTGAAAAGTGTTGGATTCGGAGAGTAATCGGAGATACATCGTCAACCCCCTTATGGGGAAGGTGAATCCTGTGACCGCGATACACGCGTGCCCGGACAGGGCGATAGGGTTAACCTGCCCGGGCCGGGTGGACTCGTACGGGTGGGGAGTGACATGGAACAGATAACAGTGCGCAGCAGGGCCAGGGTCCCTGCGATCACCTGCGGGAGCAGCGCGACCAGTTCGCGCCTCGACCGCCACCTCTCGGTGCTGGGCGGCCCCGCCGTCCCCCAGCGGGAGACGGTCGAGGCGACCTCACTGATGCAGGAACTGACCGCGCGTCAGTCGCACGACCGCAGTGGCAGGGGCGCGCGCGTGCGTCGCGTCTCACTCTTCGCGCCGCTGCGCCGACTGCGCCGCTCCCTCTTCGGCAGCAGGTAGGGGTCCGCGCTCGGGCGGTCACACCGCCTCCGGCGCCGGCGCTGCGACACCCGTCCGTCATCCCCGCGGCACGCAGCGGCGCCAGGTGTGGTCCGAGCGCGGCACGCCCCCTGTCGGTGCCTCGTCCCCGCCCGGCAGTGACCGGGGGCGGCGTTCGCGGTCACTGCCGCCCGCTCACTGCTCCCCGTGCGCGTACCGGCGCACGGCCAGCGGCACGAACACCCCCAGCAGCACGGCGCACCACAGGACGGACCCCGCGACGGGGTGGGCCACCGGCCAGGCCGCCCCGTCGGGCACCGGCGCGTTGCCGAAGAGGTCCCGCAGGGCCGTCGCCACCGCGCTGATCGGATTCCACTCGGCGACCGTCCGCAGCCGGCCCGGCAGTCCGTCGGCCGGGATGTACGCGCTGGACAGCAGCGGCAGCAGGAACGTCGCCCCGCCCAGCTGGCCGGCCGCCTCCTCGTCGCGGGTGAGCAGGCCGAGGTAGATCCCGGCCCAGGTGCAGGCGAAGCGGAACAGCATCAGCAGCGCGAGCGCCCCCGCCGCTTCGAGCGCACTCCCCTCGACCCGCCAGCCGACCGCGAGGCCCACGAGCAGGAACGGCACCGTCCCGGCGGCGGTGGCCACCAGGTCCGCGGCGGCCTGCCCCAGCGGTACGGCCGCCCGGCTCACCGGCAGCGTGCGGAAACGGTTCGTCACGCCCCGGTGCGTGTCCTGGGCCGCCTGGAACATGCCCGCCATGAGCCCGCCCGAGGCGGTCGCCACCAGCAGGCCCGGCACCAGGAACGACCGGTACGCCTCGCCCGGCACTGCCAGGGCGCTGCCGAAGACGTAGCCGAAGAACAGCAGCATGCTGATCGGCATGGTCTGAGTGAGGATCAGCAGGCCCGGGTTGTTCCGCAGCCGCAGCAACTGACGGCCCAGCATCGCGATCCCGTCGTACGCCAGCATGCTCATGCGGCACACTCCCTCTCGTCGGTCGTTCCGGTCGTCCCGGTCGTCCCGGTCGTCCCGGTCGTCCCGGTCGTTCCGGTGGTCCCGGTCGTCCCGGTCGTTCCGCGCGGCGCCGTCTCCGTCAGGCGCAAAAACACGTCGTCGAGGGTCGGCGGACGCAGGCTCACGTCGAGCAGTGGCACGCCCGCCGTGTCCAGGGCGCGCACCAGCAGCGGGATCGTGAGCGTCGGGTCCTTGCTGACCGCGCCGACGGCGTTGCGCCCGTGGTCGAACGAGGGCTGCGCGCCCGTCAGCCGGTCGAGCACGGCAGCCGCCTTCGCGAGGGTGTCCGCATCCGGAACGACGACCTCGGCGTGCGCCCCGACCAGCGACTTGAGCTGCGCCGGAGGCCCGGTGTGGGTGACCCGCCCCCGGTCCACCAGGGCGAT
Source organism: Streptomyces sp. NPDC029041 (assembly GCF_040637515.1). Taxonomy (NCBI): domain Bacteria; kingdom Bacillati; phylum Actinomycetota; class Actinomycetes; order Kitasatosporales; family Streptomycetaceae; genus Streptomyces; species Streptomyces sp. NPDC029041. The sequence continues at coordinate 79,350 of NZ_JBEZWO010000017.1, read as the reverse complement.
GTCGTCGGCCAGTTGGTCGGCCTCGTCCAGGTACTGCGTGGTGAGCAGCACGGTCGTGCCCTCGGCGGTCAGGCCGCGCACCACGTCCCGGACGAGGGTGCGGCCGACCGGGTCGAGGCCGGTCGTCGGCTCGTCCAGGAACAGCACGTCGGGGCGGCGGACCAGGCTCGCCGCGAGATCCAGGCGGCGGCGCATGCCGCCGGACCAGGTGGACGCCGGACGGTCGGCGGCCTCGGCCAGACCGAAGCGGTCGAGGAGCTCCGCGGCCCGTCCGGCCGGACCGCGCACCCGGTGCAGCCGGCCGAACAGGTGGAGGTTCTGGCGTCCGGTGAGGTCCCCGTCGATCGAGGTGTCCTGCCCGGTGACGCTGATCCTCCTGCGCACGGCGGCGGCCTCGCGGACGAGGTCGTGCCCCGCGATCCGCGCCGAGCCGGCGTCCGGCCGCAGCAGCGTGGCCAGCAGCCGTACCGCCGTCGTCTTCCCCGCCCCGTTCGGTCCGAGGATCCCGCAGACCGACCCCTCGGGGACCGCCAGGTCCAGCCCGCGCAGGGCACGGACCTCCCCGAAGCGCTTCTCCAGGCCTTCACTAAGTACAGCGTACGTAGAAGTCATGGCGTGACCATAGCGCACTACGTACGGCGTACGTAACTAGGATGGTGGCCGAGGTGATGACCGATGGCGGGCCGAGCGGCCGTACCCGAAGTGATCTGGGCGCGCCCCGAGCGCACCGGCCGTGGGCCGAGACCGGCGTTCACCCGCGCCGACATCGCGGCGGCGGCCGTGCGGATCGCCGACGCGGAGGGGCTGGACGGGGTCACCATGCGGCGCGTCGCCGCGGAACTGGGCTGCGGCACGATGTCGCTCTACAACTACGTCCCCCGCAAGGAGGACCTGTACGAGCTGATGATCGACGCCGTCGGTGCCGAGCACGAGATGTTCGAACCCACGGGCGACTGGCGCGCGGACATGCTGCGCAACGCGGAGGAGACGCGCGCCATCATGCACCGCCACACCTGGGTGCCGCGCCTGATGCCGGGGGTGTTCGGCTTCAGCCCCAACACCCTGCGCTACCTGGAGCACTGCCTGGCCTGCCTCGAACCGCTCGACGTGCCCGCCGGCACCAAGACGGAGCTGGTCGCGCTGCTCAACGGCGTCGTGACGACGTACACCGGGAACGACATCGCCACCGCCGAACGCACCCGCTCCATGCCGTGGACGGCCGAGGAGGAGAACGCCGTCCGCATGGCCTACCTGGGCAGCCAGATCGCCACCGGCGCGTATCCGCGGCTGACCGCGGCCTTCACCGAGCAGAGCGGCCCGGTCGATCTGGAGGCGGTGTTCCGGCGGGCGCTCGAACGCGTCCTGGACGCCTTCGACCCCGAGCCGCGCTAGCGGGCTCGCCCGGGGGCGGCGCTAGAGCAGCGCCAGTTGCCCCTCGGGACCCTCCTCGGGCCCCTCCAGTACCGACGCAGGGCGGCGGGCCCCGTCCGGCACCGGGAGGACGCCCGCCTCGCGCAGCTCCGTCGCCGTGACGGGGTCGGGCACCTCCGGCGGCTCGAGGGGGCGCAGCTCGGCCAGGAGCGCGAGGACGGTGATCAGCTCCAGCAGCTCCGACGTCCAGGTCTGGGGCCAGGTGGCGGGACGGATCGCCGCCAGCGTGCCCGGCTCGGGGGTGGCGACGCGGGTCGCGAACCACTCCTGCAGGACGCGCACCCCGCCCACCTCGAAGTCCCAGGCCTCCGGCGGCACCGGGGAGATACGGCCCTCGTCCAGGAACAGGGCCTCCTCGTCCCGGTCGTAGCGCAGGCCCAGCGGCCGGGAGGGCAGTGGGGCGCGGACGTAGGGGCGGCGGCCGCCGGGGAGTTTCGGGCGATCGCCGTCGCGGCGCATCAGCCACAGCAGCCGGTGCCCCCGTTCGAGGCCCCGTTCCCAGGCGCCGGTGTCGCCGGTGAGCGGGACGGTCAGGCCCGGGCGGGCCGTGGCCGTGATCCAGGCGAGTACGTCCAGCGGCGCCGGGATGCCGCCCAGGCGGGTGCCGAGGTGGTCCAGCAGGCCCGGGGCCAGATTCGGCTCGCGGCCGCCCGGGCGCCGGAACAGCGGGCGGATCCGGCCGGGGCGCACCAGCGGAAGCAGTGAGGTGGCGAGCAGGGGCGGGTCGGCCTCGGGCGTCTCCACCACGAAGACCTGCCGTTCGTCCGCCACCCGCCACAGCTCGGGGCGGGCCGCGTCGATCAGCCGCTGGTCGGGGATGAGCCACTGCTCGTCGTAGGGCGCGAGCAGGACGCGCACCGGCTCCGGGCAGGGCCCGAAGGCCCGCACCAGCTTCTCCGTGCCGCTGCCGGCCCGGCCGGGCAACTGGCCGACCGCCGTGTGCAGCGTGCGCGAACGGGTCGGCTCGAAGAGGGATGCGCGGTCCGGCCCCTCGGCCTTCACCAAGGCGTCCCAGCGGGCCTTCAGGGACGCCGCGTCCGGCGCCGCCGGCCAGCCCCGGCCGAGCCGCGGCGGTGCGACGGACCACGGCATGAGGTCCGCCAGCAGCGGAGCGTCGTCGTGCGTCACGCACGGCATCGTACGACCTGGCGGCGAACGGCGGGTCAGGTGGCGTCCAGGGTCACCGTGAAGGAGAACCGGTCGCCGCGGTAGTGGATGACGGCCACGTCCAAGGGCCGCCCGGCGACGTCGTAGGTCACCCCGGTGTAGTGCAGGATCGGGCTCAACAGGGGGACCTGCAGCAGTTTCGAGGTCTCCGGGTCGGCCAGTCGCGCCTCCACCGTGTCCGTGATGCGGCTGATGTCCACCCCCACCACGTCCCGCAGCACCTTGGTCATGGGCCACCGGACCAGGTCGTCCAGGTCGATCCGCGCGGCCAGTTCGGGGCGGACGTAGTTGCGGGCGTGGTTCGTCGGCTCGCCGGTCTTCTCGTCGCAGCGCAGCCGGTGGTACGTCGCGACCTCCCGTAGGTCCGGGAAGAACTCGGCGAGTTCACCCGGCACGGGCGCGCTGCCGTGGTCGAGCAGTTCCGTCGTCATGCCGGACTGCTGGGCCACGATCGCGTCCACCGAGCCGAGCAGGCGCACCGGCGAACCCCGGCGCGCGTGCGGCTCGATGAACGTGCCCCGCCGGCGGTGGCGCGTGATCAGCCCCTCGTCCTCCAGCTCCTTCAGCGCCTGCCGCATCGTCAGCACGCTCACGCCGTAGTGCCCGGCCAGCTGCTCCTCGGTGGGCAGCCGCAGCGGGTCCTGCGGCGAGCGGCCGAGGATCGAGGCACGCAGCGACTGCGACACCTGGTACCAGAGCGGCAGCTTGCGGTTCAGAACGATCGAGTCCGGGGCGAAGGAGGTCACGGGGTCATCCGTACCGGTAGGAAATGATCAGTGCAAGGGGCTTCCGTCGGCAGCCCCTAGGGGCGGAAGTGCCGTTCCAGGCCCTGCCAGACGTCGTCGTAGCGCTGCTGGAGGTGTTCCGCGCGGGCCGCGTGCGGGGTGAGGGTGATCGGCCAGCGCGTCTCGAACATGAACGCCAGGCCGTCGTCGACCTTCTGCGGCCGCAGCTCGGCGGCGCTCGCGCGGTCGAAGGTCTCCCGGTCCGGGCCGTGCGCCGACATCATGTTGTGCAGCGACCCGCCGCCCGGCACGAACCCCTCCGCCTTGGCGTCGTAGGCGCCTTCGATCAGGCCCATGTACTCGCTCATCACGTTCCGGTGGAAGTACGGCGGCCGGAAGGTGTCCTCGCCGACGAGCCAGCGCGGCGCGAACACCACGAAGTCGGCCCCCGCGAGGCCCGGGGTGTCGGACGGGGACGTCAGCACCGTGAAGATCGACGGATCCGGGTGGTCGTAGGTGATGGTGCCGAGCGCGTTGAAGCGGCGCAGGTCGTAGACGTACGGCACGTGGTTGCCGTGCCAGGCGACCACGTCGAGGGGGGAGTGGTCGTAGGTGGCGGTCCACAGGTTGCCGCAGAACTTGTTCACCACCTCCACCGGGCCCTCGACGTCCTCGTAGGCGGCGACGGGCGCCCGGAAGTCGCGGGCGTTGGCGAGCCCGTTGGCGCCGATCGGACCCAGGTCGGGGAGGCGGAAGGGGGCGCCGTAGTTCTCGCACACATAGCCGCGGGCGGACTCGTCAAGGAGCTCCACACGGAAGCGGACCCCCCGCGGGATCAGCGCCACATGGCCCGGCTCCGCATGCAGCAGACCGAACTCCGTGCGCAGCAGCAGCCCGCCGCGCTCCGGGACGATCAGCAGTTCGCCGTCGGCGTCGCCGAACACCCGGTCCATCGAGGCGTTGGCGCTGTAGAGGTGCACGGCGACGCCGGTGCGCTGGGTGGCGTCGCCGTTGCCGCCCAGGGTCCACAGGCCCGCCAGGAAGTCCGTCTCGGGTGCCGGGTCGGGCAGCGGGTTCCAGCGCAGCCGGTTGGGGTCGGGCACGGTCTGGGTGAAGGGGGCGGTGCGGACCGTGCCGCTGTGGGTCCGGGTGAACGCCGGGTGCGCGGCCGACGGACGGATCCGGTACAGCCACGAGCGGCGGTTGTGGGCCCGCGGCTCGGTGAACGCCGTGCCGCTCAGCTGCTCCGCGTAGAGCCCGAGGGGAGCCCGCTGGGGCGAGTTGCGGCCCTCGGGCAGTGCGCCCGGGACGGCCTCCGAGCTGTGCTCGTTGCCGAAGCCGGAGAGGTAGGCCAGCCCTTCGGCGGTCTTCCGCGCTCCCCCGTGCTCGAACGCGCTCGCGCGGGTGGTTCCCCCATCGCCCATGATCGCTGCTCCCTTGCGGTCTGATTCCTATGGAGAACCGTAGGATTGCGTTGTCAGCGACGCAAGAGGGCGCGCCCCCTCCTCTTCACGGATGACCGGAACCCGACTTGAGAATGATCCGCGGGAGCGGACGTGTGTTCTACGCTCCCGAACATGTCGTGGACACGGAGACTTTGCGCCGCGCTCGCGGGCTGTGTCCTCCTCCTGGCCGGGTCCGCGGGCTGCGGCACCGGTGACGCCCGGGAGGGCGGTGCGTCGTCCGCACCGGTCGGCAAGATCCTCGAGGGCCGGGACCAGGACGGGCAGCCCCTGCGCGAGGTGGAACCCGAGGGCGCCCCCGATGTCGGGATCGAGGTGCAGCCCGACGCGGCCGGTGGCTGGGACGTACGCCTGACCGTGCGGAACTTCCGTTTCTCGCCGGCCGGCGCCGCGGCCCGCGCGGTGGCCGGGCGCGGCCTCGCGCGTCTCTTCGTCGACGGCCGCCCCGTGACCCGGCTCCGCACCTCCACCTACCGGCTGGACGCCCGCCTCGTGCCGCGCGGCACGCATCACGTCACGGCTCGTCTCCAAGCCGATGACGGCACCGTGTGGGCGGTGGACGGCAAACCCGTGGAGAGCACGGCCGACATCACCGCCTCGGAGCCTGGCCCGGGAGCGACGCCGGACGGCGCCTCCCGGCGCAAGGCCCGGACCCAGGGCGCGGACACCGGCCGCGGATCAGCGGACGGCGAGGGAGTGCCGTCCGCGGGCCTCGGCACGCCGGACGCCGCACGAGAGGCGGCCGGGGGGCGGGGTGCATCTGGTCGCGGGCGAGAGGCGGCCGGGGCGCGGGGTGCATCCGGTCGCGGGCGAGAGGCGGCCGGGGGGCGGGGTGCATCCGGTCGCGGGCGAGAGGCGGCCGGGGTGCGGGGTGCATCCGGTCGCGGGCGAGAGGCGGCCGGGGTGCGGGGTGCATCTGGCAGCGGGCGAGAGGCGGCCGGGGTGCGGGGTGCATCTGGCAGCGGGCGAGAGGCGGCCGGGGGGCGGGGTGCATCTGGCAGCGGGCGAGAGGCGGCCGGGGCGCGGACTTCATCCGGTCGCGAGCGACCGGCGGCCGGGGGCCGAGGTTCACCGGACCGCGGCCGAGAGGCATCATGAAGCCCGTGCCCCACGCGACATCGCTCCGGCGCGCGCCCGTGCAGCGGCGCAGTGCCGAACGCCTGACCAGGATCCTCGACGCCTGTGCCGACCTGCTCGACGAGGTGGGCTACGACGCCCTGAGCACCCGTGCCGTCGCCCAGCGGGCGTCGGTCCCGATCGGCTCGGTCTACCGCTTCTTCGGCAACAAGCGCCAGATGGTCGACGCCCTGGCCCAGCGCAACCTCGAGCGGTACTCCGAGCGCGTCACGCAGCGCCTGCGGGACGCCGGCGACGAGGGTGGCTGGCGCACGGCCATGGACGCCGTGCTCGACGAGTACCTGGACATGAAGCGCACTGCGCCCGGCTTCTCCCTCGTCGACTTCGGCAACCAGATCCCGGTCGGCGCCCGCCAGGCCGAACCCAACCACCGTGTCGCCGACCGCCTCACCGAACTCCTCTCCGGCTACCTCGACCGCGAACCCGACGACGATCTGCGGCGCGTCTTCCTCATAGCGGTGGAGACCGCGGACACCCTCGTCCACCTGGCGTTCCGGGTCGCACCGGAGGGGGATCAGCGGATCATCGACGAGGCACGGGAGATGCTGCGGGCCTATCTCGCCCGGGTGCTCGACTGAAGCCGATCCCGTCAGGGCCTCCCCACCGTTCATACCGGTCGGTATGCTCGGCCGCGTCCGCGCGTCACCGTAGCCGCCGTCCCGGGAGGACCCGTGTCCCGCACCGCCCTGCGTATCTGCCCCCTGTGCGAGGCCACCTGCGGCCTGACCCTCACCATCGAGGGCACGCGCGTCACCCACGCCCGCGGTGACCGCGACGACGTCTTCAGCCAGGGGTTCATCTGCCCCAAGGGCGCCTCCTTCGGCGCGGTCGACTCCGACCCCGACCGGCTGCGCACGCCGCTCGTGCGCCGGGACGGGGAGCTGTGCGAGGCCACCTGGGAGGAGGCCTTCGACGCGGTGGCGGCCGGCATCCGGCCCGTCGTGGAGCACCACGGCCCGAACTCCGTCGGGGTCGTGCTCGGCAACCCCAACGTGCACACCATGGCCGGCGCCCTCTACCCGCCCGTCCTGCTCGCCGGGCTCGGCACCCGCAGCGTCTTCACCGCCTCCACGGTCGACCAGATGCCCAAGCACGTCTCCAGCGGACTCCTCTTCGGCGACGCGAACGCCATCCCGGTGCCCGACCTCGACCACACCGGCCACCTGCTCCTGATCGGCGCCAACCCCCTGGAGTCCAACGGCAGTCTGTGCACCGCCGCCGACTTCCCCGGCAAGCTGAAGGCGCTCAAGGCCCGCGGCGGCACCCTCGTCGTGATCGACCCGCGGCGTACCCGCACCGCCAAACTCGCCGACCGGCACGTCGCCGTCCGGCCCGGCACCGACGCGCTGCTGCTGGCCGCGATGGCGCGGGTGCTCCTCGACGAGGGCCTCGTCGACCCCACTCCGCACGTGCAGGGCATCGAGGAACTGGACGCGGAACTGGCGGAGTTCACCCCCGAGGCCGTCGCCGAGGCCTGTGACGTCGAGGCCGGGGTCATCCGCACCCTCGCCCGCGACCTGGCCGCCGCCCCGACCGCCGCCGTCTACGGCCGCATCGGCAGCTGCACCGTCCCGCACGGCACTCTCGCCAGCTGGCTCGTCGACGTCCTGAACCTCCTCACCGGCAACCTCGACCGGCCCGGCGGCGCGCTCTTCCCGCAGGCCGCCACCGACAAGACCCCGCGCCCCGCCGGGCCCGGCCGCGGCTTCGCCCTCGGGCGCTGGCACTCCCGGGTGAGCGGACACCCCGAGGCCAAGGGCGAGCTGCCCCTGTCGGCCCTCGCGGAGGAGATCGACACCCTCACCGAGGAGGGTGAGCCGGTACGCGCGCTGATCGCCGTGGCCGCCAACCCCGTGCTGTCCGCGCCCGACGGCGACCGGCTCGACAAGGCGCTCGACTCGCTCGACTTCATGGTCAGCGTCGACCCGTACCTCAACGAGACCTCCCGCCACGCCGACGTGGTCCTGCCCCCGCCCCCGCCCGCCCAGAGCCCCCACCACGACTTCGCCTTCAACACCCTCGCCGTGCGCAACCAGGTCCGCTACACCCGCCCGGCGATCCCCCTGGAGCCGGGCCGCATGGCGGAGACGGAGATCCTGGCACGGCTGATCCTCGCCGTCACGGATTGGGGTCTCCCCTGCTCGAGCGAAGCCGAGAGCTCGGGGAAGCACGGGGCCGATCCGGCGGCCGTCGACCAGATGGTCATCGACCAGACCCTCGGCAAGGCGGTCGAGGAACCGCACTCGCCCGTATACGACGGTGACCCGCGCGAGCTCGCCGGCCGGCTCACCGGCGACACCGGCCCGGAGCGACGGCTGGACATGATGCTGCGCCTCGGCCCCTACGGCGACGGCTTCGGCGTACGGCCGGACGGACTCAGCCTGGAGAAGCTGCTCGCCCACCCGCACGGCATCGACCTCGGCCCGCTGCGGCCCCGACTTCCGCAGCCCCTGAAGACCCGCAGCGGCCGGGTGGAGCTGCTCCCCGGCCCGATCGCGGGCGACCTGCCCCGGCTGCGCGCCGCCCTGGCCGAACGCCCCGAAGGGCTCGTCCTGGTCGGCCGGCGCCATCTGCGCTCGAACAACAGCTGGATGCACAACGTGCCCGCCCTCACCGGCGGCTCCAACCGCTGCACCCTGCACATGCATCCCGAGGACGCCGAGCGGCTGGGCGTCGAGGACGGGGCGGCCGTGCGCGTGAAGGGCGCCGGGGGAGAGGTCGTCGCGCCCGCCGAGGTCACGGACGCGGTCCGCCCGGGCGTGGTGAGCCTGCCGCACGGCTGGGGGCACGACCGTCCCGGCACCCGCCTCGGCCACGCCTCCAAGAACCCCGGCGTCAACGTCAACCAGCTCCTCGACGGCCGCCTCCTCGACCCGCTGTCGGGCAACGCGGTTCTCAACGGCGTGCCCGTCGAGGTCGCCCCCGCGAGCCCCGCCGAATGTGCCTCCGTGACCGAAAAGCTCAACGCTCTGACCTGAGCAAAGCTGTGACCAGCAGTTTTGCGCTTATTGCTCGCACGTCAACGTCTTGTTAACGCTGCTTTGCGGGACCTAACGTCGCGGGAACCGCCGGCCCTGGTGGGATGTTCAAGGGCGAACGTTAGGTATCCACTCATGCTGACCATCCTCGGCTTCGCCATGATCGCGACCTTCCTGGTCCTGATCATGATGAAGAAGATGTCGCCGATCGCGGCGCTCGTGCTGATTCCCGCGCTGTTCTGCGTGTTCGTCGGCAAGGGCGCCAAGCTCGGCGACTACGTCCTCGACGGCGTGACCGACCTCGCCCCCACCGCGGCGATGCTCATGTTCGCGATCGTCTACTTCGGCGTGATGATCGATGTCGGTCTCTTCGACCCGATCGTCCGCGGAATCCTCAAATTCTGTAAGGCCGACCCGATGCGGATCGTCGTCGGCACCGCCGTGCTCGCCGCCATCGTGTCGCTGGACGGCGACGGCTCGACCACCTTCATGATCACCGTCTCGGCGATGTACCCGCTGTACAAGCGCCTGAAGATGAGCCTGGTCGTGATGACCGGTGTGGCCGCCATGGCCAACGGCGTGATGAACACTCTCCCCTGGGGCGGCCCGACCGCCCGCGCCGCGACCGCGCTGAAGGTCGACGCCAGCGACATCTTCGTCCCGATGATCCCGGCGCTCCTGGTGGGCCTGGCCTTCGTCTTCGTCCTGTCCTACGTGCTGGGCGTGCGCGAGCGCCGGCGGCTCGGCGTGCTGACGCTGGACGACGTGCTGGAGGAGGAGAAGGAGAGCGAGACGGTCCTCGTCGGCTCCGGCGCCTCCGGCGGCGGCAAGGTCTCGATGCGCAAGGGCGGCACGGCCGCCGCGGGCTCCGGCACGGACGCCCCCGAGGGCGCCACGGGCTCCGCCGCCACCGCCTCCGGTGACGACGGCGCCTTCCAGGGCCTCGACCCGAACCGGCCCACCCTGCGCCCCAAGCTGTACTGGTTCAACGCGCTGCTCACGGTCGGCCTGCTCACCGCCATGATCATGGAGTGGCTGCCGATCCCGGTGCTGTTCCTGATCGGTGCCGCGCTCGTCCTCTCCGTGAACTTCCCGCACATCCCCGACCAGAAGGCCCGCCTGGCCGCCCACGCCGACAACGTCCTGAACGTCTCCGGCATGGTCTTCGCCGCCGCCGTCTTCACCGGCGTCCTCCAGGGCACCGGCATGGTCGACCACATGGCCAAGTGGATGGTGGACGTCATCCCCGGCAGCATGGGCCCGCACATGGCCCTCGTCACCGGCATCCTGAGCCTGCCGCTCACCTACTTCATGTCGAACGACGGCTTCTACTTCGGTGTCCTGCCCGTCCTCGCCGAGGCGGGTGCCGCGCACGGGGTCACCCCGCTGGAGATGGCCCGCGCCTCGCTGGTCGGCCAGCCGCTGCACATGTCCAGCCCGCTCGTCCCCGCCGTCTACGTCCTGGTCGGCATGGCCAAGGTCGAGTTCGGCGACCACACCAGGTTCGTCGTGAAGTGGGCCGCCCTCACCTGCCTGGTCATCCTCGGCGCGGGCATGCTGTTCGGGATCATCTGAACCACTCCATGGAGGACGTCATCGTGAGGCCCGGTGGGAACCGCGGCTGGCTGCTCCGCCTCGTCATCGCCTTCAGCTTCGCGCAGGGGGCGGTGTCGATGGCCCGGCCCGCCGTCTCCTACCGGGCCCTCGCGCTGGGCGCGGACGAGCGCGCCGTCGGTGTCATCGCCGGTGTGTACGCGCTGCTGCCCCTCTTCGCCGCCGTGCCCCTGGGCCGCCGCATTGACCACGGCCGCTGCGCGCCCCTGCTGCCGGTCGGTGTGGTGCTGATCGCCGGCGGCTGCGCCCTCAGCGGCGTGGCCGGCTCCCTGTGGACGATGGCCCTGTGGAGCGGGGTGATGGGCCTCGGGCACCTGTGCTTCGTCATCGGCTCGCAGTCCCTGGTCGCCCGCCAGTCCGCACCGCACGAGCAGGACCGCAACTTCGGCCACTTCACCATCGGCGCCGCCCTCGGCCAGCTGGTCGGCCCCATCGCCGCGGGCGCGCTGATCGGCGGCGGGGACATGGCGGGCAGCAGCGCGCTCGCCCTCATCGCGGCGGGTGCGACCGCGGCGGTGGCGTTCGGCTCGCTGTGGCGCATCGAGCATCGTCGCACGGCGTCCTCGTCCGCCGCGGGCAAGGGGCCCCGGGTCCCGGTCCGCGGCATCCTGCGCACCCGCGGGGTGCCCGCGGGCATCCTCATCAGCCTCGCCGTGCTGTCCGCGACCGACATCCTGACCGCCTACCTGCCGGTGGTCGGCGAGCACCGGGGCATCGCGCCGTCCGTGATCGGCGTCCTGCTCAGTCTGCGCGCCGCGGCGACGATCGCCTGCCGTCTGGTGCTGACGCCCCTGCTGCGGCTGCTCGGCCGGCCCCTGCTGCTGACGCTCACCTGTCTGCTGGCGGCCCTGCTGTGCACGGGGATCGCCCTGCCGGTGCCGGTGTGGGCGCTCGGACTGCTGCTGGCCGCGCTCGGCTTCTGCCTGGGGGTCGGTCAGCCGCTGTCCATGACGACGGTCGTCCAGGCCGCCCCCGACGACGCCCGTTCCACGGCCCTGGCCCTGCGCCTGACCGGCAACCGGCTGGGCCAGGTCGCCGCGCCCGCCGCGGCCGGACTGATCGCCGGAGGCGCGGGTGTGGCGGCGCCGTTCGTGATGCTGGGGGTGCTGTTGCTGTTGTCCTCCGGGGTCGCCGTGCGGTCGCCGCGGGAGCCGGACGAGCCGGACGAGCCGGCCGGCCGGGACGCGCCGGACGGGGCGGAGGAGCCGGAGAAAGCGGGCGATGAGGGCCGTGGGGTGCGGAGGGGTCTCGGGGGCGGGACGCCGCTGCGCCGGAAGAGCGATATCTGACGCGTCGTAGGGCGGTGCTGCGGCCCTTTCGGCGGTGAGGTACCAGAAAGTCAGGTGACGAGGTGTTTGTATGAAAATCATCTGACTTGGAGGCATGTTCATGCCCGTCGTACCCCTCGCGCGCCGCGCCGGTACCCGCACGGCCGTCCTCGCCGCCCTCACTCTCGCAGGGACCACCCTGAGCGGGGTGTCCGCCGTCGCCGCTCCCATCCCGGGGGACAACGGAGACGTCAAGATCCACGCCAGCACGACGGCCGCGGTCAATCAGCGCAACGACCCGAAGGTCTGCGACTTCTACCTCGCCGCGTTCAACTTCGACGCGGGTGAGCAGATCAACTGGACGATCCAGACCCAGCCCGAGGTCCCGGGCGGCGCCACGCGCACCGGCAGCTTCGTCGCCGACCCGACCGGTATGGGCCGTACCGAGGCCGTCAATCTGCCCAACGGGCAGTACAAGCTGACGTGGCTCACCGACCAGGCCCACGGTGCCGGCAAGTTCAAGGTGTTCAAGGTCGACTGCCCCACCTCCAAGCCGACGACGCCGGTCGGCGGTCCGCCCGCGGGCGGCGGCGGCATCGCCCGCAGCGAGGCCTTCACGCCGGTCACCGGCGCGGCCGCGGTCGGCCTGGCCGCCGTCGCCGGGACGGTCTGGTTCCGGCTCCGTCGGCGCCCCGATGGCGCCGCGTAGGCCGCGTTCCGCGGAGGGCCCCGGCCGGCCGGTGCGGGGCGGTGGCGCGCTCGGGCGGCCCGATGCCGGGGCGGTGAGACGCCGAGGAGGCGGCGCCGGTTCCGGTGCCGCCCCGGCGGACCGGCGGAGGGCTGGTTCCGGTTTCGTCGACGTGCCGTCGGGGCGGCGTGGGGGTGGTGCCGGGCCCGGGGCGGCTCCCGGGGACCGGCGGGGCGCGGGCTCCGGTCTCGGAACCCGGCCCGGCTCCGGGCCCGCCGGCGCTCAGGTCGTCCGGCGCGGGGGCGGGGCGGGGCCCGCCCGAGTGCCGTCGGGGCGGCGGGGGACCGGCCCTGACGATGTCCGGCAGTTCCGCCGTGGGGCCGGGCCCGGTGCGGCTCGGGTGGTCCGGCGTGGGCCGGGGACCGGCGCCGGCCCGGCGGGGCGGGACGCCGCGCCCGTCGGCGTGCCCCGGGGGTGGCCCCGGCGGCGCGCGCGCAGGCCCTGGTACCGGACGCGTGGCTACCGGCTGACGCGGACGATCGTGATGGCCGTCTCGCTGTTGGTGGTGGCCGGAGTCTGCTGGGACCGGGGCGAAGAGCCCGGAGCGACGACGGCCACGGCCCTGCAGCCGGACTTCACCACGGCCGCCCACCCGTCCGGCTCCGGATCAGGGACGGCCGAACAGGCGTCGGGCGAGGGTGAGGGCACCGGTACGGGCACGAACACAGGCCCGGGCGCGAACGCCCGCCCGACCGGCGCCGGGCCGGGCAGAACCGCCCTGCCCGGCGCCCCCGGTACGGGCACGACCGTCCTGCCTGGCACCCCCGGCCCGGAGAAGACTGCCCTGCCCGGCACCCCGGGCGCGGGCAGGACCGTCCTGCCCGGCACCCCAAGCACAGGCAAGAGCGCCCTGCCCAGAGCCCCAGGCTCCGCTGCCCTCCCCGCCGGCCCCACCAAGCACGCCCCCGGGTCCCGCGCCCCCGGGCCCCGCACTCCCGGCTCCGCCGCCCCTGGTGCCCGTGTCCCGGGTGCCTCCACCCCCGGGCCCCGCGGCGACAAACCCGCCGAGCCCGCCAGGCCCCCGGGCCGCACCGCGACCACAACGCAGCGCCCTGCCGTCAGGCCCCCCGCCCCCGCGGCCCGCAAGCCCCGCCCGCCCGCCGGCCTCCGCCCCCTGGCCCGTTCCCGGGCCACTCGCCTCCTCATCCCCTACCTCGGCGTCGACGCCCCGGTCATGGACCTCGGCCTCGACCGCGACCGCCGCCTCACCGCCCCGCCGGACGACGACCCCGAGCTGGTCGGCTGGTACCGGCACGGCGCCTCACCGGGCGAACAGGGCACCGCCGTGGCCGTCGGGCATCTGGACACCGACAGCGGGCCCGCCGTCTTCGCGGGGCTGACCGAACTGAAGCGGGGCCGGATCGTCGAGGCCCGGCGCTCCGACGGGCGGACCGCCGTCTACCGGGTCGACAGGATCAAGTCGTACGACAAGGCGCGCTTCCCGAGCCAGGAGGTGTACGGCGCCCGGGGCCGCCCCGAGCTGCGGCTGATCACCTGCGGCGGCACCTACGACCGAAGGAAGGGCTATTCCGGGAACCTGGTCGTCTTCGCCCATCTCACCGGCATCCGCTGACCCGGCCCGCCGCCCGACGACCGGGACGGGCCGTCCGCCTTCTCACCAGATGGACCGAAGCCCCCGATCTCGCCCGATGTCTTCCCCCGGCCGGGCACATTCCGTTAACTTCCGTGACCCACAGCCCCGTACGACCCGCACGGGGCTTCCGACCGCGGAGCACCATCGCCCGGATGACCCCTCGGGGGCCCTCATGACACGCGCCATCTCCCTGCACGATGTGAGCAAGGCCTACCCGCGGGGCCCGCGCGCGGTGGACCGGCTGACGCTGGACATCACGCCCGGCGAGTTCCTCGTGCTGCTCGGCCCGTCCGGCTGCGGCAAGTCGACCGTCCTCAGGATGATCGCCGGGCTGGAGGAGATCGACGAGGGCCGGCTGCTGCTCGACGGCCAGTACGCCAACGACCTGCCGCCGTCCGGCCGGGACATGGCGATGGTCTTCCAGAACTTCGCCCTCTACCCGAACATGACCAGCCGCGACAACATCGGCTTCCCGCTGCGCTTCGAGTCCCCGGGAGTGGATCATCGCGCCCGGGTGGACGCCACCGCCCGCATGCTCGGCATCGAGGACCTCCTCGACCGCCTGCCCGGGCAGCTGTCCGGCGGCGAACGGCAGCGGGTCGCGATGGGCCGGGCCATCTCCCGCCACCCCTCCGCCTTCCTGATGGACGAGCCGCTGTCCAACCTCGACGCCAAGCTCCGCACCCACCTTCGGGCCGAGATATCCCGGCTCACCAAAAAGCTGGGCGTCACGACGATCTACGTCACCCACGACCAGGCCGAGGCCATGTCGCTCGGCGACCGCGTCGCCGTGCTGCGCGGCGGTGTGCTGCAGCAGGTCGACAGCCCCCGCGTGGTCTACGCGCTGCCCGGCAACGTCTTCGTCGCCGCGTTCATCGGCACCCCGCGCATCAACCTGCTGCGCGGCCTGGTGCGCGCTCCGCTCGACGGGGCGATGACCATCAGCCTGGGCAAGCAGTTCCTGCGGCTGCCGGAGCCGCTCTCCCTCGACCATCAGCTGCTGCGCGTCCAGCAGGGCCGCGAGGTCATCGTCGGCCTGCGCTCGGAGGCAGTCCGGATCGCCCACCACAGCGCCGCCCGGCCCGGCGAGGTGCCGATCACCGGCCTGGTCGAGCACGTGGAGTTCCAGGGGCACGAGATCCTCGTCCACTTCAACACCGGCTCCACCCCCGCCGTCGTGGCCGAACTGGAGGCCGCGCGCCCCCGTCCCGGCCGCCCCGCCCGACGGCGCCGCGACGGCTCGGTCCTCACCCGGCTGCGGGAGCGGTCCGGCGCAGGACGGGCCGGATCCGTGATCACCGTGGACCACTCCGAGGACTCACCCGGCACCGCGACCGCCGACGCCCGCCTGCCCGGCGACCTCATCGTCCGCACCACACCGGATCTGGCCCTGCGCCACGGCATGCAGGTGCCGCTCCTGGTGGACCTCGCCCACCTCTTCGTCTTCGACCGGCACGGCGACCGCATCTGCCCGCATCCCGCGCGGCAGCCCGACCTGGGGGAGTGAGGAGCCACACCTTCGGAGGGGACCCGCGCCGTGCTGTGATGGCCTGCGGCATCCCGGTCCCGCCACACCGGGACGTCTGGCGTCAAAAAACTATCGCCGCTAGTTTATGTGGCGGACGACGACGCCCCGCCCCGGAGGAAGCGCGATGAAGGCACACGACGGCATGTACATCGACGGCGCCTGGCGCCCCGCCGCCGGCCAGGACGTGATCGAGGTCGTGAACCCGGTCGACGGGCAGGTCATCGGAACCGTCCCCGCGGGCACCGCCGAGGACGTCGACACCGCCGTACGGGCCGCCCGCGCCGCTCTTCCGCGCTGGGCCGCGACCCCGCCGGCCGAGCGGGCGGCGCGGCTCTCCGCCCTCCGCGATGTGCTCGCGGCCCGCGCGGACGAGATCGCCGAGACCGTCACGGCCGAGCTGGGCTCGCCGCTGAAGTTCTCGCAGGCCGTCCACGCGGGCGTGCCGATCGCGGTGGCGGGCTCGTACGCGGAGCTGGCGGCGACGTACGCCTTCGAGGAGAAGACCGGCAACTCGGTGGTGCACCAGGAGCCGGTCGGTGTCGTGGCCGCGATCACGCCCTGGAACTACCCGCTGCATCAGATCGTCGCCAAGGTCGCCCCGGCCCTCGCGGCGGGCTGCACGGTGGTGGTGAAGCCCGCCGAGGACACCCCGCTGGTGGCCCGGCTCTTCGCCGACGCCGTGCACGAGGCGGGCGTCCCGGCGGGCGTCTTCAACCTGATCACCGGCCTCGGCCCGGTCGCGGGGCAGGCCCTCGCCGAGCACCCGGGCGTCGACCTGGTCTCCTTCACCGGCTCCACCGCCGTGGGCCGGCAGATCGCCGCGATCGCCGCCGGGCAGATCAAGAAGGTCGCCCTCGAACTCGGCGGCAAGTCCGCCAACGTCATCCTCCCGAGCGCCGACCTGGCCAAGGCGGTCAACGTCGGGGTCGCCAACGTCATGTCCAACTCCGGGCAGACGTGCAGCGCCTGGACCCGCATGCTCGTCCACCGCGACCAGTACGACGAAGCCGTCGAGCTGGCCGCGGCCGCCGCCGCCAAGTACGGCGACCGCATCGGCCCCGTCGTCAACGCCAAGCAGCAGGAACGGGTCCGCGGTTACATCGAGAAGGGCGTCGCGGAGGGTGCCCGCCTGGTCGCCGGCGGCCCCGAGGCGCCGCGCGCGGAGGGGTACTTCGTCAGCCCGACCGTCTTCGCCGACGTCACCGAGGACATGACCATCGCGCAGGAGGAGATCTTCGGCCCGGTCCTGTCGATCCTGCGGTACGAGGACGAGGAGGACGCCCTGCGCATCGCCAACGGCACCGTCTACGGCCTGGCCGGCGCCGTCTGGGCCGGGGACGAGGCCGAGGCGGTGGCCTTCGCACGCCGCATGGAGACCGGCCAGGTCGACATCAACGGCGGCCGCTTCAACCCCCTCGCCCCGTTCGGCGGCTACAAGCAGTCCGGCGTGGGCCGCGAACTCGGCGTGCACGGCCTGGCCGAGTACCTCCAGACCAAGTCCCTCCAGTTCTAGTCCAGGGGAGTCCCTCCGTCATGGCTGTCCGCGCCGCCGTCCTGCCCGCCGTCGGCTCCCCGCTGGAGATCACCGGCATCGAACTTCCCGACCCCGGGCCCGGCCAGGTCCGGGTCCGGCTCGCCGCCGCCGGGGTGTGCCACTCCGACCTGTCCCTGTCGGACGGCACCATGCGCCTGCCCGTCCCGGCCGTCCTCGGGCACGAGGGCGCCGGCACGGTCGTCGCCGTCGGCGAGGGGGTCGGCCACGTCTCGCCCGGCGACGGGGTCGTCCTCAACTGGGCCCCGTCCTGCGGTGCCTGCCACGCCTGCTCCCTGGGCGAGGTGTGGCTGTGCGCCAACGCCCTCAGCGGCGCCGCCGACGTCTACGCCCGCACCACCGAGGGCACCGACCTCCACCCCGGCCTGAACGTCGCCGCGTTCGCCGAGGAGACGGTCGTCTCCGCGTCCTGCGTGCTGCCCGTGCCGGACGGTGTCCCGCTCACCGACGCCGCCCTCCTCGGCTGCGCCGTCCTCACCGGCTACGGAGCCGTCCACCACGCGGCCCGGGTCCGCCAGGGCGAGACGGTCGCGGTGTTCGGCGTCGGGGGAGTGGGCCTCGCCGCCCTCCAGGCGGCCCGGATCGCGGGCGCGTCGAAGATCGTCGCGGTGGACGTGTCGCCCGGGAAGGAGGACCTGGCCAGGGCGGCCGGCGCCACCGACTACGTCGTCGCCTCCGAGACCACCGCCCGCGAGATCCGCGGTCTCACCGGCAAGCAGGGCGTCGACGTCGCCGTCGAGTGCGCGGGCCGCGCGGTCAGCATCCGCACGGCCTGGGACTCCACCCGGCGCGGCGGCCGCACCACGGTCGTCGGCATCGGCGGCAAGGACCAGCAGGTCACGTTCAACGCCCTGGAGATCTTCCACTGGGGCCGCACCCTCTCCGGCTGCGTCTACGGCAACTCCGACCCGGCGAAAGACCTCCCGGTCCTGGCCGGGCACATCAGGGCCGGCCGCCTCGACCTGAGCGCGCTGGTCACGGAACGCATCCGCCTGGACGGCATTCCGGCGGCCTTCGAGAACATGCTGGCGGGCAAGGGCGGCCGGGCCCTGGTCGTCTTCTAGCCCGGCTCCGGCGTACCCCGGCCTCCTCGCGAGGCCGGGGTCCTCGGCGTGCCCGGCCCGTGATCGATGCCAAGTACAGGTAAAAGTCCTGGTGCACGACCCGTTGACGTCCATACCGTCCGGTCAGTACGTTCCCCGGAACTCGAGCCACCCCCCGTTCCGTCCCCGCACCCCCGGAGCGTGCACCGCATGGACACGGCACCTTCCGCTCAGCCCGTCACCACCACGCCCGCCGTCGGCAACCGACGCCGGGTGGCCACCGCGGCGGCGCTCGCCTCGGCCGTCGAGTGGTACGACTACTTCGTCTTCGGCATCGCCGCCGCCCTCGTGCTCGGCGACCTCTACTTCCCCGCCGGCAGCGCCACGGCAGGCGTCCTCGCCTCGTTCGCGACCTTCGCCGTGGGCTTCCTCGCCCGGCCCATCGGCGGCATCGTCGCCGGCCACCTCGGCGACAAGCGCGGCCGCAAGCCGATGCTGGTCCTCGCCCTGACCCTGATGGGCGTGGCCACGACCGCCATCGGCCTGCTGCCGACGTACGACACGATCGGCGTGGCCGCGCCGATCCTGCTCGTCCTGCTCCGGGTCGCGCAGGGCGTCGCCGTCGGCGCCCAGTGGGGCGGCGCGATGCTCCTGGCCACCGAGTACGCCCCGGAGGGCAAGCGCGGTGTCTACGGCAGTTTCGTCCAGCTCGGCGTCCCCATCGGCGTGGTCACCGCCAACACCGTCTTCCTGCTGGCCGGCGCGCTCACCAGCGACTCGGCGTTCGCGGCCTGGGGCTGGCGGGTGCCGTTCCTGGTCGGCCTGCTGGTCCTCGGCCTCGCCTGGTACATCCACACGCGCGTCGAGGAGACCCCGGCGTTCCGGGAGGCCGAACGGGCGCTCGCCGAGAAGGAGAAGTCCGAGCAGAGCTCGCCGCTGCGCACGATCCTGCGCGGCCACCTGGGCACGGTGTTCCTGGCCGGCGGCTCCTTCGCCGTGAACACCGCCACCTTCTACATCCTCATCACCGGCGTCCTCGACTACACGACCCGGGAACTGGACATGAAGAAGGGCCCGGTGCTCATGGTCTCGCTCTGCGTCAGCCTCACCCAGCTCGTGCTGATCCCGGCCGCCGCGGCCCTCTCCGACCGCGTGGGCCGTATCCGGATCTACGCCTTCGGGGCCGTCGGCATCGCCCTGTGGGCCGTACCGCTCTTCCTGCTGATCGACACCGGCTCGCTGCTGTGGCTCGCGGTCGGCACGTTCGTCGCCAGCTGCTTCCTGAGCATCATGTACGGCCCCCAGGCCGCCCTGTTCGCCGAGCTGTTCACGCCCGAGATGCGCTACACCGGCGCCTCCCTCGGCTACCAGATCGCAGCCGTGGCGGGCGGCGGCCTCGCGCCCTTCGTGATGGTGCTGCTGCTGGAGGCGACCGGCACCTCGATGGCCGTGTCCGGCTACATCGTCGTGCTCTCGGTGATCGCCCTGGTGTCGATCAAGATCCTCGCGGACCGGGCGCGCGCGGCCGAGGCTCAGGCCGCGCCGGAGACGAAGGCCGAGCCGGAGGCCAAGGCCGAGTCAGCGGGCTGAGTCCCGGGTCTCCTCGGGCCGTGGTTCCGGCGCCGCCGCCGGAACCACTGCCCGGGCCGCCGCCCGCGACCGCGACCGCGACACCGCCACACCCGCAAGGCACAGCACACCGCCGACCAGCGTGAGCAGCCCCGGCACCTCGCCCAGGAACAGCCAGGACATCAGCACGACCAGGGCGGGCGCCGCGTACGTCGTCGCGCCCATCCGGCTCGCGGTCGTCCGGGACAGGGCGTACGCCCAGGTCGTGAAGGCGAGGGCGGTCGGGAAGACGCCCAGATACACCATGTTGAGCGTCGCGGTGGCGGGCGCCGCGGCGGCCTCCCGCACGAGCTGCCCGGCGAACGGCAGGCACAGCACCGCGCCGACCAGGCACCCGAACGTCGTCACCTGCAACGGGCTCGCCGTGCCCAGCGCCGGCTTCTGCGCCACGACACCGGCGGCGTACGTGATCGCCGCCAGCAGGCACAGCACCACCCCGAGCACCGAGGAACCGCCCTCGCCCGACATCGACAGACCCACCGTCACGGCACCGGCGAACGACACGGCCATCCCTGCCAGCAGCCGCGGCGGCATCGGGTCGCCGAGCAGCCGGGCACCGAGCAGCGCGATGAGGATCGGCCCGGTGTTCACGACCAGGGCGGCCGTGCCCGCGTCGACCTGCTGCTCGCCCCAGTTCAGGACGACCATGTAGCAGCCGAACCACAGCACGCCCGATAGCGCGATCCCGCGCCAGGCCGAGCGGGGCGGCAGGCCCTCCCGCCGCAGCAGGCAGATCACCCCCAGCGTCAGCGCCCCGGCCAGCAACCGCCCGAGCGCGAGCGCGCCCGGTGCATACGCGTCACCCGCGCTGCGGATCGAGACGAAGGCGGAGGCCCACAGCACGACGGTCACGGCGGCCGCACCGGCGGCGAGCAGATCCGCGCGGCGGGCGGGTCGGGACGGGGAGGAGTTCGACATCACGCTCCAGAGGCTAGGAGGGGGAGGGGCCCGAAGGCTCGCGGATTTCGGACGGGGCACCGTGCCCGGGCCGGAAGGCGCCGTGCGCGATCGAAGAGGTGCCGGGCCGGATGGGGCGTCGTGCGGTCGGAGGGGGTGCCGGCGGGACGGGGCGTGGTGCGCGGTTACCGCAGCGCAGCGCCGCCGCGGGGTCGACCGGCGATTTTTTTCACGCCGTCGGGTACCCCAGTGGGTACCGACCTGTACGCCCAGCAGACCGAGAGAGCCCGTTCGCCGGCCGCCGTCACCTGCCGCGACAGGTCCGGACCGGCTTCGGGTCTCAGCGCAGCGCCGTCGCCGCCACGCCCAGGAGATCGAAGAGGGCGCGTTCACCGGCCGCCGTCACCTTCACGGCCCGCTCCGAGCCGATGCGCACGCACCACCCCGCTTCCAGGGCGTGCCGGCACAGCGCCGCGCCCGCCAGGCCCGCGAGATGGGGGCGGCGCTCGGTCCAGTCCAGACAGCCCCGGGCCAGCGGCCTCCGGCCCCGGCGTTCCAGGCCGATCCCGGCCGAGCCGAACCACGCCACCCCCGCGTCGGTGAGCGCGAACCCCGCTTCCTGCTCCAGCAGGCCGCGTGCCGTCAGCGCGTCGGTGACCGCGATGCCGAGCCGCCCGGCGAGATGGTCGTAGCAGGTGCGGCCCCGGGCCATCGCCGAGCCGGCGCTCGACTCCCGCAGGGTGCGCGGCCGTACGGCCGCGTCCGGCGCGACCTGTGCGGCCAGGTCCTCCAGCAGCTGCGCGACCCGCGCGTCGGCCAGCCGGACGTACCGGTGCCGGCCCTGCCGTTCCTCGGCGAGCAGTCCGCCCGCGACGAGCCGGCCCAGGTGCTCGCTCAGCGTCGACGCGGCGACTCCCGCGTGCCGCGCCAGTTCACTCGCGGTCCAGGCCCGTCCGTCGAGCAGCGCCAGCAGGCACGCGGCCCGGGTCTCGTCCGCGAACAGCGCGGCGAGCCGTGCCAGGGCCGTCGCCCGCGGGTCCCTCGTGGTCATGCCCTCCAGCATGGAACACGAACGGTTCGGCGGGCGCCGAAGTGTCGCTACGCCGTGCGCCGCACCTGTTCGTACTGCCGCGCCAGCCCGTCCAGCAGGGCCCTCAGCCCGGTCTCGAATGCCCTCTCGTCGATCTTCTCCTGCCGCTCGGAGAGGAGGTGGGCCTGCTGCAGGTGGGGGTAGTCGGCGGGGTCGTAGGCGCTCGCGTCGTCCACGAAGCCCCCGGCGAAGGAGCCGAGCGCGGAGCCCATCACGAAGTAGCGCATCAGCGCGCCGATGGAGGTGGCCTGCGCGGGCGGCCAGCCGGCGGCGACCATGGCGCCGTAGACGGCGTCCGCGAGGCGCAGCCCGGCCGGGCGGCGGCCCGGGCCGCGGGCCAGCACCGGGACGATGTTCGGGTGGTCGCGCAGCGCGGCCCGGTAGGAGACGGCCCAGTCGTGCAGCGCGGTCCGCCAGTCCCTGCCGTCCTGGAACATCGACAGGTCCACCTGGCCGCTCACCGAGTCGGCGACCGCCTCCAGGATCTCGTCCTTGGTGCGGAAGTGGTTGTACAGCGAGGGCCCGCTGACCCCCAGTTCTGCGGCGAGCCGCCGCGTGGAGACGGCGGCCAGCCCCTCGGCGTCCACGAGCGCGCGGGCCGTCTCGACGATCCGGTCGGTGCTGAGCAGGGGCTTGCGCGGTCGGGCCATGGCGCACATAGTAGGGCTGCACCGAGAAACTAGCAGTGCTAATTTAAATCGATACTTACGGCGTGCGGTGGGGTGACTCGTGGTGAATCTGGAGCTCAGCGAGGAGCAGAGCGCGGTCCGGCGGCTCGCGCGGGACTTCGTGGAGCGCGAGATCACCCCGCACGTCGCCGCCTGGGACCGCGCCGAGCAGGTCGACCGGGGCATCGTCGAGAAGCTCGGTGACATCGGCTTCCTGGGCCTGACGATCGACGAGGAGTACGGCGGCTCCGGCGGCGACCACCTCGCGTACTGCCTGGTCACGGAGGAGCTGGGCCGGGGCGACTCGTCCGTGCGCGGCATCGTCTCCGTCTCCCTGGGGCTCGTCGCCAAGACCGTCGCCGCCTTCGGGAGCGAGGAGCAGAAGCGGCGCTGGCTGCCCGGGCTGACCTCCGGTGCGTCGATCGGCTGCTTCGGCCTCACCGAACCCGGCACGGGCTCGGACGCGGGCAGTCTCGTGACCCGGGCCGCGCGGGACGGCGACGACTACGTCCTGAGCGGCACCAAGATGTTCATCACCAACGGCACCTGGGCCGACGTCGTCCTGCTCTTCGCCCGCTCCACGGACGCCCCCGGCCACAAGGGCGTCTCCGCCTTCCTCGTCCCCACCGACACCCCCGGACTGACCCGCCGCACCCTTCACGGCAAGCTCGGGCTGCGCGGCCAGGCCACCGCCGAACTCGTCCTGGAGGACGTGCGCGTACCCGCCTCCGCCCTGCTCGGGGAGGAGGGCAAGGGCTTCTCGATCGCCATGTCGGCCCTCGCCAAGGGCCGGATGTCCGTCGCCGCGGGCTGCGTCGGCATCGCCCAGGCCGCCCTCGACGAAGCCGTGCGATACGCGGGGGAGCGGGAGCAGTTCGGCAGGACCATCGCCCACCACCAGCTCGTCCAGGAGCTGCTCAGCGACATCGCCCTCGACGTCGACGCCGCCCGGCTGCTGACCTGGCGGGTCGCCGACCTGATCGACCGGGGGCGGCCGTTCGCCGTGGAGTCGTCCAAGGCCAAACTGTTCGCCTCGGAGGCCGCCGTCCGCGCCGCGAACAACGCGCTCCAGGTCTTCGGCGGCTACGGCTACATCGACGAGTACCCGGTGGGCAAGCTCCTGCGGGACGCCCGCGTGATGACCCTCTACGAGGGCACGAGTCAGATCCAGAAGCTGGTCATCGGGCGGGCGCTGACGGGCGTCTCGGCGTTCTGAGTACGTCTCTGAGTACTTCGGCGGATGTGGCGCGGGCCACGTCCGCCGATGCTTTCCCCATGAGTGACACACCGGGCAAGCAGCAGAACACGGCCGCCTTCTACGGCCAGGCCGTCGCCTCCTTCGCCGTCGCCATGGCGGCCACCGCGATCGGCATCTACCAGCTGAGCGCCGACGCCTGGGTGCGGGCCTTCCTCGCCATCGCCGTCCTGTACCTGGTCACCTCGGCCTTCACCCTCTCCAAGGTGATCCGGGACCGGCAGGAGGGGACGGGCGTGGCCTCCTCGTACGCGCCCTACGAGAAGCACTGAGCGGCCACACTAAGCGCTCGCTCACCTTCGGCGGTATGGTGTTCCTCCTGCCAGTGGAGAGGGGCGAGCGATGAGTACGGCGGAGGAGACGGCCGGCGGCGAGGCGCAGGCGTGGGGCGAGGTCACGCCCGACGCGGCGCGGCGGCTGCTGATCGCCGCGGTAGAGGCCTTCGCCGAGCGCGGCTACCACGCCACGACGACCCGCGACATCGCGGGCCGCGCCGGAATGAGCCCGGCCGCGCTCTACATCCACTACAAGACCAAGGAAGAGCTGCTGCACCGCATCAGCAGGATCGGGCACGAGAAGGCCCTGGAGATCCTGCGGACGGCGTCCCGGCGTGAGGGCAGCCCCACCGAGCGGCTCGCCGACGCGGTCAGCTCCTTCGTGCGCTGGCACGCGGGCGGCCGCACCACCGCCCGGGTCGTGCAGTACGAACTCGAATCGCTGGGTCCCGACGCCCGCGCGGAGATCCTCGCGCTGCGCCGCGAGGTCGACGGCGAGGTGCGCGGGATCATCGAGGAGGGCGTGCGGTCGGGCGAGTTCGACGTCGTCGACGTGCACGGCACGACGCTGGCCGTACTGTCCCTCTGCATCGACGTGGCGCGGTGGTTCAACGTCGGCGGGCCCCGGACGCCGGAGGAGGTCGGCGAGCTGTATGCCGACCTCGTGCTGCGGATGGTCGGAGCCCAGGGCCCGACGGCCTGAGGGGCCGTGGGCCCCGGCCTCACAACGGGCCCCCGCCTCAGAAGTAGTAGCGCGCCACCGACTCGGCGACGCAGACCGGCTTGTCGCCGCCCTCGCGCTCCACGCTGAAGGCGACGGCCACCTGGACGCCGCCGGGCACCTCGTCGACGCCGCTGATCGTCGCGGTGGCGCGCAGCCGGGAGCCCACGGGGACCGGAGCGGGGAAACGCACCTTGTTCGTGCCGTAGTTGACGCCCATCTTCACGCCCTCGACGGCGATCAGCTGCGGCCCGAAGAGGGGCAGCAGGGACAGGGTCAGGTAACCGTGCGCGATGGTGGTGCCGAACGGGCCCGCGGCGGCCTTCTCCGGGTCGACGTGGATCCACTGGTGGTCGCCGGTGGCCTCCGCGAAGAGGTCGATCCGCTTCTGGTCGATGTCGAGCCAGTCGGTGTACCCCAGTTGTTCGCCCACCGCCGACTTCAGGTCGTCGACGGACGTGAAGATCCTCGGCTCTGCCATGTCTTCCAGGCCTCTCGTGTGCGGGAGTCTGCGCGCTCATATCTCTAAGCGACTGCTTAGCATGGTCGGCCGCAGTGGCTCTGTCAACGGAATCGGTAGGGTTCGCGGGGTGCACCGGATTCCAGAGAAGATCCACGAGCTCACGGTCGGCCAGCTCGCCGCGCGCAGCGGCGCCGCCGTCTCGGCCCTGCACTTCTACGAGTCCAAGGGCCTGATCAGCAGCCGCCGGACCGCGGGCAACCAGCGCCGCTACTCCCGCGACACGCTGCGCCGGGTCGCGTTCATCAGGGCCGCGCAGCGGGTGGGCATCCCCCTGGCGACGATTCGGGAGGCGCTCGCCGAGCTCCCCGAGGAGCGCACGCCCACCCGGGAGGACTGGGCGCACCTCTCCGAAGTGTGGCGCACCGAGCTGGAAGAACGCATCAAGCAGCTGAACCGCCTGCGTGATCACCTCGCCGACTGCATCGGCTGCGGCTGCCTCTCCCTCGACACCTGCGTCCTGTCCAACCCGGACGACGTCTTCGGCGAACGGCTCGCCGGCTCCCGCCTGCTGGTGGAACGGGACCGTCGGGGTCGGGGCTGAGGGGGGCGCCCGGCCGCGGGCGCGCCGATCGCCTCACGAGCGGCCGTGCTCCGCCAACCCCACCGCCACCAACTCCGCGTTGGACCCCGCCCGCACCCCGTCGGGCCGCACCAGCACATCCTCCAGCCCGACCCTGGTCGCCAGCCCCAACCGCCCCGCGAGCCGCAGCACCGGCCACGCACCCCCGTCCTCCCCGTGCAGCAGCACGGGACGGCCGTGCGCCGGCCCCAGGCCGGACAGCAGTTCCCGTGCCGAAGCGACCGCGCTCACCGGGTCCGGGTCCGTCACCTCGGCCAGAACCCGCAGCACCCTCGGCCCCAGTGCCGACGCCGCGAACCGCTCCGCTCCGTCCGTGCCGGACCAGACGCCGGCCTCCACGCCGATCCCGCGCTCCATGAGCAGCGCGGCCGTCTCCTCCGCCCCCGGTTCGTGCCAGTTGACCGAGGCGTGGTCGGGCAGCACGGTCCAGCCGCGAATCCGCTCCAGCCGGGCGGCCGGGTCGGGCTCGGCCCACGCGCCCGTGGTCACACCCACCGGCACCGCCACCCGTGCCCGGATCGCCGCCAGCGTCACGGCGAGCACGGTCGGCGACAACGTGTCCCGTCCACAGGGCGTCTTGGGGTGGACGTGGATGTCCGTCGCCCCCGCGGCCACGGCCCCGGCGGCCGATGCGGCCATGGACTCGGGTGTCAGCGGCACGGCCACGCCGTCGGCGGCCGTCCGCGAACCGTTCAGACACACCTGCATCATGGCGTCGATGGTGCCGGTCATCACCGAACAGTGGGGGTGCGGCATCCCCGGCGCACCCCCCGCGCACCCGCATCCGTCAAGCCGACACCAGCAACCTGGTCCGCCTGGCGTAGGCCAGGGCCTCGGGCGTGAGCACGGGACGCGGCACCAGGATTCCGCAGTCCGCGCAGACCGGACCGGACGAGGGTTCGTGGTCCAGGTCGTACCTCCAGACGAGCTGCCCGCCGCCGCACACCGGGCACGCCGAGCCCGGCTCGCGTTCCAGCGCGGCGATCAGCCGGCGCAGCACCTCGGCCAGCGGTTCACGGGGGTGGACCGCCGGGTCGTCGCACCATGCCACGCCGAAACCGCCCCAGGTCAGCCGGTGCCAGTCGTCCACACTGCCCGGCCTGCGCAGTCCGTCGTGCTTCTCCTTCTTGCGGCGCTCGGCGAACTCGACCTCGTAGGCCAGCCAGACCGCCCGCGCCTCCTCCAGTTCCTCCAGTGCGGCCACGAGCCGCACCGGATCGGGGGAGCGGTCCTCGGGACCGAACCCCGCCCGGGAGCACAGATGGTCCCAGGTCGCCCTGTGCCCGTAAGGGGCGAATCTCTCAAGGCACTTACGCAGCGAATAGCGCCGCAGGGCCAGATCGCACCGCGGGTCGCGGACCTGTCTCGCCAGACTCCGGAAACCGGCCATCGTCCTGCACCTCCGTCACACCTGCACCTGTAATCCGGTCACTTCGGCGTCGTCGTAAGGACGTCGCCGAATAGACGTATCGACAAGCGAATCGGCTCCATCCGATTTCAAATGGCCTCCATAAGCGGCCCGAAGAGGCCGCCGGTCGACTGCCGTGATCCGTGTGTCTGTTGTGCCGACTTCAAAAAGTGACGCTTGTTCATCTTCAAGCCGGGGGATACCGGCGGTAACATCCGGCCCACCCCCTCGGGAGGAGCCCCCATGCCACGGCGTGCCCCACGCACCGTTCTCGACAGAATGAGAACTCCCAGCGGAATCCCCGGGTTCCTGAAGACAGCATCCGTATGCACCCTGATCGCAGGTCTCTTGTCGCCGCTTGCCCCGGCTGCCGCATCGGAAACAGCGGCCGCGCGGTCCACCGCCGCGGCGAACGACCACTGCGGCAATCAGTGTTCGGACATCCTCCCGCCCGGCCAGAACGGCAACGCCACCCTCGCCCAAATCCTCCTCAACCAGGCCTTCGGCACCCAGCCCGAGCACGCCGAGGACCAGCTCGGCCCCTACGCCAACCTCGCCAAGGGCTACCCCGCCCTCACCAACGACAAGATCAACACCTTCTTCAACGACGCCTCCTTCGGAGTCCCCGCCGACCAGGTCGCCTCCAGCCTCAAGCCCGCCGGACGCGGTGACGTGACGATCGTGAGGGACAAGAAGACCGGTGTGCCGCACATCACCGGCACCACCCGGTACGGCACGGAGTTCGGCGCCGGATACGCGGCAGCCCAGGACCGGCTGTGGCTGATGGACGTCTTCCGGCACGTCGGGCGCGGTCAGCTGACCTCCTTCGCGGGCGGGGCGCCCTCCAACCAGGGCCTGGAGCAGCAGTTCTGGCGGCATGCCCCGTACAGCGAGGCCGATCTGCAGGCGCAGATCGACAACGCCGTCGCCGCCAACGGCGAGCGCGGCAAGCAGGCCCTCGCCGACGTCAAGGCCTACCTCGACGGCATCAACGCCTACATCGACGCCTCCGACAAGGGGCGCACCTTCCCCGGTGAATACGTACTCACCGGGCACAAGGACTCAGTCACCAACGCCGGCACCATCGAACACTTCAAGATCACCGACCTGGTCGCGCTGGCCTCCGTGATCGGCGCGCTGTTCGGCTCGGGCGGCGGCGGCGAGGTCAACAACGCCCTTTCGCTCATGGCCGCCCAGGAGAAGTACGGCGTCACCGAGGGCACCAAGGTCTGGGAGTCCTTCCGGATGCGCAACGACCCGGAGGCCGTCCTCACCCAGCACGACGGCAGCTTCCCCTACGGCGCCAAGCCGGCCGACCCGCAGGGCACGGCCCTGCCCGACGCCGGTTCGGTGGAGCCCGAGCCGCTCGTGTACGACCGCACCGGCAGCGCCGCGACGGCCGGTGCGACCGGCGCGTCCGGCCAGGCCGCGAAAGCCGCCACGTCGTCCGCCAAGCGCGGCATGTCCAACGCCCTGGTGGTCAGCGGCAAGCACACGGCCAGTGGCCACCCCGTCGCCGTGTTCGGCCCGCAGACCGGCTACTTCGCCCCCCAGCTGCTCCTGCTCCAGGAGATCCAGGGCCCGGGCATCAGCGCCCGCGGCGCCTCCTTCGCCGGACTGAGCATGTACGTCGAACTCGGCCGCGGCCAGGACTACGCCTGGAGCGCCACGACCTCCGGCCAGGACATCATCGACTCCTACGCGGTCGAGCTGTGCCAGGACGACTACCACTACCTGTACCGCGGCACCTGCACGCCGATGGAGAAGATCGAGCAGAAGAACGCCTGGAAGCCCACCACCGCCGACGGCACCGCGGCCGGCTCGTACACCATGCGCGTCTGGCGCACGAAGTACGGGCCCGTCGAGTACCGCGCGACGGTCGGCGGAAAGAAGGTCGCCTACACCACCCTGCGCTCGTCCTTCCTGCACGAGGCCGACTCCATCATCGGCTTCCAGATGCTGAACGACCCGGACTACGTCAAGGGCCCGGACACCTTCCAGAAGGCCGTCCAGCACATCAACTACACCTTCAACTGGTTCTACGCCGACTCCGAGCACACCGCCTACTACAACAGCGGCGACAACCCGGTACGCGCCGCCGGCGTCGACTCCGAGTTCCCGGCGTGGGCCCGGCCGGCCTACGAATGGCGCGGCTGGAACCCGGCGACCAACACGGCCGACTACACCCCGCCCTCCGCCCACCCCAGCTCCATCGACCAGGACTACTACGTCTCCTGGAACAACAAGCAGGCCAGGGACTACACGGCCGCGCCCTGGGGCAACGGCTCGGTGCACCGCGGCAACCTGCTGGAGGACCGGGTGAGGAAACTGGTCCAGCAGGGCGGGGTGACCCGCGCCGCCCTGGTGAAGGCCATGGCGGACGCGGGGCTGGCGGACCTGCGGGCCGAGGACGTCCTGCCCAGGCTCCTGAAGGTCGTCACCAGCTCACCCGTCACCGACCCGGCCGCCGCGGCCGCCGTGAGCAAACTCCAGGCGTGGGTCGCCGCGGGCGGCAAACGCACGGAGACCACGGCCGGCTCCAAGAAGTACGCCGACGCCGACGCGATCCGCATCCTGGACGCCTGGTGGCCGCTCCTGGTCAGGGCCGAGTTCGAACCGGGCCTCGGCAGCGAGCTGTACGGAGCCGTCACGGCCAACCTCCCCGTCGACGAGTCCCCGTCGGCCGGGCACGGCCCGACCGGTTCGCACGCGGGGAGCTCCTTCCAGTACGGCTGGTGGAGCTACGTCGACAAGGACGTCCGCGCGGTCCTCGGTGAGCAGGTGAAGGGGCCGCTCGCCCGGAAGTACTGCGGTGACGGCAGCCTCGGCGCCTGCCGGGACACCCTCCTCGGCACCCTGAAGGAGGCGGCCGGCAGGACCGCGGCCCAGGTCTACCCCGGCGACGACGTGTGCGCGGCGGGCGACCAGTGGTGCGCCGACTCGATCAACCACCGCACCCTCGGCGGCATCAAGCACGGCAAGATCAGCTGGCAGAACCGGCCGACCTACCAGCAGGTCGTGGAGTTCACCTCACACCGGTGAGGCACCGTCCTGGCGGCGGGTCAGCGAACGCGGCCCGCCGCCAGGACCAGCCGGGCCAGCTCCGCGTGCAGGATGTCGCTGTGCGCACCGGCCGGCGGGCCGCCCCGTCTGACCACGGCCGCCGCGTCGACGTTCACGCACCCCGTGGCCGGCAGCCGCGCCTTCAGGGCTTCGGCGAGGGTGTACGCGCGCGTGCCCGGCACCGCCTGCACCCCGTCGTGGCCCAGCGCGCCCCACTTGGCGCCCAGCACCCGCCCCAGGACCGGCTCCGCGGCCGACCGGCTGTCACCCGCCATCCGCGAGGCCAGCGGGTAGATCGTGCCCAGGGCGGCGTCATGCCGGGAGTGGCAGCACACCAAGGGCCCGTCGACACGGTTCTGCTGCCCCTGGAGAACCCCTCCGGCCCGGGCGTCGTGCGGCAGCCGGGCCGCGAACGCGTAGTGCGAGAAGGCCCCTTGGAGCAGCGTCACCGACTTCACCGAGCGCACGCCCTCGGGGAGTCCCCGCAGCGCGAACGACACCAGCCGCGCGCCGAAGCTGTGCCCGACCAGATGCACCCGCACCCCCGGGGCCGCCTTCGCGAGCTGCCCGACGACCCGGCCGAGCCCCCGCTCGCCGACGGTCCCGGCGCGCCGCTTCATCGCGTAGTAGGTCGCCTGCCTCAGCAGTTCGTGCGCACCGTCCCACGGGTTGGGGATCCTGAACCCCTGCGGCGGCCCGGGCGCCTCGAACTCCGCCAGCGCCCGCGCGAACTCCTCGCAGGCCGCCGCCGACGGTCCGGCGAACATCTCCGGCTCGCTCTGCGGCACGCCCTCCGCCACCGTGTCCGCCGCGAACAGCGCCTGCGGTCCCGGCGCGACCACCTCCACCAGGGTCCGCACCAGCCGCCCGAACTCCTCCAGCTCCGCCTCCTCCGGCGGCTGCTGCTCCAGCAGCCGGGCGATCTGGTCGACCAGGATCGCCCGGCCCGGGAAGGTTTCCAGCAGCGCGTGCCGGGTGTCCTTGTCCAGCACGGGACGTCCCGGCAAATCGGCCGCCACGGCCCGCGGGAAGTCCGGGATCGGCTCGTCGGCGAACCGCATCGCCGGCCACAGCACCCCGACGTACCCGATCCGCGCCGCCGGGGCCAGTCGCGGCACGGGCGCGAAGAAGCGGTCGTAGAGGCGGGTCGCCCCGGAGCGGTCGTTGTTCCAGCCGTGAGCGAAGACGATCAGATCGCGCACGCCCCGCTCGGCCACCCCCGCGAGGAGCCGGTCGCGAAGGCGGCTCTCCGGGTCCCCGTCCGCGTCGAAGACCAGCTCCCAGTAGGGAGTCATACTCATCGCCGGATCCGCCATGACAGGCCCCCTAGCCCCCGTGTGACGTCACGTGTGGGCGCATCGTCCTGCCAACGGGGGAGCTTGGCCATACGTCACGGGCGCATTCCGCTCAGCGGTAGAGGAGGTACTCCCGCCGGGTCCTGCGGAACGCCGCCAGGTCCTCCTGCCACCCGGCCGCCACCTCGTCGGTGTCCGCACCCGCCTCGATCATCGTCCGCACGCGCGCCGAGCCGGTGAGCTTGTCGATCCAGTGGTCCGGGCGCCAGGCGAAGCCGCTCCAGGCCTTCTTCGCGGTCACGAGCAGGGCGATCCCCGTGCGGACCGGATCGAAGGCGGCCCGGTCGTGCACATGGACCTGCACACCGCCGATCGTCTTCCCCTGGAACTTCGAGAAGGTGGGCGCGAAGTAGGCCTCCCTGAACCGCACGCCGGGCAGGGCGAGTTCGTTCGCGGCCGCCGCCCAGCGCCGGTCGACGCCCTCCGCGCCCAGCAGCTCGAACGGCCGGGTCGTGCCACGTCCCTCCGACAGGTTCGTGCCCTCGAACAGGCACGTTCCCGAGTACACCAGGGCCGTCTCGGGGGTCGGCATGTTCGGGCTGGGCGGCACCCAGGGCAGCCCGGAGGCGTCGTAGAAGTCCGACCGCTTCCAGCCCGACATCGCCACGGTCTCCAGTGGCACGGGCTCGGTCAGGAACTCCCCGTTGAACAGCCGCGCCAGCTCGGCGACGGTCATCCCGTGGGCCTGGGCGATGGGCTGCCGCCCGACGAACGTGGCGAACTCCTTGTGCAGGACCGGGCCGAGGGCCGCCCGGCCGGTCACCGGGTTCGGCCGGTCCAGCACGACGAACCGCTTGCCGGCGAGCCGGGCCGCCTCCATGCAGTCGTACAGCGTCCAGATGTACGTGTAGAAGCGGGCGCCGACGTCCTGGATGTCGAAGACGACCGTGTCGACGCCGGACGCGGTGAAGACGTCGGCGAGCGGCCGGCCGCTCTTGAGGTACGTGTCGTAGACGGGCAGGCCGGTCGCCGGGTCGTCATGGCGGCCCTCGGAACCGCCGGCCTGGGCGGTGCCGCGGAAGCCGTGTTCAGGGCCGAAGACGGCCCTGAGGTCCACTCGGGTGTCCGCGTGCATGACGTCGACGATGTGCCGGACCTCGCGGGTGATGCCGGTGGGGTTGGTGACGATGCCGACCTTCTGGCCGTCGAGCAGGGCGTAGCCGTCGTGGGCGAGGCGTTCGAAGCCGGTGCGGAGGTGCCTGCGGCGCTGGGCGGCGGATGCGGATGCGGATGCGGTGGATGTGGCTGATACGGCTGCCGCCGTGGCGGTGGTGAGTACGGCTCGTCTGGAAGGGCGCATGCGGTGACCTCCTTGAGCGGGGACGGTCGGCATGGGCACGGTATGCGCTGCCGCGGGCCGTGGGGAGGGTGCGGGCCGTGTGTGGCCGGTCGCGCCGTTCCCCGCGCCCCTTTGGGGCGTGCCCGCTTCAGGGGCGTTGCTGGCGCCCCTTCCCTGGTACATACCGACCGGTTAGTCTGACGTCATTGCAGAGCCGCGACCGAGGAGACCGATGGTGGGAGCCTTTCAAGACGCCGGAGTCGTTGTCACGGGGGGCGGCGGCGGAATCGGGGCCGCGCTGGCCCTGCGGTTCGCCGCCGAAGGAGCCCGGGTCGTGGTCAACGACCTGGACGGCGAGCGCGCCGAGCGGGTCGCGGACCAGGTCGGCGGCATCGCCGTGCCCGGTGACGCCTCGGCGATCGTCGAGGACGCCCGGGACGCGCTCGGCGGCACCGTCGACGTCTACTGCGCCAACGCCGGTGTCGCCTTCGAGGGCGGGGCCGCCGACGGGCCGCTGGACGAGATGGCCTGGGCCGCTTCCTGGGACGTGAACGTGATGGCGCACGTCCGGGCCGCCCACGCGCTGCTGCCCGGCTGGCTGGAGCGTGGCAGCGGGCGGTTCGTCTCCACCGTGTCCGCCGCCGGGCTGCTCACCATGATCGGGGCCGCGCCCTACGCCGTCACCAAGCACGGCGCGCTCGCCTTCGCCGAGTGGCTGTCGCTGACGTACCGGCACCGGGGGGTGAAGGTCCACGCCATCTGCCCCCAGGGCGTGCGCACCGACATGCTCGCCGCCACCGGCAGCGCGGGCGACCTCGTGCTCCAGCCGACCGCGATCGAGCCGGAGACCGTGGCGGACGCCCTGCTGAAGGGCATCGGGGAGGACAGGTTCCTGATCCTGCCGCACCCCGAGGTCGCCGCCTACCATCAGGCACGGGCCGGCGACCCCGACCGGTGGCTGTCCGGCATGAACCGCATCCAGCAGCAGTGGGAGGCCGACCGGTGACCGGGTCCCGTTACGCCGCCAAGCCCTGGCTCGCCCTGCTCAGCGACGCCCAGAAGGGTGCGATCAGCCCTCCGGACTCTCTCGTGCACGCCCTGCGCCGGGCCGTGGCCGAGACTCCCGGAAGCGACTTCCTGGCCTACTTCGACGGCCGGCTCACCTACCGGGACGTCGACGAGCTCAGCGACTCCGTCGCCGGGCACCTCGCGGCGCGGGGCCTGCGGCGCGGCGACCGCGTCGCGGTGCTGCTGCAGAACTCCCCGCACTTCGTGATCGCCCTGCTGGGCGCCTGGAAGGCGGGCGCGGTCGTCGTACCGGTCAACCCGATGTACAAGTCGGGCGAGGTCGCGCATGTCCTGCGGGACGGCGAGATCGCCGCGCTGATCTGCTCGGACCGGGCCTGGGAGTCGTATCTGCGCGAGACGGCGTCGGACTCGCCCGTGCGGATCGTGCTCACCGGATGCGAGCTGGACTTCCAGAGCCGCGGCGACGCACGTGTGCTGACCTTCGAGCGCCTGCCGCAGGCCCCGGACGCCGACGACCTGGCGACCGTGGCCCGCGCCGGCCACAAGGCGCCCGAGGACCGTGATCCGGGTCCCTCGGACATCGCGCTGATCAGCTACACGTCGGGCACCAGCGGCACGCCCAAGGGCGCCACCAACACGCACGGCAACATCATGTACAACGCCGAGCGGCAGCGCACCGGCCTCGGGCTGCCGGAGCGGCCCGTCTACTTCGCGCTGGCGCCGCTGTTCCACATCACCGGCATGGTGTGCCAGTTCGGCGCGTGTCTGACCAGCGGGGGCACGCTCGTGCTGGCCTACCGCTTCGAGCCGGGCGTGGTGCTCGACGCGTTCGCCGAGCACCGTCCGCACTACACGGTGGGGCCGTCCACGGCCTTCATGGCGCTGGCCGCCCACCCCTCCGTCACCCGCGACCACTTCTCCTCCTTCCGGGTGATCTCCTCCGGCGGCGCCCCGCTGCCGCCCGCGCTGGTGGAGAAGTTCCGGACCGGCTTCGGGCCCTACATCCGCAACGGCTACGGGCTCACCGAGTGCACCGCGCCCTGCGCCTCCGTGCCGCCGGGTCTTCAGGCGCCGGTCGACCCGGTCTCCGGGACCCTCGCCGTGGGACTGCCCGGCCCCGACACTGTCGTGCGGATCGTCGACGACGCCGGCGAGGAGGTGCCCTTCGGCGAGCAGGGCGAGATCGTCGTCAGCGGCCCGCAGGTCGTGCCCGGCTACTGGCGCCGCCCCGACGCCACCGCCGCCACCTTCCCCGGTGGTGAACTGCGCACCGGAGACATCGGCTTCATGGACGAGCAGGGCTGGCTGTACGTCGTCGACCGCAAGAAGGACATGATCAACGCGTCCGGCTTCAAGGTGTGGCCGCGTGAGGTCGAGGACGTCCTCTACACGCACCCGGCGGTGCGCGAGGCCGCCGTCGTCGGGGTGCCCGACGGCTATCGCGGGGAGACCGTCAAGGCCTACATCAGCCTGCGTCCGGACGCCGACACGGACCCGGATGCGCTCGCCGCCTACTGCAAGGAGAGACTGGCCGCCTACAAATATCCGCGCCAGGTGGAGATCCTGCCGGACTTGCCGAAAACGGCCAGTGGGAAGATCCTCCGTCGGGAACTGCGTTCCCGTACGCAAGGCAATTGACAGCAGAACGGAAAGGCAGGTGGCGGCAGTGCCCAGGACCACGGACTCGGACGGCACGCCCGTGCCTCAGCGGCTCCTGGCCGCCGCCACCCGGCTCTTCGCCGAGCAGGGCTACGACCGCACCTCGGTGCAGGAGATCGTCGAGGCGGCCGGTGTCACCAAGGGAGCGCTGTACCACTACTTCGGCTCCAAGGACGACCTGCTGCACGAGGTGTACGCGCGCGTGCTGCGCATCCAGCAGGAGCGGCTGGACGCCGTGGCCGGTGCCGACGAGCCGGTCGAGAAGCGGCTGCGGCACGCCGCGGCGGACGTCGTGGTGACGACCATCGAGAACCTCGACGACGCGATGATCTTCTGGCGGTCGATGCACCACCTCAGCCCCGAGAAGGACAAGCAGGTCCGCTCCGAGCGGCGCCGCTACCACGAGCGCTTCCGTGCGCTCGTCGAGGAGGGCCAGAAGTCCGGAGTCTTCTCCGACGTGACCCCGGCGGACCTGGTGGTCGACTACCACTTCGGCTCGGTCCACCACCTGTCGACGTGGTACCGCCCCGACGGCCCCCTCACACCCCAGCAGGTCGCCGACCACCTGGCCGACCTGCTGCTGCGCGCCCTGCGTCCGTAGCAGCCGCCTCTTCGTTCAGGAGCGGCCGTGGCCGCTCTCCGCCGGGGGTTCGCACTGCTGGGGCGTCGTCAGATACTCGTAGGTGCCGGTGAGTTCGAGCAGGCGGCGCAGCGCCGGGCCCACGTCGTCCAGATGGAAGGCGATGCCGTCCCGGCCGGCGGAACGGTGGATCTGCAGCAGCGTCGACAGGCCCATGGAGTCGACCAGACGCAGCTCCCGGCAGTCCAGGTGCAGCTCCCGGACGTCTCCGCCGCCGTCGAGGGCCGTCCGCACCCGCTCGAGCAGCTCCGCGCAGGAGTCGTAGTCCAGATCGCCGGTGAGAGCCAGCCGCACGGAGTGCGGGCCGGTGCCGAAAGAGGGGGTCACGGGTTCGTCCAGCGTCTCGGGGTCAGGGGCGGGGGGTGAGCGCGCCGCGCCCGGCCTCGAGCAGCCGGCAGGCGCGGGGGAAGTCGTGCAGCTGCTCCTGGAGCAGGTCCAGGCACGGCAGCAGCGAACGGGCCGGGACGCCGCGGGCGGTGAGCACCTCGGCGGTCCAGCCGAGGAAGCCGCTGAACACGTCGTCGGCGTCCACGTACAGGGCGGCCGTCAGGAAGCCGACGATGTGGGCGATGTCCTCGGCGGTGTGCTCGCGCTGCTCGTCGCTGTAGTCCCGCATCGCGGGGAAGCGTTCTTCCAGAGACCGGAAGGTGTCGCGCACCAGGCGGGTGGAGGACTTGGCGACCAGCGTGTACTCCTGGTCCCGCAGATGCGGCAGGTCGTCGCTCGCCTGGTGGGCGGGCGACGGGCGGCTCAACGGACCGGCCGCGAGCCGGTCCGCGGCCGCACGTGCGTCGGGTGCCCAGGCATCGGCGCCCAGCAGGCGGGCGTAGCGGCCGTCGGCACCGAAGGCGGGGCCGCCGGCCATGACCGGGGTGCCGGCCGCCTGGACGGCGGTGATGGCGCTGTGCGCGCCCGGCAGCCGGGTGGGCAGCGAGCCGGACAGGCACACCGCGTCCGGGCCGGTGCGGTGGATGTGGCTGATCAGATGGGCGGTGGGGACCTGCGCCCCGAGGTAGTCCACGTGCCAGCCGCGCAGCCGCAGGGTCTCGGAGACCAGGCGAGCGGGCAGGGCGTGCCACTCCTGGTCCACGCAGGCCACCGTGACCCTGCCCCGGCTGTTCGCCGGACGCCGGGCCGGTAGGACGGCGATGACACGGTCGTTGATGGCGGTGGCGGCATGCTCGTCGGCCACGCTCATACGGTTGGCCGCCCATTCGAGGCCGACCTTGTGCTGGACCGCGCCGATGACGTCCAGCAGCACCGTCTCGGGCTCCAGCCCGTCGGCCAGGGCGTCGGCGACGACGCCGACGGCCGCGTACTCGTCCGCCGCCCGTACGGCGGCCCACAGCTTGTCCGCCCACGGAGCGGGTCCGCCGCCGTGCGCCGCGGAACGACGGGCGGCCACGCCGTGCCGGCCCGGCCCCTCGTCGAGGCCGGTGAGGTGTGCGGTCATGCCGTGTACCTGCCCCGGGTGGCCCCGTCCACCGCACTGAGGTGGGCACCGCGCGGAGCGGTGATGGCCAGGACGGCGATGTCGTCGTGGCGCCCGTCGCCGATCCACTGCGAGGTGACCATCTGCACGCGCTCCACGACCGCCTCCGCAGGCAGCCCGGCGCACTCGGCCGCGGCGCGCCTGAGGCGCTGGTCACCGAACATGGTGTCGCCCAGCGGGCCGCCCCTGGCCTCGGTGACGCCGTCGGTGAACAGCAGGCAGGTTTCCCCCGGCGCGAGACGGACCCGCGCGGTGCGGGAGGTGATGGCCGGCAGGACGCCGATGAGAGTGCCGCCCGTGTCGGCCTCCTCCACGCTGCCGTCCCGCCGGATGATCAGGGGCGCGGGATGCCCGGCCGACGTGAGCCGCAGCACGACCTCGCGCTCCTCCCTGCGGACGGAGGCCATCACCAGGGTGGCGAAGCGGGTGTGATGGCTGGTCCGCAGGGCGTTGTTCACCAGACGCAGCATCCGGGCGTGGTCGTCGGCCATGGGCAGCAGAGCGTGCAGGGCGTTGCGGATCTTGCCGGTGAGCACCGCGGCTTCCAGCCCCTTGCCGGCCACGTCCCCCAGGACCACGAGGGTCTCGGGGGAGTCCTCGGCGGGCGGGTGGACGTCGTAGAAGTCGCCGCCGATGCGCTCCGTGTCCTTGCTGGCCCGGTAGCCGCCCGCGAACTCCACGCCTTGCGTCTGCCGCAGGGTGGGCGGCAGGAGCTCGCGCATGAGGGTGTCGGAGATCGAGTTCTGTTCCGCGTAGAGGCGGGCGGCGGACATCGCCGCGCCGGCCCGGGCGGCGAACAGCCCGGCCAGCGACTCCTCCGCCTCGGTGAACGCGTGCTGCTGCGCCCGGCGCAGCAGGACCAGCGCCCCGGCCGGTACGCCGAGTCCCGGAAGCGGTGTGATCACCAGCGAGCCGACCTCGCCGAACCCCGGCGGGATCAGCCAGTCGGGGGCCGTCGCGGGGTCGATCCACCGCGAGGGAACCGGGGGGAAGCCCCGCAGTGCTTCGGCGAGGCCCGGCACGCTGTCCGGCGGTTCGGACACCGTGCTGCGGGTGAGTTCGCCCCGGTGGTCACAGGAGACCACCGGCAGTGACCGGGCCGAGGTGGGCGCGACGACCAGCGCGGCGTCGGCCAGATGCTCGGTGGCGAGGCGGGCCGTCACCTCCATGCACCGCTCGAGGTTCAGCGAGGCCAGCAGGGCCGCCGAGGCCTCGGTGAGGAACCGGGTGCGTCCGCGTTCGGCCGCCAGCTCCGCCACGGCGGAGCGGTGGGCGGTCTCCTCCATCAGCCACCAGGCCGTGCCGCCGCCCGCCAGGACGGACGGGTGCGCCGAGAAGAACCGCTCGCCCACCTCCCCGCCGACCGGGGCCGGCCGAGCGCGGTCGGCGTCGACGAGCCAGGCCGGGGAGGACAGGGGCTGTCCGAGCCGGGCCGCGGGCAGCAGAGCACGG
The DNA here is from genome assembly GCF_040637515.1 of Streptomyces sp. NPDC029041. Taxonomy (NCBI): domain Bacteria; kingdom Bacillati; phylum Actinomycetota; class Actinomycetes; order Kitasatosporales; family Streptomycetaceae; genus Streptomyces; species Streptomyces sp. NPDC029041. The sequence goes on along the minus strand of NZ_JBEZWO010000017.1, from coordinate 40,087 downwards.
GCCGGGTCATTGAGCTCCGCGAGGTGCCCGTCCGTGTCCAGGACCACCACCGGGCAGGGGGCGGAGGCGGCGCTCACCGCACAGGTGCGGGGCCTGGCCGGGGAAGAAGTCATGTACGGGGCCCCTACGCGTGACCCACACCTCACTCTGCGAAGACGGACGAGGACTGTCTCGGTGCACAGTCCCGCAGTCCGGGTGCGTGGTGCAAGCACCGGACCGGCCCGGGACGCGGCGAGGAAACGAGTTCGCGGCGGGAAACCCCGGAAAATGCCCTCCCTACCCAGACGGGCGTTCACGAGACCGTGCGATGTTTCACACACCGCGCACAACTCGGCGCGGCCTGCCGCCCGCGGCGGGCGGCAGGAGCGGACCCCCGCCGCCCGCAGCACGTCACATGTATCGCTTCAGCTCCCGACGTGCCAGTGACCGCTGATGCACCTCGTCCGGCCCGTCGGCGATCATCAGGGTCCGCGCCCCCGCATACAGCTCAGCCAGCGGGAAGTCCTGGCTCACGCCGCCGGCGCCGTGCAACTGGATGGCCCGGTCGAGGATGTCCACCACGGCCCGGGGCGTGGCGATCTTGATCGACTGGATCTCGGTGTGCGCACCCCGGTTGCCCACCGTGTCCATCAGCCACGCGGTCTTCAGCACCAGCAGCCGCAACTGCTCCACCGTCACGCGCGCGTCCGCGATCCAGTTGTGCACCACGCCCTGCTGGGCCAGCGCCTTGCCGAACGCGGTGCGCGACACGGCCCGCCTGCACATCAGCTCGATCGCCCGCTCCGCCATCCCGATCAGCCGCATGCAGTGGTGGATCCGCCCGGGACCGAGTCGCGCCTGCGCGATGGCGAAACCGCCGCCCTCCTCGCCGACCAGGTTCGAGACCGGCACGCGCGCCTGGTCGAAGATCACCTCGGCATGGCCGCCGTGGTAGTGGTCCTCGTACCCGAAGACCTGCATGGCCCGCTTGATCGTGACGCCCGGGGTGTCCCGCGGCACCAGCACCATCGACTGCTGGCGGCGGATGTCCTCCCCGTCCGGGTCGGTCTTGCCCATCACGATGAAGATCTTGCAGTCGGGGTGCATCGCGCCGGAGATGTACCACTTGCGGCCGGTGATGACGTACTCGTCGCCGTCGCGCTCGATGTGCGTGGTGATGTTGGTGGCGTCAGAGGAGGCCACGTCCGGCTCGGTCATCGCGAACGCCGAGCGGATCTCACCGGCCAGCAGCGGCTCCAGCCACTGCTTGCGCTGCTGCTCGTCGCCGAACTGGGTGAGCACCTCCATGTTCCCGGTGTCGGGCGCCGCGCAGTTCGTCACGGTCGGCGCCAGCTGCGGGGAGCGGCCCATGATCTCGGCGAGCGGCGCGTACTGGAGGTTGGTGAGCCCCGCTCCGTATTCGGATTCCGGCAGGAAGAGGTTCCACAGGCCCTGCCTGCGGGCCTCGGCCTTGAGCTCCTCGACCACGGGAACGGTCTCCCACGGCGAGGCGAGCCGCTCGCGCTGCTCGTGCGCGACGGCCTCGGCCGGGTAGACGTACTCGTCCATGAAGGCGAGGAGCTTGGCGCGCAGCTCTTCGGTGCGCGCGTCGAAAGCGAAGTCCATGTGGATCAGCCCTCCTGGAGGCCTTCGTGGAGCGTGGTCAGTCCGTGCCGGACGAAGACGGGGACGAGGTCGCCGATGCGGTCGAAGCCGCGTCCGACCGTCTGGCCCAGCGTGTAGCGGTAGTGGATGCCCTCGAGGATCACGGCGAGCTTGAACCAGGCGAACGCCGTGTACCAGGACACCGCGGAGACGTCACGCCCCGAGCGTGCGGCATACCGGGCGATGAGTTCCGACGGCGCCGGATGCCCGGGGGCCTCGGCGGTCGTGGAGACGGGCGAGTCGGGCATGCCGAGCGGCATGCTGTACATCACCAGCAGGCCGAGGTCCGTGAGTGGATCGCCCAGCGTCGACATCTCCCAGTCGAGGATGGCCTTGATCCGGTCGTCCTCGCCGATGAGGACGTTGTCGAGCCGGTAGTCACCGTGCACGACGGCCGGGGCGGGGGAGTGGGGCAGCTCGCGTCCGAGGGCGGCGTGCAGCTCGTCGATGCCGTCCAGGTCCCGGTTGCGGGAAGCGTCCAGCTGCTTGCCCCAGCGCCGCAGCTGCCGGTCCAGGAAGCCCTCGGGCCGGCCGAAGTCCGCCAGGCCCACCTCGCCCGGGTCGACGGCGTGCAGTTCCACCAGCGTGTCCACGAGGTTCAGCACCGCACCCCGGGTCCGCTCCGCGCCGATCGGGGCGAGCTGGTCGGCGGTGCGGTACGGGGTGCCGTCGACGAACTCCATGACGTAGAACGGCGACCCGAGCACCTCCTCGTCCTCGCACAGCAGCACCGGCCGCGGCACCGGCACGGCGGTCGGGTGCAGGGCGCTGATCACCCGGTGCTCGCGCTTCATGTCGTGCGCGGTGGCCAGGACGTGGCCGAGCGGGGGCCGTCTCACGACCCACCGGGAGGCACCGTCGGAGACCGCGTAGGTGAGGTTCGACCGTCCGCCCTCGATCAGCCGGCCGGACAGCGGGCCGTTCACCAGGCCGGGCCGCTCGCGGTCGAGCAGGTCGCGCAACCGTTCGAGATCCAGTCCGGGCGGGTGGTCGGGGCTCATGCGTCGCTCCTACGGGCAGGTGAACAGTTCCCGACTCATGATGCCGACCGGTCGGTATGTCGTCCAGAGCGGGACCGAAACGTGATCGGAGCCACGATAGGCCGAGGGCGCCTCCCGCACGGCGGCCGGGCAGGTTTCGGCCGGTTCGTTCAGGTCATCCGGCTTGCGCGTCGCCCGGCGAGCCCGGAAGGTCAAAGCCATGAAGGCCATCAGCTACTCACGGTACGGCGGTCCCGAGGTGCTGGCGTTCGGGGAGGTGCGCGATCCGAAGGTCGGCCCCGACGCGGTGCTGGTCAAGGTGCGGGCGGCGTCCGTGAACCCCGTCGACTGGAAGTGCCGGGAGGGGTATCTCGACGGGATCCTCGCCCCCGTCTTCCCGGTGGTGCCCGGCTGGGACGTCTCGGGCGTCGTCGTGCGGCCGGGTGTGGCCGTCTCGGAGTTCGGCGCCGGGGACGAGGTCATCGGGTACGTGCGCGAGGACTTCCTCTCCCGTGGCACCTTCGCCGAGTACGTGGCCGCACCCCTGCGCACCCTCGCGCGCAAGCCGCGCAACCTCTCCTTCGAGGAGGCGGCCGGGTTGCCGCTGGTCGGTCTCACCGCCTACCAGATGCTGGTCAAGGTGCTCCAGGTGAAGCGGGGCGAGACCGTGCTGGTGCATGCCGCCGCCGGCGGGGTCGGATCGATCGCCGTCCAGCTCGGCGTGCACCTCGGCGCCCGGGTGGTCGGCACGGCGAGCGAGTCCAACCACGACTTCGTGCGGAGCCTGGGCGGGGAGCCGGTGGTGTACGGCGAGGGCCTGGGCGAGCGGGTGCGCGGACTGGCCCCGGAGGGCGTGGACGCGGTGTTCGACACCGTCGGCGGGGACGCCCTGAAGGTGTCGGCGAACCTGCTGGCGCCCGAGGGCCGCCTGGCGTCGATCGCCGACAACGACGTCGTGACCTACGGCGGCCGCTACTACTTCGTCCGCCCCGACGCCCAGGACCTGCGGACCCTGGCCGAGCTGGCGGAGCAGGGCGTGATCAGCGTGCACGTCGACGAGACGTTTCCCCTGGAGCGGGCCGCCGACGCGCACCGGCTGAGCCAGGAGGGCCGCACCCGCGGCAAGATCGTCGTGACGGTGGACTGGGCGAGCGAGGACGAGGCACAGGCTTAGGTGTGCTGTCCCGGGACGGCCGGGCACCTCCGAGGCAGAATGGGCCCCGTGGCCGTGGAGAAGGACGCAGTGTTCACCCTGCCGCGAGGCGCCACCGGCTTCTTCCGGCCGAAGGACGGGCCGTTGCCGGAAACCGCCCCGCGGGCGTTCCGGGCAGCCCTGTACGCGGCCGCCCGGGCGGCCGGGGGCCGGGTGGGCGAGATGGAGGAACAGGCATACCCCCGTTCGTTCCACACCGCGACGGTCGTCGAGGCCGCCGGCGAGCGCGTCGTCCTCTGCCACGCACACCACCCCTGGATCGCCTTCGCCGGGGAACGCCGGGACTGGTACACCGACGAGTTCCTCTCGCCGCCACCGTGGGCCGGGGCCTTCGCCGGCCTGGGATTCACGGTGCTCGATCGCGCACGGCTCACCCTGCCACTCGCCGATGTCGACACCTCGGTACTGACCCGGGACGAGTGGCGCCAGGTGCGTCTCCACGGGCTCACCACACTGGGCGGAGTGCTGTTCAACGCGTGGGACTGACGTCCCTGCAGGGCCGGGTGCCGGACGCAGGTCAGAGCACGAGGGCCGCCCCGCACACCGCCATCGCCACGGTGCACAGCACCGCGGCCGCCGCGTGCCGGGGCGCGAACGCCACGGGGGTCGCTGCCATCGCGAGAGCGCGGATACGCCGGTGGGCGACGCTCAGGAAGCCCAGCCAGAGGACACAGCACAGGGTGCAGGCGACGACCCCGGCGGCGGAGGCCCCACCGTGCAGCACCGTCTTCACGGCGAGCACGGCGACGACCGTGCCCGACAGCGTCGTACGCCGCCACGCGAGCCGGGTCCGCTCCGGCTGCAGTCCGGGATCGCGGTCGGGGTCCCGCTGCCGGACGGCCGGCCCGCTCACCCCTCCCATCCCACCAGCACCACCACGACCATGGCCACGGCCACGACCGCGACGACCAGGCTCAGCAGCGCCGGGAACCGGGACACCGGCAGGTCCTCGCCGCGGCGCATGGCCCGCTCGCAGCGCACCCAGTGGTTGACCGCCCGCAGCGAGCACAGCACGCCCGCGGCCAGCAGCGCGAACGCCAGTCCGACCCGCCAGCCCCACCGCAGGTCCGGCAGGAACTGGTCCACGGCGAAACCGCCGCCGATCAGCGCGAGCGCGGTGCGCACCCAGGCGAGGAAGGTGCGTTCGTTCGCCAGCGAGAACCGGTAGTCGGGTGTCTCGCCGTCCTCCCTGACCTCCGCGGGCGCGAACCACAACCGGACGTTCCGTACGAACTCGATCACGTGCGCGACCCTACCCGGGAGCCCCGTCCGGCCCTCACGAGCCGGTCGACCGGAACGCCCTGAGCCGCTCGTACGCCGCGAGCCCGTCCGGTACCCACGCCCAGTCGGTCAGGCGCCGCTCGACCTCGGCCTCGGACAGGAAGTCGTGCCAGGCCACCTCCTCGGTCTGCGGCCGCACGGGGAGTTCGCAGCGGACCTCGTAGACCGCCGACCACCAGGTCCGGCCGGAGCCGTTGTCGTACAGGAACGTGAAGAGGTGCCGGGGCCGCGGCAGACCGGTCACCCCGAGTTCCTCCTCGGCCTCCCGCAGGGCGGCGGCGTCATAGGACTCGCCGGCGCCGACGACTCCGCCGACGAACATGTCGTGGAGGGAGGGGAAGACCAGCTTGGCCGGGGTGCGCCGGTGCACGAAGATCCGGCCCTCGGCGTCCCGGGCCTGGACGAAGACGCACCGGTGGCGCAGCCCGAGGGCGTAGGCCTCGCCGCGCGGGGACTGCCCGATGACCTGGTCGTTCTCGTCGACGATGTCGAGGATCTCGTCAGCAGCGCTCATGTCCTCATCCAAGCAGGGCGGTGAGGGCCGCCGGACGGGCCGGTCCTGGGGAGCCCCCGGGGGGTGAGGGCGGGCCCGGGCGGGACGGAAATGGCCACGGCCCGGACGCCTCAGGGTGAGGCCGGGCTCACCGCGGGTGTGTTCACACGGGCCCGTTCCGGTGCGCCGTGCGGCATCGCCGGGTGCATGCCCAGCAGCACGATCCCGGCGACGACGGCCAGCAGGCCACCGGCCTCCCAGCTCAGGGCCACCGCGTCGGTGCGCAGCCGGTCGCCCAGGAAGCCGACGCCGCAGACGATCCCGGCGAGCGGCTGGGCCGCGGTGAGGGCGGGCAGGGACTTGCGCAGGGACGCGGTCTCGAACGCGCTCTGCACGAGCACCAGCCCCGTGACGCCCAGCGCGAGCACCGCGTACGGTTCCCAGCCGGTGAGCAGCTCGGCCAAGCCGCCTTCGGAGACCTTCTGCCCGCTGACCCTGGTCAGCGCGTCCTGCACGCCGTAGAGCAGTCCGGCGGCCAGAGCCAGCAGCACCGGACCCGAACTCAGCCGGGACCGCTTGCCACGGGTCGTGAGCAGCAGGGCGAGCCCGATCATGATCCCGATGATCAGCCACTGCCGCACCGGATCGGCCGTCGCCGCGCCACCCTCCGGCCGGCCCGCAGCGATGAACGCGGTCACGCCGCCGGCCAGCAGGAAGAGGCCCGCCCAGCCCTGGCGGCCCAGCGGCTGCCGGCTCTGCCGGCGGGAGAGCGCCAGCGCGAAGAGCAGGTTCGTCGCCAGCAGCGGCTCCACCAGGGACAGCTCGCCCTGCCCCAGCGCGGCCGCGCCCAGGCCCATGCCGGCCACCATCAGCGCGATGCCGCCGAGCCAGCGGGGCACCTTCACGAGGTCGAGCAGCAGCCGGAAGGAGAGGAAATCGCTCAGCGGGGCCCGCTGAGCCGCGTTCTGCTGGAGGACGAAGCCGAAGCCGAGACAGCAGGCGGCACCCAGGGAGAGCGCCAGGACTGGAACCGACACGCGGTGTACCTCGATCATCAGGTCGGGTTCACGGTTGCGTAGGGGCCGACTGTACCGGCCGGCTCCACCCGGCGCGCCCGTACGTCCTGCCATCGTCGCGGTCGTCGACAGCCCACGCTATGGCGTACGTCACAAAGGGCGTAACGGAAAAATCGGATGCGGGTCACACGTGTCTCTGCCGTCTCCTGGATCACAAAAGGCTCACGAGTGGGGGCAGTTGACGCGTGTAACGCCCCGACGACCCTTGACGGCGACCATTGGCTGGGGGTTGGCTGTGCGTGATCAGCCCATGGCGATGCGCACATACGCGCTCCTCCTGCCGCCGTGAGTCGAAACACCAGAAGAGCGCGTGAGGAAGTCCCCGCGGTGTCCCCACCCCCGCCTCCCCTCGGCCGTGGCCGCAGACGTGCGGCGCAGGCCTTCGACGAGGCCCTCGACGACGCCGATCTCGTGGCCGCGCGCGCCGCACTGGCGCAGGGCCGCTGGCAGAACACCCGTTCCCTGCTGGTGCACACCGGGGACGACTGGGACCGGCGCGCCCACCGCGTCACCGTTCTCGCCAAGGAGTCATCCTGCGCCGCCTGGGCCCGGGAGTGGCTCCTGGCCGAACCCGAGTCCGCCGACGCCGCCGTGCTGCTCGCCCTCGCCCAGGTCCGGCGCGCGCTGCACGGCAAGGCCGAACCCGACCGCGCCCGGGAGGGGTGCCGGACCGCCGCGGCCCGGGTCCCCGCCGACCCCACCCCCTGGCTGGGTCTGCTCATGCTGGAATGCGCGGTCGGCGGCGACGAGGACGCCGTCCGCAGCTTCGAGGCGGTCCGCGGCCGGTACGCCGACCACCACCACGCCCACCACCTGATGGTGGCCCGGCTCGCCACCCGCCGCACCGAGGCCGGCCCGGACCCGCTGCACGAGGTCTACGACTTCGCCAACTGGGCCGCCGAACAGGCGCCCGCCGACTCCCCGCTCGCGATCCTGCCCGTCATCGCGCACGCCGAGCGCTACCGCGCGCTGGCCGCCGCCGGGCACGAACCCGCCGACCCGGCCGCCTCCGGCCACTGGACGGGCCGCCGCGCCCGGCAGGTCATGAAGGCCGCCTTCGACTGGTGGCTGGAATGGGAGCTGGAGGGGCACCCGCGGCGGCTGATCGACCTGAACTTCCTCGCCCACGCCAAGTTCTGCGAGGGGCGGGGGGCCGAGGCCGCCGCCCTCTTCCACCGGATCGGCCGGCACGCCACACCGGCTCCCTGGTCGTACCCGGACCGCGACCCGCACGCCGCTTTCGCCGCCGCCCGCGCCGCCGCGCTGGGCACGGCCTGACACCCCCCGCCCCGAAGAGTGAGGACGCTGCCCCGATGACCACGGACAGTTCGAGAACGAGCCCATCCGCCCCCGGCGGCATCAGTACGTTCAAAGGGCAGGAGCGCGCCCTGCGGGCCGACCGGCTCGGCACCGGGGGACTGCTGCTCTCCGTCCTCGCGGCGACCGCCCCGCTCATGGTCGTCGCGGGTGTCATGCCCACCACATTCGCGGTGATGGGAATCGTCGGCCAGCCGCTGCTCTTCGTCGTCCTCGGTGTGGTCCTGATCCTGTTCAGCGTCGGATACGCCGAGATGAGCCGCCACGTCCACAACGCGGGCGCCTTCTACGCCTACATCCGCCGGGGCCTCGGTGCCACGGCGGGCGCGAGCGCCGCCCTGGTGGCCCTCGTCGCCTACAACGCCCTCCAGGTCGGCATCTACGGCATCTTCGGCTTCGAGGTCTCCGGGCTCCTCGCCACCTACGCCGACGTGCAGATCGCCTGGTGGATACCGGCGCTCGTGGCCGCGCTCGCCGTCGGGCTGCTGGGCTGGCTCAAGATCGACGTCAACGCCCGCGTGCTCGGAGTGCTGCTGGTCATCGAGGTGCTCCTGGTCGTCGTCTTCGACGTGGCCGCCCTGGCCGACCCCGGGAAGGAGGGCCTGTCGCTGCACGCCTTCAACCCCGACACCCTCACCGGCGCCGGTGTCGGCACCGCGCTGTGCTTCTGCATCGCCGCGTTCCTCGGCTTCGAGCAGGCCCCGGTCTACGCAGAGGAGACCAGCCGCCCGCACGTCCTGGTGCCGCGCGTGATGTTCCTCGCCGTCGGCGGCGTCGCCGTCTTCTTCGCCCTCAGCAGCTGGGCCCTCACCGTCGCCACCGGCCCGGCCGCCATCGTCGGCACGGCCCAGAAGCAGAGCGCAGGGCTGCTGTTCTTCCTCACCGAGTCCCGCCTCGGCGGCACCTTCACGGACGTCCTGCACGTCCTGTTCGTCACCGGCATGTTCGCCGCGCTGCTCAGCTTCCACAACGTCGTCGCCCGCTACGCCTTCGCCATGGGCCGCGAGGGCCTGCTGCCCGCCGCCTTCGGCCGCACCAGCGGCAGCAGCGGCGCCCCCGGCACCGGCTCGCTGCTCCAGACCGCCGTGGCCGTGGTGGTCGTGGCCGCCTTCGCGATCGCCGACGACAAGCCGGCCGGCGACCCGACCGCGCCCGTCCTGCAGCTGTTCACCTGGTGCGGCAACATCGGCGCCCTCGGCGTGATCGTGCTGATGGCGGCGGCGTCCCTGTCGGTCGTCGTCTTCTTCGTCCGCCGCGGCGCCGCGGGCGCCCAGGCCTGGCGGCTGGTCACGTCCGCGCTGGCGGGCATCGCCCTGCTGGTGATCGCCGGCTACACGGTGAAGGACTTCGAGGTGCTGGTCGGCGCCGGCCCCGACTCCTCGCCGAGCTGGGTGCTCCCCGGCATCATCGGCCTGGCCGCGCTCGCCGGCGTGGTCCTCGGCCTGGTACTGCGCGCCCGCGCCCCCGAGAGGCACGCCAGGATCGGCCTCGGCAACGAGGCGTTCCAGCTGGACAAGGCGGCCTCCTCCTGAGGCGGCCCGCGTAAGAAGTGGTTACGGAAGTCTGACGCGCACCCGCGAGCCCTGTCGTACCGGGGCCGCGGGTGTTCGAATGAGTACGTGAACGAGGACGTACCCCGGGGTGTGAGCGACGAACACCCCGAAGAACGGGGCACCCCGATCGGCCGCCGCGTCTTCCTCGGCACCCTCGCCCTGGGGGCCGCCGGCGTGGTCGCGGCCCCACCGCTGCAACGCGGCCTGGAGCGCTTCCTCGGCGGCGCGGCCGACAACGACCCCACCGGACTGACCGGCCTGCTCCCCAACGGCGGCGGCTTCCGCTACTACTCGGTCGCCTCGTCCGTCCCGCGCAAGAATGCCGGCGACTACCGCCTCACCGTGGACGGCCTGGTCGACCGGCCCGCGACCTACACCCTCGACGACCTCAAGGCCCTGCCCCAGACCCGCATGGTCCGCGACGTCCAGTGCGTCACGGGCTGGCGCGTCCCCGACACCCCCTTCGAGGGCGTACGCCTGTCCCGGCTCCTGGACGCCGCCCAGGTCCGCCCCACGGCGAAGGCCATCCGCTTCACCTGCTTCGACGGCACGTACACCGAGAGCCTCACCCTCGCCCAGGCCCGCCGCGCGGACGTCCTGGTCGCCCTGCGCATGCAGGACAAGGACCTCGGCCACTCCCACGGCGGCCCCGTCCGCCTCTACGTGGCGCCCATGTACTTCTACAAGTCCGCCAAGTGGCTCTCCGGCATCACCGTCACCGACGAGGTCCGGCCGGGCTACTGGGAGGAGCGCGGCTACGACGTCGACGCCTGGGTGGGCCGCTCGAACGGACGCGACGATGACCCTACGAGCTGACACGCCCCCGGCCACGGTCCGCGTGCGCCGCTTCACCCCGCTGCAGCGCTGGATCCACCGCACCACCGCCGCGCTGATGGGCGTCTGCGTCGGCACGGCGGCCTGCCTCTACATCCCGCAGCTCGCCGAACTCGTCGGCCGCCGCGACCTGGTCGTCACCCTGCACCAGTGGTCGGGCCTCGCCCTGCCCGTCCCCGTCCTGGCCGGCCTCGCCTCCCGGGCCTTCCGCGCCGACCTCGGCCGCCTCAACCGCTTCGGCCCGCACGACCGCACCTGGCTGCGCGCCGCCCTGCACCGCGACAAGCGCCCCGCGTCCCGCCCGGCGGCCAAGTTCAACGCCGGGCAGAAGCTCTACGCCTCCTGGATCGCCGGTGCCACGCTGGTCATGCTCGCCACGGGCCTGATGATGTGGTTCACCCACGTCACCCCGCTCCTCTGGCGCACCAGCGCCACCTTCGTCCACGACTGGCTGGCCCTCACCATCGGCATCGTCCTGGCCGGCCACATCGGCATGGCGCTGGCGGACCCGGAGTCCCGCAGGGGCATGCGCACGGGATCGGTGAGCAGAGACTGGGCATCCCGAGAGCACTCTCTCTGGCGCGAGTAGGTGTCTCAGGGGCGCGGGGAACTGCGCGAACAACCACGACGCACCCGCACCCTTGGGACGCCCGCAGCCCCTCACCCCAGGGGCGCGGGGAACTGCGCGATCAACAACAACGCACCAGCACCCTAGAAGGCGCCCGCAGCCCCTCACCCCAGGGGCGCGGGGAACTGCGCGAACAACCACGACGCACCCGCACCCGCCGAACGGCATACAGCCCTACGACGAAGGCGCGAAATCCAACAGCACCTTGCACGACCGACTCCGATCAGCGGCCAGCGCGAACGCCGACTCGGCCTCCCCCACGGGAACCACCGCACTGATCAGACCGTCGAACGCAGGCTCCCCGGCGAGCACAGCCAGCGCATCGTCGAACTCGCCATCGAAGCGGAACGCCCCCCGCAGCTCGACCTCCCGGCTCACCACCAGGTTCCCGGCGAACGGACTGTGCCCCGCCGGCAACATCCCCAGCTGCACGACGACCCCGCCTCGCCGCACCCGCCGCAGGCACGCGTCCAGCCCCGCGGCCACTCCCGAGGCCTCGACGGCCACATCGACCTCGTCCGGCCACCCGCGGTCATCAGGATCATCGGCCCGTACGGCACTTCCGGCCCCGGCGATCCGCCCGTACTCCAACGCCTCGGGCAACAGGTCCGACACCGTCACGTGCGCGGCCCCCGCCGCCTTCGCCGCCGCGACCACCAGGCACCCGATGGGCCCGGCGCCCGTCACCAGCACCTGCCGCCCCGCCACGCCCCCGGCCCGCCGCACCGCGTGCAGAGCGACCGCCAAGGGCTCGGCCAGCGCCGCCCGCCGCAGCCCCAGTCCGTCGGGCAGCGCCCGCACCTGCCCGGACGGCACGACCACCCGATCCGCGAAGCCCCCCTGCACGTGCGGAAACCGCGCCGCACTCCCGAGATACCGGGTGTCCCGGCAGACGTTGCGCCGCCCGGCCGCACACTCCGGGCACACCCCGCACGGCGTGGCCGGATGCACGGCGACCGCGGTACCCGGAGCCGGCCCCGCGGCACCGGTGCCGTACGCCACCACCGTCCCCACGACCTCGTGCCCGAGCACCATCGGCTCGCGCAGCCGGAAGTCACCGACCCCGCCGTGCCGCCAGTAGTGCAGATCGGACCCGCACACCCCGCCGTACCGCACGGCGATCAGCGCCTGCCCCGGCCCCGGCTCCGGCACCGGCAGTTCCGCCACCCGCAGATCACCCTGACCGTGGATCACACACCCCAGCATGGAAGCCTCCCGGCAGGTCACAGCACGCTCGTCATACCGCCGTCGACATACAGCACCTGTCCGTTGACGAAGTCCGCCGCGGGGGAGGCGAGGAACAGCACCCCGCCCACCAGGTCCTGCGTACGCCCCCAGCGCCCGGCAGGGGTGCGCCGCCGCACCCAGGAGCTGAACTCCTCGTCCTCCACCAGCGGCCGGGTCAGCTCGGTCTCGATGTAGCCCGGGCCCAGGCCGTTGACCTGCACCCCGCTGGGCCCCCAGTCCGCGCACATGCCCTTGGTGAGCATCTTCAGCGCACCCTTGGTGGCGGCGTACGGGGCGATCCCGGGCCGTACCACCTCGCTCTGCAGCGAGCAGATGTTGATGATCTTCCCGTGGCCGCGTTCCGTCATCCGGCGCGCCGCCTCCCGGCCGACCAGGAAGGCACTGGTCAGATTGGTGTCCAGGATCCGGTGCCAGTCGGACTCACCGAACTCCAGCAGCGGGGCCCGCAGTTGCATGCCCGCGTTGTTGACGAGGACGTCGAGCGGGCCTACCCGCTCCTCGACCTCGGCGACCCCCGAGGCCACCGAGCGTCCGTCGGTCACGTCGAACGCGGCCGTGTGCACCCGGTCGCCGGGCAGCCCGGCGGCGGCCTCGGCCAGCCTGTCCTTGTCACGTCCGTTCAGCACGACCGTGCAGCCGGCCTCCGCCAGACCGCGCGCGAGGGCGAGTCCGATGCCCCGGCTGGACCCGGTGACCAGGGCGGTGCGGCCGCCGATGTCGAAGAGGGGATGAGCCGTCATCGCCGTACTCCTAGATCACGAGGGACAACAGCAGGACCAGACCCCCGGCGACCACCGAGATGATCGTCTCCATCACGGACCAGGTCTTGATGTTCTGGCCGACGCTCAGCCCGAAGTACTCCTTCACCAACCAGAACCCGGCGTCGTTGACGTGACTGAAGAAGAGCGAGCCGGCGCCGATGGCGAGGACGAGCAGGGCGGCGTGCGTCGTCGACATGTCGGCCGCGAGCGGGGCGACCAGACCGGCCGCCGAGACCGTGGCCACGGTCGCCGAACCCGTCGCCAGGCGGATCACCACCGCGATCAGCCAGGCCAGCAGCAGCGCGGGGATGGCCCAGTCCTTGGAGACGTCCAGGACCATCCGGCCCACACCCGTGTCGATCAGCGTCTGCTTGAAGCCGCCGCCCGCGCCGACGATCAGCAGGATGCCCGCGATCGGCATGAGACTCTTCTCGACGAGCGGAGAGAGCCGCTCCTTGGAGAACCCGGCGGGCCGCAGCAGCGTGAAGATGCCGACCAGCACCGAGGCGAGCAGGGCGATCAGCGGGGCGCCGATGACGTCGAAGACGCGCTGCGCCGGGTTCTCGGGGTCGTCGACCACGATGTCGACCAGCGCCTTGGCGAGCATGAGGATCACCGGGAGCAGCACGGTGAAGAGCGTGGCACCGAAGCCGGGACGCCTGTCGAGCTCCTCGGAGGGGCGCTGCGGGATCATCTTCTCGGGGACCGGGACGTCGACCCAGCGGGCCGCGTACTTCGAGAACACCGGGCCGGCGATGATCACGGTCGGTATGGCGACGAGGACACCCAGCGCGAGCGTCACACCGAGGTCCGCCCCGACGGCGTCGATCGCGACCAGCGGACCGGGGTGCGGCGGCACCAGGCCGTGCATCACGGACAGGCCCGCGAGCGCCGGGATGCCGATGCGCATCAGCGAGTAGTTGCCGCGCTTGGCGACCATCAGCACGACGGGGATCAGCAGCACGATGCCGACCTCGAAGAACAGCGGCAAGCCGATCACGGAGGCGATCAGCACCATCGCCCACGGCATCGACCGCCCGCCGGCCTTCTCCAGGATCGTGTCGACGATCTGGTCGGCGCCTCCGGAGTCGGCGAGCATCTTGCCGAGGATCGCCCCGAGGGCGATCAGCACACCGACACCGGCGACCGTGGTGCCGAGGCCGGTGCTGAAGCTGGTGAGCACCTTGTCCAGCGGCGCCCCTGCGATCGCGCCGAGCGCCAGTGACCCGATGGTCAGCGACAGGAAGGCGTGCAGCTTGAACTTCGTGATGAGCAGGACGATGACGGCGATGCCCGCCAGGACGGCGATGCCCAGCTGAGCGTGGCCGGCCGAGGTGATCGGCTCGGGTGCGTCCGCTGCCAGCATCTCGACGCTGAGTCTGGTCACGGGTGGGTTCCCTTGCGTTGGGGAGTAGGGGGAGGGGAAGCGGCCGGCAGGGGCTACCGGACAGGTTCGGGGAGGTCCTCCAGGGCGAGCGCCGCCCGCTGGGTGATCTCCTCCGGACTGCCCGAGACGTTCACCTCGACCCCCGCCTCGTCCGCCTCCAGGGGCTGGAGCGTGGCGAACTGGGAGTCGAGCAGCGCCGTGGGCATGAAGTGCCCCTGCCGGTGCGACATCCGGTCCTCGATCAGCGCGCGGTCACCCGCGAGGTGCACGAAGACCACGCCGGGTGCGGCGGCCCGCAGCCGGTCGCGGTACGACCGCTTCAGCGCCGAGCAGCTGACCACCCCGCCGAGCCCCGCCCGCCCGTGCGCCCACGCGCCGATGGCGTCGAGCCACGGCAGGCGGTCCTCGTCGGTGAGCGGGGTACCGGCCGACATCTTGGCGATGTTGGCCTGCGGGTGGAAGTCGTCGCCCTCGGCGTAGGGAACGCCGATCCGGGCCGCGAGCAGGGGACCGATGGTGGTCTTGCCGGTGCCCGCTACACCCATGACCACGACGACGTGGGGGGTCTTCATCGCTGCCTCACTGTCTGCTGTCCGAGGTCGACACGTGATGTCGACGCCACTGAAACCCATTAGGTACGACGAATTCAAGAGCTCGTCACTAATAAGTCTGACTTTTTGTCTCCGTGATCTACCCCGTACGCTGAGTGCATGACCACACCGGGCCGGGGGCTGCACGGCCGTGTACTGGACACCCTCGGCCCCGAGATCACAGCGGGTGAGTACCCGCCGGGCAGTGTCCTGCGCACCGACGAGCTCGCCCAGCGTTTCGACGTGTCGCGCTCCGTGATGCGCGAGGCGGTCCGGGTCCTGGAGTCCATGTACCTGGTGGAGTCCCGCCGCCGCGTCGGCGTCACGGTCCGCCCGAAGTCCGAGTGGAACGTCTACGACCCGCAGGTCATCCGCTGGCGCCTGGCCGGCGCGGACCGCCCCGGGCAGTTGCGGTCACTCACGGTGCTGCGCTCGGCGATCGAACCGGTCGCGGCCGGCCTCGCCGCCCGGCACGCCACGGCCGAGCAGTGCGCCGAACTCACCGAATGCGCCCTCGGCATGGTCGCCCACTCGCGCGGCCACAAGCTCGAGGGCTACCTCCTGCACGACGTCGCCTTCCACCGCGTCGTCCTCGAGGCCTCCGGCAACGAGATGTTCGCCCGCCTCGGCGACGTCGTCGCCGAGGTCCTGACCGGCCGCACGCAGCACGACGTGATGTTCGAGGACCCCGACCCGGCCGCCGTCACCCTGCACGTCCAGGTCGCCGAGGCGGTCCGCGCCGGCGACGCCGCCCGCGCGGAAGAACTGACCCGCGAGATCACGGTCGGCGCCCTCCAGGAACTCGACATCCTGGCGCCGTAGCACTCGCTACGCGGGGAACTCCCCGTCCACGTACACCCAGGCCCCGTCGACCCGCTCGAACCGGCTCCGCTCGTGCAGCGACCCGCCCCGGTACGACGCCCGGAACTCCACGGTCCCGGTGGTGTGGAAGGCCGAGCCGCCGCTCGCGCCCAGGATCTCCAGCCCGGTCCACCGCATCCCCGGATCCGGCTCCAGCCGGCCCGGCCGCGTCCGCGGATGCCAGGTCCGCAGCAGGTACGCCGCGTCCCCCTTGACGAAGGCGCAGTACCGCGACCGCATCAACGCCTCGGCGGTCGGCGCGGTGGCGGCCCCGGAGTGGAACCGGCCGCAGCAGGACTCGTAGGCCTCGGGGAGCCCGCAGGGGCAGGAACGCTTGGTCATGGTCACCTCTGTCACGCAAACGCCTGAGGGCCGTGACCTCGCGGTCACGGCCCTCAGCCTCAAGTGTCCGAGGGGGGACTTGAACCCCCACGCCCGATAAAGGGCACTAGCACCTCAAGCTAGCGCGTCTGCCATTCCGCCACCCGGACAAGGTGTCTGTCGCGTGGGTTCTCCCCGCGGCGACGACGTAAACATTACCAGGCTTTCCGGGGTGGCCGATCACCCCCCGTCCGCGCCCCGGTGAGGCGTGAACGGGGTGTGACGGGCCGGGAGCGCTCTTGGGGCGCGGGCCGGGGAGAGAGAGGATGAGGGGGACCCACCAGCAGTGACACCGGGAGGAAGCACGTGAGCGAGACGGACACGGCCAGGAGCGTCACCCGCGAGGACGAGGTCGTGGACCTCTGCCGCGAGCTGATCCAGATCGACACCAGCAACTACGGCGACCACTCGGGTCCGGGCGAGCGGAAGGCGGCGGAGTACGTCGCCGAGAAGCTCGCCGAGGTGGGACTCGAACCGCAGATCTTCGAGTCCCACCCGGGCCGGGCCTCCACGGTGGCCCGGATCGAGGGCGAGGACCCCTCCCGGCCCGCGCTCCTCATCCACGGTCACACCGACGTCGTACCGGCCAACGCCGACGACTGGACCCACCACCCCTTCTCCGGCGAGGTCGCCGACGGCTGCGTGTGGGGCCGCGGGGCCGTCGACATGAAGGACATGGACGCGATGACCCTGGCGGTCGTCCGTGACCGGCTGCGCAGCGGGCGCAAGCCCCCGCGCGACATCGTCCTCGCGTTCCTCGCCGACGAGGAGGCGGGCGGCACCTACGGCGCCAAGCACCTCGTGCGCAAGCACCCGGAGCTGTTCGAGGGCGTCACCGAGGCGATCAGCGAGGTGGGCGGATTCTCGTTCACCGTCAGCGAGCAGCGGCGGCTCTACATGATCCAGACGGCCGAGAAGGGCATGCACTGGATGAAGCTCACCGTGGCCGGCACCGCCGGACACGGATCGATGATCCACCGGGACAACGCGATTACCGAGCTGTCGGAGGCCGTCGCGCGGCTCGGGCGGCACAAGTTCCCGGTGCGGGTCACCAAGACCACCCGGGCCTTCCTCGACGAGCTCGGTGACGCGCTCGGCACCGAACTCGACCCGGAGGACATGGAGTCGACGCTCGCCAGGCTCGGCGGCATCGCCAAGTTCATCGGCGCGACCCTGAGCAACACGGCCAACCCGACGCAGCTCGGCGCCGGTTACAAGGTCAACGTCATCCCGGGCGAGGCGACCGCCCACGTCGACGGGCGGTTCCTCCCCGGCCACGAGGAGGAGTTCCTCGCCGACCTCGACCGCATCCTCGGCCCGAACGTGCGCCGCGAGGACGTGCACGCCGACAAGGCCGTGGAGACCACCTTCGACGGGGCGCTCGTGGGGGCGATGCAGTCCGCGCTGCTGGCCGAGGACCCGACCGCCAAGGCGATCCCCTACATGCTCTCGGGCGGGACGGACGCCAAGTCCTTCGACGACCTGGGCATCCGGGGCTTCGGCTTCGTGCCGCTGAAGCTGCCGCCGGAGCTGGACTTCGCCGGCATGTTCCACGGCGTGGACGAGCGGGTGCCGGTGGAGGGCCTGCAGTTCGGCGTCCGGGTGCTCGACCGCTTCATCGACCTGTCCTGAACCACTCCTGTGAAACGCCGATATTCGCTCGCGCGTACGGACTCGACTGGGAAGAGTGAATGCGACGATAAGCTCGTAGCCTGATTACTCCCTCCTCGTTACAGGTAATGCGATCGCAAGATGGGTCGCTTTGCCAACTAGGAGGAATAATGATCAAGAAGGTCGTCGCTGCTGCGGCTGCCACCGGTGGGCTGGTTCTCGCGGGCGCGGGCCTGGCCGTCGCCGACTCGGGTGCTCAGGGTGCCGCCGTGCACTCCCCGGGCGTCCTGTCCGGCAACGTTGTCCAGGTGCCCGTTCACGTCCCGGTGAACGTCTGCGGCAACACGGTCTCCGTGATCGGGCTGCTGAACCCCGCCTTCGGCAACACCTGCATCAACAAGTGATGCTTTCCCCTCGCTGAGGGGAGCCCCAAGCCATCGGTCCCGGAGCGCATGCCATGCGCTCCGGGACCGAACGCTTCTTTCGGGGAATTCGAGAAGAATTCGAGACAGGGTCGAAGGCAGGTATTCAGTAAATGCGACAGGTCACCCGCAAGGGTCTGATGACCGTGGCGGCCGCGACCGGCGTGATCGCCGCCGCGGGCGGCTCCGCGCACGCCGACTCGGGCGCCCAGGGTTCGGCGTCGGGCTCGCCCGGCGTGCTCTCCGGGAACTCCGTGCAGGCGCCGGTGTACGCGCCGGTCAACGTGTGCGGGAACACCGTCAACGTCGTCGGTGTGCTCAACCCGTCGGTGGGCAACAAGTGTGCCAACAAGGGTGGTGGAAAGTCGTCGGGCGGCCACGCCGGCCACAGCGGCTCCCACGCGAGCGGGCACGCCACCGACTCGCCCGGTGTGGGTTCGGGCAACCACATCCAGGCGCCGGTCCACGTGCCGGTGAACGTCTGCGGCAACAGTGTCGACGTCATCGGCGTCGCCAACCCCAGCACGGGCAACGACTGCTCCAACGGTGGCGGCGGCCACGAAACCCCTGGTCAGCCGGGCGACCCCGGCAATCCGGGTCACCCCGGTAATCCCGGTAACCCGGGTAATCCCGGTAACCCGGGAGAGCCCGGCAACCCTGGGAACCCCGGCAACCCGGGTGAGCCCGGTAACCCTGGCAACCCGGGCGAACCCGGCACTCCTGGGAACCCCGGCAACCCGGGCGAACCCGGTCACCCCGGCACTCCGGGCACCCCGCCTTCCACGAGCGGCGAGACCCCGGGCGGCTCCTCGCACGGCGACAAGCCGAGCGGCCGGTTCGTCATCCAGCCCCACGGCGCGTCCCAGCTCGCCAGCACCGGCAGTGACCTGCCGCTCGGCCTGGTCCTGCCGGCCGGCGCCGGCGCGCTGCTCGCGGGCGCGGTCCTCTACCGCAAGGCGCGGGCCTCGGCCTGACACCCCCGCGAACGGAAGGGGCCCCGCAGCCGCGGGGCCCCTTCCGTGATGTGCCTTCTTCCCGTGCCCCGTCCTCGCTCACCACGTGGCCCGCACCTGGCGGATGATCCGCCGGCGCAACCGCACCTTGCGGCTGCCGTCGCGCAGCAGGCTCAGACGGTACAACTCCCAGTGTCCGTACTCCGCGTGGTCGGTCAGCAGACGTGCCGTCTCCTTGCGGGAGACCCCGCGCGGTACGTACACGTCGACAAATTCGTATTCCGGCATCGCATCTATTGTGCGGGCTGGGCCCCGGTACGGATAGCGTCTGCACTATGTCTGATGCTGCGCAGCCCACCGCTGCCGAGGTACGCGCCGCCGCCGAGGCGGTCAAGACCGCGCTCGACCGTCACCTGGCCGCGGTCGAACGCAGGTCGGGGGAGGACGACCCGGCCGTGTTCGAGGCGTTCAACCAGCTGGCCGCGGCCGCAGAGGTGTACGACGAACTGCTCTACGACCGCTACGACGAGGTCACGCCCTTCGAGATCCCCGGTGCGGAGGACGCACTGCCCCCGTACACGGGCCCCGAGGAACCCAACGCGCTGAGCGTACTGATCCGTCGTGACTACGCCGTCTCCGAACCGCAGCGTCTGCTGGCGCAGGCAGAGCGGATCGAGGCCGCGGAGGGCGATGACGGCTCTCCGGCCTCGGGGACGGTGCACGGCGCGCTCGGGCTGCTGTTCGGCGAGTTCGAGCCCGACGAAATCGCCTCCCGGCACAAGGAGTTCGGGCTGGAGGAGGGCGACTCCACGCTCTGGGTGACGGCGGCGGACGAACCGGCCGATCCCGGCGAGTGGCTGGAGGCGCCCTTCGAGCAGGTCGACCCGCAGCAGGTGGTCTGCCGCTTCGACGTCAGCGCCGTCTTCGACGACGAGATCGACGACGATGACGAGGACGGCGACGCCCTGGAGGACGAGCTCGACGGCGACCTGGACGAGGACCTGGAGCCGCTGGACGCGGACCGCCGCTGAGCGCACACGCCGACGACCACGGGGGTGGTGGCCGGGGGCGCGGGCCCCTGACCACCACCCCCGTCACGCGCCGCTGACCTGTGGCGCGAGCAGCACCGGAAGCCGGGTCGTGCGCGGCTTCGCCGGAACCTCGGCCACGGCACGGGGCAGTGCCTGCTCCACCCCGTGCACCACGGACAGATGCCGGTCGGCCCGGCTGAACGCCGTGTACACCCATGGCCGGCTCAGTGCCTGGGCCGCATCGCCGGGAAGCACGACGACCACCGCGGGCCACCGGCTCCCCACGGCCTGGTGCGCGGTCAGCGCCCACCCGTGCCGCACCGACTGCTCCACCCGCTCCTTCGGGACGACGACGGTCTCGCCCCCGCACGACAGATGCAGCCCCTCGGCGTCCGCCGTCACCACCCGTCCCGGCAGCGCACGCCCCGGCACGGGGGAGTGGACGATCCGGTCACCCGGGTCGAACCCGCCGAAGCGGCCCGGGCCCGGATTGAGCCGCTCCTTCAGCGCGGCGTTGAGCACCCGCGTCCCGACGGCCCCGCCGTGCCCGGGGGTGATCACCTGGGTCTCCTCCGCCGGCACACCGATCGCCCGCGGCACCGAGTCCACGACGAGCTGGACCGCCCGGTGCACGGCCTCGCCCGCATCGCGCACCGGCACGATCACGAGCTCCTTGCCGGGAGCCTCGACCTTGTTCAGCTCGCCGATGCCGACACCGGAGACCAGCTCGCCCAGCGGCCCCGGGTCCGGCCGTCGCGAGGCCACCTGGGGGCAGATCCGCGCCGCGAGCAGGTCCGCGAACACCCGGCCCGGGCCCACGGACCACAGCACCGCCGGGTCTCCCGCCAGGACCAGCCGTGCCCCGTCCGGCATCGACTCGGTCAGCAGAGCCGCCGTCTCGACATCCAGCTGAGGCGCGTCGAGCACGACGAGCAGATCGAGATCGAGGGCCCCGTCCGCGTCCCGGCCGGGCCCTTCGAGGCCGGCGAGCAGTCCGGCGACGGTGGCGACGGGGAGACCGGTGCTCGGGGCAGCGCCGGGCGCGTCCCCGGCGGCCGCACCCGGATGCCGGGCGGCGTCGGCCGCTTCGCCCGCCGACCCGTCGGCGCTCCGCAGCAGAGCCGCGAAACGGTCGCGGCCGATCGGTCCGTGCGTGGCCGCCCAGGCCCGCAGCCCGAGCGACCGGGCGGCGTTCAGCAGGGCCGCGGGCTCGGCCAGGGACGCCTCTCCGCCGGTGTGCAGCACCAGGCCCTGACCGGCCACCGCGCGGATCAGCTCCGCGGTGGAGCCCTGGGCCGCGGCGGCGGCCCGCTCCCAGTCCGCGGCCGAACCGTCCTGCTTCGGAGCCGAGTTGACCAGCCGGGCCAGGCCGTCGGCCAGGCTCTCCTCCGCCAGCGCGTACCGCTCCAGCCCGACCAGGACACGGACCGGACGCTCCTCGTCCTCCTCCGTGCCGTCCTCGGCGGCCCGGGGGGGAGTACCGGCCTCCTCCTCCAGGGCGTCCTGGAAGACCAGGGCCTCGCCCTCCGCGATCGCGCCCTGCACGGCGCCGTCGGGGTCCGGCACACCCCGCTGCGCCAGGGCCGCGAGGAGCGCGGGCATCTCCAGGGCGGTGTGCCCGGCCAGGGCCGCCTGCTCCAGGAGCCAGCCGGTCAGGGCCCGGCCGCGCCGCTCGTCGTCCGGGCCGCACTCGGCGCCGAGCAGGGCCCGCGCGAAACCGTCGGCCTGCTCGGGACGCACGCCGGCGATCCGCAGCAGCTGCCAGGGGTCGGCGCGCAGGTGTCCGGGGGCGTCCTCACCGAGAACCGCGGCGACCTGCGGGGCGAGCACCTCCGGCGCACCGCCTTCGCCGAGCACCCGCCGGACGGCCTGAACCGCCTCCGGCGCCGGAGCGGCCGGGGCGGCGACGGGCTCGGGAGCCACCGGCTGCGGCCGCCGTTCCGGCTCGGGTGCCTGGCGCCGCGGGGCGGGCGGGGGTTCCTCGAACACCGTGGCCACCGGCTTCTCGCCGCTCTCGACGGCCCGTACGGCCGCGAGCAGATCGGCGGCCGTGCCGCTCAGCTTGGTGCCGCTCTCGATCGGCGCCTTCTTCTCTGCCTTGCGCTGCTCGATACGCTCCCGCTCGACCTGCTGCGCCCGAAGCTCGGCCTCCGCCTCGGACATCTGCCCGGCACCGCCCGCGTCACCGCTGTCCGCCTCGGACGCCTGCCCCGCACCCTCGGTGTCGCCCCCGGCGCCCGCGTCCCCGCTCTCGGCCTCGGTCCCCTGCCCCGCGTCCCCGTCACCGCCCCCGGTGTCGGCCCCGGCGCCCGCCGCGCCGCTGTCGGCCTCGGCGCCCGCCGCGCCGCTCTCGGCCTCGGTCCCCTGCCCCGCGTCCCCGTCACCGCCCCCGGTGTCGGCCCCGGCGCCCGCCGCGCCGCTGTCGGCCTCGGGCCCCCGCCCCGCGTCCCCGTCACCGCTTTCAATGCCCGCGTCGCCGCTCTTCGCCCCGGGCGTTTCCCCGGAGCCCGCGTCACCGCCCGCGGTGCGGGGCGCAGGACCGGCATCGGCCGCCTCACCACCGCCGGCCCCCTCGGCCGGTGTGACCTCGGCGCCCGGCGTCCCCGGCTCGGCGTTCTCCGTGGTCTCGGGCTCCGTGCTCACAGCGTGCTCCAGTCGTGATCGGGATAGCGGTGCACGGGAACCGACACATCGTCGAGCGCCCGGCAGATCTCGTCAGGAAGACTAAGGGTCTCCACTGACAATGCCGCCGTGAGCTGCTGCGCGTTGCGCGCGCCGACGATCGGGGCGGCCACGCCGGGCCGGTCGCGCACCCACGCCAGGGCCACCTGGAGCGGCGTCACCGCCAGCCCGTCGGCCGCGGTCGCGACGGCGTCCACGATGCGGCTCGCCGTGTCGTCGAGGTACGGCGCGACGAAGGGCGCGAGGTGTTCCGAGGCGCCACGCGAGTCCGGCGGCACCGTGTCGCCCCGGTACTTGCCCGTCAGCACGCCGCGCCCGAGCGGCGAGGAGGGCAGCAGGCCGATGCCCAGGTCCAGCGCGGCCGGCAGCACCTCCCGCTCCACACCGCGCTGGAGGAGGGAGTACTCCAGTTGCGTACCGGCCAAGCGGGTCCGGGTGCCGGGCGCCGCCAGCTGCCAGGTCGCGGCCTTGGCCAGCTGCCAGCCGCAGAAGTTGGAGACGGCGGCATACCGGGCACGCCCGCTGGAGACCGCCAGGTCGAGGGCCTGGAGGGTCTCTTCCAGCGGGGTGTCCGGGTCGAAGGCGTGCACGTGCCACAGGTCGACGTGGTCCGTGCCGAGCCGGGCGAGCGAGGCGTCCAGCGCGGAGAGCAGATGACCGCGGGAGCCGTCGAAGCGACGCTCCGGGTCCGGCACGCTGCCGGCCTTGGTGGAGATGACCAGGTCCCGGCGAGGCACCAGCCCTTCCATGAGCCTGCCGAGCAGGTACTCGGCCTCACCGTCCCCGTACACGTCCGCGGTGTCGACGAGGGTCCCGCCCGCTTCCCAGAACGTCTTCATCAGGTCCGCGGCGTCGTGCTCGTCGGTGTCCCGCCCCCAGGTCAGGGTGCCGAGCCCGATGCGGGACACACGAAGGCCGGTGCGGCCGAGATGCCTCTGCTCCATGAACGCCGAGATTACTGGCCAGAACCTACGTGTGGGTGGTCGCGGGGGGCGGATTTCCCCGGGCGGCCGGTCGGCCGCGCCGGGGCCGGCCGCAGCCCGTCGTCCTCGGTCAGCACGACCCGTCCGACACCTGAAGCCCCTTGTTCGCGCCCGCCGTCCGGCTCACGACGGCCGGCACGCAGCCCGCCGCGTCGAGACGGTAGGAATACGGGATCGCGACCGTGGTGGTGGACTTCGGGTCGGGACCGGCCGGATGGTTCTCGCTGCCGGGGCGGGACCAGGTCACGTTGTCGAAGACGTTGCCGCCGACCTGCCAGTAGCCGGCCTCGTCGGTGTAGAAGGTGCCGAGGACGTCCTTGGAGTCCTCGAAGTAGTTGCTGTCCACCTTGGCGCGGGCGCCGGCCCGGGAGTTGATGCCGGACTCGTTGAGACGCACGTAGTGGTTGTTGTAGAGGTGGGCGATGCCGCCGCGCAGCAGCGGGGCACGCGAGTCGATGTTCTCGTACCGGTTGTGGTGGTACGTGATGAAGCCGTTGGAGCGGTCGCTCTCGCTGTTCCCGACGAGGCCGCCCCGGCCGGAGTTGCGCAGGACGCTGTAGGACAGGGTCACGTACTGGGTGTTGTCCTTGAGGTCGAGCAGGCCGTCGAAGCCCTGCGCCTCGCCGCCCGACGCCTCCAGGGTCGTGTGGTCGATCCAGACGTTGCGGACGTTGCGCTCGATGCCGATGGCGTCTCCGCCGTTGGACGTGGGGGAGCCCGACTTCCTGACGTTCCGGACGGTCACGTTCTGGACGACGATGTTCGTCGATTCGCGGACGTGGATGCCCACTTGGTCGAAGACGGCGCCGCTGCCGACTCCGACGAGGGTCACGTTGCTGACCTTCTTGAGCTCGATCACGCCGTCCGCGGTGTCGCAGCTGCCTCCCGACACCTTCTTGGTGTTGGCATGGTTGATGGTCCCGGTGACCTCGATGGTGAGGGGGGTGCTCGTGCTCGCCCGGCCGCACAGCGCCTGGTGGATCGCCGTTCCCGTGGTCGCCCGCACCGTCCGGCCTCCGGCGCCGCCGGTGGTCCCGCCGTTCTGGGTCGCGTAGCCGGTGGCGCTGCCGGTCGCGGCCGAGACCTCGGCCGCCGGTGCGAGCGTGCCCGTCGCCGCCAGGGCCAGTGTGGCCAGCACCGCCGGGAGTCTCGAGGGGAGTGCTCGCTTCATCCTTGCCTCTCCGTCCGTCGTCGGAAGATGGGTGGGGAAAGCGCTTTCTGCGGTGAAGGTAGGGACTTGCCCGGGGCGCGTCAATGGTCGCGACCATGATTCCTGTTCACTCACGTGGACAAGGGGCCGGTGGTGGCCGTGTACCTCCCACGGCCCGCGCGCTAAGGTGCCCGCACAGGCACGTTACTGATCGGTAAGGGGAAGTGGCATGCAGCTCGGTATCAACCTCGGCTACTGGGGTGCCGGAATGGACGCGGACAACCTGGCCGTCGCCCAGGAGGCCGACCGGCTCGGGTACGCCGTCTGCTGGGCCGCCGAGGCCTACGGCTCCGACGCCGCCACCGTACTGAGCTGGGTCGCCGCGCAGACCGAACGCATCGACGTGGGCTCCGCCATCTTCCAGATCCCGGCCCGTCAGCCCGCGATGACGGCCATGACCGCCGCCACCCTCGACTCCCTCTCCGGCGGCCGTTTCCGCCTCGGTCTCGGCGTCTCGGGCCCGCAGGTCTCCGAGGGCTGGTACGGCGTCAAGTTCGACAAGCCGCTCGCGCGCACCCGCGAGTACGTCGAGATCGTCCGCAAGGCCATGACCCGCGAACGGCTGTCCTACGAGGGACAGCACTGGACGCTGCCCCTGCCCGGCGGCCCCGGCAAGCCGATCAAGCTGACCGTGCACCCGCAGCGCGAGCACATCCCGCTGTACATCGCCGCGATCGGCCCGAAGAACCTCGAGCAGACCGGCGAGATCGCCGACGGCGCCCTGCTGATCTTCCCGTCCGCCGAGCACCTCGAGGACACCACGATCACGCACCTGCGCGCCGGGCGCGAGAAGGCCGGCAAGACCCTCGACGGGTTCGACGTCTGCCCGACCCTGCCGCTCGCCGTCGGGGACGACAAGGACGTGGCCGCGCTCGCCGACACCTTCCGCCCCTACACCGCGCTGTACGTCGGCGGCATGGGCAGCCCCAAGCAGAACTTCTACAACCAGCTCGCCCGGCGCATGGGCTATGAGCAGGAGGCCGCCGAGATCCAGAGCAAGTACCTCTCCGGCGACAAGCAGGGCGCCGCGGCCGCCGTGCCGCACGACCTGATCGACAAGACGACCCTGCTCGGCTCCGTCGACCGGATCGCGGACCGGATGAAGGCCTACGCCGCCGCCGGCGTCACCACCCTGTCCCTCGCGCCGGCGGGCTTCACGCTCGACGAGCGGCTCGCGTCCCTCAGGGCCGGCACGGAGGCCCTGGAGCGCGCCGGACTCGCCTGAACCCGACGGGAGGTTTCAGCGGCCGTGGTGGGGGCTCGGGGGTCTTCCCCGCCACGGCCGTCACGCGGAACAACGCGCCGGGGCCGCCCGCGGTTACGGCACCGCCGCCTCTTCTCCGGCCCGGCCGTCCGGCCCCGCGCGTCCTCCATTCGGCGGAGTTGTCCCTCACACCTGTTGCAGCGTCCTCCACCCCGCACTTGACTCGTTGTTCGCGGAACCCTGCGGAATGCCGCAGTACGCCCACGCGCGCGGGAGAGGTGCCCACGATGCTTTCGGCCAAGAGTCTGTTCCAGGAGATCCTCGACAACGACGAGTCCTTCGCCCTGTTCTGCTCCATCGCCGCGAGCGGCGAGTCCCAGGGCGGCTGGGAGAACGCCCGTATCGCCGCGCTCGTGCCCGAGGCCGAGCGGGAACTCGCCCCCAAGATCAGCCGGCACGGCGCCGACGAGGACAAGCACGGCCGGATCTTCAACGCCCTGTTGAAGAAGCGCGGCCTCGACTCCGTCCCGGTCCCGCCCGAGACCGACTACACCATGCTCCTGGAGAAGAACGGCATCGGCCTCGCGCACGAGCAGTTGAGGCGAGACGAGCGGCTCACGGTCCGGGACATCGTCACCTACCTCTCGCACAGCAGGGTCACCGAGCAGCGCGCCTCCGAGCAGATGGACCTGCTCCGCAAGCACTTCGCCGACCACCCGGACATCGGCCGCGCGGTCAAGCAGATCTCCCACGACGAGGACAACCACCTCGCCTACTGCCACGAGGAACTGCTGCGCTTCGCCTACGCGGGCCACGGCCGGGTCATCCAGCGCACCCTGCGCGAGTGCGCGCTCGCCGAGATCCGGATCTACCGCGACGTCAGCCTCGCCGTGATGGCGCACATGGGCCGCATCCTCGGCTGGTCCAAGGCCAAGTCGGCCGTGCTCGCGGCGGGCATCCACGCGATGTACGCCTACGAACGCGTGGGCGGCTGGCGCCGGATGGTGTCACTGACGCCGCCCGAGCGCCGCAACGCCCTGGGCGGCCCCGCGACCCCGGAGCCCGAATTCGCCTGAGCCGGTCCGGCTTACAGCCAGCCCCGGCGCTTGAACAGCCGGAAGACCATGACCTCCAGGACGGCCATCAGGGCCATCAGCGCCGGATAGGACCAGACGTACCGCAGTTCGGGCATGTGCTCGAAGTTCATGCCGTAGATCCCCGCGAACATCGTGGGGATCGCGGCCATGGCAGCCCACGCGGAGATCTTGCGCATGTCGTCGTTCTGCCGGACGCTCATCTGCGCCAGGTGCGCCGAGAGGATGTCCGACACCAGCCGGTCCAGGTTCTCCACGGACTCGTTCACGCGCGTGAGGTGGTCGCTGACGTCGCGGAAGAACGGCCGGGCCCGGTCGTCGACGAACGGCACGGCCACCCCGGACGTCGCCGTGCCCGCCAGCCGGCTCATCGGCGGGGCCAGCGGCCCGGTCGCCCGGCGGAACTCCAGGACCTGCCGCTTGAAGTCGTAGATCCGCGACGCGGTGTTCCGGGAGCCACCGCCGTCCGGCGAGAAGACCTCCGCCTCCAGCCCCTCCAGGTCGGTCTGCAACTCGGTGGCCACGTCCAGGTAGTGGTCGACGGTGGCGTCGGCGACCGCGTACAGCACGGCCGTGGGGCCCTTGCCCAGCAGCTCCGGCTCCTGCTCCAGCCGGTGACGCACGGCCTTGAGCGGGGAGCCCTCGCCGTGCCGGACGGTCACCACGAACGAGTCGCCCAGGAAGATCATGATCTCGCCGGAGGACACGGTGTCGCTCTGCGGCTCGTACGCCACGGGCTTGAGCACGACGAAGAGTGAGTCGTCGTACACCTCAAGCTTGGGCCGCTGATGGGCCTTGAGGGCGTCCTCGACGGCCAGCGGGTGCAGCCCGAACTCCCGGGTCACATGGTCGAACTCGTCCTCCGTCGGCTCGTGCAGCCCGATCCACACGAACCCGCCCGCCGTGCGGGCCTCACCCAGGGCGTCGGAAAGGTCCTCGGGCCCTTCCGCCCGCTGTCCTTCGCGGTAGATGGCACAGTCGACGATCACGAAGGAACTCTCCCGTCACTCGAACGACACCGCACGCGCGCGTGCGCCTACGCTGGACCGCATGCCCACGCTGATCCTGGTCAGGCACGGACGCTCCACCGCCAACACCGAGGGACTCCTCGCCGGCTGGACGCCCGGCGTCGCCCTCGACGAGCGCGGCGCCGCACAGGCCGCCGCGCTCCCCGGGCGGCTGGCCGAACTGCCCCTCGCCGAAATCGTCACCAGTCCGCTCCAGCGCTGCCAGGAGACCATCCAGCCCCTCCTCGACGCCCGGCCGCAACTGAGCCCGCACACCGACGAACGCATCGGCGAGTGCCACTACGGCGACTGGTCGGGGCGCAAGCTCGCCGAACTCAAGGACGAGCCGCTGATGGAGGTCGTGCAGGCGCACCCCTCCGCGGCGGCCTTCCCCGGCGGGGAGTCGATGCGGTCCATGCAGACCCGCGCCGCCGAGGCCGTACGCGAGTGGAACGCGCGCGTGGAGCGCGACCACGGCGCCGACGCCGTCTACCTGATGTGCTCGCACGGCGACATCATCAAGTCGCTCGTGGCGGACGCCCTCGGGCTTCACCTGGACCTCTTCCAGCGGATTTCCGTCGAACCGTGTTCCATCACAGCGATCCGCTACACCCGGCTGCGGCCCTTTCTCGTCCGGCTCGGCGACACCGGTGACTTCACGTCCCTCGTGCCGCGCGAGGAAGCGCCGGGCGGCGAGGCCGAAGTCGGGGGTGGTGCGGGCGCACCGTGATCGTTCACCGCAGTAGGGTGAAGCGGTCGCAGCAGTGCCGTGGTCACACGGTCCCCACGATCCCAATGGAGACAGGACGTGTCCCGTCAGGTGTTCCTCTACGACCATCCGGAGCGCTTCGTGGCCGGTACGGTCGGACTGCCCGGGCGCCGTTCGTTCTTCCTCCAGGCCTCCGCCGGCTCCCGGGTGACCAGCGTGGCCCTGGAGAAGACCCAGGTCGCCGCCCTCGCCGAGCGCATGGACGAACTGCTCGACGAGGTCGTACGCCGTAGTGGCGGCAGCGCCCACGTCCCCGCCGTCGCCCCCTCGGACACCGACACCGCCCCGCTGGACACCCCCATCGAGGAGGAGTTCCGGGTCGGCACCATGGCGCTCGCCTGGGACGGCGACGAGCAGCTCATGATCGTCGAGGCGCAGGCGCTCGTGGAGCTGGACGCGGAATCCGAGGAGGACCTCGCCGAGGCCGAGGAGCGGCTGCTCCAGGACGAGGAGAACGGGCCGCCGATGCTGCGCGTCCGGCTCACCGGCACACAGGCCAGGGCCTTCGCCAAGCGCGCCCTCGACGTCGTCAACGCCGGACGGCCGCCGTGCCCGCTGTGCAGCCTCCCGCTCGACCCGGAAGGACACGTATGTCCGCGCCAGAACGGATACCGCCGCGGAGCGTGACGCCTCCCGCGAACGCCGCCGAGCTCCTCGCCCGCGGCGAACTGACCGTACGCGGACGCATCCGCGAGGCCTCCAACGCGGCCCTGTACTGCACGGTGTCCTACGACGGCGAGGACGCGGCCTGCGTCTACAAGCCGGTCGCGGGGGAGCGGCCCCTGTGGGACTTCCCCGACGGGACGCTGGCCCAGCGCGAGGTCGCCGCGTACGAGGTCTCCGAGGCGACCGGCTGGAGCCTCGTGCCGCCCACCGTGCTGCGCGACGGCCCCTATGGCGAGGGCATGTGCCAGCTGTGGGTCGAGGTGAGCCCCGAGGCGGAACTGCTCGCCCTGCTCGACGGGGAGGAACCGGAACCGGGCTGGAAGGCGATCGGCTTCGCCGAGGTCGGTGAGGGACGCACCGCGCTGCTCGTGCACGCCGACGACGAGCGGCTGCGGCGGCTCGCGGTCCTCGACGCGGTCATCAACAACGCGGACCGCAAGGGCGGGCACCTGCTGCCCACCGGTGAGGGGCGGCTCTACGGCATCGACCACGGCGTCACCTTCAACGCCGAGAACAAACTGCGGACCCTGCTGTGGGGCTGGGCGGGGGAGCCCCTCACCCAGGAGGCCATCGGCGTCCTCGAAGGGCTCAGGAAGGACCTGGCGCAGGGCGGGACGCTCGCCGCGCGGCTCGAACCGCTGATCACCGGCGCCGAGATAACGGCCACCCGCGCACGCGTCGCTGCCCTGCTCGCCTCGGGGACCCACCCGGAGCCGAACGGTGAGTGGCCGGCGATCCCCTGGCCACCCGTGTAGCAGCACAGTCGCAGGGCCACCGCAAGAGCGCCTTCTCGGTCGTGTGGCCCGCTCCCATTCGTATCTGGAACTTCAGTCCGGTTAGGCTCAAGGCATGCATGCCTGGCCCGCTTCCGAGGTCCCCGCCCTGCCTGGTCAGGGCCGCGACCTGAGGATCCACGACACCGCGACCGGCGGCCTCGTCACCCTCGACCCCGGTCCCGTCGCCCGTATCTACGTCTGTGGCATCACCCCCTACGACGCCACACACCTGGGACACGCGGCGACCTACAACGCGTTCGACCTCGTGCAGCGCGTGTGGCTCGACACCAAGCGGCAGGTTCACTACGTCCAGAACGTCACCGACGTCGACGATCCGCTCCTGGAACGGGCGCAGCGTGACGGCGTCGACTGGGCCGCGCTCGCCGAGAAGGAGACGGCCCTCTTCCGCGAGGACATGACGGCCCTGCGGATGCTCCCGCCGCGCCAGTACATAGGCGCGGTCGAGGCCATACCCGGCATCGTCCCGCTCGTCGAACGGCTCCGGGACGCCGGCGCGGCCTACGACCTGGACGGGGACGTCTACTTCTCCGTCGAGTCCGACCCGCACTTCGGCAAGGTCTCGAACCTCGACGCCGCGGCGATGCGGCTGCTGTCCGCCGA
The DNA here is from genome assembly GCF_040637515.1 of Streptomyces sp. NPDC029041. Classification (NCBI taxonomy): domain Bacteria; kingdom Bacillati; phylum Actinomycetota; class Actinomycetes; order Kitasatosporales; family Streptomycetaceae; genus Streptomyces; species Streptomyces sp. NPDC029041. Next base: position 8,811 of record NZ_JBEZWO010000017.1, on the reverse strand, counting down.
GCGCGGCGGCGACCCGGACCGCCCCGGCAAGAAGAACCCGCTCGACCCGATGCTGTGGATGGCGGCCCGCGAGGGCGAGCCCAGCTGGGACGGCGGATCCCTCGGGCGCGGACGCCCCGGCTGGCACATCGAGTGCGTGGCCATCGCCCTCGACCACCTCGGCATGGGCTTCGACATCCAGGGCGGCGGCTCCGACCTGGCCTTCCCGCACCACGAGATGGGCGCCTCGCACGCCCAGGCCCTCACCGGCGAGTTCCCCATGGCCAAGGCGTACGTGCACGCCGGCATGGTCGCCCTGGACGGCGAGAAGATGTCCAAGTCCAAGGGCAACCTGGTGTTCGTCTCCAGGCTCCGGCACGACGGCGTCGACCCGGCCGCCATCCGGCTCACCCTGCTCGCGCACCACTACCGCGCCGACTGGGAGTACACCGACCAGGTCCTCCAGGACGCCGTCGCACGGCTCGGCCGCTGGCGGGCCGCCGTCTCCCGGCCCGACGGGCCGCCGGCGGAGGCGCTCGTCGACGAGATCCGCGAGGCCCTCGCGAACGACCTGGACGCCCCGGCCGCGCTCGCCGCGGTCGACCGCTGGGTCGCCCTCCAGGAGCGCGACGGCGGCACGGACATCGGCGCGCCCGGGGTGGTCTCCCGGGCGGTGGACGCGCTGCTGGGCGTAGCGCTGTAGCGCTGCAGCCCACGGAACAGAAACAACAGGGGCGTCTCCCGGCCGGGAGACGCCCCTGTGACGTGCGGTGCGGCACCGTGCGGTGCTTCGCCTCAGTCCTCCGACGACTCGTCGTCGTCCTTGCCCGGCTTCGGCGGCTTCGGCGGGCGGGTGCGGCCGCTGGGGTTGTCCCGCAGGTACGACGTGCTGTCGCTGCCGTCCGCCGTGGCGTGACCGCCGGGCGCGGACGGCCCGCCGCCGTCGTGGCGCCGCAGGTAGCGCTCGAACTCCCGGGCGATGGCCTCCCCGGACGCCTCCGGCAGCTCGGCGGTGTCCCGGGCCTCCTCCAGCGACTGGACGTACTCGGCGACCTCGCTGTCCTCGGCGGCCAGCTGGTCCACGCCGACCTGCCAGGCGCGCGCGTCCTCGGGCAGCTCGCCCAGCGGGATGCGCACGTCGATCAGGTCCTCGAGACGGTTCAGCAGGGCCAGGGTGGCCTTCGGATTCGGCGGCTGCGACACGTAGTGCGGCACCGCGGCCCACAGCGAGACGGCCGGGACACCCGCGTGCGTGCACGCCTCCTGGAGGACGCCGACGATGCCCGTGGGGCCCTCGTACTTGGTCTCCTCCAGGTCCATGCGCCGGGCCAGGTCCGGGTCGGACGTCGTGCCGCTGATCGGAACCGGACGGGTGTGCGGGGTGTCGCCGAGCAGGGCGCCCAGGACGACCACCAGTTCCACCCCCAGTTCGTGCGCGAAGCCCAGCAGTTCGTTGCAGAACGAACGCCACCGCATGGACGGTTCGATGCCCCGGACGAGGACGAGGTCGCGCGGCTTCTCGCCGCCGACCCGGACCACCGACAGCCTGGTCGTGGGCCAGGTGATCTTGCGGACGCCCGCTTCCATGAACACCGTGGGGCGGTTGACCTGGAAGTCGTAGTAGTCCTCGGCGTCCAGCGCCGCGAAGACCTCGCCCTTCCATTCCCGGTTCAGATGCGCGACCGCGGTGGAGGCGGCGTCGCCGGCATCGTTCCAGCCCTCGAACGCGGCCACCATGACCGGGTCGACCAGCTCGGGAACCCCCTCGAGCTCGATCACCCAGCGCCTCCTTCCGACGTGCCCTCGCTTGACCACCCAACCTTACGGCGTGCCGCGGGGGCGCCCGCAGCCCCCTTACAGGGGGAGTGACCCCATCACTGCCCCGTGATCCGCTCCTGAACACCCCGGACGCCTCCGGGCAGTCCGCGGGGCCCTGGTCACAGGGTGGAGCGCAGCCACTGCTCCACGCTCGCGACGTGGACGGTCGCCCACGAGCGCGCCGCCTCGGGGTCCCGGTCGCGCAGGGCGGCCAGGATCGCGCGGTGCTCGCGCAGGGTGCCGGCGACGGCGTCCTCCTGGGTGAGGCCGCGCCAGATCCGGGCCCGGGTCGTGGGGCCCGACAGACCGTCGAGCAGCGAGCACAGCACGGAGTTGCCCGAGCTCTGCACGATGCCCCGGTGGAACTCCAGGTCGCAGGCGACGAGATCCTCCACGGACGGGGTGTCGCCGAGCTTGTCCAGTTGGGCGCCGAGCGCGTCCAGCTGCTGCTCGCTGATCCGCAGCGCCGCCATGGCGGTCGCCGCCGGTTCCAGGATGCGGCGTACGGCCAGGAACTCCAGGACCGTGTCGTCGCGGTGGAAGTCGACGACGAAGCTCATCGCCTCCAGCAGCAGTTGAGGGTCGAGACTGGTGACGTAGGTGCCGTCGCCCTGCCGCACGTCGAGGATCCGGATCAGCGACAGGGCGCGCACGGCCTCCCGCAGGGAGTTGCGCGACAAGCCCAGCTCGGCGGCGAGTTCGCTCTCCTTGGGCAGACGGTCGCCCGGGCGCAGCGCGCCCGAGACGATCATCCCCTTGATCTTCTCGATCGCCTCGTCGGTGACTGCCATGGCGGCCTCCCTGTGCGTTTAAGACCTCCGACGTATCAGGTCATTATGCGGCCACGGAAACGCGGCAGGGGCGGCTCCGTCGGCGTGGAGCCGCCCCTGCCGGGATGGGGTCCCCCGTGCCCGTACCTACTTCTTGTCGAGCAGGTCCTGCACCTTGGCGCGGACGTCGTCCGTGGCGAGGCCGCGGATCGTCAGCGTCGTGCGGCGGCGCAGCACGTCGTCCTGCGTCTCGGCCCACTCGTGGTCCCGGGCCCAGACGACCTGCGCCCAGATCTCCGGGGCGTCCGGGTGGACGCGCTCGGCGAGCTCGGGGCTCTCGTTGGCCAGGCGGGCGATGTCGAAGGCCAGCGAGCCGTAGTGCGTGGCCAGGTGCCTGGCCGTGTCCGCCGCCATGCGCGGGCCCGGCGCCGGGCGGTCGGTGAGCAGCCGGTGGGCGACCGCGCGCGGGTTGGCGATGCCGGGCAGCGGCAGCTTCTTCGGCAGCGCGCTGATCGGCTCGAAGTCGTCGCCCAGCGGGTGGCCCGGCAGCGCCTCCAGCTTCTTCATGATCGTCCGGCCGATGTGGCGGAAGGTGGTCCACTTGCCACCCGCCACGGACAGCATGCCGCCCCGGCCCTCGGTCACGACCGTCTCGCGCTTGGCCTTGGCGGTGTCGCCGGGGCCGCCCGGCAGCACGCGCAGGCCGGCGAAGGAGTACGTGATGAGGTCGCGGCTCAGCTGCTGGTCGCGGACCGAGAAGGCGGCCTCGTCGAGGATCTGGGATATGTCCCGCTCGGTGACCGAGACGTCCGCCGGGTCGCCCTCGAACACCTCGTCGGTGGTGCCGAGCAGCAGCATGTCCTCCCAGGGGAGGGCGAAGGTGATGCGGTACTTGTCGATCGGGGTCGCGAGCGCCGCCTTCCAGGGGGAGGTGCGCTTGAGGACCAGGTGCGCGCCCTTCGACAGGCGGATGGACGGCGCCGCGTTCGGGTTCTCCATCCTGCGCAGGTGGTCGACCCACGGGCCGGTCGCGTTCAGCACCAGCCGGGCGTCGACGCCGAACTCGTCGCCGGACAGGCGGTCCTTCAGCTCGGCGCCGGTGACCCGGCCCTGCGTGAAGCGCAGGCCCGTCACCTCGGCGTGGTTGAGGACGACCGCGCCCGCCTCGACGGCCCCGCGGACCGTCATCAGCGCCATGCGGGCGTCGTTCATCTGGTCGTCGCCGTAGACGGCCACGGCCTTGAGGTTCTCGGTGCGCAGCTCCGGCACGTCCTGCGCCGCCTTGGCGGGGGACAGGAGGTGGCCGACGCCGTCACCGAACGCGGAGAGCGCGGAGTAGGCGAAGACGCCCGCGCCGAGCTTCGCCGCGCCGTGCGGCCCGCCCTTGTACACGGGGAGGTAGAACGTGAGCGGGTTCGCCAGGTGGGGGGCCACCTGACGGGAGACCGCACGGCGCTCGAAGTGGTTCTCCGCGACCAGCTTCACCGCGCCGGTCTGCAGGTAGCGCAGACCGCCGTGGAGCAGCTTGGAGGAGGCGGAGGACGTGGCGCCGGCGAAGTCGCCGGCGTCCACCAGAGCCACCCTGAGGCCGGACTGCGCGGCGTGCCAGGCGGTGGAGATGCCCAGAATGCCGCCGCCGATCACAAGAAGGTCGTACGACGCCTTGGAGAGCTGCTCCCTGGTCTCGGCTCGGCTCGGGTTCGAGCCGGAGGCCGGGTGCGTCCCCAGGGCAGGCACGGACTGCAGGGTGGACTTGGTGGTCATGCTGTTTCTTACTCCTCGTCCTCGAGCCAGCCCATGGTCCGCTCGACGGCCTTGAGCCAGTTCTTGTACTCACGGGCGCGGGTCTCCGCGTCCATGCGGGGGGTCCACTCGGCGGCCCGGCGCCAGTTGGCGCGCAGGTCGTCGGTGCTGTTCCAGAAGCCGACGGCGAGACCGGCGGCGTAGGCGGCACCGAGGCAGGTGGTCTCGGCGACCATCGGGCGCACCACGGGGGCGTCCACGAAGTCGGCGAGGGTCTGCATCAGCAGGTTGTTGGAGGTCATGCCGCCGTCGACCTTGAGGGCGGTCAGCTCCACGCCGGAGTCCTTCGTCATGGCGTCGGCGATCTCCCGCGTCTGCCAGGCGGTGGCCTCCAGGACGGCGCGCGCGAGGTGCGCCTTGGTGACGTACCGGGTGAGGCCGGCGATCACACCGCGGGCGTCGGAGCGCCAGTACGGGGCGAACAGGCCGGAGAAGGCCGGCACGAAGTAGGCGCCGCCGTTGTCCTCGACCGACAGGGCGAGGGTCTCGATCTCGGCGGCGGTGGAGATCAGGCCCATCTGGTCGCGCATCCACTGCACCAGCGAACCGGTGACGGCGATCGAGCCCTCCAGGGCGTAGACCGTCTTCTGGTCGCCGATCTTGTAGCCGACCGTGGTCAGCAGGCCGCTGTACGAGTTGATGATCTTGTCACCGGTGTTCATCACCATGAAGGTGCCGGTGCCGTAGGTCGACTTCGTCTCGCCCTCGGCGAAACACGTCTGGCCGAACAGGGCCGCCTGCTGGTCGCCGAGCGCGGAGGCGACCGGGATGCCGCCGAGCAGGTCGCCCAGCTTGCCGCCGGTGATCTCGCCGTAGACCTCGGCGGAGGAGCGGATCTCGGGCAGGATCTGCTGCGGGACGCCGATGGACTCGCAGATCTTCTCGTCCCACTGCATGGTGTGCAGGTTCATGAGCATCGTGCGCGAGGCGTTGGTGACGTCCGTGACGTGCTTGCCGCCGTCGGTACCACCGGTCAGGTTCCAGATGACCCAGGTGTCCATGGTGCCGAAGAGGATGTCGCCCGCCTCGGCGCGCTCCTTCAGGCCGTCGACGTTGTCGAGCAGCCAGCGGGCCTTGGGGCCGGCGAAGTAGGAGGCGAGCGGCAGGCCCGTCTCGCGGCGGAAGCGGTCCTGGCCGACGTTGCGGCCGAGCTCGCGGCAGAGGGCGTCGGTGCGGGTGTCCTGCCAGACGATGGCGTTGTGGACGGGCTCACCGGTGTTCTTGTCCCACAGCACGGTCGTCTCGCGCTGGTTGGTGATGCCGATGGCCTTGATGTCGTCGCGGGTGATGCCGGCCTTCTCGATGGCCCCGGCGACGACCTCCTGGACGTTGGTCCAGATCTCGGTGGCGTTGTGCTCCACCCAGCCCGGCTTCGGGAAGATCTGCTCGTGCTCCTTCTGGTCGACGGAGACGATCCGGCCGTCGCGGTCGAAGACGATGCAGCGGCTGGAGGTCGTGCCCTGGTCGATGGCGGCGATGAACGGGCCGGCGGTGTGCGCGTCGGTCACTGTGTGCTCCTGGTCATTCCGGGTTTATGGGGCTTTACGTACGGCGCGTGCTGGAAGTTTCCCGTCAGGGCGGGGAATCGCTCCTAGGCGAATGCGACGTTGTAGATGCCCGCCGCGATGGCGCCGCCGATCAGCGGAGCCACCACGGGGACCCAGGCGTAGCCCCAGTCGGAGCCGCCCTTGTTGGGCAGTGGCAGCAGGGCGTGCACGATGCGCGGACCGAGGTCACGGGCCGGGTTGATCGCATACCCCGTCGGGCCGCCGAGAGACAGGCCGATCGAGACCACGACGAGCGCGGTGATCAGGGCGCCCAGGTTGCCCAGGCCGTTGCCCTTGTCGTTCAGGCCCTGGGTGAGCACGGCGAGCACCAGCACGACGGTGCCGATGACCTCCGTGGCGACGTTCTGCCAGGCGATCCGGACCTCGGGACCGGTGGAGAAGACGCCCAGCACGGGGCCGGCGCCCTTCTCCTGGGCCTCGACGGCCTTGGCCGTGGTGTCCTGCGCACCCGGGCCGCCGACTATCTCGCGGTCGGTGAGGTGGGCGTGGAACTGACCGTAGTAAGCGATCCAGACCAGAGCGGCACCGATCATGGCACCGAGGAGCTGGCCGGCCCAGTAGACCGGGACGTTCTTCCAGTCGCCGTCCTTGATGGCGATGGCCAGCGTCACGGCCGGGTTCAGATGGGCGCCGGACAGCGGCGCCGAGGTGTAGACGGCCGTGAGCACCGCGAAGCCCCACCCGAAGGTGATGGCGAGCCAGCCGGCGTTGCGTGCCTTGGAGGCCTTCAGCGTGACGGCGGCACAGACGCCGCCGCCGAGGAGGATGAGTATGGCGGTACCGATGGTCTCGCCGATGAAGATGTCGGAGCTGGACACCCGCGACTCCTTTGTCCTACGTCCAGGGAAGTTCGATACCGGCCTGGCGTTGTCACACTCTAGCGCGTATTGCCGGTAGCTGTTCGACAATGTCGACCGATGGACGGGAGTCTTGCTTCGGCGTTACGAGCACGTCAAGGGCTGTGGACTCGAAAATCTGATCGTTACTGATCGCCGCCGCCCAGGTGATCTTTGCCGCAGGTGAGCGCGGACATGCCGAGGACCGGAACGCCCCGCGGCGCCCCGGTTTCGCTCGTGTGCCCTCAGAACCGCCCGGCGCCCAGGTCTCGCGAGACCGCGCGGGCGCAGTCCCGTACCGCCGCGATGAGCTCGGGCCGCAGCGTTCCCTCGTCGTCGGGCCGGCACAGCCGTTCCACGGCGCCCGTGATGCCCACCGAGCCGACCGGCATGCGCCGCCGGTCGTGGATGGGAGCAGCGATGGAGGCCACGCCCTCCCAGGTCTCCTCCACGTCCGCCGCGTACCCACGCGCACGCGTGACGTCGAGGATGTGCTCGAAGCCCTCCGGCTCGCACACCGTACGGTCGGTGAACGCCTTGCGGTCGGCCTCCAGCGCCTCGCTGTGCGCCACCGGGTCGTAGGCGGACAGCACCTTGCCCAGGGCCGTGGAGTGCAGCGGTTGCATGGCCCCGATCTCCAGGACCTGCCGGCTGTCGTCGGGCCGGAAGACGTGGTGCACGATCAGCACGCCCTGCTGGTGCAGGACGCCCAGGTAGACGCTCTCGCCACTGGAGCGGGCCAGGTCGTCGGCCCACACCAGGGCGCGCGCCCGCAGCTCGTGCACATCGAGGTAGGTGGTGCCCAGGCGCAAAAGCTCCGCGCCCAGCTGGTAGCGCCCGGAGGCGTCGTCCTGCTCCACGAAGCCCTCCTGCTGGAGGGTGCGCAGGATGCCGTGGGCGGTGCCTTTGGCCAGGCCCAGCGACGAGGCGATGTCCGACAGGCCGAGCCGCCGCTCGCCGCCCGCGAGCAGCCGCAGCATCGCGGCCGCCCGTTCGAGCGACTGGATGTTCCGTGCCATCGCCGTACTGCCTCCGTCCCCTTCGACCGCCGACGAGCGTCACCACAGCCCTCGTTCGGCAATGTCGAACACTACCGGTCGATGTCGACCTCTCGCTAATGGCTGGCCGCCATTTGTTGCGCCCGGTCGACCGACATGTCACCCAAGTGGGCCTTTCGATGCCACCGGAGTCCGCCCCGTGGACGCGCTGCCCATCCAAGCCCACTCCCGGTTACGCTGGCGCGGTGCGCCCTTCCCCGGATGCCCCCTGGCTGTCCGGGAAGCCGCAAAGCCGACAGCCGTCGCATCCGAGGGAGCCCCTTTCATGGCCGCGTTGCCGCCGACCCCTTCCACCGACAGCCGGGCCCGCGTGTCCGCGCTCCGAGAAGCCCTGGCCACCCGAGTGGTCGTGGCCGACGGAGCCATGGGCACCATGCTCCAGGCGCAGGACCCCACGCTCGAGGACTTCGAGAACCTCGAGGGCTGCAACGAGATCCTCAACCTGACGCGGCCGGACATCGTCCGTTCGGTCCACGCCGAGTACTTCGACGCCGGTGTGGACTGCGTGGAGACCAACACCTTCGGCGCCAACCTCACCGCCCTCGGCGAGTACGACATCCCCGAGCGCGTCACCGAGCTGTCCGAGGCAGGTGCCCGGATCGCCCGCGAGGTGGCCGACGAGTTCACCCGCAGCACCGGGCAGCAGCGCTGGGTGCTCGGCTCGATGGGACCCGGCACCAAGCTGCCCACCCTCGGCCACACCACCTTCGGCGCCATCCGGGACGCCTACCAGCAGAACGCCGAGGGCCTGCTCGCCGGCGGCGCCGACGCGCTGCTCGTGGAGACCACGCAGGACCTGCTCCAGACCAAGGCCTCCGTCATCGCCGCCCGCCGGGCCATGGAGGCCACCGGCCACTCCGTACCGCTGATCGTCTCGGTGACCGTCGAGACGACCGGCACCATGCTGCTCGGCTCCGAGATCGGCGCGGCCCTGACCGCGCTGGAGCCCCTCGGCATCGACATGATCGGCCTGAACTGC
>NZ_JBEZWO010000016.1:0-165739 GCF_040637515.1 Streptomyces sp. NPDC029041 | reverse complement strand
GCAGTTCAGGCCGATCATGTCGATGCCGAGGGGCTCCAGCGCGGTCAGGGCCGCGCCGATCTCGGAGCCGAGCAGCATGGTGCCGGTCGTCTCGAAGGCCAGCGAGACCAGCAGGGGCACCTCGACGCCGGTGGCCTCCATGGCGCGGCGGGCACCCAGGATCGACGACTTCGTCTGCAGCAGGTCCTGCGTGGTCTCCACGATCAGGGCGTCCGCGCCCCCGGCGAGCAGGCCCTCGGCGTTCGCCTGGAACCCGTCGCGCAGGGTGGTGTAGCCGGTGTGGCCGAGGGTCGGCAGCTTGGTGCCGGGACCGATCGAGCCGAGCACCCAGCGCGGGCGGCCGTCGCGGGCCGCGTAGGCGTCGGCGGTCTCGCGGGCGATGCGGGCACCGGCCTCGGACAGCTCGTGCACGCGGTCGGCGATGTCGTACTCGGCCATGGCGGAGTGGTTCGCGCCGAACGTATTGGTCTCCACGCAGTCGACGCCCGCGTCGAAGTACTCCTCGTGGACCGAGCGCACGATGTCGGGCCGCGTGAGATTGAGGATCTCGTTGCAGCCTTCGAGGTGCCGGAAGTCCTCCAGGGTCGGATCCTGCGCCTGCACCATGGTGCCCATGGCCCCGTCGGCCACCACCACGCGCCGGGCGAGGGCTTCGCGGAGGGCGCTCACGCGGTCCCGGGCGGACAGCGGTGTGGACGGGGCGGTCATGACGCGCTCCCGAGCCAGGGCCCGAACGGCTCGGCCGCTTCGGTGCCGTACGTCCGCGCCACCGTGTCGAGCAGAGCGGGGGCGTCCACGCGGTAGGTCTGTGAGCCGACCGCCGCCAGCGCCCGCGCCGCCATGGCGCAGCCGAACCGGGCCGCCGCCACCGGCGTCAGGCCCCGGGCCACGGCGCCGAGGAAGCCGGCGCGGAAGGCGTCACCGACGCCCGTCGGATCGGTCACCGGCACCCCGGTGACGGCGGGCACCGTCACAGCGGGCTCGCCGGCGCTGTCGACGTGGGCGCCCCGTTCGCCGAGCGTGGTGATCCAGGTTCCCACCCGGGACAGGACCTCCTCGCGTGTCCACCCGGTGCGCTCGCGCAGCAGCTCCGCCTCGTACTCGTTGGTGAACAGCCACCGTGCGCCGGACACCAGCTCCCTGACCTGCGGGCCGTCCAGCCGGGCCAGTTGCTGGGAGGGGTCGGCCGCGAACGCCACGCCGAGGTCCCGGCACTGCCGGGTGTGGCGCAGCATCGCCTCCGGGTCGTTGGGGGCGACGACGACCAGATCGAATTCGGCGGCCGGTACGGGCAGGCCGGTCAGGTCGATGTCGCGGGCCTCCGCCATCGCGCCGGTGTAGAAGGACGCGATCTGGTTGGAGTCGCGGTCCGTGGTGCACATGAAGCGGGCGGTCTGGCGGGTGCCGGACACCCGGACCCCGCCGGTGTCGACGCCGTTGTCCTTGAGCCACACCTCGTACTCGGCGAAGTCCGCGCCGACGGCGCCGACCAGCAGGGGTGCGAGGCCGAGGCCGCCGAGGCCGAAGGCGATGTTGGCGGCCACGCCGCCGCGTCGTACGTCGAGGCTGTCGACGAGGAACGACAGTGAGACACGGTCCAGCCGATCAGGGATCAGCTGGTCCGTGAAACGGCCGGGGAAGACCGTCAGATGGTCGGTGGCGATAGAGCCTGTCACCGCTGTACGCACGAGCACTCCCGTCGGGCCGACGCGCCGGTCAGATACCGGCGGCGACCTTGAGTTGCTGGGTGCGGTCGGTCCGCTCCCAGGTGAAGTCGGGCAGTTCACGGCCGAAGTGGCCGTAGGCGGCCGTTCGGGAGTAGATCGGGCGCAGCAGGTCGAGGTCGCGGATGATCGCGGCGGGGCGCAGGTCGAAGACCTCCCGGACGGCCTGTTCGAGGCGGGCCTGGGCGACCCTGCCGGTGCCGAAGGTGTCGATGAACAGACCGACCGGTTCGGCCTTGCCGATCGCGTACGCGACCTGGACCTCGCAGCGGTCGGCGAGGCCGGCGGCGACCACGTTCTTGGCGACCCAGCGCATCGCGTAGGCGGCGGAGCGGTCGACCTTGGACGGGTCCTTGCCGGAGAACGCGCCACCGCCGTGGCGGGCCATGCCGCCGTAGGTGTCGATGATGATCTTGCGGCCGGTCAGTCCGGCGTCGCCCATCGGGCCGCCGATCTCGAAGCGGCCGGTCGGGTTGACCAGCAGCCGGTAGTCGTCCGTCTCGAGCTTGATGCCCTCCTCGGCGAGCACGGCGAGCACGTGCTCGACCACGTGCCGCTCGATGTCCGGGGTCAGCAGGGTGTCCACGTCGATGTCGGGAGCGTGCTGTGAGGAGACGACGACCGTGTCGAGGCGCACCGGCCTGCTGCCGCGGTATTCGATGGTCACCTGGGTCTTGCCGTCGGGGCGCAGGTACGGGAGCGTCCCGTTCTTGCGGACCTCGGTCAGGCGGCGCGAGAGGCGGTGGGCCAGTTCGATCGGCAGCGGCATCAGCGTCGGCGTCTCGTGGGTGGCGTAGCCGAACATCAGGCCCTGGTCGCCCGCGCCCTGCCTGTCCAGCTCGTCCGCCGCGGCCGCCCGGGAGGCCCCGGCCCCCTCGACGCGGTGCTCGTACGCGGTGTCGACGCCCTGCGCGATGTCGGGCGACTGGGCTCCGATGGACACCGACACACCGCAGGAGGCGCCGTCGAAGCCCTTGGCCGAGGAGTCGTAGCCGATTCCCAGGATGGTCTCGCGCACCAGTTGCGGGATCGGTGCGTACGCCTTGGTGGTGACCTCGCCCGCGATGTGCACCTGGCCGGTCGTGACCAGGGTTTCCACGGCCACGCGGGAGGCAGGGTCCTCGCGCAGCAGGGCGTCCAGGATCGCGTCGCTGATCTGGTCGGCGATCTTGTCGGGATGGCCCTCGGTGACGGACTCCGAGGTGAACAGGTAAGAGGACATGTTTCTCCAGGGACCGGGGTGGGATGGAGCGTCAGGCCGTGCCCGTGGCGTACCGGCCGGCGGGGCGGCGCAGTCCGAGCCGGGCACGCAGGGTGGCCGGTGTCGTGCCGGCGCCGTGCGCCGCGGGGGGCGTCGTGGTGAGGAACGGATCCCCCGCGTCGCGCAGCGGGACGACGAGGCCGTCGGCGCCCGAGGCGGCGAGCAGACGCTCGGCGTCGGCGTGGTCGAGGAGCGGGACGAGGACCTTGGCGCCGGGGGCCTCGGCCCGCACGCCGGGCAGGTCCGCGGGGTCGTCGAGGAGGACGAGGTCGGCGTGCGCGGCCAGGGCGGGTCCGGACACGGCGACGACGGGGTGGCCCTGCGGCGGGCGGGCCACGTTGAGCGGGCCCGCCACGTCGAAGTGACGTCCGCGGTGGTCCAGTCGGTGGATCGCGTCGAGGCGCCAGTACAGGCCGTCGGCGCGGTCGTGGACGTAGGCGTCGTCGTCGAAGCTGTCCCACAGGCCGCGGGCGACCTCGATCAGTTCGGCCGTGCGGCCCTCCGGGTCGCCGGCGCCGGCCAGCCAGCCGGTGCGGCCCCGGCCGAGGTGGTCGAGCGAGGCGACGATCCGCGCCACGTGGTACGGGGCCTGGTCGGCGGGAAGCGGGGAGACGACCAGGCCGATGTGGTCGGTGCGGGCGGCGAGCGCCGCCGCCAGGGTCGTCGTCTCGAAGCGGCCCTGCCCGCCGGGCGGCCGGGACGAGTCGTCGAGTATCAGCGCGTCGAACCCGGCGTGTTCCGCGGCGCGTGCGAGTGCGGTGAGCGAGTCGAGCGTGGCGTCGTCGGCGTGCGTGTCGATCCGGCCGACCAGAAGAGGGGCGGTCATGCGGTGGCTCCTGCGGTGGTGTGGCCGGCCGTCCGGCCCGGCGCGGGGGCGTCCAGGCCGAGGTTCTCGCGCAGCGTGGCGCCCTCGTACGAGGTGCGGTACAGGCCGCGGCGCTGGAGCTCGGGGATCACGTGGTCGACGAAGTCGTCGGCGGAGCCCGGCAGATACGGGAAGTCGATGTTGAACCCGTCGGCCCCGCGCCCGGTGAACCAGCTCTCCATGTGGTCGGCGAGCTGCTCCGGAGTGCCGACGACGATGTCGCCCATCAGCCGCAGGGCCAGCTGCCGGATCGACAGGTTCTCGCGGCGGGCGAGCCCGATCAGGCGCTCGGTCGTCGACTGGGACTGGTTGGTGTACGGGATGTCGGGCACGGGGCCCTCGATCGGGTACGCGCTCAGGTCGACGTCGCCGAGGAAGTCCTGCAGGGTGCGCAGCGCGACGTGGTCGTGGGTGAGGTCCTGCAGTTCCTGCCGGCGCTGCTCCGCCTCGGCCTCGGTGGCGGCGACGATCGGCGCGAGGGTCGGCCATACGAGGACCTTCTCCGGGTCGCGGCCCTGGCGGGCGACGCGCGCCTTGAGGTCGCCGTAGAAGTCCTGGGCATCGCTGAGCGTGTTGTGCCGGGTGAAGATCACCTCGGCGTGCCGGGCGGCGAACTCGCGTCCCACGGGCGACGATCCGGCCTGGATGATCACCGGGCGGCCCTGCGGCGGGCGGGCGACGTCCAGCGGTCCGGCCTCGTCGAAGTGCTCGCCGTGGTGGTCGATCGGGCGGTTCCCGCTGTCCCAGAGCGCCTTGACGACGTCGATGAACTCCTGGGCGCGCTCGTACCGCTTGCCGTGCTCCAGGTGCTCGGGGAAGCCGAAGTTGGCGGACTCCCAGGGAGCGGCGGAGGTGACGACGTTCCAGCCGGCGCGGCCGCCGCTGAGGTGGTCGAGCGAGGCGAAGCGGCGCGCGATGTGGGCCGGTTCGTTGTACGTCGTCGTCGCGGTGGCGCACAGCCCGATGTGCTCGGTGACGGCGGCGTAGGCGGCCAGCAGTGTCAGCGGTTCGAAGTGCTCGGTGCGCGAGGTGCGGCACAGCGAGTCGAGGCGGGTGCCCCACACGGCGACGATGTCGGCGATGAACACCGCGTCGAACAATCCGCGTTCGAGGGTCTGGGCGTTCTTGGCGTGGAACGCGAAGTCGAGTTGGGCGTCCGCCTGGGTCGACGGGTGGCGCCAGGCGGCGACGTGGCCGCCGGGGCCGTCGATGATGCCGGCGAGCGTGATGCGCCGGCGGGGCGTGGTCATGGTCGGTGCTCTCCCTGGGGTTCGGTGCGCCGGTCGTCAGTGCCTGACGGCGGACGCCAGGATGCGGGCGAGGCCGCGGACGTTGTCGCCGGTCAGCATCGTCACGTGGTTGCCCGGTACGACCCGGATGGACAGGTCCGCGACGTGGTCCTCCCAGCCGAGCCCGGCCCGGGCGTGGAAGCGGTCGCTCTCGTCGTACTTCGTGCCCTTGCCGAAACCGGTGTCCCCGGCGCGCAGCACGACGACGGGGCCGGAGTACGGGCGGGGCCCGTAGCGCTGGACCGCCTCCACGCTGTCGCGCATCAGCGCGACCGGGTCGCCGCCGCCGTCGCCGCGCATCCACTCGGCGATCTGGGCGAGTTCCTTCAGGTAGGAGGCGGAGCCGTCGGGTTCGGCGAGGGCGCCGGCCGGCACGGCCTTGTCCTCGGCGGGCCGCGCGCCCGGTCCTTCCGCGTCCGGGGCCGGGGTCCGGCCCTCGGCGACGGCGCGCAACTGGCTGGCGAAGGAGCCGTCGGCGTCGGCGTCGGTGAGCTCGCCGTCGGGGGCACCCGCGTCGACGAGCACGACCAGCGGGGGCCGGCCGCCCTCCTCGGTGATCATCCGGGCGATCTCGTAGGCGATGACACCGCCGCCGGAGAAGCCGCCCAGGACGATCCGCTCGTCCGCGTCGAGGGCGGGCCGCAGCGCCTGGAGGTAGTGATCGGCGAGTTGCTCGACGGACAGGTGGCGCGGTACGGACTCGTCCACCCGGGGGTCACGGATGCCGACCAGCGCCTCCGGGCCTTCGTAGCAGTGGGCGAGCTGCGCGTAGCAGGCGACCTGGCCCCCCGGCGGGTGGACGAGGTAGACGGTCCCGGCGCCGGGCCGCTCGGCAGGGCGCAGCGGGACGAGGACGCCGTCGCAAGCGGTGGTGCCGGTGTCCCCCGGTTCCCGGCCGAGCAGTCCGGCCAGTTCCCCGGCCCTCGGGTGGGCGAGCAGTTCGTCCAGGCGCAGGGACTGTCCGGAGCGCAGGTTGATCTCCCGCAGCAGCCGCATCGCCAGCAGCGAGTGACCGCCCGCCTCGAAGAAGTTCAGGCCGGGGCCGAGGGGCTCGGTGCCGAAGACGGCCTGCCACGCCTCCTTGACCAGCCGGGTGCTGGGCCCTTCCGGCCAGGTGACGTCCGCGTCGGCGGCGCCGGTGGCCGGCTCGGCACGGTCGGCCATCCTCGGCAGGTCGGGCGCGGACAGGGCGGCGACGATGTCGCCGACGGTCGTGGAATCGTCGGCGGTGCCGGGCAGGTCGCGCAGCAGCCGGGCGCACTGGCCGACGAGCCGGTCCGCGTCGGCGTCCGCGAGCCGGCCGCGGTCGTGCACCGCGGTGAGGACGAGGCTGCCGTCCACGTCGCGGAAGGCGAGGAGGGTGACCGGGAAGGCCGTCTGGGACCCGGCGGCCTCCGGGAGTTCCACGCGGATGTCCTGCGCGGCGAGCGCGGACTCCAGGTGGTCGGAGGAGCGCGGATAGTTCTCGTAGACGAGCAGGCTCTCGACGAGTTTCTCGTCGGCCCGGCGACCGCTCCACTCGTGGATCTGTCCGGTCGACACCCACTCGTACGCGGCCATGTCGAGCGCCTGGTCGCGCAGTTCGGCGAGCAGTTGGGGCACGGTGTGCGCCGGGTCGACCTGGAGGGTCATGGGCAGCGAGTTCATCAGCAGCCCGGGCAGCCGCTCGACGGAGTCGAGGGGGATGCCGCGGCCGGACACGGTGACGCCGAACCCGACGGGGGCGGGCCCGTCGACGCCGGAGGCCCGGTACAGCAGCAGCGCCCACACCGCCTGCAGCGCGCTGGACTCGGTCGCGGCGCGGGCGGCGGCCCAGGCGCGCAGCCGGTCGGCCTCCGAGCGGCTGAGCCGGGCCTCGGCGCGGCCCCAGCCGCTCTGGCCGGTCGCGGGGCCGGGGAGCGCGGGCCGCACGACGGGGGCCGCGGACGGCACGGCCGCCGACCAGAACTCCCGTGCCGGAGCGGTGTCCTGCTCGGCCAGCCAGTGCGCGTAGTCGCGGATGTCGGGCCGCCGTTCGCCGCCGGGCAGCGAGCCGTCGGCGAGATAGGCCCGGTAGAACTCCTGGATCAGGACGGACACGCTCCAGCCGTCCAGGAGGACGTGGTGGAAGGTGATCAGTACGCGGGTCGACGGGGCTTCGGGGCCGTCGGTGTCGTCGGTGTCGTCGTCGACGAGGGTGGCGCGCAGCAGGCCCGGCTCGCGCAGGTCGAAGCCGCGCAGCCGGTCCCGCTCCATCAGGTCGTCCCACTCGACGGTGCCGGCCGGGTGCCGGACGACCTCGGCGGTGACCTGGTCGTGCAGGACCAGACGCGGCTCGTCGTCCCAGTCGAAGGCGGCCCGCAGGACGGTCTCGCGCTCGAAGACGGACTGCCACGCGGCCCTGAACCGGTCGGTGTCCAGAGGCCCGTACCAGCGCCAGAACAGCTGCTCCACGTAGCGGCCGCTGCCGCGGTGGGCGAGCGCGTCCAGCAGCAGGCCGTGCTGCTGAGGTGTGACGGGCACCGTCTCCGGGGCGTTCGCCGCCCACGGTTCGGTGCCGGCGGTGGCGTCGGGGCGCTGCGGGACGGGGGTCCGCTCGGCGCGCCGCGGCAGCGTGACCGGGCGGCCCGGGGCAGCGATCTCGGCGGCCGAAACGGTGTCCGGGTCGGCGCCCGCGAGGGTCGCCAGGACCCAGCGCATCTGGTCCACGAGCGCCTCGACGCCCGTCTCGTCGACGCCGTCGGCGGGGCTGGGGACCCAGGTGAGCCCCATGCGCAGCCTGCCGCCGTGGACGATGCCGTACACCTCGATGCCGTACACCCGCTCACAGCGAGCGGAGTGCTCGCGCGGAATGGGCCGGCCGGACATGGTGAAGCCGCCGTTCGCACTCAACTGGTCGGCTTGACCGTAGTAGTTGAAGCAGACCAGGGCGGGCGGCAGGGTGCGCAGGAGGGTGCGCAGTCCGGGGTCGGAGGAGAACTCGCGGCACGCGCCGAAGCCGACGCCGCCGTCCGGCACCGCGGTCAGGCGGTCGGCGACCTGCGCCAGCCACCCCTGCGGGTCCCGGGCGCGGTCGGCGCCGAGGACGACCGGATGGATGGAGGTGAACCACCCGACGGTGCGGAACAGGTCGTCGCGACCGTGCCGGCCGTGGGTCTCCACGTCGAACGTCACCTGACCGGTGCCGCGCCACCGGGCGAGGGCCTGCGCGAAGGCACCGGTCATCACCTGGTGCACCTGCAGGCCCAGTTGCCGGGGCAGCGGGCCGATGAGCCGGGCGGTGGCCTCCGGGTCGAGGGAGAACTCGATCCGGCGGATGTCCCGCTCGTCGGGCGCCGGGGTGGTGAGCAGCAGGCTCTGCACCTCGCCCCGGGCGGCGGCCAGGGAACGCCAGTAGTCGGCCTCGCCCGGACGTGCGGCGACGGCGGGCAGGGAGGCCACCCAGTCCTCGTAGCGGCACGCCTCGGCGGGCAGGGTGGGCAGCGCGCCGTCGGACAGCGAGGCCAGCGCGTGTTCCAGGTCCTCCAGGAGGATGCGCCAGGAGACGCCGTCGACGACCAGGTGGTGGATGGCGACGAGCAGCAGGCCGTCGCCGTCGGCTCGGCGGCGGTCGTGCACCAGCAGGGCCCGCACGTGCACGCCCTTGAGCGGGTCGAGACTGCGCTCGATGTCCTCCAGGGCCTCCTCGAGTTCCCCGTCGTCGCTCACCTCGCGCTCGCGCAGGACGTCGCGGGGGTCGTAGGCGGCGAACGGCGCGGCCTCGAGCATGTGGCCCTCGGCGTGGTCGCCGTGTGCGTCGGCCTCGAAGCGGGCGCTGAGCGCGGGGTGCGCGGCGACGACCGCCTGCAGGGCCAGGCGCAGCACCGTGGGGTCGACGGGACGGTTCAGCTCCAGGAGCACGGACTGGTTCCACTGGTGCAGGTCGGTCCTGATGTGCCGGAAGAACCAGGACTGCACCGGGGCGAGCGGTGAGCTGCCGCTGCCGCGGGGGCCGGCCGCCGGGACGGTCGCGGCGGCGGGGGCGGGGGCGTCGGCGGGGCGGGGGGCGGCGGCGTCCATGTGCGCGGCCAGGTCCGCCAGGACGGGGTGGCGGTAGATCTCCCGCATGGCGAGCGTGAAGCCCTCGCGGCGCAGCCGGGACACCATCTGCATGGCGAGGATGGAGTCTCCTCCGGCCTCGAAGAACTGGGCGTCGTCGCGCGCCTCCCCCAGCAGTTCCCGCCAGACGGCGCGCACGGCTCGCAGCGCGCCGCCGGTGCCCGCGCCGTCGGGGCCCTGCCCGCGGGGGACGGCCGGCGCCTCGGCGGATGGCGCTGCGGCCACCTGGGCGTCGGCCGCCGGGGCAGGGGCCTCGGAGGCGCCGGCCAGGGGTGCGCCGGCCACAGGTGCACCGGCCTCGGGTGCGCCGGCCACAGGTGCGCCGGCCTCGGGTGCGCCGGCCTCGACGGCCTGGTCGTCCCGCGCCGCCAGGCGGGCCAGGGCCTGCCGGTCGGTCTTGCCGTTCGGGAGGACCGGGATGAGGGGGACGCGGTGGAAGTGGGCCGGGACCATGTGGGACGGCAGCAGCGCGGCGAGCGCCGCCCGCACCTGCGTCACCTCGGCGGACGTCACCACGTGGGCGACGATCTGCAGGCTGCCGTGGGCGTGCCGGGACACCTGCACCGCGGCGTCCCGGACGACGGGCAGCGACATCAGCGCTGCCCGCACCTCGCCCAGTTCCACCCGGTTGCCGTTGATCTTCACCTGGTCGTCGAGCCGGCCCAGATGGGTGAGCGCGCCGCCCGGCAGCATCCTGACCAGGTCACCCGTGCGGTAGACGGTGTCGGTGCGCGGGCCCAGCTCAAGGCTGCGGTAGCGCTCCGCGGTGCGATCGGGGTCGCCGACATAGCCGTCGGAGACGGTGCCGCCGCCGATCCACAGCTCGCCGGGGGCGCCCGGCGGGAGTTCGCGCAGACACTCGTCGAGCACGTAGCAGCGGATGTTGTCGAACGGCACGCCGATCGGCACCTCGGCACGGCGCGTCCAGAAGCTGTCGTCGCCGCGGGTCCAGGAGAAGACCGTCGAGTACGAGGTCTCGGTCGGCCCGTAGGCGTTGTGCAGCCGCGCCGGGTGGGCCGCCTCGAAGGCGGCGCGCAGTTCGTTGGGCAGCGACTCTCCGGTGGAGACGACCGCGCGCAGCGTGCGGTTGCGCGTGAAGGCGTCCGTCTCCAGCAGCAGCCGCAGTTGGGAGGGGACGGCGTGCAGCAGGGTGACGCCGTGCCGCTCGATGGACTCGGCCAGCAGGTCCGGGTCGCGTTCGGCGTCCGGTGGCGCCACGACCAGCCGGGCCCCCGACACCAGCGCGACGAGCATCTCGTGTGCGCTGACGTCGAAGGTGAAGGGGGCCTTGAGGAGCATCGCGTCGTCGGCGCCGATGCCGAAGTGGCGTACGGCGGCCAGCACATCGGTGACCAGCGCGCGGTGACTGAGCTGGACGCCCTTGGGGGTGCCGGTGGAGCCGGAGGTGTACAGGATGTGCAGCGCGTCGCCCGGCGCGGGGCGCCGTACGTCCGCCGGGCCGGGCCGGGCCAGGTCGGCCAGCGGCACCTGTTCGGGGCCGGGCGGGCAGGCCGCCGCCGTGTCGGGGGTGACGATCGCGAGCCGCAGCCCGCTGCTGTCGACGATGTGGCGGCGCCGCGCCTCCGGGTGGGCGGGGTCCAGCGGGACGTATGCGGCGCCGGTGCGCAGGATGCCGAGCATCGCGGCGACGGCCTCGTCGCTGCGGGGCAGCAGCACGCCGACCCTGTCGCCCGCGCGCACGCCCCGCGCGGTCAGTCCGGCGGCGTACGCCTCGATCCGTGCGTCCAGTTCGCGGCGGGTCCAGCGGCGGTCGCCGAATTCGACCGCGACGGCGTCCGGGCGTTCCTGGGCGGCGCGGCGGATCAGCGTGTCGATGTCGGTGTCGTCGAGCCGGTGGTCGGTGGCGTTGAGGGAGTCGAGTGCGGCGCGGGCGCGCGGCCCGATCCCGTCGAGCCCGGTGACGGCCGCGTCCGGCCGGCGCACCATCTGGCGGGCGAGCTCGGTGATGTGCTCGGTGAACGCCTCGGCGGTCGCGGCCTCGATGCGCGCGGCGTCGTACTTGAGCCGGCCGCGCAGCGTGCCCCCGCCCTCGTACAGCTCAAGGGTGAGCAGGCCGAGGCCGGGTGTGGGCACGTCCTGGCGCCAGCGGGCGCGCAGCCCGCCGCGCAGTTCGACGCCCTCGTCGGCGGCCGCGCCCGGGTCGGCCCAGCTGTGCATGACGAACGTGCAGTTG
The DNA here is from genome assembly GCF_040637515.1 of Streptomyces sp. NPDC029041. Classification (NCBI taxonomy): domain Bacteria; kingdom Bacillati; phylum Actinomycetota; class Actinomycetes; order Kitasatosporales; family Streptomycetaceae; genus Streptomyces; species Streptomyces sp. NPDC029041. The sequence goes on along the minus strand of NZ_JBEZWO010000016.1, from coordinate 154,329 downwards.
AAGGGTTCCGCGGTGGCGCCGCCGGGGGCGAGCCTGGCGATGCGCGGGAAGGGCAGGCGCGCGTGGTCGACGGCACGGGCCAGTTCCCTCTGCACGCCGGCGACGAACTCGGCGGCGGTCAGCTCCGCGTCCTGGGTGGGAGCCCGCACCAGGAGGGTGCGGACGAAGTAGCCGACCGTGCGGTCGAAGCGCGGGTCCGTGCGGGCGCCCAGCGGGACGCCGACGGTGGGCGCCGGCTGACGGCCGTACGTGCCGAGGGCCTTGAGATACGCGGCGAGCAGCACGGCGGCGGCGCCGGCCCGGCGCGCGCGGGAGAAGTCGGTGATCTCCCCCCACAGTCCGGCGTCCAGTTCCAGCGGCACCATCGCCTCGCGCGGGGTGTCCGCGCCGGGGGTGTCCAGCGGGAAGTCGACGGTGAGGTCCGCGCCGTCGAGCCGCTCCCGCCAGTACGCCTCGGCCTCCGCGGTGCGGGTATCGGCCTCACGGGCGCGGTCGGTGACGTAGGCGCCGAACGCGGTGGGCGTCCGGCCGGGGATCCGCCCGTGCTCGTAGGCGTCGAGCAGGTCGGTGAGGAGCAGGCCGGTGGACTCACCGTCGACGACGACGTGGTGCACGACGAGCAGCAGCGTGTGGTGCTCGGGGCCGTGGCCGATCAGCACGGCGCGCAGGACGCCCTCGCGTTCCAGGTCGAGTTCGCGCCGGGCCTCGGCGAGCAGCGCCCCGGCGGTGCCGTGGCCGGGGTCGTCGGTGGCTTCCCGGCGCTCCAGCCGCGGGGCGCGGGCCGGGTCGACGTCGAGGCGGGGCGGCCCGTCGCCGTCGTCGTCGCGGATGCGGGCGGACAGCAGCGGGTGGCGGGCGACCAGCCGGGCCAGGGCGCTCTCCAGGGCGGCGGGGTCGAGCGGTCCGCGCAGATCGACGGCGAGCGGCACGTTGTAGGGCGAGTTCTGCGGGTCGGCCCGGTGCTGGAGCAGCAGTCCGAGCTGTTCCTCGGTCAGGGGTACGGTGCCCGCCTCGTCCGCCCCGGGGCCGGCGGTCGCGGCGGTCTGCGCGCCTGAGCGCTGGAGCATGGTCATCGGGTGTCTCCTGAGTCGGCGTTCCGGGGCTTGAGGTCTTCCGGGCACACCTCGGCCCGGGGTCCGCGCACCGTCCGGGCACGAGTGTGGTGCGCGTCGCCGACGCGTCGCTGACGTGCGGCTGATGCGGGGCGGGATGATGGACCGAAGGTCAGCCGCGGTCCGAGCGGGCCTCGACCAGGGCCGCGAGGCGGTCCAGGCCGACGGTGATCTCGTGCGGTGTCAACACGGAGTAGGAGAGCCGCAGTTGACGCAACCCGCCGGTGCCCGCGTAGAAGTGGCGCATCGGGGTCCACAGCACGCCGAAGCGGCGGGCCGACTCCTCCAGCGCCTGCTCGTCCGCCGTGAACGGCACGGTCACGACGGCGAAGAGGCCGCCGGCGGGGACGTTCCAGCTGACGCCGCTGTCGCCGTCCGGCGGGAAGCGCCTGGCCAGGCCGTCGAGCAGGGTCCGCAGATTACGGCGGTAGACGGCGGCCTCCCGGGCGCAGGCGCGTTCCATGCTGCAGTCGTGTTCGAGCAGCAGTCCACCGATCGCAGCCTGGGCGAGCGTCGAGGTGTTCAGCGTGAACATGCTCTTGAGCTTGGCGAGCTGGTCGGCGAACAGCCCGCCCTGGACGACCGGCTGGTCGGCGACGACGTACCCGATCCGGGCACCGGGGTAGGCGGTCTTGGCGTACGAGCCGATGTAGACGACCCGGCCGGTGGTGTCCAGGGACTTGAGGGTGGGCAGCCGTCCCCGGCCGTCGTGGAACATCGAGTACGGGTTGTCCTCGATCAGCAGGATGTCGAGGTCCTCGGCGACGCGCAGCAGACGCCTGCGGTCGTCGAGGGACATCCGGGAGCCGCCCGGGTTGGCGAAGTCCGGGATGACGTAGCAGGCCCGGGGGCGGGCGCCGTCGGCCCGGGCCCGGGCGACGGCGCGCGCCAGGTCCGCGGGGTCCAGCCCGCCCGGCCCCTCGGGCACCGGGTGGACGGCCATCTCGGTGAGCCGGGCCGCGCCGGTGAAGCCGACGTAGGTCGGCGCGGCGGCCAGCACGACGTCGCGTTCGTCGCGGCGCAGCGCCCGCAGCAGCAGGACCATGGCCTCCTGGCAGCCGGTGGTGACGACCACCGCCTCCGGGCCGGCCTGGATCCCCTCGTCGGTCTGGAGCTGGCGGACGATCAGTTCGTTGATGGTGCCCTTGGTGGGCCCGTACTGGAACAGGGTCCGGCGCACCTGCTCCGCGCTGAGGCCGCGTTCGCGCTCCAGGTACCGGGTGTAGCGCCGCAGATGCCGGTGCAGGGCCTCGGCACGGTAGTGGCCTTCGTAGGGGCGGCCCGCCGCGAACGACACGGCGTCGGGGTAGTCGCCGGTGATCTCGTTGAGCAGGGTCATCGAGGTGAGGGCGGGATCGCTGAGGCTGGCGTGCAGGTCGGCGGTGACCGACAGGGGCGCGGCCCGGGGGGCTTCGAGCAGCGCGGCGGACTTCACGCGGCCGCCCCGTCCATGGCGTCCACCAGGCTCTTGGGCCGCATGTCGGTCCAGTGCTCACCGATGTGGGCGAGCGCGCTCTCGCGGTCGGTGGCCGGCAGGGCGACGGTCCAGCCGGCGGGGACTTCGGCGAAGGACGGCCACAGCGAGTGCTGGCCCTCGTGGTTGACCAGGACGAGGAAGGTGCCTTCGGCGTCTTCGAAGGGGTTGCTCATGACGATCTCCCGGTTGCTCGAGCTGACGGTGAGGGGACGGCGTGTGCAGTGGTCCCCGCCCAGGCTGGCCGGGCGGGCCGACGCGGGGCTGACATGTCGCTGACGAGGTCGTCGACGATCTCCAGCAGGACGGGCGCGGGCTCGTCGGCCAGGTGGAAGTGGCCGCCGGAAAAGGTCCGGTGGCGCACCTGCGCGGTGGTCACCCCGGCCCAGCCGGCGGCTTCGTCCGCGCTGAGCTCGGGGTCGGCGGTGGCCCGGTGCACGGTGAGCGGCAGGGCCGGAACCGGGCCGGGGCCGGGGGTGTAGGTCTCGGCGAGCGCGTAGTCGGCGCGTGCGGTGCGCAGCACCAGGTCGAGCAGGTCGGGGTGGGCCAGCACCTCGTCGGGGACGCCCCCCAGGCGCCGCAGTTCCGCGATGAGCTCGGCGTCGGTGCCGAGGTGGACCGCGCCGGGCCGGACGCGGTGCGGCGGCGGCATGCCGGACACCGTCAGCCGCACCGGCGCACGCCCCGCGGCCGCCAGGCGCCGCGCGGTCTCGTAGGCGACGAGGGCGCCGAGACTGTGCCCGTAGAGGGAGACGGGGCGGTCGAGCAGCGGGAGCAGGGCGTCGGCGGCGGCGTCGGCCAGCGCGTGCAGGCCGGTGTGCAGGGGCTCGGCGATGCGGTCGGCGTGCCCCGGGTACTGGACGGCGCGCAGCTCGACCGTGTCGGGCAGCAGGGCGGGCCAGCCCCAGTAGGCGGTGGCCGATCCGCCGCCGTGCGGGAAGCACACCAGCCGCAGGCGCGCGCGGGGCCGCGGCACGGGGCAGCGGTACCAGGCCGCGGCGTCCTCCGCGGCCGTCATGCGGCCGCTCCGAGGGGCCGCTCCGGGCGGTTCACCGCGTCGGGGAGGCGCCGGACGCCGGACACCGTCATCGCTGATCGCCGCCGCCCGTGCCCCGGTTCCGGTTGATCCAGGTGCGTTCCAGGGTGGAGATCAGCGCGGGGCTGTGGAGCTGGCAGGCCTGTTCGTAGGCGTACTGGGCCAGGTAGCGGCGGAACAGGTCGACAGGCTCCTCGACGAGGTTGAGCATGCGCCGGTTGGCGCCGACGGCCGGGTGGTCGAGGTGTTCCGCGGCGGCGCGGACGGCGCCGTCCATGGCGTCCGCGGGTACGGTCTCGTCGACGAACACCGACGCCTCGGGGTCGGTGGCCCGCAGTTTCCTGCCCCAGAAGATCAGGCGCCGCGACAGCCGGGACCCGGTCGGGTGCAGCAGCCGCATGTTGGCGAGTCCGGGGACGAGGCCCTCTTCCATGGCCGGCAGACTGAACCAGGAGTCGTCGGCGGCGACGACCCGGTCCATGGCGGGCAGGATCTGCATGCCGCCGCCGATGGCGAAGGCGTCGACAGCGGCGACCCACGGCTTGTCGGCGTCCGGCCACCAGCCGTCGCCCGCCGTGTCGTCCAGGCACAGGCCGCGCACGAACTTGGCGATGTATCCGGCCTCGCGGCGCAGCATGAAGCCCAGCAGCGAGATGTCGCCGTGGTAGAGGTTCGTGAGGTTGATGCCCGCGCTGAACACCCGCCGGCCCGCGTAGGCGGGGTGGGTCTGGGGGGCGCCGCGCAGCACGCCCACGTGGCTGGCCGGATCGAGCAGCACCAGGTCGGTGCCGGTCTCCAGCGCCTCGACGGCGACGTCGTCCTCGGCGTTGAGGAACTCGTCGTTGCACAGTTCCAGGTGGGCGATGCCGTCCTGGCGGGTGACGGTGGCGACGCCCAGGTCGGCGCGGCCGGTGTGCTGGTAGTCGAGGAGGGCGGCGCGGGCGCGCTCGGTGGGCCGCAGCATCGAGCGCAGCAGGTGGTTGCCGGCGGTGGGGGCGCTCAGAACCGCCTGGAAGAAGATGCCGAGGGCCACCTCCCACCCTTCCTTGCTGCGCTGCATGTGCCGTGCGTCGTCGGCGAGTTGGCCGGAGGTGGGCACCAGGCCGGGGAAGTGGACGGCAGCGCGGGCGGCCAGTTCCTCCATGCGCGGGTGAGAGCGGAGCCCGTCGGTGAGTTCGGCGTAGACCCGCTCCGCGTGCGCTGCGAGGAACCGGCGGCGCAGGGCGCTCGCCCCGGCGTGCAGGTCGCGCGCGTCGCGCTGCTGGGCGGCGGTGCGTGCGATGCGCGCAGGCAGCGCCTCGATCAGCCGCGTGGTTGACTCCAGATGGGCGGTGACAGCGCTCCGGTCCCGGTGGAAGTCGCCGGTGAGGACGGGCGGGTGGCCCGGCTCCGTGCGCGTCAGCACGGCGGGTCCTGCGGCGGCGTCGGGTAGGGCGTGGTCGGCGAGTGTGGGTGTGCGCACGGTGTGTCTCCGATCGTTCAGTCGGCGGCCCGCGGGGCACGGCGATCCGCCAGGGTTCGGGCGATCCGGCCCAGTGCCTCGGGCCGGGCGAGCCCGGCGTGGTCGGTGTCCAGGTGGTGCTCCTCGATGCGGCCGGTGAGGTAGGGCCGCCACGTGTCCGGTGTGAGCCCGGGGTCGGTGCGGCCGACGGTGGCGCCGAAGAACACCAGGTCGCCGTCGAACCGGCGCGGCCGGAAGTCCGCGATGAGCCTCGTGTTGTTGAGGAAGACCGTGACCATGCGGCTGACCGAGGCGTCGTCGAGGTTGGCCAGGGCGCTGCCGGTCTCGCCCAGCCGCTCCAGGACGGCGGCCCGTTCCAGCGGCGCGTCGCCGAAGGCCTCGACCCGGTCGACGCCGGCGGCGTTGAGCAGGATCGCGAGGACCTGTTCCTCGCCCACCTCGTGCTCGGTGCCGTCGTAGGCGTCGGGGTACCCGTCGAGGACGGCGAGCAGGCTCACTTCGGCACCCTCGTCCTGCAGCCGGGTGGCGACGGCGTGGGCGACGAGGCCGCCGAAGGACCAGCCGAGGATCTCGTAGGGGCCTTCGGGCACGGTCTTGCGGATGTGCTCCGCGTAGTCGCGGGCCATGGCGTCGATGTCGGCGGGCAGCGGCTCCTCCTGGCTCAGGCCGCGGGCCTGGAGCGCGTACAGCGGCTGCTCGGGGTCGATGTGGCGCAGCAGGCCGGAGTAGATCCAGCCGAATCCGCCGGCGGGGTGGACGCAGAACAGCGGGGTCCCGCTGCCCGTGGCGCGCAGCGGGAGCACCACGCCGAACGGGTCGTGCAGGGCCGGTGAGCCGCCGTCGACACGGGCGGCGAGCGCGGCCACGGTGGGGGCCTCGAAGAGGGTCCGCACGCCGACCTCGACGCCGAGCCGGGCCCGGATGCGGCCGACGAGCCGGGTGGCGAGCATGGAGTGTCCGCCGAGTTCGAAGAAGTTGTCGTCGATGCCGACCCGCTCGGTGTCCAGGACCTCGGCGAACAGCCGGCACAGCAGTTCCTCGCGCGGCCCGCGCGGCAGCCGGCCGCTGCCACCGCCCCATGCGGGTTCCGGCAGCGCGGCACGGTCGAGCTTGCCGTTGGGGGTCACCGGCAGGGCGGTCATCGGCACGAACGCGGCCGGGACCATGTAGTCGGGCAGCGACTGCTCCAGGTCGGCGCGCAGTTCGTCGGCGTGGACCGCCTCGCCCACCACGTAGGCGACGAGCACCTTGTCCCCGCCGGGCCCGGGGCGGGCCACGACGGCGGCCCGGGTCACGCCGGGGTGGCGGGCGAGCGCCGTCTCGATCTCGCCCGGTTCGACGCGGAAGCCGCGGATCTTCACCTGCTGGTCGGCGCGCCCGAGGAACTCCAGGGTCCCGCCGGCGCTGCGCCGGGCGATGTCGCCGGTGCGGTACATCCGTCCGCCGGCGTCGTCGAAGAGGTCGGCGTAGGGGTCGGCCGTGAACCGCTCGGCGGTACGCACGGCCTGTCCGAGGTAGCCGCGGGCCAGACCGGCGCCGGCGATGTACAGCTCGCCGGGGACGCCGGGCGGTACGGGCCGCAGCCGTTCGTCGAGGACGTAGGCGCGGGTCTCGTCCAGGGGGCGGCCGATCGGCACGGCGGCCGGGATCTCGTCGGCCTCGGTGAAGCGGTGCCAGGTGCAGCCGAGGGTGATCTCGGTGGGGCCGTACAGCACCTTGACGGTGGTGCCGGGGCAGGCCTCGAGGACGCGGCGCACGGCGGTGGACGGGACGACGTCGCCGCCGGTCCACACGTCCTTGACGCCCGCGAAGACCTCGGGGGCCTCGTCGGCGACGACACCGAGCAGCCCGGCGGTCAGCAGCAGCGAGGTGACCCCCTGTTCGGGCAGGACGCGCCGCAGGGACCGCGCGTCGACGTCCCCCGGGGGCGCGACGACGATGCGGCCGCCGGCCAGCAGCGGGCTCCACAGCTCGTACGTGGAGATGTCGAAGGCGTACGGGGAGTGCATGAGGACCCGCGAGGAGGCGGTGGTCTCCCAGCAGCGGTCCACGGCGAGGGCGATGGCGTCGCGGTGCGTGATGCCGATGCCCTTGGGCACGCCGGTGGATCCGGAGGTGTACATGATGTACGCCAACTGGTCCGGCAGGACGGTGACATCCGGTGCGCCGGTCCGCCCGGCCGTCGGTGCGAGGGGCGGCTCGGCGTCCACGGCGAGGGTGCGGGTGCCGAGCCGGGCGGCGGCCCCGGCGTGGACGGCGTCGGTGAGCAGCAGCGCCGCGCCGGTGTCCGCGAGGACGTGCCGCATCCGGTCCTCGGGATATCCGGTGTGCAGCGGCACGTATACGCCGCCCGCCTTGAGCACGGCGAGTGTGGTGACGACGAGGTGCGCCGAGCGTTCCTGGAGGACGGCGACGGGTGTCTCGGGACGGACGCCCTCGGCGACGAGGCGGTGGGCCAGCGCATCGGCCCGCGCGTCGAGTTCCGCGTAGGTGAGCGTGCTGCCGTGGGGTTCGGTGACGGCGATGGCGTCCGGGGTGCGGGAGGCCTGCTCGGCGACGCGCTGCGGCAGGGAGGCGTCGGCGGCGGCCCGGCCGGGGCGGTGCGCGGTGTCGTTCCAGCCGGTCAGCACGAGGCTGCGCTCTCCGGCGCCCAGGATCGGCACGTCGGTGATGGGCGTGTCCGGGTGGGTGACGACGTACCGCAGGAACGCGATCAGGCGGTCCGTGAGGGCCTGCGCGGTGGCCTCGTCGAACAGGTCGGTGCTGTATTCGAGGACGGCGTCGATCCCCTGGGGCTCACCGTCGGTGTGCCGCTCGGCCAGGTTGAACGTCAGGTCGAACTTGGCGGCTCCGAGCGTGACCACCTCGTGCCGGGCGGTCAGGCCGGGCAGCTCCAGGGCGGCCTCGGGGGTGTTCTGCAGGGCGAGCAGCACCTGGAAGAGCGGGTGCCGGGACAGGGAGCGCCCGGGGCTGAGTTCCTCCACGAGTTTCTCGAACGGCACGTCCTGGTTGGCGTACGCCGCCAGGTCGAAGTCCCGCACCCGGTCCAGGAGTTCACGGAAGGTGGGGTCGCCGGAGGTGTCGGTGCGCAGCACCAGCGTGTTCACGAAGAAGCCGACGAGGTCGTCGAGGGCGTCGTCGGTGCGGCCCGCGATCGGGCTGCCGACCGGGATGTCGGTGCCCGCGCCGTGCCGGGTCAGGACCGCGGACAGCGCGGCCTGCACCACCATGAACAGGCTGGCTCCGCCGGCGCGGGCGAGTTCGAGCAGCTGCCGGTGCAGTACCGGGTCGAGGGTGCGGAAGACCGCCTCGCCGCGGTGCGCCGGAACGGCCGGGCGGGGCCGGTCGGCGGGCAGCTGGAGTTCGTCGGGCAGGGCGGCCAGCGCCTCCTTCCAGTAGGCGCTCTGCCTGGCGACGGTGCTCGCCGGGTCCCTCTCGTCGCCGAGCACGTCGCGCTGCCACAGCGTGTAGTCGGCGTACTGCACGGGCAGCGGCGCGAAGTCGGGGGCGCGGCCCTGCCCGCGTGCCTCGTACGCGGTGATCAGGTCGCGGGTGAGCGGGGCGAGCGACCAGCCGTCACCGGCGATGTGGTGCAGCAGGAGCAGCAGCACGTGCTCCCGCTCGCCGAGGCGGAACAGGACGGCCCTGAGCGGGAGTTCGGCGGTGAGGTCGAAGGAGTACCGGGCCTCGGCGGCCAGTTCGGCGGCGAGCCGGTCCTCGCCGGTGTCGCGGCGGTGCAGGACGGGGCGGGCGTCGGCGGGGGCGAGGACGTGCTGACGGGGATCACCGTCGTCGCCCTCGGGGAAGACGGTGCGCAGCGTCTCGTGCCGGGCCGTCACGTCGGCGAGCGCAGCGCTGAGCGCCGAGGCGTCGAGGGTGCCGGTCAGGCGCAGGCCCACGGGCATGTTGTAGCCGGGGTCGCCGCCGGTGAGGCGGTCGAGGAACCACAGGCGGCGCTGGGCGTAGGACAGCGGCAGCGTCGCCGGCCGGGCCGCGGGGCGCAGAGCGGGACGCCGCCCGCTCTCGGCGGCTGCCACGGCCTCGGCGAGCCGGGCCACCGTGGGCCCCTCGAACAGGTCGCGCAGCGAGACCTCGGCGCCCAGGACCGTCCTGATGCGGCTGAGCAGCCGTGTCGCCAGCAGCGAATGCCCGCCCAGGTCGAAGAAGTTGTCGTCGATGGAAACCTGTGCGGTTCCCAGCACCTGTGCGAACAGGCCGCACAGGACCTCCTCGCGCGGATCGCGCGGAGCGCGGCCCGACGCGGCGGGCGCGTCCGGCGCCGGCAGTGCCGCCCGGTCCAGCTTGCCGTTGGGGGTGAGCGGCAGCTCGTCGAGGACGAGGTAGGCGGAGGGGACCATGAAGTCCGGCAGCCGCGCGGCCAGCCGGGCCCGGACGTCCGCGAGGTCGGCGCCTTCCCGGGTGACGAGGTAGGCGACGAGCCGGTCGCCGTGCGGCAGGACCGCGGCGCGGGCGACGTGCGGGTGAGCGGTGAGCACCGCCTCGACCTCCGCGGGCTCCACACGGAAGCCGCGGATCTTGACCTGGTGGTCGGCGCGGCCCGCGAACTCCAGTCGCCCGTCGGTGTTCCAGCGGCCGAGGTCGCCGGTGCGGTACATACGGGTGCCCGGGGCTCCGTAGGGGTCGGCGACGAAGCGGGCGGCGGTCAGGGCGGGCTGCCCGAGGTACCCCCGGGCGAGGCCCGCGCCCGCCAGGTACAGCTCACCGGTGACACCCGGCGGCACCGGGCGCAACGCGCTGTCGAGGACGTAGACCCGGTCGTGGTCGACGGGGCGGCCGATCGGCGCGGACACCGGCCAGTCGGCGGGGTCGGCGGGCAGGGTGTGGGTGGTGACGGCGTGTGTCTCGGCGGGGCCGTACACGTTGTGCAGGCGCCGGCCCGGGACCGCGTACGCGAAGTCGCGGACCCGCTCGGTCGGTGTGAGCGCCTCGCCGCCCTGGAGGATGTCGGTGAGCCGGGGCAGTGTGCGGCCCGCTTCGGCGGCCGCCTCGGCGACCGCCTCGACGACCAGGTTCGGCGCGAACAGCTCGGAGACCTGCTGCTCGTCGAGCCAGGCGGTGAGCAGTTCGGCGCTCTGCCGCACGTCCTCGTCCGGCACGACCAGTGCCTTTCCGGTGACCAGCGGCGAGAGGATCTCCTGCACGGAGAAGTCGAACCCGATGGCCGTGAACTGGGCGGTGCGCACGCCCGGTCCGCCGGGGAAGCGGCGGGCGTGCCAGGTCAGCAGGTTGACCAGGCCGCTGCCCGGCATGACGACGGCCTTGGGGGTGCCGGTGGAGCCGGAGGTGTAGATGACGTACGCCGGGTGCTGCGGCAGCAGCGGCGCGGTGCGGTCGGCGTCGGTGAGGTCGTCGTCGGCGTACCGCGCCAGGCCCCGGGGCAGCTCGTCGAGGACGAGGGCCGGACGGGCGTCCCCGATCATGAACGCGATGCGCTCGGCCGGGTAGGACGTGTCGACGGGGAGGTAGGCGGCGCCGGACTTGAGGACGGCGAGGACGGCGACGTACAGGTCGAGGGAGCGGGGCAACCGCAGCGCGACGATCCGCTCGGGGCCCGCGCCCCGCTCGACGAGATACCGGGCGAGCCGGTTGGCCCGTGCGTTGAGCTGGGCGTACGTCAGCGACTCGACGCCGTGCACCAGCGCCACAGCAGTCGGCGTACGCGCCACTTGGTGTTCGAAAAGCTCCGGTACGCGCGCATCCGCGGCCCTCTTTCCTGCCTCGGTCTCGTTCCAGTCCTCCAGGACCCGCCGCCGCTCGGCGGGGTCGAGGAGTTCGATGCGGCCCAGGGTGATGCCGGGGTCGTCGGCGACGGCGCCGAGCAGCCGCAGCAGCCGCTCGACCAGTGCTTCGGCGGTGGTGCGCTCGAACAGGTCGGTGCTGTACTCCAGGGCGGCCCGGACACCGCCGGGTGCCCCGTCCCCCGCGCGCTGTTCGACCATGCTCAGGTGCAGGTCGAACTTGGCGACGCCGACGCCGACCGGCAGCGCTTCGGCGGTCAGACCGGGCAGCGCGAGGCGGGCCTCGCCGCTGTTCTGGAAGGCGAGCATGACCTGGAACAGGGGGTGGCGGGCCAGGGAGCGCTCCGGGCGCAGCCGCTCCACGAGTTTCTCGAACGGCACGTCCTGGTGGGCGTACGCCGCCAGGTCCGCCTCCCGCACCCGGTCCAGGAGTTCGGTGAAGGTGGGGTCGCCGGAGGTGTCGGTGCGCAGCACCAGCGTGTTGACGAAGAAGCCGACGAGGTCCTCGAGGGCGTCGTCGGTGCGGCCCGCGATCGGGCTGCCGACCGGGATGTCGGTGCCCGCGCCGTGCCGGGTCAGCAGCGCGGCGAACGCGGCCTGGAAGACCATGAACAGGCTGGCCCGGCGCTCCCCGGCGAGGGCGGCCAGGCGCTGGTGCAGCCGGGGCTCGATCCGGAACGGCACGGTCTCGCCGCGGTGACTGGCGACGGCGGGGCGCGGCCGGTCGGCGGGGAGCTCCAGTTCCTCGGGCAGCCCGTGCAACGCGCTGGTCCAGTAGTCGAGCTGGCCGGCGCAGCGGCTGTCCGGGTCGTGTTCGTCGCCGAGCAGTTCGCGCTGCCAGAGCGTGTAGTCGGCGTACTGCACGGGCAGCGGCGCGAAGTCGGGGGCGCGGCCGGCGCGGCGTGCGGCGTAGGCCTCGGTGAGGTCGCGGGCGAGCGGCGGCCACGACCAGCCGTCGCCGGCGATGTGGTGCATGAGCAGGAGCAGTACGTGCTCGCGCTCACCGAGCTCGAACAAGGTCACGCGCAGCGGCAGTTCATGGGCGAGGTCGAAACCGCGCCGGGCCGCGCCGGCGAGGTCCGCGTCGAGCCGGCCGGCGGTGGTGGCCACGGTCTCGAAGGCGGGCGCGGTGGGTTCCAGGATCTGCTGGCGCGGTACGCCGCCGCGCTCGGGGTAGACCGTGCGCAGCGCCTCGTGGCGGGCCGTGACGTCCGCGAGGGCGGCGCGCAACGCGTCCCGGTCGAGGTCGCCGGTCAGGCGCAGGCTCATCGGGATGTTGTAGGTGGGGCCGGGGCCCTCCACACGGTGGAGGAACCAGAGCCGGTACTGGGCGAAGGACAGCGGCACCTCGTCGGGGCGGGTGCGGGCGGTCAGCGCCGGGCGGGCCTCCTGGGCGCCGTCGATGCGTTCGGCGAGCGCGGCGACGGTCGGCGCCTGGAACAGGTCGCGGACGGCGAGTTCGGCGCCCAGCACGGTACGGATGCGGCTGAGCAGCCGCGTCGCGAGCAGCGAGTGCCCGCCCAGGTCGAAGAAGCTGCGGTCGATGCCGACCTTGGGCAGGGTGAGCACTTCGGCGAACAGCGTGGACAGGATCTCCTCGCGGCGGGTGCGCGGCTCCTGCCCGGTGGCCTCGGCGCCCCGGTCGGGGGCGGGCAGCGCGGCCCGGTCGAGCTTGCCGTTGGCCGTCAGCGGCAGGGCGTCGAGCAGGACGTAGGCGGCGGGTGCCATGTGGGCGGGCAGCCGGGCGGCGACGAGGTCGCGCAGTTCAGCGGTGAGGCGGGTGAGCTCGGTGCCGTGGGCGGGGTCGTTGGCGAGCGGGCGGTCGCCGCCGCGCGGGACGTAGGCCGGTCCGTCGCCCGTGTACACGTCGAAGGTGTCGTCCCGGGCTCCCCAGGTGCACCGGGCGCCCAGGGCGTGAACGGTCTCGGGGTCGACGGCCCCGGCGGGCACGGGAGCGTCCAGCAGCGCGGCGGCCCGGTCGGCCGCGGGCCCGGTGAGCGCCTCGCACGCCGAGATCTCGCGTACGAGCCGGGCGTTCGGTATGCCGGTGACGCGGACGGGTCCGCCCGCGCGCAGGGCGTCGGCGAGCGCTTCGGGCGTGCCGAGGTCCGCTCCCCAGGACAGGGTGCGGGCCGGGACGCGGGCGGTGCCGGGCGCCGGGGCGCGGCGCAGGGTCACGTCGTAGCGGTGGCGGCTCATCTCGTTGTGGTGGGTGCCGGTACGCAGGGTGATGTCGGCGCCGGCGAGCAGCGGCTCGGACGCGGCGAGGTCCGTGAAGAAGTCCGGGTCGAGGAGGAGTTCCTTCTCGGTGACGAGGGACTGCTCGACGGCGCGGCGCACCGCCGACGGATCGGCGAAGGCGCCCGCGCGGCGCAGTTCGACGGCCGTGCGGAAGGTGCGCAGGGTCCGCAGGTTGCGGATGTCGCCGAGGAAGATCGTGCCGCCGGGGGCGAGCAGCCGGGCGGCCGCACGCAGCACCTCGGCCAGGTAGCCGGCGTTCGGGAAGTACTGGACCACGGAGTTGACGACGATCGTGTCGAACCTCCCCTCGGGCAGCCCGTCCGTCTCGTGGGCCGCGGCGGCGCGGAGGGTGACCTTCCCGGCCAGCCGGGGCCGGGCGTCCAGGTGGGAGCGCAGCTGGTCGACGACGCTCGACGACAGGTCCGTGCCCCAGTACTCCGTCACGTGCGGGGCGACCTGCGACAGGATCAGGCCGGTGCCGCAGCCGATCTCCAGGACGCGGCGCGGCCGCAGCGCGAGGACGCGCTCGACGGTCGCGGCCCGCCACTCCCGCATCTCGCCGCGCGGGATCTCCTCGCCGGTGTAACTGCTGTTCCAGCCGGAGAAGTCCTCGCCGAACTCACGTCCCGGTTCGGCCTCGTAGAGCTGTTCGTACGTTGCCTGCCACATGCCGACCTGTTCGGCACCGGCGGCCGCGTCCCGCTGCCCGCCGTTCCGGTCGCGCACCAGGTAGGCCACGAGGCGCTTGTCGCCGGGCTCGTCCTCGCGGGCGACGACGGCGGCGGTGGCGACCGACGGGTGCGTGGTGAGCGCGGCCTCGACCTCGCCGGGCTCGACCCGGAAGCCGCGGATCTTCAGCTGCTGGTCGGCGCGGCCGGCGAACTCCAGCTGGCCGTCGGCGCGCAGCCGGGCGAGGTCACCGGTGCGGTACATCCGGGCGCCGGTCTCGCCGAAGAGCAGGGCGTACGGGTCGGGCACGAACCGCTGGCCGGTCAGCTCGGGGCGGCCGAGGTAGCCGCGGGCGAGCCCGGCGCCGGCCACGTACATCTCGCCCGTGATGCCGGGCGGCACGGGCCGTAGGCGCTCGTCCAGGACGTACACGCGTGCCCCCTGGACGGGGCGGCCGATCGGGGGCACGGCGGCCCCGGCGAGGGGCTCGCTCATCGCGGCGCACACGGTCGTCTCGGTGAGCCCGTAGGCGTTGACCATGCGCCGGCCGGGGGCGAACCGGGCCGCCTGGTCGGGGGCGGTGACGTCGCCCGCGACGATCAGGTCGGTGCCGGGCGGCAGGCCGTCGCCGGGCAGCGCGGGCAGGGCGCTCGGCGGGAGGGCGATCAGGGTGACGCCCCGGTCGCGTACGAGACGGGTCAGGCCGGGCCCCGGCAGCAGTTCGTCGGGGGTTGCGAGAACGAGTGCGGCGCCGGTGAGCAGGGCGGAGGTCAGCTCCCACAGCGCCGCGTCGAAACTGATCGAGGCGAAGTTGAGGACGCGGCTGTGCGGGCCGAGGCCGAAGACCGCGGCCTGCGCGGGCAGTGTGGCGGCGGCGGCCCGGTGCGGCACCACGACGCCCTTGGGCAGGCCGGTGGAGCCGGAGGTGTAGATGACGTACGCGGGGTGCTGGGGCAGCAGCGGGCCGCGGCGGTCGGCGTCGGTGAGGCGGGTGTCCGGATAGCGGGCCAGGTCCGGCGGCAGCGCGTCGAGGACGAGCGCCGGGCGGGCGTCCGCGCACATGTGGGCGATGCGGTCGGCGGGGTAGTCCGGGTCGATGGGGAGGTAGGCGGCGCCCGACTTCCACACCGCGAGCAGCGCGGTGATCAGGTCCAGGGAGCGGGGCAGCCTGAGGCCGACGATCCGCTCCGGTCCCGCGCCCTGCGCGACGAGGTGGCGGGCGAGCCGGTTGGCGCGGGAGTCGACCTGCCGGTAGGTGAGCGAGCGCTCCCCCATGACCAGGGCGGTGGCGTCGGGGGTGCGGGCGGCCTGCTCCTCGAAGAGCGCGGTGAGGGTGGTCTCCCGCGGGGCGGGGCCGTCCGCCGTGGCGTTGAAGCCGACGAGCAGCCGGTGGCGCTCGGTGGCGCCGAGCAGATCGATGGAGCCGATCGTGCGCCGCGGGTCGTCGGCGACCGCGTCGAGCAGCCGCACCAGGCGCTCGCCGAGCGCCTCGACGGTGGTGCGCTCGAAGAGTTCCGTGCTGAACTCCCAGTCGCCGCGGATACCGGCCGGGGCGCCGTCGGCGGTGTGCTCCTCGACGACGGCGAGACCCAGGTCGAACTTGGCGAAGCCGACGCGGACCGGCTCGGCGGCGACGTCCAGGCCGGGCAGGGCCAGGTCGGCGGCGGGCATGGACTGGAGGGCGAGGACGACCTGGAAGAGCGGGTTGCGCGCGAGGGTGCGCTCGGGGTTGACCTCTTCGACCAGTTTCTCGAACGGCAGGTCCTGGTTGCTGTATGCGGCGAGGTCGAACTGCCGTACTCGTTGCAGGAGTTCGGCGAAGGTGGGGTCGCCGGAGGTGTCGGTGCGCAGCACCAGCGTGTTGACGAAGAAGCCGACGAGGTCGTCGAGGGCGTCGTCGGTGCGGCCCGCGATCGGGCTGCCGACCGGGATGTCGGTGCCCGCGCCGTGCCGGGTCAGCAGCGCCGCGAACGCGGCCTGCAACACCATGAACAGGCTGCTGTCCCCGGCCTTCGCGAGCGCGGTCAGCTTCTCGTGCAGCTCGGCGCCGATCCGCAGCGGCACGGTCTCGCCGCGGTGGCTGGCGACGGCGGGCCGGGGGTGGTCGGTGGGCAGCTCCAGGTGGGCGGGTGAGCCCTTCAGCGCCTCACGCCAGTGCGCGAGCTGGGCGCCGTGGAGCGACTGCGCGTCGTCCGCGTCGCCGAGCAGGTCGCGCTGCCACAGCGTGTAGTCGGCGTACTGCACGGGCAGCGGCGCGAAGCCGGGGGCCCGGCCGGCGCGGCGAGCGGCGTAGGCGCGGCCGAGGTCACGGGTGAGCGGCGCCAGGGACCAGCCGTCGCCCGCGATGTGGTGCACCACCAGGAGCACCACGTGCTCGTGCTCGCCGAGCTCGAACAGCGTGGCGCGCAGGGGAAGTTCGCGCGTCAGATCGAAGGGCCGGGCGGCGGCCTCGCAGAGCCGGTCGGCGAGTGTGGCCTCCTCGGCCGGCACGACGTCGAGCGGGGGCACGGCCTCGATGGGCGGCACGATGTGCTGGTAGGGCTCGCCCGCGTGGCTGGGGTAGCGGGTGCGCAGCGTCTCGTGGCGGGCGCTCAGGTCGGCGAGGGCGGCGCGCAGTGCGGCCCGGTCCAGGTCGCCGCGCAGCCGCAGGGCCAGCGGGATGTTGTACGTGCTGTTGGGGCCGTCCAGACGGCCCAGGAACCACAGGCGGCGCTGGGCGTGCGACAGCGGCAACCGGTCGGGGCGGGCAGCGGGCTCCAGGGCGGGGCGGGCCCCCGCCGCGCCGTCCAGGCGGTCACCGAGCCCGGCGACGGTCGGCGCCTCGAACAGGTCGCGCAGGGAGACCTCGGCGCCGAGAACGGTGCGGATACGGCTGATGAGCCGGGTGGCGAGCAGCGAGTGCCCGCCCAGGTCGAAGAAGTTGTCGTCGATGCCGACCTGCGGGACGTTCAGGACCGCCGCGAAGAGGGTGCACAGGATCTCCTCACGAGGCGAGCGCGGCCCGCGCCGTGCCGTGCTCACCCGGGGCGCGGGCAGTGCCGCCCGGTCGAGCTTGCCGTTCGGCGTGAGCGGCAGCGCGTCGAGGACGACGATCGCGGCGGGGACCATGTACTCGGGCAGCCGCTCGGCCAGCCGGGCGCGCAGGGCGGTGGGGTCGACGGGGCCGTGCGCCGGGACGACGTACGCGACGAGCCGTTTGTCGCCGGGCCGGTCCTCACGGGCGAGGACGGCGGCGTGGGCGACGGCCGGCAGGTCGGTGAGCGCCGCCGCGATCTCGCCGGGCTCGATCCGGAAGCCGCGGATCTTGACCTGGTGATCGGCGCGGCCCGCGAACTCCAGCTGCCCGTCCGCGGTCCAGCGGGCGAGGTCGCCGGTGCGGTACATCCGGGTGCCGGGAGCGCCGTACGGGTCGGCGACGAAGCGGGCCGCACTCAGCACGGGCCGGTTCAGATAGCCGCGTGAGAGGCCCGCCCCGGCCAGGTACAGCTCGCCGACGGCGCCGGGCGCCACCGGGCGCAGCGCGCTGTCCAGGACGTACGCGCGGGCGCCGGGGATCGGACCGCCGATCGTGGCGATCTCGCTCCAGGCCGCCGGGTCCTCGGGCAGGGCGGTGCCGGTCATCACATGGGTCTCGGCGGGCCCGTAGTGGTTGTGCAGCCGCCGGCCGGGCACGGCGGCCACGAACGCGCGCACGGTGGCGCCGAGCGCCAGTGCCTCGCCGGCCTGGGCGATGTGGCGCAGCGCGGGCAGGGTGCGGCCCGTTTCGGCGGCGGCCTCGGCGACGGCCTCGATGACGAGGTTCGGCGCGTAGAGTTCGGCGACCTCGTGGGTGTCGAGCCAGTTCGTGAGCTGCTCGGCGCTGCGTCGCACGTCCTCGGCCGGGACGACGAGGGTCTTGCCGTGGAGCAGGGTGCCGAGGATCTCCTGGGCGGCGACGTCGAAGCCGATGGTGGTGAACTGCGCCACGGCCGTGCCCGCGCGGCCGGGTATCTCGCGCCCGTGCCAGGCCAGCAGGTTGGCCAGGGCGCCGCCCGGCATGACGACGGCCTTGGGGGTGCCGGTGGAGCCGGAGGTGTAGATGACGTACGCCGGGTGCTGCGGCAGCAGCGGCGCGGTGCGGTCGGCGTCGGTGAGATCGGTTCCGGCGTGGGTCGACAGGTCCGGGCCGATGTCCTCGGCGGTGAGCACGGCGGCGGGCCGGGCGTCGTCCATCATGAACGCGATGCGCTCGGCCGGCAGGGCGACGTCCACCGGGAGGTAGGCGGCGCCGGTCTTCAGGACGGCGAGGAGGGCCACGTACAGGTCGAGGGAGCGGGGCAGACGCAGCGCGACGATGCGCTCGGGGCCCGCGCCGCGCTCGACGAGGTGGCGGGCGAGCCGGTTGGCGCGGGTGTTCAGCTCGGCGTACGTCAGGCGCTGCGCTCCCACGACGAGGGCCGTGGTGTCGGGGGTGCGGGCCACCTGCTCCTCGAACAGGGCGGGCAGGGTGCGCCGCGGGGCCGGGCCGCCACTCGCGTCGAGGTCCTCCACGACCAGCCGGCGTTCGTCCTCGGGCAGCAGGTTCAGGCGGCCGACGAACTGGTCGGCGCCGTGTTCGGCGACGCCGTCGAGCAGGGTGTCGAGGCGGCGCAGCAGGCGCCGCGCGCCCGCCTCGTCGAGGACGTCGCCGCGGTGGTCGAGACGGAAGCGGAGGGTCTCGCCGGGGATGGCGAGCAGGCTCAGCGGGTAGTGCGTGGCGTCGCCGACCTCGAATCCCGCCAGGCGCAGGCCCCGGGACTCGGCGCGCAGGACGGCCGGGTCGAGCGGGTAGTTCTCGAACACCACCACGGTGTCGAAGAGTTCGCCGGTGCCGGCCGCTGCCTGGACCTCGGTGAGGGACAGGTGGCGGTGCTCGATGAGAGCGGCCTGTTCCCGCTGGACGCGGCCCAGCAGCTCGCCGAGCGTCTCGTAGGGGCGGACGCGGACCCGGACCGGCAGGGTGTTGATGAACATGCCGATGGTCGACTCGATGCCGGGGATCTCCGGCGGGCGGTGGGCGACGGTGGCACCGAACACGACGTCGTCACGGCCCAGTTCATGGCCGAGGAGCAGCGCCCAGGCGCCTTGGACCAGGGTGTTGAGGGTGAGGCCGAGGGAGCGGGCCACGGCGGTGAGCCTCGTGGTGGTCGCGGCGTCGGTCTCGTGCCAGATCTGGCCGGGCAGGGCCGCGCCTGCGGCGGCGCCCCGGCCGGCTCCGGCGCCCGCGAGCAGACTCGGCCCCTCCAGGTCCGCGAGGGCGGTGCGCCAGGCCGAGCGGGCCGCGTCGTCGTCCCGTTCGGCGAGCCAGCCCAGGTAGGCGCGGTAGGGGGTGACGGGCGGCAGGCCGGCGTCGTCTCCCGACTGCCCGTACAGCGTGAACAGCTCGCGCACGAGCAGCGGCATCGACCAGCCGTCGAGGAGGAGGTGGTGGGTGGTGAGGACGAGTTTGTGGTGGTCGGGGCCGAGGGCGAGCAGGCCGAAGCGGATCAGCGGCGGGGCGCCCGGGTCGAAGCGCTCGGCACGGTCGTCGTCGACGTACGCGCTGACGGCGCGCTCGCGGTCCTCCTCGCCCAGCCCGGTGAGGTCGCGGGTGCGCCAGCGCAGCGGCACCTCGTGGGGTACGAACTGCACGGGCCGCTCGACGTTGTGCTGCCAGAAGCCCGCGCGCAGGTTGGGGTGGCGGCGCAGCAGGGTGCGGACGGCGGCCTTCAGGTCGTCCTCGACGAGCGGGCCGCGCAGCTCGAAGACCATCTGGACGGTGTAGACGTCCGTGCCCTCGGTCTCGGCACCGTAGGTGACCTGGAAGAGGAGACCTTCCTGGAGCGGGGACAGGGGCAGGACGTCGGCGAGTCCGGACTGCGTCATCGGGCTACCTTCCAAGCGGCTTCGAGCTGGTCGATCTGGTCCTGACTGAGCGCGACCAGGGACAGGTCGGAGGGGGTGATGCCGCCCGCGTCGGGACGCATCGCGTGAGTGACGAGGGCGTCGAGGGCGCGGAACCAGCTCTCGCCGAGGTCGCGCACGGCGGCCTCGTCGAGGAGCCGGCCCGCCCAGGTCCACACCGCCCGCAGGCGGGGGCCCGCGCTCTCGTCGCGGGTCAGCGCGTTGACCTCGACGGTGTGCGCCAGCGGCAGGCCGGGGCCGGAGCCGTCGCCGATCGCGTCGGCGTCGGGGGCGGCGGTCCACAGGCCGCCGTCCTCGCCCGGGAACCGGCCCAGGTAGTTGAACCCGAGGGCGGGAGTGCCGTGCGGCGCGAGCGCGGCGAGGCTGCGGCCGGAGCGGACGTCGAGGTGACGCAGCAGCCCGTGACCGATGCCGCCGTCGGGAATCTCCCGCAGCTGCTCCTTGATCCGCTTGACGGCCTGTCCGGCGGCGGGGCCGCCGGCGAGGGCGTCGGCGCGGTCGAGGGGGCCGGGGTCGAGACGGACGGGGTACATGCTGGTGAACCAGCCGACGGTGCGGGAGAGTTCGGCGCCGCTGTCGCCGGGTTCACGACCGTGCCCTTCGAGGTCGATGAGGACGGCGTCGGTGTCGCCGAGGCCGCGGCGCCGGCGCCAGTCGGCGACGGCGAGCGCGAACGCGGTGAGCAGCACGTCGTCGACGCGCCCGTGGAACGCGGCGGTGACGGTGGTGAGCAACGCGGACGTGGTCTTCGTGTCCAGGTCGAGGCTGAGGCTGCGGGCGGTGGCGGCGGTGTCGAGGGCGGGGTCGAGCGGCTGTACGGTCACGGGGGCGCCACCGCCCGCCAACGCCTGTGTCCACAAAGTGAGTTCGGCGCTGCGGGCGGGGCGTGCGGCCTCCGCGGCGAGGTGGTGCGCCCAGGCCCTGAAGGGGGTGCCCACGGGCGGCAGGACGCCCGTGGCGCCCGACTCCGCCGCCTCCCATGCCTCCTTGAGGTCGGGCAGCAGGATGCGCCAGGAGACGCCGTCGACGACCAGGTGGTGCAGGGTCAGCAGCAGCCGCCCGGGCCGGCCGGGGCCCGTGTCGAGCCAGACGGCCTGGCCGTTGCGGCCGGCGAACGGGTCGAGCCGGTCCCGGGCGGCGGCCGCCTGCTCGGCGGCCAGGGCGCGCAGCGCCGCGTCGTCCAGACCGGTGGCGTCCACGCGGCGCACCCAGTCCTCGGCGCGTACCCCGCCGGGGGCGTCGATGCGCATGGACCAGGCGCCGTCGGCGCCGTCCCCGCGTGAGAACACCGCGCGCAGCACGTCGTGGTGGCCGATGAGCGTGCGCACCGCCTCGACCAGCCGGGCCTCGCCCAGGTCCGGCGGGACCGCGACCACCATGGACTGGCTGAACGCCTCGACGGGGCCGCCGCGTTCACGCAGCCAGTGCATGATCGGGGTGAGTGGCACCTCGCCGGTCGCCGCCGCGGCGAGGGCGCCTTGCCCGGGCGGGCCGGACTCCTCGGCGAGGGACTCGGCAACGGTGGCGAGCGCGGCGACCGTCTTGTGCTCGAAGATCTGCGCGGCGCTCAGGGCCAGCCCGGCGCGGCGTGCCTTGCCGACGAGCTGGATGACCATGATGCTGTCGCCGCCCCGGTCGAAGAAACTGTCGTCGATGGAGACGCTGCCGGCGCCGAGCACCTCGGCGAACAGCACGGTGAGCAGTTCCTCGCGCGGGGTGCGCGGTGCGCGGCCGGCCGCGTCGGCGGCGCCGAAGTCCGGGGCGGGCAGGGCCCGCCGGTCGAGCTTGCCGTTGGGCGTGAGCGGCAGCGCGTCCAGGCCCACGAACGCGGCGGGCACCATGTAGTCGGGCAGCGCGGCCGCGACGTGCGTGCGCAGCGCGGCCGCGTCGGCTCCGGCGCCGGGTGCGGCGACGACGTAGGCCACCAGCCGCTTGTCGCCGGGCCGGTCCTCGCGCACCAGCACGGCGCACTGGGCGACGTGCGGGTGGGCGCCGAGCACGGACTCGATCTCCCCGAGTTCGATGCGGAAGCCGCGCACCTTGACCTGGTGGTCGGCGCGGCCGAGGAACTCCAGGACCCCGTCGGGACGGCGCCGTACGAGGTCGCCGGTGCGGTACATGCGGGCGCCCGGGGCGGACGCGAACGGGTCGGCGACGAACCGCTCGGCGGTGGCGCCGGGCCGCTTGAGGTAGCCGCGGGCAAGTCCGGCGCCGCCGATGTAGAGCTCGCCGGTGACGCCGGGCGGCACGGCGCGCAGCCGGTCGTCGAGGACGTGGCAGGTGGTGTTGTCGAGGGGGGTGCCGATGGGGACGGTGGTCTCCTGCTGCCAGGGCGCCCGCATGAAGTGGTGGGTGGCGAACGTGGTGGCCTCGGTCGGCCCGTAGCCGTCGACGACCATCGTGTCCGGGGACGCGTCGAGCACCCGGCTGACGGCGGCCGGCGAGACGACGTCGCCGCCGGTCCACACCTCGCGTACGCCGGTGAAACAGCCCGGGGACTCCTCGGCCAGCAGGTTGAACAGGCCGGAGGTGAGCCACATGCCGGTGACCCCGCCCTCGACGATCGCCCTCTCCAGGGCCCGGGTGTCCAGGTCGCCGGGCGGTGCGACGACGACGGCGCCGCCGGACAGCAACGGCACCCACAGCTCGTACTGGGAGGTGTCGAAGGAGTACGGGGAGTGCAGCAGCACGCGTTCCTGGTTGCCGGTGCGCCAGCAGCGGTCGGCGGCGAGCGCGGCGACATCGCCGTGCGTGATGGCGACGCCCTTGGGGTCGCCGGTGGAGCCGGAGGTGTACATGACGTAGGCGAGCTGGTGCGGGTGCACGGGGACGACGGGCAGCGCGTCGCCCTCGTCGGGCAGCGCGTCGACGACCAGCACCTCGGCGTCGCCCGCCCAGGAGGCGCAGGCGTGCTCGGCGTCGGTGGCGCTGTCGGTGAGCAGCACCCGCGCGCCGACGTCACGGATGATCAGGCGCATCCGGGAGGCCGGGTAGCGGGTGTTGAGCGGCACGTAGAAGCCGCCCGCGCGCGCGACGGCGAGCAGGGACACCACCAGGTCGGCCGAGCGCTGCTGGAGGACGGCGACGGCGGACTCGCGGCCGATGCCGGACGCGGCGAGCCGGCGGGCGAGCCGCCCGGACCGCAGGTCGAGTTCGGCGTAGGTGAGGGCGCGGCCGCCGTCGTCGACGACGGCGACGGCGTCGGGGGTGCGGGCGGCCTGCGCGGCGAACTGCTCGGCGAGCCCGCCGGCCGGGACGGGGCAGGCCGTGTCATTCCAGTGGGCGAGCAGTTCGCTCTCCGTGGCGTCGAGCAGGTCGTGCCCGCCGACGGGGGCGTCCGGGTCGGCGACGGCCGCCTCCAGCAACGTCAGGAGGCGGCGTACGACGGCTTCGGCGGTGGTCCGGTCGTACAGCGCGACGTCGTACTCGAGATCGCCGTCGATCCCGGCGAACCGGCCGGAGTCGGTCCGGTGCTCGACGAGGTTGAAGGTGAGGTCGAACTTGGCCACGCCGAAGTCGACCGGCTCGCGCCGGACGTGCAGGCCGCTCAGCTCGGCAGGGGCCTCGAAGTCCTGGTAGGACAGGACCACTTGGAACAGTGGGTGGCGGGCGGCGGAGCGTTCGGGCTGAAGACGCTCCACCACGCGGTCGAACGGCACGTCCTGGTGGGCGTAGGCGCCCAGGGCGGCGGTGCGGACGCGGGCGAGGAGTTCGGTGAAGGAGGGGTCGCCCGAGGTGTCCGTGCGCAGCACGACAGGGTTGACGAAGAAGCCCACCAGGCCGTCGAGGGCGCTGTCGGGGCGGGCGGCGGTCGGGCAGCCGATGGGGATGTCGGTGCCCGCGCCCAGCCGGGTGAGCAGGGCGGCCAGCGCGGCCTGGAGCACCATGTGGCAGGTGGCTCCCCGGTCACGGGCGAACGCGTCGATCCTGGCGTGCAGTGCGGGGTCGATGCCGAGCGGGACGGAGCCGCCGCGGTGTTCGGCCACCGGCGGGCGGGGCCGGTCGGCGAGGACGTCCAGCTGGTCGGGCAGGCCCGCCAGGGTCCTTTCCCAGTAGGCGAGCTGGCGTCCGGCGAGGCTGTCGTCGGCCCGCTCGTCACCGAGCAGTTCGCGCTGCCAGACGGCGAAGTCGGCATAGCTCACCGGCAGCGGCGGGAAGTCGGGCGCGTGCCCGGCGAGCCGGGCGCGGTAGGCGGTGGACAGGTCGGCGAGCAGGGGACGCAGCGACCAGCCGTCCCCGGCCACGTGGTGCATCAGCAGCAGCACCACCGTGTCCCCGTCGGGCAGCGCGAACAGGTGCACGCGCAGGGGAGGCCGGCGGTCGAGGTCGAAGGGCGTGCGGGCCGCGGCCGTGAGTGCCGCGGGCAGCTCCTCCGGCTCGCTTTCCGACTCGACGATCCGGGGTCCGGCCTCCTCGGGCGGCAGCAGCCGCGGGGCGGCGCCGCGCTCGCCGCGGGGGTAGACGGTGCGCAGGCTCTCGTGGCGGGTGACGAGGTCGCGCAGGGCCTCCCGCAGCGCGCCGCGGTGCAGCGGACCGGTGACGCGCAGCGCGAGCGGCATGTTGTAGGTGGGCGCCGCCCCTTCGACCTCGCGCAGGACCCACATGCGGTGCTGCGCGTAGGACATGGGGGGCTCGTCGCCGTGGGGCACAGGGCGCAGGGGCGGCCGGGCGGCGCGGGCGGCGCCGGCCACGCGGGCGGCGAGCGCCGCCGGGGTCGGGGCCTCGAAGAGGTCCTGCACGGTCAGTTCGACGCCGAGTCGCTCGCGCACGGCGGCGATGAGCCGCCCGGCCAGCAGGGAGTGCCCGCCGAGGGCGAAGAAGTCACTGCTGCCGCCGATCCCGGCACCGCCGCCGAGGCCGAGGACGTCGGCGAAGACCTGGCGCAGCGTCTCCTCCTCGGGTCCGGCGGGGAGTTCCCGGTCCTCCGCGGTGTCGTCCGCAGGCGTGAGGGGGGCGGGCAGCGCGGTCCGGTCGAGTTTGCCGTTGGCGGTCAGCGGCAGCGCGTCGAGCGGGGTGAAGGAGGCGGGCACGCAGTGCGCGGGCAGGGTCGCGGCGAGCAGCCGGCGCCAGTCGGCAGGTTCGGGAGCGCGGCCGGCGACGGGCACGGCGTAGGCGGCGAGCCGCTGGTCGCCCGGCCGGTCCTCGCGGACCGTGACGGCGGCCTCGGCCACGCCGGGGTGGGCGGCCAGCGCGTTCTCGATCTCGCCGAGTTCGACGCGGAAGCCGCGGATCTTCACCTGGTCGTCGCCGCGCCCCAGGTAGGCGAAGGTGCCGTCGTCGAGGCGGCGCACCAGGTCGCCGGTGCGGTACATGCGGGAGCCGGGCGGTCCGTAGGGGTCGGCGACGAAGCGCTCGGCGGTCAGGGCGGGACGGCGCAGGTAGCCGTGGGCCAGACCGGCCCCGGACACGTACAGCTCACCGGTGAATCCGGCCGGTACGGGTCGCAGTGCCGCGTCCAGGACCCGGGTGCCGAGGTCGGGGAGGGCGCCGCCGACGAGGCTTGCGGTGCCGGCAACCGCGTGCTCGGGGCCGAGCGGGGCGCAGGTGACGTGCACGGTCGTCTCGGTGATGCCGTACATGTTGACCAGCCGGGCGGCGGTGCCGCGCCGCGCGTACCAGTCGGCGAGCCGTGCGGGCTCCAGCGCCTCGCCGCCGAACACCACGTGGCGCAGGGCCAGGGGTGGCGCGTCGGCTCCGCGCTCGCGGTCGGCGGTGTCCAGCTGGTGGAAGGCGGTAGGGGTCTGGTTGAGCACGGTGACCCGCTCGCGGGCGAGCAGGTCGAGGAAGTCGCCGGGCGAGCGGCTGACGGTGTACGGGACGACGACGAGACGGCCGCCGTGCAGCAGGGCGCCCCAGATCTCCCAGACGGAGAAGTCGAAGGCGTACGAGTGGAAGAGCGTCCACACGTCGTCGGGCCCGAAGCCGAACCAGTGGTCGGTGGCGGAGAACAGCCGCACCACGTTGGCGTGCGGGACGACGACGCCCTTGGGCCGGCCGGTGGAGCCGGAGGTGTAGATGACGTACGCGGGGTGGCCGGTGCCCACGGCCGCGCCCGGGTCGGTGTCCGGGTGGCCGCTGAGGTCCCGGGCCATCGCCTCGGGCCCCAGCACCAGGACGGGCTGGGCGTCCTGCAGCATCCACGCGATCCGGTCGGCCGGGTAGTCGGGGTCGAGCGGCAGGTAGGCGGCGCCGGACTTCAGGACGGCGAGCAGCGCGACGACCAGGTCGAGGGAGCGCGGCAGGGTGACGGCGACGAGTCGGCCGGGCCCGGCGCCGGCCGTGCGGAGGTGGTGGGCCAGGCGGTTGGCCCGGGCGTCGAGTTCGGCGTAGGTGAGGTGCTCGCCCTCGTGGGTGACGGCGACGGCGCCGGGCGTGGCGGCGGCACGGGCCGCGAACAGGGCGTGCAGGGTGTCGCCGGCGGCCGGGGCCGCGGGGGCGGCGCCGTCGGGCGGCTGTTCCTCACCGGGCAGCCGGGCCGGCGGCACATCGGGGCCGGCTTCGGCCAGCGCGCGCAGGAAGCGGGTGAAGCGTTCCAGGTGGGCATCCGTGTCGGCCTCGCCGTACAGGTCCGGGTTCGCCTCGAGGTCGATGCGCAGACCGGCGTCGCCGGGCTCCTCGTAGAAGGAGAACTTCAGGTCGTCGACGGGTCCCGTGGACACCGGGTGCACCGCGGCGCGCACCTTGCCGAAGTCCAGGGCCCGCTGATAGGGCATCACGTTGACGACGGGGCCGTGCGAGGCCGCGCCCACCAGACCGAGCTCGCGGCGCACCTCCTCCTGCGGGCAGCGCTGGTGGCGCAGGACGGGCACCAGCGCGTCGCGGACGGCGGCGACCAGGTCGACGAGCGGGGCGGACGGCCGCGGTTCGACGTACAGGGGCTGCACATGGGCGACGGTGCCGGGGACGCGGCGGGCCGGCGGGGTCAGGCGTGCGGCCACCGGCATGCTCAGCGTGATGCCCTGCTCCCCCGTGAGCCACTGCACATACGCGGCGACGGCGGCCGGCACGACGACCGGCCAGGCCGTCTCGGCGGCGGCGGCGACGGTGTGGAGGCCGGCCAGCACCCGCGGGCCGAGGAATGCGGTGCGCCGCCGGGCGTGCGGCACGGCGGGCGCGGTGGCCCCGGCCAGGGTCACGGGCACGGTACGGGGCGCGGCGAGCCAGTGGGCGCGGTCCTGGTCGTGGGCGGGTGAGTCGCGCCACGCCTGCTCCGCGGCGGTCAGCTCGCTCACGGAGCCGTCGAGGGGGCCGTCGGTCCCGGTGTAGGCACGGGCGACCCGCTCGGCGACGAGCCGGAAGCCGACGCCGTCGAGGAGGAGGTGGTGCACGTGCTGGAACCAGCCGTGGTGCCCCTCCCCCAGCGTGAACAGCGCCTGGGTGAACAGGGGCCGGCCGGCGGTGACGTCGAGGGGGCGGGCGATGACGTCGCGCATCCAGGCGTCGGCGGCGGCGGCCGGGTCGGCGGCCGCGCTGACGTCGACGCGGTGGACGGTGAACGCGGGGTCCGGGTCGGCGCTCTGGGTGACCGTCCCCTCGGCGTCGGTGTGGAAGCGCAGCCGCAGCGCGTCGGTGCGGGCGATGACCTCGCGCAGCACCCGCTCGAAGCGGTCCGCGTCCAGCGGGCCCGTGAGTTCGACGTATTCGCCGGTGTTGTAGACGGGGCTGCGCGGGTCCCGAGCCTGGGCGAACCAGATGCCGAGTTGGGCCGCCGTCAGCGGCAGGCGCGCGTCGTCGGGAACGGGAACAGGCACTCTTCCCCCAAAGTCCGGGCCGTCCGCTGCTGGTCGGCGCAGTACCGGCTCAGCCTCGCGGGATGCCTTGACGGCACGCTGACCCGGACCTGATGCGGTGCGCGTCAGCGCAGGCCGGCCTCGAAGGCGTAGATGGCCACGTGGACGCGGTTGCGCAGGCGCAGCTTGTGCAGCAGGTTCTGCACGTGTGTCTTGACCGTGTGCTCGGACAGCGTCAGCGACTGCGCTATCTCCGTGTTGGACAGACCGCGCGAGACGAGGTCGAGCACCTCCCCCTCGCGGTCGGTCAGCGCGTCGGGCGGCACGTCGGAGACGGAGGTCTTGCCCCTCGGCCGGTCGGCGGCGCCGCCGCCGTCGGTGGTGGCGGGCGGTCGGCCACGGGTCAGGGCGTAACCGGCCGCGGCCAGCGACACGGCGGCGGCGAGCTGCCGCGCGGTGGTGGTGGCGGGCAGGTGGCCGTGCAGGCTCTGGGCGCAGCGCGCGTCGGGCTCGCAGCCGCCGACGGTCAGCACGGGCAGCGCGGGATCGATGCCGTCGAGGAGGGCGGCGACCTCGCGCGGATCGCGCGGTGCGTGCAGGACGAGCACGTCGGGGCGGTGCGCGCGCAGCGCCGCGAGCGCGCGGGGGCCCGGCTCGTCGTCGCCGACGACGGTGCAGCCGTCGTGGCCGGCGAGCAAGGACATCACTCCCGCACGGGCGAGCGCGTCGCCGCCCATGAGGAAGATCCGCACCGCTCCGGCCGCGGGCGCGGCGGCACCGCCGGGCAGCACCCGCAGCCTGGCGGCCGGTACGAAGTCGACTCCCGCTTCCGGCATGACGCGCCCCCTCACGCACTCGTGGATGCCGAGCACGCTATCCGGCGCGGGGCACGCCGCCGCCCTGCCTCCAGCCGGTTTCGAGGACCCGGCGAGCGCCTCTGGAGCCGGGGCCGGTGCCGGCAGGGGCCGGCGCGCCGCTACGAGGTCTCGGCCATGGCCGCGGCGAACCCCGGGTCGAGCATGGTGCGCGCCGACGTGTCGTGCGCGGTGTCCAGGCCCGTGTCATGGCAGGCGACGCTGAGCAGATAGCGGCCGAGGGCCCGGTGGGTGGCGAAGCTCCACTCCCCGCGCGAGCCGCGGGTGCCGTCCGGGGCAAGCAGCCGGCCGGTGCGCAGGCCGAAGCCGAACTCCGTGAAACCCAGCCGCATGCCCTGGCCGAGCGCCTTGGTGTACGCCTCCTTCAGTGTCCACAACCGCAGGGTCTCGGCGGCCTGTTCGTCCTGCGGCAGGCGGGCGAGCTCGGCCGCCTCCGTGGGCGTGCACATCTGCGCCTGCAACACGTCGAAGCGCATCCTGCGGTCGGCGGGCTCGGCGTCGACACCGATGCGTCCGTTACGGCTGAGCCCGACGGCCATCAGGTCGCCGGTGTGCGTGAGACTCAGGTCGATCTGGTCGAAGCCGCGCAGATAGGGCCGGCCGCCCAGCCGGTACGACACGTCCAGCGACTCCGGTTCGACCCGCAGGGCGGCCGCCGCCGTGTACTTCATCAGCAGGCGCGAGGCGACGAACCGGTAGCGGACGGTGGGGTCGGGGATGCGCCGGCAGCGCGTCCAGTCCCGTCCGAGCAGCAGGCGCAGCCGGGGCTGGGTGACCGCGGCGGGCAGCCATTCGCCCCAGGTGGTGTGGACCACCGCATTGCCGTACGCCGTCAGGTGCTCGGGCACCTTGCGCCACGGCCCGTCGGGCCGGACGTGGAGGGGCGCGCCGATTCCCCGCTGGTCCATGGTGGCTCCCTTCCGGATTCCAAGGGCCTGTCGTTCGTCTGGAGCTCGGGCAGCCGGCGGCCGGCGACGCCGCCCGTGTGCGTGCCCGTCCCCGGCGTCCTCGGCGGGATCCCGACGACAGGTCCTAGCCCGCGATGCGGGTGTCGTACACGTCGAAGCTGCGTCCTTCGCGGTACCGCAGGAGCACCTCGTCCAGGACGGGCCCCGTGGCGGTGTCGGGCAGTTCGGGGACCCGCGCGCCCAGCCTGCGGCCGATCCGGGTGAGGGCGAGCACCACCCATTCGGGCTGTGCGAGGAAGGAGTCCATGCCGTCCTGGCCCTCCCACACCCCCAGGCACGCGGCGGCGGCGAGCACCAGCACGTAGCGGTCGGCGAGCGTGCAGGCCCGCGGGTCGGCGAGGGTGGCCTGCGCCGACTGAGGCAGCGCGGCGCACTGTTCGCGCAGGGCGCGCATCTCCTGGACGAAGGCGTCCGCGAGATCGGCGAGTGCCGCCCACAGAGGGCCGTGGCCGCGCAGCGGTCCCAGCCGCTCGGCGGCGCCGACGAGGGACGCGGTCAGCACGTCGTCGCCGCCCGACAGGGACAGCTTCCGGTAGTCGAGGGGCGGGACGGGCGCCGACAGCAGGAAAAGACGCGCGGTGGGCTCCTCGTCGCAGAACCAGGACCTGCGGGCGAGCGCGCGCAGCCGCGGCACGAGCACGGCCTGGCAGGCCGCGCTGCCCGCATGGCCGAGACCGGCGACGGGCAGGTCCCGGACGAGTTTCTGGAAGCCGCCGTACAGCGGCCCGCGGTCGTAGCCGTGCGCGCCGAGGACGGTGGCCAGTTCCTCCAGGTCCTCGCGCAGCAGGTCCGGCATGGTCAGCTTGACGGCCGCGGCCACCAGATGGGCGCTGTCCGGCAGCAGGCTCAGCGCACGCAGTCCGGTGACCGCCATGCTGTCGCAGGCCAGCAGATCGGCGAAGACCCCGGCGAGTACCGCCTGGTGACGGCGGGCCGGCTGTCCGGTGGGGCGGCCCTCGGTCGCGGCCCGCACCGCGAAGCGCAGGGCGCTGTCCACCCCGGCGACGACGGTGCCGGGGATCAGGCACCGGTTGACCATGAACGTACGCAGGGCGAGCTGGACACCGTCGCCGACGTCGCCGACCAGCGTGCCCGCGGGGACGGGGCAGTCGGTGAACTCCAATCCCGCGAAGCGGCTGCCGCGCATCCCGTGGGTGGGGACGCGCGGCAGCCTGCGCAGGCCGCCCGGCGGGAGCCGCTCGGGGTCGAGGAACAGCACGGAGTGGCTTCTCGGGCCTGCCGAGGTCGCCGTGCGGGCGTACATCACGAACCTGTCCGCCCGGTCGGCGTTGATGACGACGTCCTTGCGCCCGCCGAGCACGAAACCGCCACCGGGCGCGGAGCGAGCGGTGAACTCGTCGCGCAGGATGGCGTTCGCGTGGGCCAGTTCGTGGTGCAGGATCGTGGCCCGGCCGCCGGAGAGCAGCAGCCGGGCGGTGTCGGCGCGTCGGCGCTCGTCACCCGCCGCCCAGACGGCGGAGGCGCCGAACAGGGAGGTGATGCCGTAGCCGAATCCGAGTGCGACGTCGCGCCGGAAGACCGGTCGCAGCGCGCGGGCGAGCACATCGGGGCGGGCCAGCCGCCCGCCGAGGTCCCGGGGGACGAACTCGGCGCCGAGGCGCACGTCGGTCAGGAGCGCCTCGGTGGCCTCCGGTACGTGACGCTGTGCGTCGGCGTCGAGCAGGGCCCGGTAGCCGTGCGGGTTGTGCGGATCGCAGGGGTCGCCGAGCAGGCGCTCGAGCCGCGCGGCGCGTTCGACGCCGTGCGCGGTGTCCTCGGCCGCGTCCGGGGGCGGGGCGGGCGGGCCCGCGGTGTCCGCCGCCGCACGGGCGACGGCGGTCGGCGTCGTGCTCACAGGACCGTTACCGCGCTCTCCGCATGCTTCTTGGCGAGTTCGAGCGTCGCCGTGCTGTTGCGGCCCAGGGCCTCCCGTACGTAGCGCCGGGCCTGTGCGAGGTCCGCGTCCTCGCCCAGCACCCGCGCGATGTTCTCCTCGCGCAGCACGACGCTGTGCTGCGCGAGGACGGTCACGCCCGTCTCGTCGGGGACGACGGACCATTCACCGGTGTGCGCCGACATGAGCAGCGGCGTGGCCGTCTGCTTGTAGACGATGCGTCCGGCGTGCGGGAAGCACACCCGGACGGACCGCGTGGTGTGCGAGGAGCCGTCGGCGGTGCGGGTGTCCATCGACATGACCTGCACGCCCGGCTCGTCCTCGGTGAAGTCCAGCCGGGAGACGTGCGGCACCAGCTCGGGCCAGTCGCCGATCCGGTAGAGGAAGTCGTAGACGAGCTCGGCCGGACCGTGCACGCGCACCGAGTCCTCGAACGACAGGACCAGGTCGTCCAGGCGCCCCCACTGCTCGGCCAGCCGGCGCAGACTGTCCAGCTCGGTGCGGCTGTTGGTGTCGGTGGCCCGCTCCACCCAGGCCACGTCGTCGGGGGCGTCGTCGGCGACGGTGAACTCGTGCAGCAGCGTCAGCCGGGACCGGTCGGCGCCGAGGGCGTCGACGGTCCACGTACCGCCCATGGCCTGGACGGGGGCGGCGGGCAGCTCCTGGCGGAACTCGACGCGGCGCAGTGCCGGGTCCAGGAGGCGGCGCGAGGTCCAGGACCTGACCTGGCCGTTGGCGGTGGCCCACATGCGCAGCCGCTCGCTGTCGCCGTCGAACTCGAGCTGCTCCACGTGCACATTGGGCGGGAAGAACAGCGGCCAGCGGACCGCGTCGGAGATCAGCCCGTAGACCACGCCGGCGGGCGCGGCGACGGTCACCTCGTGTGTCGTGCGGTGCACTCGCTCAGCGGACATGTCCGTTTCTCACTTCCTGGTCAGGAGGCCGCCCCGGGCCGGGCGGTCAGAAGTTGCCGAGTCCACCGCAGACGTTGAGCGCCTGGGCGGTGATGGATGCGGCGTGCTCGGTCGTCAGGTATCCGACGAGACCGGCGACCTCCTGCGGGGTGGAGTAGCGGCCGAGCGGGATCTTCGCCTCGAACTGCTCCTGCACCTCTTCCTCGGTGGTGCCCCAGGCGTCGGCGTAACCCCGGCGGACCCGCTCGGCCATGGGCGTCTCGACATAGCCGGGACAGACCGCGTTGACGGTGACGCCGGTGGGGGCGAGTTCCTTGCCGAGCGCCTTGGTGAAGCCGACGACTCCGTGCTTGGAGGCGGAGTACGGGGCACCGAGCAGGACGCCCTGCTTGCCGGCCGTCGAGGCGATGTTGATCACCCGGCCGCCCCGGGCGTCCGCCAGGCCGCCGTTGCGGAGCGCCTCGCGGGTGAGCAGGAAGACGCTGTCGAGGTTGGTGGCGATGACGTCGTGCCACAGCTCGTCGGAGATGCCGGCGGTGGGGCCGCCACCGCTGCGTCCGGCGTTGTTGACGAGGACGGTGATCGGGCCGAACGCGTCGACGGCGGCCCGGACCAGCGCCGCCACCGACGCGGCGGAGCGCACGTCGGCGGCGGTGCCCGCCGCCTCCAGCCCCTGCGCGCGCAGGTCCCGGACCGTCCGCTCGACCTCCTCGGCGGTCCGCGCGCAGATGAAGACGCGGTGGCCGCGGGCGCCGAGTTCGCGGGCGACGGCCAGCCCGATGCCGCTCGTCGCGCCCGTGACCAGGGCGACCGGCTTCGTGGACGACGGTGAAGACGTGGGTGACGTCATCGTGCGCTCTCCCTTTCCATGGCACCGGCAGTGGTCTCGACCGTGTCCTGAACGGCTCGACGGCCACCGGAGGGCCGCTGGAGCGGCGCCGCAGAAGCACCGGCCGCCGGGTACAGGGGGGCGATGGCCCGGGCGAGCGCGCCCCGGGTCAGGAAGTCGCCGCGTGCGGCCAGGTAGCCGTCGGGCCGCACCAGCGCCCAGGCGCCCGCCGCGAGGCCCAGTGCGGCGCACAGCGCGCCGTCCGGGTCGGGCAGCGGCGCGGGGCCGGCGCCGCTGCCGCCGACGGAGCGCACGGACAGCCAGGCGCCGTGGGCGTCGGCGGCTTCCTGCGCCGCGCGGACGGGGGCGCCCGTACCGTCGTGGCCACCGGGGGCGACGAGCAGGGTCCAGCGCACGTCGCGCAGTTCGCGCACCAGGGCGTCGCTGACGGTGGCGGCGCCGGCCACCCGCTCGCCGGGCGCGGGCACGTGGGCGCGGCGCGGCACCATGACGGGAGAGGCGACCGGAGCGGCGATGGGCACGGGCTCGGGTCCGCCGCCGGTGGTCAGGGGTGAAGCGGCGTAGTCCAGGCGCAGTCCCGACATGCCGCCCAGGACCTTGCGCTGGATGGCGCGGCGCAGCGCGGGCACGGCGCGCACGACGGAGAACACGAGCGGCAGGGCCACGCCGGCGAGGGCGTTCTTGAACTGGACCAGGGCGGTCGCGGTGCGGGTCGAACCGAGCAGCGCCCGGCCGACGGGGACGCGTTCCAGCCCGTAGGTGTCGATCAACTGCCGTCGCGCGTGTCCCTGTTGGACGGCGGCCAGCTTCCAGGCCAGGTTGTACGCCTCCTGGATGCCGGTGTTCATGCCCTGACCGGAGGCCGGACTGTGCACATGGGCGGCGTCACCGGCGACGAACACCCGGCCCTCGTGCATCCGTGGCACCATGCGCTGCTGGAACGTGAACACGGACGTCCACTCGGGTTCACCCACGCGCACGTCCGTGCCGAGCCCCCGGGAGAGTTTGGCGGTGAACCGGTCCGCCGCCCCGGCCGCGCCGGAGGCCCCGGGGGCCGTGTCGAGCAGCCGCCAGTGTCCCTCGCGGGCGTAGGGGACCATCATCAGGGCCTGGCCCCCCGTGTGGACCCAGTAGATGCTGTCGGGCGGCAGGTCGGTGCGGACGGGGGCGTCGGCGAGCATCCAGGTGTCGCGGCTCTCGCCGAGCAGCGGCAGGCCGAGGGTCTTGCGCACGGTGCTGTGGCCGCCGTCGCAGCCCACGAGCCAGGGCACCTCGCCGTGTTCCTCGGTGCCGTCGGCGTGCCGCAGCCGCACGCGGACACCGGCCGCGTCCTGCTCGAACCCGGTCAGGCGGACGCCCCATTCGACGTCGGTGCCCAGCCGTGCGACGGCGGCGCGCAGCACGGCCTCGGTGCGGGTCTGCTCGATGATGACGCTGTAGGGGTGGCGGGTCGGCATCGAGCTGTAGTCGGCGTCGAGACGCACCAGGCGGCGGCCGGCGGCGTACATCGTGAACGCCCGGTTGCGGCGGCCGTGCCGGAGGATGCCGTCGACCATGCCCATCTGGTCGAACGTCTCCAGGGTGCGCGGATGGACGGCGACGGCGCGGCTGGTGCGCGAGGGGCCGGCCGCGGCGTCGACGAGGCGGACACGCAGACCGCGGCGGGCCAGTTCGTGGGCGGCGGTCAGGCCGACGGGTCCGGCGCCGACGACGAGGACCTCGGCACCGGGGCTCATCGCAGGCCGGCCGCGGCCGGCTCGGCACGGGCGCCGCTGCGCTCGGGCAGGGTCTCGTACAGGCCGGGGTCGGGGGTGGCCAGGCGCCGCAGGCCGCCGACGAGCTCCCGGAAGGCCGGGCTCGTGACGGCGGCGCGGTGGGCTGCGGCGTCCTGCCACTGGGCGAGTTCGAGGAACACCGGCTCGCTGCCGACCAGGCGCAGCGTCTGGTGGCCGAGGTAACCGGGCTGGGCGCTCATGTAGGCCGTGACGCGGTCCTTGGCGGCGAGGAACTCCTCGACGTCGCCGTGGACGGTCAGTTTGTTCACGAACGTCACCATGATGGGGCCTCCAGTCGGGCGGTCAAGGGGTGGGTCGGTGGCGGGGAACGAACGGTGGGGGGACGAGGCGGGGCGGCGGGCGGTTCAGGCCGCGGCCTGTGCGCCGGAGCGCAAGCGGCGTCGCAGCACCCGCCGTTCGGGCTTTCCGGTGGGGGTGCGGGGGACGGCGTCCAGGGCCTCGATCGTGCGGATGCGCTCGAACGGGGCGAGACGCCGGTTGGCGTGCGCGGCGATCGAGTCGAGAACGGTGTCCGGCGGCCCGGCGGGTGGGTCGCGCAGGACGACGCCCGCCCACACGGTGGCGCCGTGCACCGCGTCCGGCCGGCCGGCGACCACGCACTCGGCGACCCTCGGGTCGTCTTCGACGATCCGCTCGACGCTGCTCGGCGACACGAGCTCGTTGTCGTGCTTGAAGACGTCGCCGAGCCGGTCCACCAGGAACAGGCGGCCGTCCTCGTCGAGGTAGCCGACGTCCCCGGTGGAGAACCAGCCCTCGGCGTCGACCGGGGACGGCCCGTCGTCGTCCAGGTACCCGGCCATGACCTGCGGGCCGCGCACCTGCACCTCCCCGGCGGACCGCACCCCGAGGGGCTCTCGTGAGCCGAGGTCCACGACACGGCATTCGGTGCCGGGCAGTGCCCGGCCGACGGAGCCGCTCACCGGCAGGTCGCCGGGGCGCTGGGTGTGCGAGAGCGGGGAGAGTTCGGCGAGGCCGTAGCCCTGGACGACGGGAACGCCGAGGGCCCGGTGCAGGCGGCGGGCCGCCGCGGGAGCCAGTGCGGTGCCCCCGGACAGGACCGCTGTCAGCCGCGGGGACGCGGGGACGCCCTCGCGGGCGGTGGCCAGCCGCGGGTCGTCGGCCAGCCGGTGCAGCCGGGCGGGCAGCCCGTAGTAATGGGTGGCGCCGGCGCGCGCGGCCACGGCGAGCGAGGCCACCGGGTCCGGGTCGCGGCACAGGATCTGTGAAGCACCCGCGTACACCGCCGAGTTGAGGTGCATCACGTGGAACAGCGGCAGGTGGTTGAGGGTGACCGAGCCGGAGCCGAGACGATGGGCCCGGGCGGTCTGGCAGGCGTTGGCGACGAGGTTGCGGTGAGTGAGCCGGACGCCTTTGGGGCGTCCGGTCGTGCCCGTCGTGAACTGCAGGCACGCCACCGCACCGGGCTCGGGCCCCTCCCCGGCCGTGTACGGCAGGCCGGGCACGCCGTCGAGCGCCGTGTGCAGGGGCACGGCGTCCGCGGGGACCATGCCGTCGTCGGCGTCGGTGACGACGACCGTGCGCAGCGCGGGCAGCCGGTCGCGCAGCTTCGTCAGCTGCTCGGCGGTGGCCCTCGGCACCAGGGCGATCTCGACGCGGGCGGTGGCGCAGACGTGGTGCAGCGCGTTCTCGTTCAGCAGCGGGTTGATCAGGGTGACGGTGCCGCCGGCGCGGCTCGCGCCGTAGTAGGCGGCGGGGAAGACGGTGTCGAGGGTGTTGGCCACGCCGATCACCGCGCCCCGGCGGCCTGCCGCCCGTGCGAGGAAGGAGGCGATCCGGTCGGCGCGGGCGTCGAGCTGCCCGTAGGTGACGGTGTCCCGCTCGGTCGTGAGGGCGGCCGCCCCAGGGGCGCGTGCGGCCGCGCGCCGCAGGAGTCCGTCCAGTGGCAGTTCCGGGTACGTGAAGCGCGGCACGGCGAGCGGCCCCCTTCGACGGGCTGACGGGCTGACGGGCCGGCGGGTCGGCCGGCTGTCACCCACCACGCTCGGCGCCGGGGCTTGAGGGAGGTTCGAAAGCCGCTCGATCCCGGCCACAGATGCTGACCGGACCCGCCGGAGCCCGGCACCGCACAGCACGGTGCGGCTCGGCTCCTCACCGAACGGAGTGGCCATGACCACGCAGCTCGAAACCGCCCCGCACGGCGCCGCGTTCGCCGCCCTGTACGCCCAGGTGCAGCAGTTCTACGCGCACCAGATGCAGCTCCTGGACCGTCACGCCGCGCGGGAGTGGGCGGCCACCTTCACCGAGGACGCGCTGTTCGACGTGCCGACCCTGGCCGAGCCGGTGCGCGGGCGTGCGGAGCTGGCCGCAGCCTGCCGGGGCGCCGCGGCGCGGCTGGCCGAGGCAGGCGAGCGGCACCGTCACTTCATGGGCATGTTCGACGTGGCCGAGCGGCCGGACGGCGCCCTGGACGTGCGCTCGTACACCACCGTCTACGCCTCGGCCGTCGGCGGCGCCTCCCGGGTGCACCGGGTGTGTGTCTGCGAGGACGTGCTGGTGCGGGACGCCGACGGGCGGTTGCTGGTGGCGACGCGCAAGGTCACCCGCGACGACCTCGAGTGAGCCGCGGCGTTCCGGTTCAGGCCAGACAGCAGGGCGGCCCGCCGTTGAACTCGATCATCTCGCCGAGTGCGGCCTGCCGCTCGGGCATCGGCAGCGGGGCGTCCGCGGGCAGCCCCTGCAGTTCGGCGTACGCGCGGCGCAGGTTCGGGGCGAGCCGCTCCGGGTCCAGCAGGTCCGCGTAGGGCCCCAGATGTGCGGCGTGTGCGGCCTCGAGGGGGGTCAGGCCGGCCCGGAGACCGTCCTCGGCGAGGCGCTGCACCAGCCGCAGATAGCCGTCGACGGCGTCGAACAGCTCGGGGCCGCCGACCGGGCCGTGGCCGGGTACGACGGTGGTGGCGCCGTATCGGCGCAGCGCTCGCAGCGCCGTGCGGGACCCGGCGATCGACCCCATGAGGCAGAACGGCGTCACGCCGTTCATCACCAGGTCGCCGGTGAACAGGACCCGCTGCTCGGGCAGCCAGACCACGGTGTCGTTCGAGGTGTGGGCGGGGCCGACGTGGGCCAGCTCGGCGCGCAGGGCGCCGACGTGCAGGCCGAGGCCGTCGCGGTAGGTCACGGTGGGCGGCGCGAGCCTGATGTCGCCCCAGGCCACGTCCGGCCACAGGCCCGTCAGGTGCAGCCCGGCGGCCAGCATCTCGCTACGGGTGCGCTCGTGGCCGATCACGACGGCCTCGGGGAAGACGAAGTTGCCGAAGGCGTGGTCGCCGTGGAAGTGCGTGGTGACGATGGTGCGCGGCGGCGCCGGGTTCAGTTCGAGTGCGGTGGCGCGCAGATGGCGGGCCCGGACCTCGGTCGCGGTGGTGTCGACGAGGGCACTCTCGCCGGCGGAGACCAGGAGGCCCGCGTTGTTGAGGCACCAGCCGCCGGGCGGCTGGAGATAGGCGTACACGCCTGCGGCGATCTCGGTCGCCCGGCCGGCCGGGGCGGGGCGGGTGGGACTGGGGCGCACGGCCGCTCTCCTCACGAAGTTCTCCGCTGTCGAAGGTGCCGGGACGGCTGGGGGCGCCTCGCGGCGCGGTGGGCGAGCCCGGTGAGGCCCTCCCTCCTGCCGAGGTGCTCGGGCTCTCGGACGGTGGCGGGAGCGCGTGCCGGACGTCGCGACGGGCGACGGCGTCTGCCGTGGCACCAGCGGGTCTCGACCGGACGTCGACCGATTCCGGACACCGTTGCGGACGACCGGTTCACCGAACGAGGGAGCCACATGAGCCAGGGCCGCCGATGGCCGGCTCGCCTGCTGCGGCACGCGTGGTCCGGGCTCGTCGCCATGGGCACCGTCTACCTGGCCGGCGAGACGAGCCGCCCGCAGACGCCGGACGCGCCACCCGCCGGGCCGCCCGCGGGCCATCCGGAGCGGCTGCGCCCCGACGTGCCGCTGACCCGCCTGGAGCGGGCACTGCTGCGGGAGCTGGGCGAGCGCTGACCCGTGGGCGCGCTCCCCCAGAGGCGTCCCGCAGATCGTGACATCGCGCCCGGCTCGCCCGGGTTCGTCCGGGACCGGGCATGACAGACGGTCCACGACGAGCCGGGCGGCCGGAGCACGGTGTGCAGGGCACCTCCAGGGCCTGTCTGAGACAGGCCCTAGGCCGGGCGGATGCCGAGCCCCTGCCGGAACATGCCGCGCGGGTCCCACTTCGCCTTCACGCGTTGCAGGCGGCGGTAGTTGTGCTTGTGGTAGAGGCGGTGCCAGGGCACGCCCGAGGTGTTCCAGGCCGGGTCGGCGAGGTCCGTGTCCGGGTGGTCGGCGCAGCAGCCGTCGCTGCCGCCCTCGCCCGGCACGGGCACACCGCCCGTCGAGGCGAACACGTCCCGGTACAGGCGGCGCAGCCGGTCGACCGGGCCGGCGTCGGCTGACGGGTCCTGCCAGGTGACCGTGAAGGCGGCGTCCATGACGGAGTCGCGGTGGGAGCCGGCGGTGGCGTAGGTGGGGAGCGTGTTGGCACGGCCGCCGAAGGACCGGAGGGTCACGGACAGCGTTCCGGTTCCGGACGCGTCCAGATGGGCGCGGAGGGCGTCGGCCTGCTCGTCGGTGAGGCCGCGCCGCAGATAGGCCGACTTGGTCCGGTGGCGGCTGCTGCCGGTGTCCTGCGGCGCGGTCGCCGCGGTCAGCCAGGGCGCGGTGGTCGTGTCGCTGACGAGGGCGGTGGCCGCGACCCCGGCGGTGAGGTCGGCGGCGTAGCGGCGCAGCATGCCGCGGGCGTCGGGCAGCGTGGCGTCGAGGTGCGTGCTGACGATCGCGCTGTGGCCGGGGTCCTTGTGCGCGAGCCGGCCGGACAGGACGAGGCTGCTGTGAAGCGCGGCGTACGGGGAGTGGGCGCCGCTGTTGCGCTCGTGCCACAGCCCGTGGTTGCGCACGAGCCGGCGGAACGCCGCCCCGTCCAGGCCTGCGCGGGGGAACATCACCGCGTTGGACAGCAGGGTGCCGGGCGGGCGCGGCAGCAGTGCCGTGGGGTCGGTGCCGGTGGCGTCCGGGGAACGGAACCAGCAGCGGGTGACCACACCGAAGTTGCCGCCACCACCGGTGTGGGCCCACCACAGGTCGCGGTGGGGGTCGTTGCGTTCGCGGGTGGCCACCACCGCGCGGGCGTGCCCGAACAGGTCGACGACCACGACCTCGACCGCGTGGAGGTGATCGGCGGCCAGGCCGAAGGAGCGGGTGAGGGAGCCATGGCCGCCGGCCGTCACGTGCCCGCCGATGACCGCTTCGGCGTCGGCGCCGCCCGGCAGGGTGACCCCCCAGCCCTCGTACAGCGTCCGGTACACGTCCGTCAGGCGCGCGCCGGCCTCGATCATGAAGGCGCGCCGGACCGGATCGTGGGCGACGGCGGTCATCGCGCTCAGGTCGATGACGGCGCGTGCCTCGGGGTCCGCGACGGGGTTGTCCTGGCGCCGGCCGGCGCGGACCTCGACGCGCTGTCGCCGGCGTGCGGCGTCGGCCACGGCCCGGACGACCTCCTCGGTCGTGGTGGGGAGAGGGAACACGGCGCCGGGTGTCGCGGGGTGGCCGACGCGGCGTCGAAGGCTAGGAGCGGTGGTCATCGTGCACCTTTCTCGCATGGGTCGCATGAGGCGCGTGGCTCGCGGGACAGGCGGCACCCGCGTCGAGGGGGACGGGCTCGGCGACGGGGTGCGTGAACAGATCCGTCCGTACGTGGACGGGTGAGCGGCCGTATGCCACCCCGGCGGTGATGCGCGCGCCGATCGGGGTGCGGGTGACCAGCTTCGCGGCGCCGGCCCGGGCCAGCGTCGCGGCGCGTCCGGCGGTCCCGAAGAACGCCCTGGCCTGGAGGCGCTGGGCGCGGGTCACCGCGTCGGCGGCGGGGGCGCGCAGCTCCTGGAAGCGGGCGAGGCGGGCGCGGGACACGTCGCCGGACCGCAGCGCCGCCACGAGGACGGGGTGCAGGACGGCCGCGTCCTGCAGCGCGAGGTTGATGCCCTGGGCGCCCAGGGGCCCGTGGGTGTGAGCGCTGTCCCCGACGAGCACGAGCCCGTCGCGGGCCCACTGCGGGGCCCGGGCGGCGAACACGTCGAGCAGCTTCAGATCGGCCCGGCTGGTCAGGTGCTCGGTGATGAGGTCGGCGAACCGGGGTACGGCCGCGGCGAGCCGGTCCTTGACGGCGTCGATGCCGCGGTCGGCGACGGCGGGCCAGGAGCGGTGCGGCAGCGTCCATCCGACGCGGATCCGGTCGGGGTGGGTGTCATGGACGAGGACGGCCGTACCGGCCGCGCGGTGGATGCGCACCCGCCCGGTCGCCCGGCCGGGGGCGGGCAGCGAGAACCACACCACGTCCTGGTCGAAGGCCTCGGTGCGTCCGGCGTGGAGGCCGGCGAGCGCGCGGGTGCGGGAGAACCGCCCGTCGGCGGCGACGACCACCCGGGCGCGCACGGCGAGCCGGCTTCCGTCCGGCCCGTTCGCCACCGCCCCCGTGTACCGGCCGTGTTCCCCGGTCAGCGCCGAGACCCGGTGCCCGTCCCGGTAGGTGAAGCCGGGCAGTCCCCGGCAGGCCGCGAGCAGGGTCTCCAGCAGGTGCCGCTGGGGCAGCGCCAGGAGACGGTCGTAGGGGGCGGCAAGGCGCCGGTAGTCGATGTCGAGCAGGAGGCGGTCGCCCTCCAGCACCTGGAAGCCGTGCAGGGTGCGGTCCCCGCGGGCGCGGGCGGCGGCCAGCACCCCGAGTTCGTTCAGGATCCGCTGGCCGCCGGGCTGCAGGATCTCGCCGTGGAACTCGCGTGCGAAGCGGGTCGACTTCTCCAGGAGCGTGACGCGTACGCCGGAGCGCAGCAGCATCAGGCTCAGGGCGAGACCGGCCGGGCCCGCGCCGACGACACAGACGTCGGTGGTGGCGGTGGCGGTCGGGGCGCCGTCCTGACCGGTCATGACTCAGCCCGCGGTCCTGGCCGCAAGGGCCCGGTTGACCAGGGCGAGGAAGTCCCGCGGGGTCTCGGCCTCGTCGAGCCCCTCCTCGTCCAGGACGGTGCCGTGGTCACGTTCGATGCGTCCGGTGGTCTGCAGGAGCGCGAGCGAGTCGTAGCCGAGTTCCATGAAGGGGACGTCGAGGACGTCGCCGTCCAGGTCGACGCCCTCCTCCTCGCCCGCGCACTCGCGCAGCAGGATCCTCAGATCACTCAGTTCCAGGCGGTCCATGGTCTTTCCCTTCCGGTTTCTCGAGCGGCGGTACGGGGGCGTTCGGCGACGAGGGGGCCGCGCGGTCAGGCGGCGCCGACGACCGCCGCCGAGTTGAAGCCGCCCCGTCCGCGTGCCAGGACCAGCGCGTGCCGCAGCCGTGTTCCGGTGCGGGGGACGGTGACCAGGTCGACGGGGCAGTCGGCGGCGGGCCGCACGGTGCCGGTGGTCGGCGGGATCACCTGGTCGCGCACGGCGAACAGGGCGGCCGCCAGGTCGAGCGAGGCGCCGCCGGCCAGCAGGCGGCCGGTCATCGACTTGGGAGCGGTGACGGGAACGCCGTACGGGCCGAACACCTCGGCGAGGGCGGCCGCTTCGGCTCGGTCGGCCTCCCGCGCGCCCGCCGCGTCGGCGAACACGACGTCGATCTCGTCGGGCCGCACGCCCGCGTCGGCGAGCGCGAGCCGGGCGGCATCGGCGAGGCGGGGGGTGCCGGGGCCGTCGAAGGTGGCGGCATATCCGGCGACGGTGCCGTACGCGCGGGCGCC
Organism: Streptomyces sp. NPDC029041; assembly: GCF_040637515.1. Lineage (NCBI taxonomy): Bacteria > Bacillati > Actinomycetota > Actinomycetes > Kitasatosporales > Streptomycetaceae > Streptomyces > Streptomyces sp. NPDC029041. Next base: position 111,881 of record NZ_JBEZWO010000016.1, on the reverse strand, counting down.
GCGCGCGCGGGCGAGCGCGGCGTCCTCCAGGACGAACAGGGCCCCGCCCTCGCCGACGACGTGCCCCGACGCCTCGGCGGCGAACGGCAGGTAGGCGGCGGCCGGGTCCTCGACCGTGCTCAGGCCGCCGCCGGCCAGGTGCGCGGCCCAGCCCCACGGGCACAGCCCCGAGTCGACACCGCCGGTGACCATGACCTGCGCGCCCTTGCGGAGCTGACGGCGGGCGTGGGCGACGGCGTCGAGACCGCCGGCCTGTTCGGACACCACCACTCCGCTGGCGCCGCGCAGTCCGTGCCGGATGGAGATCTGGCCGCTGTTGACGGCGTAGAACCAGGCGAAGGACTGGTAGGCGCTGACGTACTGGCCGCCCTTGCTCCACAGCGCTTCCAGCTCGCGCTGGCCGAACTCGAAGCCGCCCGCCGAGCTGGCGGTGACCACGCCGGCGCCGTAGCCGGGCAGGTCGGCCGGATCCGTTCCGGAGTCGTCGAGGGCCTCTTTGGCGGCGACCAGGGACAGCCTGGTGACCCGGTCGGTCTGCGACAGCAGCCGGCTGGACAGATGGTCCTCGTCCACGAATCCGGGCACCTCGCCGGCGATACGCACCGGGTAGCCGGAGGTGTCGAAGCGGGTGAGGGGGCGGATCCCGCTCTCGCCGCGCAGCACGGCGGCCCACCAGGCCCGGGCGCCCAGACCGTTGGGGGCCGCCACGCCGACGCCGGTGACGACGGGCGCCGTGCCGGACGGCGCGAGGGCCCGGGCGGCCGGGCGTTCCAGGGTGGCCGTGCTCATGCTGCCTCCTTCAGTCGCGGCCGGGTCAGGACGATGGCGCTCTGGAAGCCGCCGAACCCGCTGCCCACGCTGAGCACCGTGTCGGTGCGCTGCCGGCGTGCGACGAGCGGGGTGTAGTCGAGGTCGCAGGCCGGGTCGGCCTCGTGGAGGTTCGCCGTCGGCGGCACGGTGTCGTGTTCGATGGCGAGGGCGCTCGCGGCGACTTCCAGGGCTCCGATGGCGCCGAGCGAGTGCCCGATCATCGACTTGATCGAGCTGATCGGAGTCCGGTACGCGTGGTCGCCGAGGGAGCGTTTGAACGCGGCGGTCTCGTGCCGGTCGTTCTGCTTGGTGCCGGAGCCGTGGGCGTTGACGTAGTCGACGTCGGTGGGGTTCAGGCGTGCCTCGTCGAGCGCGGCCCGGATGGCCTCGGCCATCTCCTCGCCGTCGGAGCGCAGTCCGGTCATGTGGTACGCGTTGGAACGCCCGGCGAATCCGGCGATCTCCGCGTACACATGGGCGCCGCGTCGGCGGGCGCTCTCGAGCTCCTCCAGGACGACGACGGCCGCCCCCTCGCCGAGGACGAACCCGTTGCGAGTGCGGTCGAAGGGGCGCGAGGCGGTCGCCGGGTCGTCGTTGCGGGCGCTGGTCGCCTTGATGGCGTCGAAGCAGGCCACGGTGATCGGGGAGATCGGTGCCTCGGTGGCCCCGGTGATCATGATGTCGGCGCTGCCCTCGCGGATCAGGTCGACGGCGTGTCCGATGGAGTCCAGGCCGGAGGTGCAGCCGGTGGACACGAGCGAGACGGGCCCCTGCGCGCCGGTGGCGAGCGCCACTTCGGCGGCCATGGAGCTGGGCACGAAGTAGTCGAAGAGGTGGCCGACGGCCTTGGTGTGGTCGACCTCCCACCTGGTGCCGTTGTCGCTGACCACTCCGTACTCGCTGTCGAGCCCGGTGGTGCAGCCGACCGCGCTGCCGAGGGTGACACCGGTGCGGACCGGATCCCGGCCGGGCTCGATCCCCGCGTCGGCGACCGCTTCACGGGCGCAGGTCAGGGCGAACAGCGCGGCCCGGTCCAGGCGGGCGGCCTCACCGGGGGTGAACCCGTGGGCGGCCGGGTCGAAGTCGGCCTCGGCGGCGATGCGCGAGCGGAACGCGGAGGCGTCGAACAGGGTGATGCCGCGGGTGGCCGTGCGGCCCGCGGTCAGCGTCTCCCAGAACGCGCCGGTGCCCACACCGCCCGGGGCGACGACCCCGATGCCGGTGATGACGACCCGTCTCATCGGTAGCCCCTCACAGTTGTCCTCCAGCAGGTTCGGGTACGAGCGCGATGCGGCGTGCCACGCGGCAGGCGCGCCCGATGAGCCGGGGCAGCTCGGGACCGCGTACGAAGAAGTGGTCGCCCGGCACGGTGCGGCGCACGCAGCGGGCGCTGGTCCAGCGCTGCCAGCCGTCGAGTGCCCGCGGCCCGACCACGGGGTCGTGGCTGCCGCCCACGGCGAGCACGGGGATCGGCAGCCGGCCCCGGGCGCCGTCCTCCATGGCGGCGGCCCGCAGTGCGCGTGCCAGCTTGAGGTCGTCCCGCAGGACGGGCAGGACCGCGCGGTGCCAGACGCTGTTCCTCTCGGCGAGCGCCCCGTCCGGCGCCGAGCCGATGTCGCTGACGAAGCCCAGCAGTTGGTCGTCGGTGATGTCGTCCGTCGCGGCGGCGGGCGCGACGGTGTGCGGGGCCGGGGAGCCGCCGACGGCCAGCAGCCGCGGGCCGGGCAGACCGGCGTCGAGCAGGGCCCGGGCGAGCGTGTAGGCGACCATGCCGCCCAGGCTGTGCCCGTAGAACACGTACGGGCCGTCGAAGGCGGCGTCGGCGATCCCGCCCAGCAGGTCGCCCAGCAGATCGTCGCGTCCGGTGGGGCGCGGCTCACGCCGCCGGGCCTCACGCCCGGGGAGCAGCACGGGGACGACGTCGACGCCGGGCCCGCAGCGCTGCGGCCAGCGGCCGAAGCTCGACACCCCCGCACCGGCGTGCGCGAAGCAGTACAGCCTTACGTCCATGACACCCGAGCCTCGCCGACCTCTCTGGAGAACGGCTCGAACCCGCCACCGGGAGGCTTCGCGGCGGGCACCGGGTGGCCCCTCAGGCGGCGTACAGGTCGAAGGTGGAGGAGCGGCGAGGCCCGCACAGGATGTCGAGTTGCGGGTCGACGGCGAGCATCGCCTGGTGCAGGCGCTGGAGCTGGGGGGCGGGCTCGACGCCGAGTTCCTCGATGAGGCGGCGCCGCAGCCGGTGGTAGACGTCGAGCGCCGTGGCCTGCCGGCCGGAGCGGTACAGCGCGACCATCGCCTGCGAGTGCAGCCCCTCGTGCTGGGGGTGACGGGCGATCAGGTCGGTGAGTTCGGCGATGACCTCGACATGGCGGCCCAGCCGCAGATCCGCGTCGATGCGGCGCTCACGGGTGACGAGCCGGCTCTCCTCCAGGCGCATCACCTCGATCGCCAGGATGGGCCCGACGCGCACGTCGACCAGCGCGGGGCCCTCCCACAGGCCGAGCGCCGTGCGGTAGGCCAGGGCCGCCCTGTCGTCCTCGCCCTCGTCGGAGGCCTGCTGCCCCTCGGCCACCAGACGCTCGTACTCGTGCACGTCGACGGCCTCGGAGGGGATCTGCAGCAGGTAGCCGCCGTGCCGGGTGGCCAGGACGTCCTTGGCGGCGCCCGGCACGCCCGGACCCATGGCCGTGCCCAGCCTGCGGCGCAGTTGGAGGATGTACGTCTGCAGGGTGGTGAGCGCGCTCTGCGGCAGTTCGGTGCCCCAGATCTCCTCCATGAGCGTGGGAACGGGCACGACCCGCCCCGGGTAGAGCGCGAGCAGTGCGAGGATCTGCCGTGGCTTGCCCGCCGTCGGAACGATCGACATCCCGTTGACGTCGGCACTCAGCGGACCCAGAACCCGAATTTTCATGGTCTCCTCCGTACCGGTATCCGATGAGCGTCGATAGTGCGCCGCGGAACGTATGCCTGTCCCGTCCTCACAAGCGTGGAACGAGACGAACCGTAGCCGCCCCCGAGCTTTCCCGGCGGTATCCTCCAGCCGCCTTCGAGCAGTTCTCCACGCCCTGCTTCCTGACACGGCACTGACGCGCACCTGACCCTTTTCAAGAGAACACCGACCATGTCTTCAACACGATCCGCAATGCCATTATTTTCCCCTCCATGGATACCCGTGAAAAGCATGATGTGCCGGCGGGCGCCGATCCGCTGACGCGGCAGCTGCTGCGTCAGATGGTGGCCCGCGCCATGCAGCTCGACCCGTCCGAACTCCCCGGTGACGAGGACGACCTGGTCGACCACGGCCTGGATTCGATCCGTGCGATGCAGTTGATCTCCGCATGGCACCGGCGCGGTATCGAGGTCGGCTTCCCCGAGCTGATGGCCCGGCCCACGCTCGGCCACTGGTGGGAACTGATGTCGCGTGCCGACGGCCCGCACGGTCTCGAGGCGGCGCACAAAGTCCCTTGAGAAGCGCTCGCGTCCGCCCCGCGATCGCTCCCGCTCCGCTTAAGGTCCGATAGCCGAAGAGCTTTCCATGGTTTTCCGGGAAGCCGGAAACGGATCACCAGACGGAGCCCCCCATGAAATTCGGCGTGAACTTCTTCCCGGTCATCGACCCGGCGAAGAAGAGTGCGAGCACCTACTACGACGAAAGCCTCCGGCTGGTCGAGCTGGCCGAGGCGCTAGATTTTGAACACGTCCAGACCGTCGAGCACTACGGCTCCCCGTACGGCGGTTACAGCCCCGATCCGGTCGTGTTCCTGACCGCCGCCGCGGCCCGCACCAGCCGTATACGACTGGTCACCGGTGCCGTCATCGCGTCGTTCGCGCACCCCGTCCAGACGGCGGCGCGCCTCGCGCTGCTCGACAACCTCTCGCACGGCCGCCTCGACGTCGGTTTCGGCCGCGGCTTCCTGCCCGACGAGTTCGACCTGTTCGGCGTGTCCATGGAGCAGAGCCGCACCCGCTTCACCGAAGTGGTCGAGGCATGCGTCGCCCTGTGGAGCGGCGAGGAGGTCCGCTTCGAGGGGGAGGCGCACCGGTTCGGCCCGGTGACCGGCTTCCCCCTGCCCTACCAGCGCCCGCACCCGCCGGTGTTCGTCGCGTCGGCGACCAGCGCCGAGTCCTGTGCGCTGGCCGGCACCCGGGGACACCACCTCCAGGTCGTGCCCTCGGTGACCAGCCGTGAGCAGCTCACGGAGATGACCGCCGCCTATCGCGCCGCGCGCCGCGCCGCGGGCCACGAGGGCCCGGGCCGCATCCAGATCAAGTACACCTGCTATCTCGGCGAGGACCGGGAGGTGGCCCTCGCGGACGCCCGGACCAACGAGCGCAACTACGTCGAGACGATGGCGGACGCCGTCGCCTCCTGGGCGAACGCGCGTTCCGCGCAGTACCCGGGCTATGAGAGGTTCGTGGACAAGGCGCGCGCCTACGACTTCGACACCGCGCTCGCCGGCCACAAGGTGCTGGCCGGGACGCCCGCCGAGGTGCGCGCGCAGATCGGGACGATCCGCGACTGGTACGGCCCGGACATCTGCCTGAGCCTGCAGTTCAATCCCGGACACATGCCCTACGAGCGCGCCGAGCGCGCCATGGAACTGTTCGCCGCCGAGGTCGCCCCCGCCTTCGCCGACACCCACGACGGCGCGGCCGGGCCCGCCGCCGTGGCCGCGTGACGGGGGCCGGCATGCACCAGCCCCTGCGCCTGTACGTCTTCCATCACGCGGGCGGATCCCATCTGCTGTACCGCGACTGGCCCGGCCTGCTGCCCGCGCACTGGGACGTCCGGCTCATGGACGCGCCCGGACGGGGCCGGCTCACGGGCGAACCCCAGATCGACGACGCCCGGGAACTGGCCGGTTTCTTCCTGCGCCGGCTGGCCGCCGACGGGCCCGGCCCGTTCGCCTTCTTCGGTCACAGCATGGGTGCGCTGGTCGCCTACGAGATGGCCCAGCGCCTCGCCGCCGAGGGCCGTGAACTGCCGGTGTGGCTCGGTCTGTCGGCGCGCGGCGCGCCCCGCCCGCAGGGCGAGGCCACCCGCCGCCACGCACTGCCCGACGAGGAACTGCGCCTGCATCTCGCCGCGATGGGCGGCACGCCCGTGGAAGTCCTCCGGGACGCGGACCTGTGGGAGATGTTCTCCCCCGCGATCCGCAACGACCTGAAACTGGTGGAGAGCTGGCGCCCGCTGCCGGACACCCCGGCGCTGACGATGCCGGTCGCGGTGTACGGCGGCACGCGGGACGTGGTCGTGGGGCCCGAGCGCCTCGCGGCCTGGGAGCGGTTCGCCGAACACTTCCAGGGGCTGCGGATGTCCGAGGGCGGGCATTTCTACTTCCAGGCCGACCCGCGCCCGCTGCTCGACCTGATCCAGAGGGACGCGACGGCCGCCCTGTCGGCGGCGGTGAGTCCGTGGTGAGCGGACCGGACGCGGACATAGCCGTCGTCGGTCTCGGCGCCTGGGGGGCGAGCGCTCTGTGGCAGCTGGCCCGGCGCGGCATCCGCGCGATCGGCGTCGAGCGCTACGGCCCGGCCAACATCAACGGTTCCTCCTACGGTGAGAGCCGGATGTTCCGCACGGCGTGCCTGGAGCACCCCGGTCTGGTGCCCCTCGCCCAGCGCTCGCGCGCATTGTGGCTGCAGCTGGAGCAGGAGAGCGGCACCCGGCTGCTCGAGCCGACCGGCGCGATGCTGATCGGTCCCGAGGACGGCCGGATCGTGGGCGGCGCGCTGCGGGCGGCCCGGGAACACGGCCTGGACATCGAGGTGGTGGACCGCGACGCGCTGCGCCGCCGCTGTCCGGCGCACGAGGACCTGTCGCCCGGCCACCTCGCGGTGGTCGAGCCCGCGGGCGGCCTGACGCTGCCGGAGGCGACGATCCGGGCGGCGCTCGGCGCGGCCCGGGCCGCGGGCGCGCGGGTCATCACCGACACCCGGGTCACGGCGCTGGAGACCGAGGGGTCGCGGGTCGCGGTGCACACGGCGGCGGGCCGCGTCCTGCACGTCGGGCAGGTCGTGGTGACGGCGGGGCCGTGGCTGGACCAGCTGGTGCCCGGCCTGCCGCTGGAGGTCGTCCGCATGCCCACCACGTGGTTCACGCCCGAGGCGCCGCACGAGCGGTTCACGCTGCGGCGGCTGCCGGTGTTCATGCGGGAACTGGACGACGGGGACGTGCTGTGGGGTCACGGCACGCTGCCGGGCGGCACCGAGGTGAAGCTGGGCCTGGAGGACGGCGGCAAGCACTTCAGGGTCGTGGACCCCGAAAGCCTGGACCGCTCCGTCTCGCCGGCCGACTGGTCGGTGCTCTCGCGCCGGCTGGCGCGGGCGGTGCCGGGCGTGGGCCGGGAGCCGTCCCGGGCCACCGCGAACATCTACGCACGCACGCCCGACGGCCAGTTCGTCATCGGCAGGCCCCGCGGCAACCCGCGCCTGGTCGTCGCCGGCGGCTGCAGCAGCCACGGATTCAAGCACGCCACGGGCATCGGGGAGGTGCTGGCCGACCTCGTTCAGGGCAAGGAGCCGGTGTTCCCCCTGGGCTTCACCGATCCCGACCGGTTCGAGTGACGCGCGGCGTGACGCGCGAGGAAGATACGAGGGAGAGATGCAGATGCAGTTCCGCATTCTCGGTCCCGTGGAGATCCAGGACGAGCGCACCGGTCTGAGGATCCTTCCGACGGGCGCCAAGCAACGCGCCCTGCTGGGCGCGCTCGTGGTGAAGTCCGGGCACGTCGTGTCGGTGCACCGGCTGATCGACGAGCTGTGGGGGGAACACCCGCCCACCAACGCGACGAACGCGCTGCAGGCGCACGTGGCCCGGCTGCGCCGCCTGCTGCCGGTGCCCGAACCGGGGTCGGGCGAGCCGCACCACGAGTGGATCGTGACGCGCTCGCTCGGCTACGTCCTGCGCCTGGGACGGAGCACGACGGACGCGGACCGGTTCAACGAGCTGGCCACACAGGGCCGGGCCGCCGCCGCGGACGACCCGCAGCAGGCGACCGAACTGCTGCGCGGCGCCCTGGCGTTGTGGCGGGGCCCGGCGCTGGAGGGCAGTGTGCGCGGGGACATCTGCGCGGCCGAGGCGGCGCAGCTGGAGGAGAACCGGCTGACCGCTCTGGAGACCCTGTACGACGCGAGTCTGCGGGCGGCCCGGCACGACGAGATCATCGGCGAGCTGGAGGAACTGACCACGGATCACCCGATGCGGGAGCGGTTCTACGACCTGCTGATGGTGGCGCTCTACCGGTGCGGGCGGCAGGGGGAGGCGCTCAGCGTGTACGACCGGGCCCGCAAGCGCCTGGTGCACGAACTGGGGGTGGAGCCGGGGCCGGCGCTGCGCGGCCGGATGAACGCGATCCTCCAGCACGACCCGGGCCTGGCGGCACCGGGGGTGTCCGGCCAGGTGGCCTCGGTGCACCCGATGCCACCGCCGGCCCGGCCGCCGGGGCCGGCCGGTCGCGCCGGGCCCGACGCGACCGTACTGAGCCTGAGCGGTGAGATCGCCCAGCTGCACCATCGCATCGAGCGGCTCTCCCTGGAACAGGAGGAGCTGATGCGCCGGTTCGACCGGCTGGTCGCGCATCCCGCGGCGGGCCTGTAGGCACGCGGCGGCGCCGGGCTCAGCCCCGGTGCTCGCGTGCCGTGTGGAAGCCGCGCCGGTACCAGAGCAGCGGAGCGGTCGCCTCGGCGCCGTGCCGGAACTCGACCGGGGTACCGAACACCAGGTCGTGGTCGCCGGCGCGGACGATCCGCGCCGTGCGGCAGCGCACGAGCAGCGCCGCGTCCGGCAGACACGGCGTGCCCGAGCCCTCCCACGGCGCGAACCCGCCGCCCGCGAACCGGTCGACGTCCTTTGCCGCGAAGCGCCGCGCGAGGTGCCGGTGCTGCTCGCCGAGCACGTTGACCACGAACTCCGGTGCGGTCGTCAGCGTCGCGTGGCAGCTGGAGGTCAGCGCCACACCCGCCATGATCAGCGGCGGGTCCAGCGAGACGGAGACGACCGAGCCGGCCGTGAATCCGCGCCGGCGTCCGTCCGGGTCGAGGGCGGTGACCACGCTGACCGGCGCGGCCAGCAGCGCCATCGCGTCCCGGAAGGTCTGCGCGGTGATCTCGGGGCGGGTCTTCTCCTCGACTGCTGTCATACGAACTCCTCGATGGTGGGTCGGTCGGCGCGTGGCTGCAGTGCGCGGTGCGGCCGGGGCAGCGGGATGTCGCGAGGCGCGGCGCGGCCCCAGGGAAATCCGTCGTGCACCTCGATCCGCCGGGGGCCGGCACCGTCCGGCCGCCGCTCCACGGCGAGGGACACCAGGACCTGCGGTCGCGGCGCGAGTTCGGTGAAGGACCAGCGGTCCGCGCTGTCGCCGTCCGGCGGGCGGAACCCCACCACACCCTGTTCGTCGTCCAGCTCGAAGGCGAACGAGTCGAACGGCAGCCCGAGGCCGAGCCCGCGGGCCTTGGCGTAGGCCTCCTTCAGCGTCCACAGCCGCAGCGTGGCCCGGTCGCGCCGGCCGCCCGCCGTGAGGCCGGCGAGGTAGGAGCGCTCCTCCGGGGCGAAGGACTCCACGATCCAGTCGAAGCCGCGCTCGCCACCCCGGTCGAGGCGCTCGATGTCGATGCCGACGCGGCAGTCGCGGGCGACGGCGACGACGTTGAAGCCGTGGGCGTGCGAGAGGTTGAAGTCCAGCTCGCGCCCGCCGCCGGGCAGACCGCCGGGCGGCGTCTGGAGGAACGGGCGGCCGCGTGAGGACCGCCACAGGACGGCCTCGGCCTCCGGAATGCCGGTCTCCAGGGACAGCACGCGGCGGACCAGGCAGTGGGCGACGAGGTACTGCCGCCGGTCCCGGTCGAAGAGGAACCGTCCGGCGGTCTCCCGCTCGTGCTCGTCCAGCCAGTGCCCGGCGAGCAGGGTGCTGGTCGCCTCGTCCAGGCCCTCGTTGGGGCAGAACCAGATGCCCACCGTGTCCTGCCCGCCGTCGGGGTGCACAGGGCTCATCGGGCGCCCGCCCCGGTCAGCACCCGGTCCCGGCCCTGGTCCCGCTCCCGGCGGATCTGCCGCAGCAGGCCGGTGAGCACCTTGCCGGTGCCGATCTCGGTGAACTCGGGCTCGGGCCCGTAGGTGCCGTCGAGGATCGACTCCACCGTCTCGTACCAGCGCACCGGCTGGTGGATCTGCTGGAGGAGGGTCGCGCCGAGGTGGTCCGGCACGTAGGGGCGGGCGGTGGCGTTGGCGATCACCGGGAACGCCAGCGGCCCGAAGGAGGTCGCCCGCACCAGGGGCTCCAGGCGCTCGGCGGCCGGGGCCATGTAGCGCGAGTGGAAGGGGCCGCTGACGTCGAGCCGCCGGACCATGCGGGCTCCCGCGTCCTCCAGGATCGGTCCCGCCTCGGCCAGGTCGTCGGCCGGCCCGGCGAGCACGGTCTGCCCGGGGGTGTTGAGGTTGGCCAGGTCCAGGGAGCCGAATCCGGCGCGCAGCAGCAGGAAGCGCAGCCGGGTCTCGGGCAGGCCGATGACGGCGCTCATGCCGCCGCCGGTGACGTCCGCCATCGCCGCGGCCCGCGCGGCGACGAGCCGCAGCCCGTCGGCGAAGCCGAACGCGCCCGCCGCGTGCAGGGCGTTGTACTCGCCCAGGCTGTGGCCGACGGCGAGGTCCGCCCGGTCGCCCCCTTCCTCCAGGTGGGCGCGGTAGGCCAGGGCGCTCACGGCGAAGAGGGCGGGCTGGGTGTAGCGCGTGTTGCCGAGCTGTCCCTCGGGGTCCTCCAGGCAGAGCCGGCGCAGGCTGTAGCCGAGGACGTCGTCGGCCTCCTGCACCAGGTGGGGGAAGCGTGCGAACAGGTCCCGGCCCATGCCGACGCTCTGGGCGCCCTGGCCGGGGAACATGAGGATCCGCGTCATGGTGGTCACTGCTTTCGGCTCAGACGGTCACGGGGGCGGGGAAGGCGCGGTCGGCCAGTTCTCCGAGGTCGGCGGCGGTGAACAGGGTCTCCAGCGGGAGCTCCCGTCCGCCGTCGGCGGCGATACGGGCGGCCAGGCGCAGCAGTTGCCTGCTGGTGGCGCCGAGGGTGAAGAGGTCCTGGTCGGGGCTCAGCCTGCCGACATCGGTCCCGAGTTCGGCGGCGACCAGCGTCGACAGGCGGGTGAAGTGGTCGCCGGCGGGCGCGGCGCCGCCGTCGGACGCCGCCGGAGCCGGCTCCTCGGCGAGGCCGATCCCCCACACCGAGCCGAGCCGGGCGGACAGCGCGTCGGTGGCCGGGGGCGCGGCGGGCTCCGCCTGGGCGGCCAGGGTGGCCGGGCCGGCCGGGAGCGGCGGGCGGGTACGGGTGAGAGGGGTGGCCGGCAGCGCCGCTTTGGACGCCGCGATCGGGGCCCAGTCGACCGGCTCCCCCGCGACCCACGCGAGCAGGGTGTCCCGCTCCCGGGCGGGAGCGTCGGCGGCGGTGTCGACGGCGCCCGCGCCGCGGGTGCGGATGCGGTGGGCCATGGTGCGCAGGGCCCCGGCCGCCGCGGCGGCGTCCGTGACCAGACCCGCGCGCACCGAGCGGTGGGTGCGGCCCTCGCGCAGGGCCCGGGCGACACGGCCGGCTCCCAGGGACGGGTTGCGTTCCCAGACGTCGGCGAGGCTGTCGGCGAGCGCGGCGAGGTTCTCCGGGGTGTCGGCGGACAGCGGCAGCGCCCAGGTGCCCTGGTCGTCGGGGCCGGGCCGCACGGCCGGCGGTTCCTCGACGACGAGGCTGCCGTACGAGCCGCCGCCCGCGAAGCCGTTGACCAGGACGCGGCGGGGCGCTCCGGGGGCGGTGCGCCATCCGCGGTTGCCGTCGGCGGCCAGGGCGACCGGGCCCGCGGCACGGGCGAGCGCCGGGTTCACCGCCGAGGTCAGCAGCGTCGGGTACACGTCGAGGCGGCGGAACTGGGCGATGACCTTGCCGAGCTGGGCGAAGACCGAGGCCGCTTCCAGGTGTCCGGTGTGGGGCTTGACGGTGCCGACCGGGACCGGTGCCCCGCCGGGGCCGTCGTCGCCGAAGAGCCGGCCGAGCGCGGTGAACTCCAGCGCGTCGGCGAGCGCGGCACCGGCCGCGGCGGCCTCGACGTATCCCACGTCGGCGGGCCGCAGCCGGGCGTCGTCGAGCGCGGCCCGCATGGTGGCCTCCTGCCGCTGCGGGTCCGGGATGCCGAACTGGCGGGTCGTGCCGGAGTGCTGGAGGGCGCCGCCCCGCAGCACCGCGTGCACGGGGTCCCCGTCGGCGAGGGCGCGGTCGAGGGGCTTGAGCAGGAGCGCGCCGACGCCCTCGCCGACCAGCCAGCCGCTGGCCCGGTCCGTGAAGGCGCAGGAGTCGCCGTCCTCGGCGAGCAGGCCCATCTCGGACAGGACGTCGAGGTGGTCGGGATGGAGCACCAGGTTGGATCCGGCGGCGAGCGCGGCTTCGCAGCGGCCGTCGGCGACGGCCCGGTAGGCGGCTTCGACCGCGGCGAGCCCGGACACGCAGCCGCTGTCGATCAGCACGCTCGGCCCGGTCAGGCCGAAGGCGTGCGAGGTGCGGTGGGCCAGGCCGCCGCGGGTGGCGTGGGTGCCGTCCTCGGCCCGCCCGTCCGCGCGGGCGGCGATCCCGTACAGCGCGTGGTCGTGCCACATCGATCCGACGAAGACCCCGACCCGGCCGCCGAGGCGGTCCGGGGTGAGCGCGGCGTCCTCGAAGCAGCGGCGGGCGACGGACAGCAGGAGGCGTTCCTGCGGGTCGATGGCGCCGGCCTCGTCCTCGGGGATGCGGAACTCCTCCGCCTCCAGGGCGAGTACGTCGTCGAGGTAGCCGCCGACGGCCGCCCCGGAGCGCCGCGCCCGTGAGCGCAGCGGCGCCCACCGTTGGGCGGGAGCCGGCCCGGTGGCCGGGGCGGCGGCGGTGAGCAGGCCGTCGAGTTCGTCGAGGGTGCGGGCGCCCGGCAGGTCGGCCGCGAAGCCGACGACGGCCACAGCCCGGCCGGACCGGTCGGCGGGCTGGTCGGCGGATCGGTCGGCGGGCTGGCCGGCGGGCCGCGGGAGCCCGGTGGCGGTGTGGGTGAGCGCGGCGCGGCGGGCGCGCGTGTCCTCGGTGAGCGCGCCGCCCCACAGGGACAGCAGCAGCTCCTGCTCGTCGGTGACGCCGAAGTCGGCGCGCACCGCGTCGAAGTCCATCTCGCCGACCGCGCACAGCCCGAGTCCGCGCTCCGGCGCCCCGGTGAGCAGCAACTGGGCGATGTGCCCGGCCTCGATGGTGGAGAAGCGGGTGGCGTTGCGCTCGCCGTAGGCGGGGGCGATGGCGGCCGGGGTCGAGACCAGGAAGACGCCGAAGCCGGAGCCGTCCACGAGCGCACGGTTGTGGTGGACGTGCAGGTCGGTGCCGTACCGGGCGTCGGGGGACAGCGCGACCAGGGCGCGTTCGGCCGGGTGCAGGTAGTACAGGCCGGGGGCGAGGTCCTGTACCGCGCCGGGGGCCACGTACACGTACACCTGGACCGGGTAGAAGCCGCCGCCGGAGGGATAGCGGCGCTTGGCGCGGCCGTCGAGTTCGCCCCAGGTGACGGTGGCGAGGAGGGCGAGCAGGTCCCCGGCGGGCAGCGGGCCGTCGGCGAACTCCCGGAAGGAGGCGGCGTCGAACAGGGCACGGGTCTCGTCGGGGTCGGCCGGCGGGACGGGGACCCGGCGCAGGGACGCGGGCAGCCGTCGCTCGGCGACCCTGGCCTCCTTGAAGGCGGCCTTCGCCCGGGGGTCCAGTGCGATGCGGACGTCCGTGCCGGTGGCGGGCGGGGGCGTGGCGGTGGTCGTGGCCGGCGGGGCGACGCTCTGCGCGATGGAGCGCGGGGTGGGGCTCTGGATGAGGACGTCCACGGGGATGTGTGCCCCTGTCGCCGCCTCGATCTCCTGGGCCAGCCGGATCATGGTGAAGGATGTCGCGCCCAGGTCGAACAGGTCGTCGCCCACCGCGACCTGTTCCACGCCCAGTACCTCGGCCGCCCGGCGGGCGACGTACTGGGCGGTGAGGGCCGGGGCGCCGCCGGCCGTGGCCGCCTCCTCCGGTGCCGGCAGGGCGGCCGCCGTGAGCGCGTCGAGTGTCGGCCTGCTGATGAGGGCGTCGACGGGCAGCGCGGTGCCGGTGAGACGTTCGATCTCCTGCGCGATGCGGATCATGGTGAAGGAGGTGGCGCCGAGGTCGAACAGGTCGGCTCCGTCGTCGACTTCGGCGACCCCGAGCACCTCGGCTACGGCGGCGCGGATGCCGGCCCGCAGATCGGCGGCGACTCCGGCGACCGGCGCCGGGGTGGAGACGGGGGCCGGCGCGGCGGGCGTCACGGGATCCGGCCGGGACGCCGGCCCGGCGCCCAGGAGCCGGGCGGCGGCCGGGCGGTCCAGTTTGCCGTTCGTCGTCAACGGAAGGTCCTCCACGAAGCAGAAACGGCTGGGCACCAGATAGGCGGGCAGCACATCGCCCAGGGCGCGGCGGATCTCCGGCACCGCCGGGGCGTGGCCGGGTGTGCGGGACACGCAGACGGCGGCCAGGACCTGTTCGCCCGAGGCCGGGTCGTCGACCGGGAGCACGCGGGCCTCCGCGACACCGGGCACCTCGGCGAGGGCCGCCTCGATCTCCTCCGGCTCGATGCGCAGCCCGCGCAGTTTGAACTGGCCGTCGATCCTGCCGAGGTAGCGGATCTCGCCGTCCTCGCCGACCAGTCCCAGATCCCCCGTGCGGTAGAGCCGCGGCGACGGGTCGAGGTCCGGGAAGGGCGAGGTGACGAAGCGTTCCGCCGTCAGCTCGGGCCGCTGGTGGTAGCCGAGAGCGACCTGCCGGCCGCCGATGAGGATCTCCCCCGCGACGCCGGGGGCGACCGGGCGCAGCCGGTCGTCCACCACGTGGATGCTGGTGTGGGCGACGGGGCGGCCGATCGGCACGGTCGGTTCGTCCCAGTCGGGGCGGCACGCCCAGTGGGTGACGTCGATGGCGGCCTCGGTGGGCCCGTAGAGGTTGTGCAGTTCGGGGCCGCCGACCTGCGGCCCCGGCGCGTCGAACACCTCGTAGAACCGCCGCATGGTGGCGACCGGGAGCGCCTCACCGCTGGTGAACACCAGGCGCAGCGCGGTGCCGTCGGCGGCGCCGGGGTGGCGCAGGAACATGCCGAGCACGGACGGCACGAAGTGGGTGACGGTCACCCGCTCCTCGCGCAGCAGCCGTGCGAGGTAGGCCGGGTCCACATGGCCGCCGGGCCGGGCCACCACGATGGACGCGCCGGCGATGAGCGGCCAGAAGAACTCCCAGACGGAGACGTCGAATCCGTACGGCGTCTTCTGCGCGACCCGGTCCGCGGGGGTGAGGCGGAAGCGGTCCTGCATCCACAGCAGCCGGTTGGCGACACCCTGCTGGCTGTTGCGGCAGCCCTTGGGCCGGCCGGTCGTCCCGGAGGTGTAGATCGTGTAGACCGGGTCGTCGGGGCCCACCGAGACGGCCGGCGGCGTGTCGGGCAGCGCGTGGAGGGCGGCCCGGTCGGCCTCCCGGTCGGGGCAGACCACCACCGCGCCGGCCTGTGCGGGCACAGCGGCGAGAGCGGCGTCGGCGACCACGACGCGGGCACCGCTGTCCTGCAGCAGGTACCGCACGCGCTCGGGTGGGTTGGCCGGGTCGACGGGCACGTACACGGCGCCCGCGCGCACGATGCCGACCAGCGCGGCCACCAGGCGTTCGGAGCGGTCCATGTGGACGGCGACGTGGTCGCCGGGGCGGACGCCGAGGGCGTGCAGGTGGCGGGCCAGCCGGGCGGTGCGCCGGTCGAGCTCGCCGTAGGTCAGGGTGTGCCCGGCGTAGTGGACGGCGTCCCGGTCGGCACGCCCGGTGAACGCGGCCTCGAGCAGTTCGACGAGGGTGGGGGCCGGTGTCGTGGCCCGGTGGTCCGCGGGCCCGACGACGACCGGGCGGTCGTCGACGCGGGCGCCGGCGGGCGCGTCGGCGTCCGGCCCGACGGCCGGGCGCCGGGCCGGCTCGCGCTCGCGCTCGCCGACGACGAACTCCCGCACCCGTCGCGCGTACCGCTCGAACATCGCGGTGAGGCGGTCCGGTGCGAGGGAGCCCTCGGCCGCGTCCCACTGCCCCACCAGGTCGTCGCCGACGAGCAGCGGCACGTGGTCGAGCGCCACCTGGGCGGTCTGCGACTGGCTGGTGCGCAGTTCCACGTCCCGGGGATGCAGAGCCGGGTCGATCTCCGGTACGCGGGTGAAGACGACGGGCAGCCGCAGTGCGCCGCCGGAGCGGAACACACGCGTGCGCAACTCGGTGAGACCGGGCACCAGTTCGGCCCGCTCCAGATCGGCGCGGACCCGGTCCCACAGGGCGCGGGCGCGGTCGGCGAAGGCGTCCGGGAGCGTGGCGTCGACGGTGACCCAGGCGAGCTGGGTGAAGTCGGCGACCATCGCGTCGGCGTGCGCGAGCCCGCCGGGGCGGTCCCAGGAGACGACGGTGACGGTGAAGGGGCCCGCGTCCCCGAACTCGGCGCGCAGTTCGTCGGTGTAGGCGGTGAGCAGGACGATGTCGGCCGGAACACCGATGGCCGCCGCGCGTTCGGTGAGGGCGCGCCACGAGCCGAGCGGTGCCCTGCGGTGGGCCCGCGCCGCGCCGGGAGCGGGCTCGGGCAGAGCGGGCCCGGGGGGCAGCGCGGCGAACTTCTCGCGCCAGACTTCGCGGGCCTGCCGGCCGGCCTCGGTGGACCGCAGCCCGGGCAGCGCGCGCAGGTGCGCCGTCGGGTCGGCGGGGGCTGCCGGCATCCGGTCGTCGCCGTCGTGCAGGGCGAACAGCTGACCGAACAACAGTGCGAAGCTGCGGGCGTCGGCGAGGAGGGCGTCGAGGACCACGTGCAGCACGACCGTCCCGTCGGGCAGCGTGCTGGCCTCCAGGGCGTACATGGGGCTGCTGCCCAGCGGGAACGTGGTGTCGCGCAGCCGCGCGGCGGTCTGCGCGAGCGCGGCCTCGGCGTCGGCCGCCGCGCTGAGGTCGTGGCGGGCGATGCGGTACGGGGCGGCGGCCGGCGCGACGGTGAGCGTGCCGTCCTCGTGGACGGCGGCGCGCAGCATGGGGTGGTGCGCGACCAGCCGGTTCCAGGCGTGCTCGAGCCGGTCGACGTCGTGCCGGCGGAGCAGGAACTCCTGGTACACCCGCGTCTCGGCGTCCCCGCCGAGTCCGCCGATCCGGCCGACGAGGTAGGCGGACTGAACCTCGGTGAGCGGGATGGGCTCCGCCGTCCCTGCGGCGGCCGGGTCCTGGCCCGCGGCGGGAGGCGCGGCGGGCAGTGCGGCGGGCCGGGCGAAGGCGGCTGCGCCCTCGTCCGCGATCCGCTCGAGTGCCGTGCGCAGCGCGCCGAAGGCGGCCCGGGTCCGCGTCTCGTCCACGGCGGTCGGCGCGAAGTCCCACGACACCAGGAGGGCGCCGTCGCGTTCCTGGACGCAGCTCTCCAGGTGGACGCCCGGGGTGAGCGTCGCGGAGGCCTCCAGGTCCACCCGCGCCGCCCAGCTGTCCGGGTCGTCGCCCAGCGCGGTGAGGCTGCCGAGGAGGCTGGTGAAGACCATCGGGACCGAGCTGCCGCGGCGTCCCGGTTCGTTCCTGGCGCGTTCGCGCAGCGCGCGCACCCCGCTGACGGCCGCGTGTTCCAGGTCGCTCCACAGCCGGGCGCGCACCAGTTCGAGGCGTTCGCCGGCCGTGCCCGTGGCGGGCGGCGCGACGAAGACGGACGTCGAGATGAAGGGGCCGACCAGGCGCGGCACATCGGGGTGCACCCGCCGCCGGTTGTACGTCGTCAGGACGACGGGCAGCGCCGCCGGGTCGCCCTCGGTCCCCTGCACCGCGGCCGTGCACAGGGCGAGCAGCAGCGCGGTGGGCGTCGCCCTGGCCTCCTTCGCCGCGGCCTTCACCCGCTCCCAGCGCTCGGGCTCCAGGCGCAGCGCGATCCGCCGGTGCGCGGGACCGGACGCCGAGCCGCCCGTCAGCGGCAGCGGCCGGTCGAGGTCGACGTCCGCGAGCTGCTCGCGCCAGTACGCCAGGGAGGCCCGCGGCACCTCGGCGCCGGCGCCGGCGGCGCAGTACTCGCGGAAGGTGAGCGCGGGCGCCGTGACGGCGGTCCCCCGCGCGTACCGCTCGTACCACTGCTGCAGCAGCAGGGACACGCTCGGTCCGTCGGCGATCAGCTCGTCCACGGTGAACAGCACCCTGGCCCGGCCGCCCGCCAGGCGGGCGACGCGGATCGCGAACAGCGGCCAGCGGTGCGGGTCGAAGCCGGCCAGCGCCTCGCTGCGCAGGCGCGCCAGTTCGGCGTCCCGGGCGGCGGGTTCGAGGGTGCTCAGGTCGGCCCGGACGAACCGGTGGGCGGGCACCTGTGCGCGCACCACCTGCCGGGCGTCGGGCAGGACGTGGGCGCGGAGCATGTCGGTGGCGGCGACGACGTCGTTCCAGGCGGTCTCGGCGCGGTCGGTGTCGAAGTCGTCGGCCTCGAACTCCAGGTGGATCTGGGTTCCGGCACCGGTACCGCCGTCGAGCGTGCGGCCCACGTAGAACGACTCCTGGACTTCCGTGAGGGCGAACGGCTCGAACCGGTCGGTGGGGTCGGTCTGCGGCATGGCTGGTTCTCCGGTTCCCTCTACTGGCTCTGCAGGGCGGACAGGTGGGCGACAAGTTCGTCGACGGTGAACTCGCTGAGCATCCGGAGCGGCAGCGTCCGGCCGAACCGCTCGGTGATCTCGAAGCGCAGGTTCATCGCGCCGATGGAGTCCACGCCGAGTTCGACGAGGGTCCGTCCGGTGTCGAGGGGGCCCTCGGCTCCGGGCCCCGCTGCCAGTTCGCCGACGAACGCGACGAGCTGGTCGAGCCGGGGGTCGGCGGCGGGCCCGGGTGCGGCGGACGGCGCGGGTGCGGCGGGCTCCGCCGGTGGGGTGAGCGGCTCTGCCGGATCGGTGTGCGGCTCCGCCGGTTCGACGTGCGGCTCCACCGGTCCGGTCAGCGGCTCCACCGGTTCGGTCAGCGGCTCCGCCGGTTCGGTGTGCGGCTCCGCGGGCCGGAGGGCGGCCTCGGGCTCCTCCTCGGCGAGCCAGTAGCGGCTCCTGAGGTACGCCGACGGCGGCAGGGACACGATGCGTCCCCGCTCGGCGTCGGGGGCCGTTCGGTCGATCCGCCAGCCGGCCACCCACAGGTCGGCGATCTGCTCCAGGCGGCCCGCCCGCCACAGGGCGGCCACGAGGTCGTCGGTCTCGGGAGCCTGGCCCCGGGCGGTGCTGGCGGCGCCGGTGCGCAGCGCCTCGGAGGCCGTGCCGTCCTCGGCGAAGCGGGCGAGTTCCGCGGCGAGCCCGGGGCCGGAGTCGGCGACGACGGCGAGGCGGTGTTCGTGGAGCGCTCGCCCGCTGTGCAGGGTGTGGGCGATGTCGGCGAGCGGGGTGTCCGCCCCGGCGCCGGTCAGCCACCGGGCCAGGCGTGCGGCGGTGGCGGCGAGGTGGGCAGCGCTCGGCGCGGACAGGACGACGAGCTGCCGCCCGTCCGGCCGTGGGGCGCTCTCGTCCGCCGCCGGGCGTGGCAGGTGCTCCTCGACGATGACGTGGGCGTTGACGCCGCCGGCGCCGAACGAGCTGACGCCGGCGCGGCGGGGCAGTTCGCGGCCCGCGGCATCGCGCAGCCGCGGCCAGGGCGCGGCGTCGTGCTGGAGCCGGAAGCGTGTGCCGGCCAGGTTCAGGTCGGGGTTGACGGGTTCGGCGTGCAGCGTGGGTGCGAGGGTGCCGTGCCGCAGCTGGAGCAGCACCTTGGTGAGCGCGGCGATGCCCGCGGCGGACTCCCCGTGGCCGATCGCGGACTTGACCGAGCCGAGAGAGCAGGGCACCTCGACGGCCGGACCCCGGCCGTACGCCTCCTGCAGCCCGGCGAGTTCGACCGGGTCGCCGAGTGCGGTGCCCGTTCCGTGCGCCTCGATCAGGTTCACCGTGGCCGGGTCCACGCCGGAGCGGCGCAGGGCCTCCCGCAGCACCCGGGCCTGGGCCCACGGGCTGGGCGCGGTGAAGCCGTTGGTGCGGCCGCCGTGGGCGACGGCGGTGCCGCGGATCACGGCGTGCACGGTGTCCCCGTCGGCGAGGGCGCGGGCCAGTGGCTTGACGACGACGGCCCCCGCGCCCTCACCGGGCCCGAACCCGGCGCCGCCCGCGCCGAAGCTGCGGCACAGGCCGTCCTCGGCGAGGAACCCCGACTGCCGCAGCATGCGGAACCGGGAGGGGTGCAGATAGAGGTTGACGCCGCCGACGAGCGCGGCCGCGCACTCGCCGCGCCGCAGCGCCTCGACGGCCTGGTGCAGCGCGACGAGCGAGGACGAGCAGGCGGTGTCGACGGGCTGGCTGGGGCCGCGCAGGTCGAGCAGGTACGACAGCCGGTTCGGCAGCGACCAGTAGTGGCCGGAGGGCATGTCCCGGTGGCCCGCCGCCCAGCGTTCGGCGCCGAGCAGCGGGTAGTCGGCGGAGGTGATGCCGGCGAAGACACCGACGCTGCGCGGTTCGCCGTCCGGCGCGGTGAGGGCGTCGAGACGGGCGCCGGCGAGCCCGGCGTCCTCCAGGGCCTCCCAGGCGACCTCCAGGAAGAGCCGCTCCTGGGGGTCGGTGAAGGCGGCCTCCCGGGGCGACAGGCCGAAGAACGCGGGGTCGAACGCCTCGACGCCGTCGAGGAAGTGTCCCTTGGCGCGGACTCCGCCGGTGTTCTGCCAGCGGCCGGTGGGCAGGTCGGCGACCGTGTCCTTGCCGACGAGCAGGTTCTCCCAGAACGCCTCGGGGTCGTCCGCTCCGGGATAACGGCCGGCGAGGCCGACGATGGCCACGGCGTCCTCGGCACCGGAGTGAGCACCGGGGTCCGCGCCGGGTTCGGCACCGGAGTGAGCACCGGGGTGCGGCGCATTCCCGGGGGCCGGGACGGCGGGCGTCGTGGGCGGCGGCGCGGCGGGCGTCGTGGGCGGCGGCGCGGCGGGCTCCCGCGCGGGCGCGAGGCGGGCCAGGTGGTCCGCGAGCTCGGTGAGATCGCGCAGGCCGAAGAGCATTTCCGGTCCGACGGGCGCCACGTGCGTGCTCAGCTTCGACGCCAGCGTACGGATCATCACCGAGTCCAGGCCGAGCGCTTCCAGGGACGTGTGCGGGCCGACGGCGGCCGGGTCGTGGCCCAGGGTGTCGGCGACCGTGCGGCAGACCCGCTCCAGCAGGCCCTCGGGGGCCGCGGCGGCCGAGGAGGCCGGCGGGGGCGGGGCCGAGGCCGGGAGCGCACCCGGAACCCGGACCGGTGCAGAAGCCGAAGCCGGGGCCGGGGCGGGGGTCCGGCGACGGGGCAGCAGGTGCAGGTCGGCCAGGTTTCGGTGCCAGGCGTCCGCGCGGCCGTGGAAGAGCGACACGACGCACGGGCCGTCCGCGCCGAGCAGCCGTTCCAGTGCCCGCAGACCCAGGTCCGCGGGGAGCGGGACCATGCCGACGCGCTCCTCGACCACCTCTCGCACCGGGTCGGGAATCGTCATCCCCGGCACGTCCCACAGCGGCCACTGCACCGACAGGGTCCGCCCGTGCCGCTCCCCCGCGGCGACGAGATCCGCACGGTGCTCGGCGAGGGCGTCCAGCACGCCGTTGGCGTAGGCGTAGTCGGCCTGGCCGATGTTGCCGCCGAGCGCGGCGACCGAGGAGAACAGGACGAAGACGTCGAGCGGCAGCCCGGCCGTCGCCTCGTCGAGGGCAGCGGCACCGACCGTCTTGGGGGCGAGCACGGCCGCCACGTCGTCGGGGGTCTTGCGCAGCAGGTACGCGTCGCGCACCACACCCGCCGCGTGGAACACGCCGTGCAGGGCGCCCTCGTGGCTGAGGATGTCGTCGACCAGCGCCCGGGCGCCGTCCGGGGCGGTGACGTCGGCGCGTACGTAGCGGATGCCTCCGGAACCGTCCGCCGGCGGGCGCTCGGCCGGATCCAGCTCGTCCCAGGGGGTGCGCCCGCACACGACGACGCGGGTGCCGGGGCGCGCGGCGAGCCGGCGGGCCAGTACGCGGCCGATGCCGCCCATGCCGCCGGTGACCAGGTGGACACCGTCGGGGCGGGGGACGAAGCTCTGTCCGGGCAGGGCGGCGGGGCGCAGCACGCGGCGGGCCCGCCGGCCGTCGCGCACCTCGGCGAGGTGGCCCCACTCCGCCTGCGGAACGGCCAGTTCGCCTCGGACGGCCGGGGCGGCGGCCAGGTCGTCCGCGACGAGCAGGGCCCGCCCGTCCAGCCGCGGGTTCTCCTGGCGCAGTGTCTGTACGAGGGCGCGGGCGGCGTCGGCCTTCAGCGCGTCGGCGGTGACGAGGAGGACGGTGAGCCGCTGCGTGCGGAAGGCGGCGAGCGCGGTGCGCAGCGCGGCGAACGCGGCGGTGTCGGCGTCCGGTTCCGGCCCGAGGCGCACCACGAGGGTGACGGCGTCCGGGTTCGTGGCCCGCACCGTGTCGATCGCGTCGAGGCCGGTGCCGTCGAGCGCGGTGACGAGGTCGCCTTGGGGGTCGTGCACGAGGAGCGGTCCGCCGGCGGGCTTCGGCGCCTCGGCCGGCAGGGGGTCCTCCTGCCAGCCGGGCGTGTACAGGACGAGGTCGTCCAGGCCGGACCGCTGGTCCTCGCCCGGCGCGGATTCCGCCGCCGTCACGTAGTGGCGGTCGCGGGCGAAGGCGTAGCCGGGGGCCGGGATGCGCCGGTGGCGGCCGGGCGGGCAGAGCCGGGTGAAGTCGACGTCGTGGCCCTCGGTGTAGAGCCGGGCGAGTTCGCGAAGGTGCCCGGGGTGGCCGGGCTCGTCGGCGGCCCGGTCGAGGAGGCGCTCCACCTGGGCGGCGCGGGCCCGGCGGGCCTCCCGGTCCACCTCGCGCGTCTCGGCGGCCGGCCCGTCGATGCGCCGGTCGTCGCTGTCGCCCGCCGTCAGCCGGTCGAGCGCGTCCAGGAGTTGGGGCCGGTCGGCGACGAGCAGGGCGGTCCGGTACGGGTGGTGGTCACGGGCGCAGGACAGGGTGTGCGCCAGGTCCGGGAGGGCGGCGTCGGCGCCGCCGGGCGAACGCAGCCAGCGGGCGAGTTCGGCGGCGCGGTCGGCGATCGCCGCGGGGCGGCGGCCGGACAGCGGTACGAGGACCGGGCCGTCGGGCGCCGGGGTGTGCGCGACGGGCGGGGCCTGCTCGACCACCACGTAGGCGTTGGTGCCGCTGAAGCCGAACGAGCTGACGCAGGCGCGGCGCGGCCGGCCCCCGGTGCCGGGCAGCGTCTGCCGTTCGGTGGCGACGGTGAACGGTCCGTCGGCGAAGGGGATGCCCGGGTTGAGCGTGTCGGGCGAGCAGTGCAGCGACGGGGGCACCTGTCCGGTCCGTACGACGCCGATGGCCTTGAGCAGTCCGGCGAGGCCCGCCGCGGCGGAGGTGTGCCCGACGTTGCCCTTGACCGAGCCGATCGGCACGCTGCCCGCGGGGCGGCCGGCGGGGGCGAAGACCTGGTTGAGGGCGGTGACCTCGATGGGGTCGCCGAGCGGGGTGCCGGTGCCGTGGCACTCGACGTAGTCGATGCCGTGCGGGTCCAGGCCGAACCGGTCGAGCGTGCCGCCGATGAGGCGGGCCTGCGAGGCGGCGCTGGGCGCGGTGATCCCGTTGGTCCTGCCGTCCTGGTTGAGGCCGCTGGCGCGGATCACCGCGTGCACGGGGTCGCCGTCGGCGCGCGCCTTCGACAGGGGTTTGAGGACGACGACGGCACATCCCTCGCCGGGGACGATGCCGTCGGCCGACGCGTCGAAGGGGCGGCAGCGCCCGCCGGGCGAGAGCATCCCGGCGCGGCTCATGAACACGTGCGGCAGTTCGGTGAGGTAGAGGGTGACGCCGCCGACGAGCATCATGTCCGCGTCGCCGAGCCAGAGCGACTGGCACGCCTGGTGGAGGGCGACCAGGGACGACGAGCACGCCGTGTCGACGGTGACGGCCGGGCCCTTGAGGTCGAGGTGGTAGGCGATGCGGGCGGCGAGCAGCGAGTTGGAGTTGCCCTGCATGACCTGGGCCAGCCGGGTGTGTGCGCTCTCCCGCTCGATGAGGTCCTGGTAGTCGTTCATCATGACGCCGGCGTGTACGCCGACCCGGGCTCCGGCGAGCGAGCCGGTGCGCTGCCCGGCGTGCTCCAGGGCGCGCCAGGCCTCCTGGAGGAAGAGGCGGGCCTGCGGGTCGGTGAGTTCCGCCTCGCGCGGCGTCATCCGGAAGAAGTCGGCGTCGAACCGGTCGACGCCGTCCACGAAGGCGCCCCACTTGGAGACCGACTTGCCCTCCGCGCCGGGGTCGGCGTCGTAGTGCTCACCGACGCGCCACCGGTCGGCGGGCACCTCGGTGACCAGGTCGTCCCCGTCCAGGACCCGCTGCCAGAACGTGTCGGCGTCATCGGCTCCGGGGAACCGGGCGCTGTAGCCGACGACGGCCACGGGCTCGAACCGGTGAGCGGACCCGGCGGGGGACGGCGCGGGCGCCGGACCCGGAGCCTGAGCCGCCGCCGGGGGTCGGGACGGGCCCGGTCCGGCCCCCGCCCCCGTCGCCGTTTCCGGTGCCGGTGCCGGTGCCGGTGCCTGGGCCTGGAGCGCCGCGGCGCGCAGGAGCGTTTCCGCGGTGGCGCGGTCCACGCCCGCGGGAGGCTCGGGCGGGCTCGGGGCGCGCAGCAGCGCGGCGGCGGACGCGGCGTCCAGCGCACCGGTCTTGACTCGGGTCAGGATCTCTTTCGCGTCCATGCCGTCCTTCGGTTCCTTCGTTGCCGGTGCTCGGTCAGTGGGCTTCGGCGCCGTACGCGCCGACGATGCGTTCCATCACCTCGGGCAGCCGGAACGAGGTGCGGTGCAGCGCCGCCTCGCGGGCCACCGCTTCGCCCGTCGCGGCCAGCAGCGGCGCGGCCAGCTCCCGTTTGAGCAGCTCGAGCGAGGCCCGCGGGGCGTGTGTCATGGACTGCGCCAGTTCGCGGGCGGTGCCCGGCACCTCGTGGTGCGGCACGACCCGCACCGGCGCGCCCCGATCGCGCAGTTCGGCGCCCCGGTAGGTGCGGGCGGTGAAGAGCATCTCCGTACCCAGCTCGCGCCCGAAGCGGCTCGGGAACAGGTGGGTGGCGCCCATGCCGGGCGTGAAGCCGTACTTCATGAAGTTGCCCGCGTACAGGGACCGCTCGCTGAAGACGGCGAAGTCGGCGTAGAGCGCGAGCACGAGCCCGCCGCCGATGGCATGCCCCTGTACCGAGGCGATCACGGGCAGCGGGCACCGCGCGAACACCCGGAAGAAGTCGTCGGTGTCGAAACTCCCGTTGCCCCGCGCGAAGTTGATCAGCTCGCGCTGGGTCCCGCCCGCGCAGAACAGTTCGGGCCTGCCCTCGATGACGACGGCCCGGGTCCGCGGATCGGCGGCGGCCCGCTCGATCGAGTCGACGAGCCCCGTCGTCAGCCCGGCCGAGAAGGTGTTGCGGCCGTCCGGGTCGTCCAGGGTGACCACGGCGACAGGCCCCTGCCAGGCCAGCCGGACCACGGAGGAACCGGCGGGAACAGTCGGTGCGGTCATGCGGCACGCTCCGCGATCAGCCGGTGCACGGCGGGGTCGGCAAGACGGTCGAGAAAGGCACGGCCCGCGTCGCGGCCCAGCCGCTCGTCGCGGGGGAAGAGCCGGGCACGGTACTCCTTGAGCGCGCCGGCGGTGGCACGGTCGACCCTGCTGAGGCCCACGAGGACGCGCCGCAGGGCGTCCTCGGCGTCGTCGGCGGCCGTGTCGGCCAGCCCCACGGCCACGGCCGCGGCGGCGTCCAGCTCCTCGGCGAGCAACGTCGCCGAGAACGCCCGCTGCTCACCGGTCCTGCGGGCCACGAACGGCAGTGCCATGGCGGGTACCAGGCCGACGAGGGCCTCGGTCAGCCGGAAGCGGGCCCGCGGCCCGGCGATCACCAGGTCGCAGGCGGCGGCGAGCCCTACGCCGCCCGCGGTGGCGGCACCGTCGACGAGGGCGACGGTGACCACGGGAGTGCGGGTCAGCCGCTCCAGCAGGGTCCAGTACGGCAGTTCGTCCGCGTCCGGAGCGGGCACCTCGGCGGGGACGCCGTCCGACAGGTCGGTGCCGGCGCAGAAGTCCTCGCCCCGTGCGCGCAGGACCAGAACCCGGCAGTGCGGGTCCGCCTCGGCGCTGTCGACGGCCGCGCGCAGGGCGTCGAGGAGCGCCGGGGTGACGGCGTTGCGCAGTTCGGGCTGGTCGAGCCGGGCGTGGACCACCCCACGGGCCCGGGTCAGGGTGACGGCGGTCATCGCTGCTCGCCTCCCAGCCACACGTACTCGCGGTGGTAGTCGCGCACGCCGCGCAGGACCAGGCGTCGGCCGGCGTCGAAGCGCGCCTTGGTGATCTGCGGGAAGCGGTCGAGGTCGAAGGTGAAGTCCTGCGTCCCGAACTTCAGCTCGGCGGTCGCGGTGAGCAGTTCGTCGTACTCCTCGATGCTCAGCGGGTACCGCGCGTCCAGTGCCTCGCGGATGCCCATGGCCCGTACGGCACGCTGCGACGCGGGGTCGACGACGGCGCTGTAGAACTCGGAGGCGCAGCCCGATCCGTAGGAGAAGACACCGATCCGGCGCTCGCGGTCGATGACGGCGTTGTCGATGGTGGACGCCAGAGCGAGGAAGACGGTGCCCGCGTAGATGTTGCCGACCTGCTGCGGGTACCGGATGGCCGCGCCGAGGCGGTCGGTGAAGTCGTCCTCGATGGCCTGCGGGGACAGGCCGCGCTTCAGCTTGCGCAGCGCGGCCCGGTGGGCGCCCTTGACCATGCCGGGGAAGGGGGTGTGCATGGCGAGCAGGTCGAAGGAGTCGACGAAGTCGGCCCCGTCGACCTTGCTCGCGTAGTCGGTGAAGGAGCCCTTGAGGCATTCGATGTAGGTCAGCAGGGACAGGTCCGTGTCGCCGGCCTCGCGCTCCGGGTCGGGGCGGCAGGTGTCCATGACCTCGTAGCTGTGGAAGCCGTTGGCACCGTGGTCGAAGGCGGCGACGACCGGCTTGTCGCTCACCAGCATCGCCATGGCCCCGGCGCCCTGGCTGGGCTCGACGTAGGTGTGCGGCACCGGGCGGGCGACGTCGCTGCTGATGACCAGGGCCTTGGCGCCTTCGAAGGGGCTGGCGGCGACGACGGCGGCGGCCATCTGCAGAGCGGCGGTGCCGCTGTAGCAGGCCTGCTTGGTCTCGAACAGGCGGCAACTGCGCGACAGTCCCAGGTGGTCGTGGACGTAGGTGGCCAGCGACTTGCCGAAGTCGACCCCGGACTCGGTGCCGACGATCAGCAGCTCGATGGAGTCGCGCTCCTCCTCGCTGAGGGCGTCGACGAGGGGCTTGGCGGCGTTCACGGCGAAGGACACGGCGTCCTCGCAGTGCAGCGCGACGCTCTTGCGCGCCATCATCAGGTTGCCGATCCGGCTGTCGTCGAGGCCGCGGGCCGCGAACAGGGTCGGGACGTCGATGTAGGTCTCACCGCAGTAGGCGTTGATGGCTTCGATGCCGACCTGCTTCATGGTCTTCTCCGTAACTACAGGGCTGCTTCAGGGCTGGACGCGGATGACGACGGAGGCATTGATGCCGCCGAACGCGAAGCTGTTGCTGAGGGCGGTGCGCAGCGGCCGCCGCTCGGCCGTCCGGCCGGCCCACGGCAGGTCCGCGACGGGGTGTTCGAGGTTCGGGTTGGGGTGTACCGACCCGGCCCGCAACTGGGCGATCGTGGCCACGGCCTCGACGAGACCCGCCGCGGTCAGACAGTGGCCGGTCAGCGGTTTCGTGGAGTTCACGCGCAGGCCCGTACACCCGCCGAACACCTTCTGCAGCGAGGCGGCTTCGGTCTCGTCGCCGAGCACCGAGCCGGTGCCGTGGGCGTTGACGTAGTCGATGTCGCCGGGGGCGAGGCCGGCCGTCGCCAGGGCGGCGCGCATGGCCGCCGCCTGCCCCTCGGCGTCCGGTTCGGTGCCACGCCGGGCGTCCAGGCGCTGGCCGTGCCCGGCGATCTCCGCGAGCACCCCGGCGCCGCGCTCCCGGGCCGCCTCGGCCCGCTCCAGGACGACGGCCGCCGCCGCCTGGCCGCGGACGAAGCCCTGGCGGTCGCGGTCGAAGGGGCGGCACATCCGGGTGGGTTCGGCTCTCAGGTGCTCGTGGGCCAGCGCGCCGGTCCGCCGGAAGGACTCGGCTTCCACGGGCGACAGTTCGGCGGCCGGCGCGACGACCAGGACTCGCTCGGCCCAGCCGGCGGCGATGGTGCGGGCGGCCTGCACCAGGGCGAGCGTGCCGCTGGCGGAGGCGCCGCCCAGCGTCCAGCCCTCACCGCGGATGCCGGTCAGCTCGCTGACCACGCCGACCACGTCGACGTCGAGATGGGTGAGGGCGTACGAGGCACGCAGCCGGCCCGGCGCGCGGTCGTGGCCCAGGACGGTCTCGGCCTGGTGGGCCAGGGCGAGGTTGCTCCCGGCGACCAGCAGGGCGGTGCCGTCCGCGAGCCGGTCCCGGCTCAGTCCGCTGTCGCGTACCGCGCGCAGCGCGACGCACGCGGCGGTGCGCGCGGGCAGCGCGGCGCGGCCCGCGACCTTGCGCAGCCGGGCCGTCGTGGCCGGATCGTCCGGCAGGTGCCGCCGCGCCCAGTCGGCGAGGGCGAACCCGTCGAGCGCGGCGACGGGCAGGCCGCTGCCGCCGCCGTCCGTGGGCGGCAGCCGCACGGCACTGCGGCCGGCGAGCAGCGCGGCGGTGAAGCCGTCGAGGTCGTCGGCGAGCGGGCTGAGGACCGAGGCGGCGGTGACGGCCACGGCGCCGGGTATGTGTGTCACGCGTGGGCGCTCGCGTGCGCACGGAACACCGCGACCAGGGAACGCAGGTCGTTCGCCCGGGTCAGCTCCGCGTTGGGCACCTTGATGCCCAGCTCGTCCTGGGCGGCGATGACGACGTCCATGCGGTCGATGGAGTTGGCGCCGAGGTCGCGCATGCTGTGGTCGAGGGTGATCTCGATGTCGGCCGCCTCGGGCAGGACGTCGACGATCTGGGCGCGGAGCACGGCGAATATCTCTTCGTCGGTCATGAGGGGCGGGTCCTTTCCGGAGCTCAGGAGTGCTGGGGCAGCAGGGCGAGCGCCTGCTCCACGGTGAGCCGGCTGCCGCGTACGGCGCCGAGCAGGGCTTCGAGGTCTGCGGCGCTGATCTGGCCGGCGGCCGGAGCGGCCGGGGCCTCGGCGGTGGGCGCGGAGGCGGCGGTACGGGCCGCGACATGCGCGGCGAGGGCCGTCAGGCTCGGGTGGTCGTAGAGCACCCCCGCCTTCTCGTCCAGGCCGTAGGCGTTGTTGAGGAACGCGACGAACTCGACGCCGAGGATCGAGTCGAGGCCCAGCGTGTTGAAGGTGGCGTGCACGTCGATGTCCCAGACCTCGCAGTACAGCGTCTCGGCGAGCTGCTCACGCAGGGTCTGCAGCACGGCGGCTGCGCGGTCGCCGTCGGCGCGTGCGGGGGCGGGGGTCTGCGCCACGGGAGCCGGGGCGGGGGTCTGCGCCACGGCAGCCGGAGCGGGGGCGGCAGCAGGAGCGGTCGGCTGTCCGCCGGTGGCCCTGGCGGCGACCTGTCGCGCGAAGGCGCTCGGTGTGGGGTGGTCGTAGAGTTCGGTGGCCTTCATGTCGGTGCCGAACCGGGCGTTCACCAGCGCCACGAACTCCACGCTGAGGATGGAGTCGACGCCGAGCGTCTGGAACGTCTGCTCCGGGTCGAGGTCGGCCGGGTCCATGTAGAGCACTCCGGCGAGCACGTCACCCACTCCCTCGGCCACCCGGTCCCTCTCGGCGCCGTCCCGGGCCGCGGCGGGAGCGGCGGCGGGAGCGGCGGCCGGGGCAGGGGCGGGCTCGGGCGCGGGCACGGGAGCCGGAGCCGGGGCCGCGTCCAGCGGCCTGAGGGCGATCTTGCGGTCACGAGTCATGGAGGACGTCTCCTGGGGCGTGGTCGTGTTCGTCACGGGCACCGCCGCGTTCGGCTGACGGGGCACGGACGCGGGCGCGGGGGTGAGCACAGGGGCCGTCTTTGCCGGCGGCGGAGCGAGTGCCGCACCCGTCGGCGGCGGAGTGGGGGTGGGCGGCGTGCGGCCGAAGTCGCGCAAGTGGCCGCGGTCCGGCACCGGTTCGGGGCGAGCCGTGCCGAGGCCCTGGCGGTGCAGCCGTTCGATCTGGAGGTCGTACCAGCAGCGGACGCGTTCGAAGGGGTAGTGCGGCAGCGGTACGCGCCGTGCCCGCCTTCCGGCGCCGCAGACCTCGACCCGGTCGATCCGGCCGCCGTCGAGCCACACCCGTACCGGATCGTCGGCGGTGACCTCGGTGCGGCGCCACGGGCGGGGGCGGCCCGCCGCGACCGCCGCGAGGCCGGACAGCAGTTCCGGCATCGACCCCGCCGCCACCGCGGCCCTGCGCTCCAGGTCGGCGCGCCCCGCCGCGAAGGTGTACGCGACGTCGGCGATCCGGACCGGCGTGCCGCGCTCCGCCGCCGCGGTCAGGTTCTCCCGCAGCGCGGAGGCGTAGGCCGCCAGGGCCGTGTCGGTACGCGCGGACAGGAACACCACGAAGGGTCCTGGTTCCTCCGCGGGGCGGGGGTCCTGCGGCGGCGGTCCCTCGACGACGACATGGGCGTTGCCGCCGCCGGCGCCGAAGGAGCTGATGCCGGCGCGCAGCGGCCGGTCCACGCCGTCGCGGGTGGTCCAGGGCGCGACCTCCTGCTGGACCGAGAACGGCACCCGGTCGAAGTCGATCTCCGGGTTCGCGGGGGTGGCGTGCAGCGACGGGACGAGTGTGCGGTGGCGCATCTGCAGCAGCACCTTGGCCAGCGCGACCGCGCCGGCCGCCGATTCGAGGTGCCCGACGTTCGACTTCACGGAGCCGATCGGCACCTCACCCGCGCCCTTGACACCGTCCCGGGAGAACGCGGCGCTCAGGCCGCGGATCTCGATGGGGTCGCCGAGCGCGGTGCCGGTCCCGTGGGTCTCGACGTAGTCGAGGTCGCCGGCGCGCAGACCGGCGTCGCGCAGCGCCTTGGTGACGAGGTCGGCCTGGGCCCGCGGGTTGGGGACGGTGTAGCCGTTGGTCCGTCCTCCGTGGTTCGCGGCGGTCCCCCGGATCACCCCGTGGATGTGGTCGCCGTCCCGCACCGCGTCGGCGAGCGGTTTGAGGACGAACGCGCCGACGCCCTCGCCCGGCACATAGCCGTCGCCGCCCGCGCCGAAGCTGCGGCAGCGGCCGTCGCTCGCCGCGAACCGGCCCTGGCCCAGCATGAAGTACTTGTTGGGGTGGATCAGGACGTTGACGCCGCCCGCGATGGCCACCTTCGAACTGCCCGCGCGCAGCGACTCGACCGCGAGATGGACGGCGGTGAGCGCGGACGAGCACGCCGTGTCGACGGCGGTGCTCGGGCCCTGGAAGTCGAAGTAGTACGAGACGCGGTTGGCGATGGACCAGTAGGCGCTGTTGGCGAGCACGTGGTTGCCGCGCAGCCGTTCCTCCGCCTCGTGCAGCTGGTACTCGCCGTACATGGCGCCCACGAAGACCCCGACGTCCTTGCGGTGCACGGGGTCGGCGGCGGTGACGAGGGTGTCCGGGGTGTAGCCGGCGTCGTCGAGGGCTGCCCAGCAGGCCTCGAGGAACAGGCGGGCCTGCGGGTCGACGGTACCGGCCTCGCGCGGGGAGATGCTGAACAGCGGCGCGTCGAAGTTCTCGACGCCCTTCACGAAGCCGCCCCACTTGGTGTACGTGCGGTCGACGCGGGACTTGTCCTGGTCGTACAGGGCCTCGGCGTCCCAGCGTTCGGACGGCACCTCGGTGATGCTGTCGCGGCCGGCGAGGAGGTTGGTCCACAGCTCGTCGAGGCCGTCCGCCTGCGGGAAGCGTCCGGCCACGCCGATGATGGCCACCGCGCGGGCGTCGATGCCGGTGTGCGGGCCGGGCGCCCGGGAGGCCGGCGCCGGTTCCTCGCGGCGGCCGGCGTCGAGCGGCGCGGTGGACGAGGCGGGCGGCTCGGCGGTGACCGTGGCGGGCGCGGTGCCGGTGGTGCCGGTGAGGTCGGCGCACCGCTCGGGGAACTCCTCGACGAGGTGTTCGGCGAGTTCGGCGACCGTGCGGCACTCGAACAGCAGTGTCTTGGAGAGCCGGCCGAAGTCGGGTGCCAGGAGCTCCACGACCCGGATGGCGAGGAGCGAGTCGATGCCGAGGTCGTCGAAGGGCCGCTCCGGCGTGATCTGTTCGAGGGGGGTGCGGGTGGCCTCGGCGACGACGGCCCGAAGCCTCTCCTCCAGCAGGCCGCGGGCGGGTTCGACGGCCGGGACGGCGACGGCTGGGGCGGGCTCGGGCTCGGCGGCCGCCTCGGGCAGGGGGCCGGCAGCGGGCCGCCGGTCGAGGAGCGGGAACGACTCCCGCAGCCGGTCCAGGTCCCCGTACAGCACGACGGGTGCGCTCTCCTCCCCGTCCCGCTCGGGTGCGCCGAGCAGCGCTTCCAGCACGGCGATCCCGGTGGCGGAGGGCATCGGACGCATGCCGAGCTCCTGCAGTTGCTGCTCCGCGTCCGCACCGGCCCGCATGCCGCCCCCGGCCCAGTACGGCCAGCTGACGGAGAGCGAACGGCCGCTGCGGGAGGCGGACGTGACGCGGCGGGCCCGGCGGGCCACGAACGCGTCCACGGCCGAGTTGGCGAATGCGTAGTCGGCTTGGCCGGGGCTGCCGAGGGCCCCGGAGACCGAGGAGTAGACGACGAAGAAGTCGAGGGCCCAGTGGGCGGTGGCCGCGTCGAGCGCGGTGGCCGCGATCAGCTTGGCCGCCACCACGGCGGCGGCGTCGGCGGACTCCTTGCGCAGCACGTAGGCGTCGCGCAGGGTCCCCGCGCAGTGCAGGACACCGTGGACGGGTCCTTCGGCGTGCAGCCGGTCGGCGAGGGCGCGCACGGCCGCAGGGTCGGTGCTGTCGAGCCGGTGGTAGGTGACCGATCCGCCGCTGCGCGCGGCGTGTTCCGCGAGCCGGGCGATCTCGGCGCCGCGCTCCCCCTCGGCCGCGGAGCGGCCGGTCAGGACGATGTGGGCGGCGCGGGTGTCGAGCAGGTGGCGGGCGAGGAGCGTGGCGAGTGCGCCCATGCCGTTGATCCAGTACCGCCCGCCGCTGCGGAAGGCGGCGCGGCCGGCAGCCGGGGCGTCCGTGCGGCGCAGGACGGACGTGGTGAGCGTGCCGTCGCGGGCCACGCCGAGCCACCGCGCCGCCGGGGGCCGGGCGACGGCCGCGCGCACGGCGGACGCGAGGGCGCCCGGCCCGGCTTCCGCGTCGAGGGCGAGGGCCGTCAGTTCGAAGCGCGGGTTCTCCCCGGCGAGCGAGCGGCCCAGGGCGGCGACGCCGTGGCCGGTGACGGCCGCCGCGTCGTCGAGGGCGTTGGCAGGGAACGGGACGAGGATCCGGGCGCCCCGCCGGGACAGCGGGCGCAGCAGGGCACGGAGGAGGGCGAGCAGGCGCAGGGCGTCGGCCGCGGAACCGGTGGCGCCCTGGGCGAGCGGCCACACCACGACGGGCGGGGTGGTGCCTTCGCCGAGGCGCGCGACGAGTTCCTCGCCGGCGGCGGCGGCCCGCTCGGCGTCCTCGGGGTCGGCCAGCCGCACGGCGGCCCCTTCGAGGGGGGCGTCGCCGATGACGACGAGCGAGGCGGTCTCGCTCCCGTGCCCCTCGGCGACGTCGAACGGGACGCTCACGGGCGCGAAGAGGTGCACATCGGCGGGGAGTCCGGGGCTCGCGGGCCTCTCGTCCGGGGTCCGCTCCCCCGCGCCCTCCGTCAGGTGTCCGGCGGCCACGGGGCCGGTGGCGGCGGCCGGCTCGGTGGCCTCGCGCGGGACCGGGCGCAGCGCCAGGCCGGCCAGGGTGAGCACCACGGCGCCGTCCGGGCCCGCGACCGTGACGTCGTACTTGCGCACCCGTCGCCCGCCGCCGGCGAGCCGGGCGGGACGGACCCGTACCCACGCCTCGCGGGGCAGCGGGCCGTGCAGCGTCAGTGTGTCGACGGCGAACGGGATGAACGTCTCGCCGCCCAGGTCCTCGCGCAGCACACATCCGATGACGGTCTGCAGCGCGCCGTCCAGGACGTACGGGCACAGGGTGTCACCGCCGGACGGGCCGTCGGCCTCGACCCGGGCGAGCGCGCCCTCGCTGCCGTGGCGCAGTTCGCGCAGCACCTGGAAGGCGGGGCCGTAGACGACACCGTGGTCGGCGAAGTACCGGTACAGCGCAGCCGGTTCGGCCGTGTCCGGGTACGCGGCGCGCAGTGCGGCGGGGTCGAGTCGCTCCGGGGCGGCCGGGGCGCCGGCCATGAGGCGTGCCTCGGTGTGCGCGGTGTCGGACAGGACGCGGACGGTGTCGCCGGTGACGGCGGCGCGCAGGGTCACCGGTTCGGTGACCTCGACCGGCCGGTGGAAGGCGATGTCGGCCAGCCCGGCCGTGGCGGGGGCGGTGCGCCGGGCGGCGGTGAGGGCGAGGTCGAGCTGGGCGGCGGCGGGCAGCACGGGCCGGCCCGCCACGACGTGGTCGGCGGCGACCGGGTCCTGCGGGCGCACGGTGCGGGCGGGGGCGGCGCCGGGCCGGGGCCAGAGGGTGCGGGCGAACGGGTAGCCGGGCAGTCGCACCCGCCGGGCCTGCGGTGCGTGCTGTTCGGGCAGGTCACCCGCGCCCGCTGCCCATGCCCGGTACTCCTCCGGCGCGGTGGGGGCGACCAGTTCCGCTCCGGCCGCGACCTGCCTGAGCGCACCGGCCAGTTCGGTCACGGAGGTGGCGCCGAGCACCGCACGGACCCGGCGTCGGCTCCGGCCCGTGCGCAGGGTGTGCGCCACGTCGGCGAGCGAGTGCGCCGGCACGGCGTCGGCGAGGTCACCGGCGATGTCGCGCAGCGCGGCCTCGGTGTGGGCGGACAGCACGAACCACCGCGGGCCGTCCGCGTCGCCGTCGGTGTCCTGCGCCCCGGTCCCCGGGACCGGCGGGGCCTGTTCGAGGACCACATGGGCGTTGGTCCCGCCGATGCCGAAGGAGCTGACGGCGGCGCGGCGGGGCCCGTCGGGGACGGGCCAGCCGCCGGCCACGACGTCGCCGTCGGCGATGCGCAGGTGGCCGGCGCCGCGCAGCGCGCGGTTGGGCTGCGAGAACGGGGTCTGGCGCGGCACGGTGCCGTGCTCGAGCGCGAGGACCGCCTTGACGACGCCCGCGATCCCGGCGGCGGTGTTGAGGTGACCGAGGACCGCCTTGACGGAGCCGACGGCGGCGGGGTGCGGGCGCTCGCCCCCGTAGACCCGTTCCAGCGCGGCGAATTCCACCGGGTCACCGAGGTGCGTGCCGGTGCCGTGGGTCTCCAGGTAGCCGACCGAGTGCGGGTCGGTGCCCGCGACGGCCAGGGCCTCGCGGATCACGGCCTCCTGCCCCTCGGGGGACGGCGCGTGGTAGTCCATCTTGCGGCCGCCGTCGTTGTTGACGGCGCTGCCCCGCAGCACGGCGCGCACCGGGTCGCCGTCGCGCACCGCGTCGGCGAGACGGCGCAGGACCAGGGCCCCGCCGCCGTTGCCGAAGAGGGTGCCGTCGGCGGTGTCGTCGAAGGGGCGGCACTCACCGCTCGGGGAGAGGATCATGCCGGGTGCGGCCAGGTATCCGGCCTGCGGGAAGTGCAGGGAGGCGGCGGCCACCACGGCGAGGTCGCACTCGTGGCCGAGCAGGCCCTCGGCGGCCAGGTGCACCCCGACCAGCCCGCTGGAGCAGGCGGTCTGCACGGTGAGGCTGGGGCCGGTGAGACCGAGCTTGTAGGAGAGGCGGGTGGCGGCGAAGTCCTTGTCGGAGGAGGAGAAACGGATCATGCCGGCCGCGTCGAGTTCGGTGATGCCCACGGGCGGCTGCACCGGCTGGCCCACGGAGACGTAGGCGGCTGTGCGCAGCCCGGTGCGGTCGGGGGCGAAGCCCGCGTCCTCCAGGCCGTGCCAGGCCACCTCCAGGAGGAGGCGCTGCTGCGGGTCCAGCCACTCCGCGTGCTGGGCGCTGTAGCCGAAGAACTCGGCGTCGAAGGCGTCCGCGTCGGCCAGGACGACCCCGGCGGGCACGAACTCCTCGCGTGCCACGGTGTCGGGGTCGTGCCCCAGAGCGATCAGCTCGGCCTCGCTGTAGCGGCGGATGCCGGACCGGCCCTCCTCGAGCAGCCGCCAGAGCCGGCCGACGGAGGTCGCGGGCCCGAACCGGCAGGCCATGCCGACGACGGCGATGGCGTTGGGGTCGAGGTCGGGGGCGTCGTGGGTCATCGTTCGTCTCCGAGTCGGAACGCGCGCCGCAGCTCACGGCGGGAGGGTCGGTCGGGTGCGGCGGCGACGACCTCGACAGGCCCCGGCGGGCCGGCGCCGAGCCGTGCGGCGAGGAGGCCGGCCATGTCGTCGACGGTCGGCCGGGCGAACAGGTCGGCGAGTTCGATGCCGGTGTCCGGGTACGCCTCGTCGAGGCGCGCGAACAGCTTCCCGAGCAGCAGGGAGTTCCCGCCGATGTCGAAGAATCTGCGGTCGCCCGGAACGTCGTCGGTTTCCAGTACCTCGCGCCACAGGGCGAGGACGTGGTCCCGCAGCCGGGCCGTGTGCTCGGCCGGGGCGCCGGTGGGTGCGGTGGGCGCGTCGGGGGCGGGCGTCCGGAGCGTCTCGGGGTGCCTCCTCGGCGGGAGGTCCCGCGTGGCCCGCCGGACGGCTTCCTTGCGGTCGACCTTGCCGTTGGGCGTGAGCGGCAG
Organism: Streptomyces sp. NPDC029041; assembly: GCF_040637515.1. Classification (NCBI taxonomy): domain Bacteria; kingdom Bacillati; phylum Actinomycetota; class Actinomycetes; order Kitasatosporales; family Streptomycetaceae; genus Streptomyces; species Streptomyces sp. NPDC029041. The sequence continues at coordinate 75,273 of NZ_JBEZWO010000016.1, read as the reverse complement.
CGTCTCGGCCGCCTCGAGCCGGTCGGGCAGCATCCACAGCGGCAGTGTCGCGGAGGCGAAGTCACGCAGTTCGGCGAGGCTGGGCAGGGGCGTGCCGGCCCGGGGCACGGCGATCACCAGCAGACGGGCCGAGGAACCCTCGCCGTGTACGGCCAGGACCGCGCGGGCGAGCGCGGGGTGCGCGCTCAGCACCGCCTCGATCTCGCCCAGTTCGACCCGGTGGCCACGGATCTTGACCTGGCTGTCGGCCCGGCCGAGGAAGAGCAGCCGCCCCTCCTCGTCGCGGCGCACCAGGTCCCCGGTGCGGAACCAGCGTCCGCCGCCGGCCGCGCGGACCGGGTGTCCGGTGAAGCGCTCGGCGGTGAGGCCGGGCTGCCGCCAGTACCCGTGCGCCACGCCCGCCCCGCCGATCCACAGTTCGCCCGGCTCCCCCGGCGCCGGGGTGCGGTGCCCGTCGACCTCGGTGAGGACCAGTTCCGTCGCGCCGATCGGCTCGCCCAGGTGCACGGGCCCCGCGTGGGTGACGCGCGCGATGGTGGACCAGATGGTCGCCTCGGTGGGGCCGTAGACGTTCCACAGGGTGCCGGTGCGTTCGACGAGGGCGGTGGCGAGGTTGCGCGGCAGGGCCTCGCCGCCGCACAGCGCGATCAGTCCGCTCGCACCGCTCCAGCCGCCCTCGACGAGCAGCTGCCAGCCGGCCGGGGTGGCCTGCATGGCGGTGATCCCCCGGGTTTCGACGAGCCGGGCCAGTCGCCGGGCGTCGACGACGTCGGCGCGTTCGGCGACGACGACGGTGCCGCCCACCAGCAGCGGCAGGAACAGCTCCAGGACCGAGATGTCGAAGCACACCGTGGTGACGGCGAGGAGCCTGCCGGGCGCGCGCTCGTCGATGCCGACGGTCGCCGCGATGGCCTCCAGGGTGTGGACGACGTTGCCGTGCGTGACACCGACCCCCTTGGGCGTGCCGGTGCTGCCGGAGGTGAACATCAGGTACGCGAGATCGGTGGGCGCGGCAGGGGTGCCGGCCGGCGCCGTGGGGTCGGCGTGGACGTCCGCCGGGTCGACGATCGTGAGTCGCCGCGGCAGCAGCCCGGCCAGGTCCCGGTCGGCGAGGGCGACTTCGCAGCCGGCTCCCTCGACGACCATGGCCAGCCGCTCGCCGGGATAGGAGTCGTCCAGCGGGACGTAGGGGCGGCCGCTCTTGAGGATGCCGAGCAGCACGGCGGGCAGCCGCGCGGAGCGGTGCATCAGGACGGCGACGGGCTGGTCCGGCTCCGCCGTCGCCTCGACGCGGCGGGCCACGGCGTCGGAGAGGGCGTCGAGTTCGGCGTAGCTGAGGCGCTCGTGGTGGTCCTCGACGGCGGTCGCGTCCGGGCACCGCCGCACGGTGGCGGCGAAGCGCGTCACGAGGGTGCCCGCGGCCGGGTCGAGCAGCTCGCCGACCCGGCCGCCGGCCGTGGCCCGGACACCACCGGCCAGTTCGACGACGGTGCGGCGCAGATCGTCCACGAAGCGGTCGACGGCGGCGCCCTCGAGGACGGCGGTGCGGTGGTTGGCGAGGATCTCGACGCCGTCAGGGGTGTCGGTGACCTCCAGGCCGAGGTCGAAGTGGCCGCGCTGGCCGCGCCGGTGCACCGGCTCCCATCCGTCGGGGGTTCCCGCGCCGTCATGCTCCCAGTTCTGGTAGGCGAGGGTGACGGTCGGCAGGGCGTCGTCGCCGTGGGCGGCGCGGCACAGCGCGGCGAAGCGCGGGTAGGGCAGTGCGGCGTGCCGGAGGGCGTCGCGCACACCTCGGCCGAGGTCCTGCAGCCAGTCGGCGAGCGGGCGTGCGGGGTCGAGGTCGACCCGCAGCGGCACCGTGTTGACGAAACAGCCGACGGTGGCCTCGTCGTGCGCGGAGCCGCGCCCGTAGGTGGGGACGGCCACCAGGAACGAGTGGTGGCCGGTGGCCCGCGCCAGGGTCACGGCGAACGCGCCGAGCAGCGCGGTGAACGCGGGTACGCCGGCGGCGCGCGCGATGTCGGCGAGCGCGCGGGACAGGGCGCGGGGCAGACCGTATTCCCGGTGGGCGCCGGCCGCGCCGGCCCGCTCGCCGCCCCCGGGGAAGAGCACGCCGGCGGGGGCGTCGCCCTCGGCCAGTCGTGCGCTCCAGTGGCGTTCGGCTTCGGCGCATTCGGCGGCCGCGGCGCCGTCCCGTTCGCGGCGCAGCGCCGCGGCCGGCGAGCCGGGCTCGGGCAGCGGAGCCGGCACCCCCTGGCTGTGCGCCGCGTACAGGGCGGCGAGGTCGCGGCCCAGCAGGTCGGCGGAGCGCCCGTCCACGGCGATGTGGTGCGTGGTCAGCTGGAGCACGGGGCGCCGCTCCCCCGCGACGTCCCAGAGAACGGCCCGCAGCAGCGGCTCGGCGGAGGTGCGCAGCCGGCGGTCGGCCTCTTCGGCGAGGGCGCGGTCCAGTGAGTCGGCGTCGACGGTCCGGGTGACGAGTTCCGGGGTGTCGGGGGCGGGCACGAAGGCGGGGCTCGCCTGGTGGGTGCGCACGCAGCAGCCCAGCACGGGGTGACGCCGCACCAGGTCCGCGACGGCGGCCCGCGCGGCCTCGTGGTCGGCGCCGGCGGGCAGCCGCCAGGACAGCGAGATGTTGTACGGGGCGTGCGGCGCGGCGGCCTGGTCAGCGGCCCACATGCCCACCAGACGGTCGGGCAGGGCGACCGGGAAGGTGTCGGCGGCCGCGGGTGCGGCCGAGGGCCCGGTCGCGGGCGCGGTGGCGGCCCCGGCGGCGACGACTGCCGTCAACCGGGCGCTGTGCGACAGGAGCAGTCGTTCGGTCAGGTCGCGCAGGCCGTTGCTGTCCAGGAGCACGGACAGCGGCACCCGGCCGAGGTCGTCCTCCAGCAGGCGTGCCAGGCGCATCAGGGCGATGGAGTCGACTCCGTAGTCGGCGAGGGGTGTGTCCGGGTCGAGTTCCCCGGCCTGACGGCCGACGGTGTGCGCGACGCGTCCGGTGATCCAGCGCAGCGCCGCCTCCGGCAGCCCGCCGGCAGCCGGGGTGGGAGGGGGTGCGGGGGCGGTGGGCGCTTCGTGGTGTACGTCGTGACGTACGCGCAGGGCCCGGTCCCACACCGCGGCGTCGCCTGCCACCAACGCCGCGTACGGTACGGGGGCGTGCGGAGCGGCCTCGTCCAGCAGGGGCCATACCGAGCGCAGGGCCGCGCGGGTGGAGACCGGCTGCAGTCCGTAGTCGGCGGCCAGGTAGGCCAGGGTCTCCGGCTCCGGCGCCATGCCCGCGTCCGCGAGGACCGGCCAGCCGACGGACAGGGTGCGGCCGGGCCGGCCCGCCGCCGTGCGGCAGGCCGCGAAGCCGTCGAGGAACCCGTTGGCGAAGGCGTAGTCCGACTGCCCCTGGTTGCCGACCAGCGCGGCCAGCGACGAGGCCAGGACGAAGAAGTCCAGCGGGTGTCCGGCGAGCGCCGCGTCCAGACGCAGGGCGCCCAGCACCTTGGCCCGGCACACCTCCTCCACCGCCTGGGGCGTCTTGCGGCGCAGGAACCCGTCGCGCAGCACACCGGCCGTGTGCACGACGCCCCGCAGCCGCACGCCCTCCTGTGCCAGCCACCGCACCAGGCCTGCGACATGGTCCGCGTCGGCGACGTCGCAGCGCCGGTAGGTGACCGAACCGGCCCGGCGTAGCTCCCGCAGCGCCGCGTCGTCCGGCTCCGAACGCCCCACCAGCACCAGGCGTGCCCCCGGGACACGTGCCAGGATGTCGGCGGCGACGTGCCGGCCCAGCCCGCCGAGTCCGCCGGTGACCAGGTACGTCGCCTCGGGGCGGAGCGGGGGGCACGCCGCGTCGGGATCCGCCGGGGCCGGGGCCCCGAGCGGGCTCAGCACCGACACCCGGCGCCCCGCGGCCCCCAGGCGCACCCAGTCGGCGCCTTCGGCGGGCAGCATCGCCTCGGCCAGCAGATCCGCTACGTCCGTACCGGCCCCGCCCTCGTCGAGGGTGGCCAGCCGCAGCGCAAAACGGCCGGTCTCGCCGGCGACGGTCCGCGCCAGGCTGTGCAGACCGTGCACCAGCGGCGCGATGCCGCCGTCCGGTTCGGCCCGGGTCACCAGCAGGACCCGGGCGCCGTCCAGGGCGCGGCTGCGGACGAACGCCCGCAGCAGACCGAACACGGGGGCCAGCGTCCGGTCGGCGAACCGGGTCCACTCCCCCGTCACGTCGTCCGGGGACAGCGGCGCGATGCCGAGCCGGCTCGCCGCAGCGCCGTGTGCGAGGTCGACCAGGACCACCCCGGGGGTCCCGGTGCGCCGGGCCGTCGCCGCGAGGGTCTCCTCCTCGCAGGCCTGCCCCCACCCGAGGGTGGCCGCGGCCCCTTCACCCCACCCGGGCGTCGCGTCGCCGACGATCCACAGCGGCGTCCCCGGCGGGGCCTGGGCGGCCTCGTCGACCGGTGCCGGCCGCCAGTCCTGCCGGTAACCGGCGACGGGTACCGGGGCCGGCGCCTCGTCGGCCGTGGTAGCGGCCCGCGGGGCGGTCGGACGGGAGCCCGCCGCCACCCGGATGCGGAAGCCGGTCACCTCGGCGAGCACGTCGCCGCTGTCCGGGTCGATCAGGTTCAGGTCGAAGACGTGGATCCCGGCCGCGTCGTCGCGACGCACCCGGCGTGCGTGCACATAGGCGCGGCCGGTGACCGGCTGGTGGACCGTCAGCAGGCCCAGGGCCAGCGGCCGCAGCGTGCGTGCGCTCTCGGGCTCCTCGGAGAACAGCAGATAGGCGGCCGTCTGGCACGCCCCGTCCAGCAGGGCGGGATGCACGACGTGACGGCCGTCCGGGTCCTCGCCGTCGGTGAGCCGCAGCTCCGCGGTGACCTCCTCGCCCTGCGCGACGGCGCGCCGAACGGTGCGGTACAGGGGGCCGTAGGCGAATCCCCGGGACGCGAACAGCCGGTAGAAGTCCTCCTGGCCGACGTCGCCCAGGTGGGCGTCGAGCTCCTTGGTCCGGTAGGCCAGGACCCGCCGAACCGGCCCGGGCGCCGGGTCGGCCCAGCCCTGGGCGACCACGGTGTCGGCGACGACCGTGCGGAAGCGCCGTGAGCCGCGTTCGTCGGGCTCCTCCAGGACGGTGCTGACCGTCATCGGCAGCCCCTTGGCCGGCCGGGGCCAGACCAGGTCGCGCAGGACGGTGCGGTACGGGTCCTCGCCCGCGCCGAGCAGCGCCTCGTGCACGAGCTGGGGGTGGAAGGCCCCGGGCAGCAGCGGTTCACCGTCCACGACGTGGTCGGCGACCCAGTGCGAGGCGCCGCCCAGGCGGGCGGTCACGGTACGGGAGGCGGGCACCGTCAGGGTGTCGGTGAGCGGCATCGGGGAGGTGGCGGCCTCGGGCAGGGTGCAGCGGACCCGGGCGAACGGCGTGCCGGGCAGCGGGACGCGCCGCCCGCCGGCCTGCCCGGTGTAGGTGCCGTCGGCGACCCAGGCCCGGGCGGCGGCGTCCGCGCCGGGCGCCGCCGCAGCGGTCAGCAGCGCCGGGTGAGCGGCCCCTTCGGCCAGTGCCCGCAGCGCGGCGCGCAGCTCGGCCGGGTCGTGGGCGGTGACGGCGGCCCGGCAGGGGCCGTGGTCGCGGCCCCTGTGCAGGGTGTGGGCGATGTCGGCGAGGTCGAGGCCCTCGATCGCGGCGGCGAGCGCGCGGGCCGTGTCGGCCAGTCGCGCGGCGTCCGGCGCAGCGAGCGGGATCAGGACCGGGCCGGAGGGCCGGGGCGTCGCCGGCGCGGCGGTGTGCCGCCCGGCGTACTCCTCGAGGACGACATGGGCGTTGGAGCCGCCCGCGCCGAAGGAGCTGACGGCCGCGCGGCGCGGGACGCCGGTGCCGCGCTCCCAGGGCTCCGCGGCGGTCTGGATGCGCAGTGCGGTGCCGTCCAGGCCGAGCTTCGGGTTGGGCCGCTCGGCGTGCAGGGTCGGCACCAGGTGCGCGCGCCGCAGTTGGAGGATGGTCTTGGTCAGTCCGGCGATGCCGGCGGCCGCCTCGGCGTGGCCGATGTTGGACTTGACGGAGCCGACCCGCAGCGGGCCGTGGGTGCCCGACTCCTCGAAGGCCAGGGCGAGGGCGCGCAGTTCGACCGGGTCGCCGAGTTCGGTGCCCGTGCCGTGCGCCTCCAGATAGCCGACGCTCGACGGGTCGACGCCGGCGCGGCGCAGCGTGGCGCCGATGAGGGCGGCCTGGGCGCGCGGATTGGGGACGGTGTAACCGCCGGTGCCGCCGCCGTGGTTGAGGCCGGTGCCGCGGATCACGGCGTGGATCGTGTCGCCGTCCGCCTCGGCCCGGTCGAGGCGCTTGAGAACGACGGCGCCCGCGCCCTCGCCGGGCACGAAGCCGTCACCGCCCGCGCCGAAGGCCCGGGTGTGCTCACCGCGCGAGGGCATGCCGAGGGCGCACAGACCGGCGAACCGGTCGGGATGCAGATACAGGTTGACGCCACCGGCGAGCGCCAGGTCCGCCTCGTCGCTCTCCAGTGCCCGGCAGGCCAGGTGCAGGGCGGTCAGCGATGACGAGCACATCGTGTCGACGGTGAGGCTGGGGCCGCTGAGGTCGAAGACGTGCGAGACGCGGTTGGCGACCGACGCGGCGGCCGTGACGGCGTACTCCGGGTTGTCGGCGCCCGCGGCGCGGGCATCGCGCTGGGCGAGCAGGTGGCTGTTGGCGGTGACGCCGGCGAAGACCCCGACGCGCGGCCCGCCCTGGGTGCCCGCGAGGGTGTGCCGGGCGTAACCGGCGTTCTCGAAGGCCTCCTTGGCGATCTCCAGGAACAGCCGCTCCTGCGGGTCCATCAGGGCGGCGTCCCGCGGGGTGAGGCGGAACATCGCCGGGTCGAACGCGTCGATGCCGTCGACGAAGCAGCCCCAGCGGGCGTATCCGCCGCCCAGGGTGCGCGCCGTGCGCCAGTCCCACCGCTCGGCGGGCACCTCGCGTACGGGGGTGCGCCCGGCGTTCAGCAGCTCCCAGAACGCGTCGAGGTCCTGGGCTCCGGGATAGCGTCCGGCGAGCCCGACGACGGCGATGGCGTCGGCGCGGGTGGCCCGGTCGGGGTGCGCCGGGACGGGCGCCGCCGGTGCCACGCGCGGCTGCGCGACGGGGCGCGTGGCCGGCTCGCTCGGTACGGCTTCGGCGCGGCCGGTCACGGTCGGCGCGGGCAGCGGCCGGGCCGGTGCGAGATGGCGTGCCAGTGCCCTGGGGGTCGGGTGCTCGAAGAGCAGGGTCGAGGCGACGGCCCGCTCGGGGAACATGCCGCGCAGCCGCTCGCAGAACTCCTCGTTGAGGAGCGAGTCCACGCCGAGGGCGGGGAAGTCGGTGTCGGGGTCGAGCGGCGCGTCGTCACGAGCGGTCAGTTCGGCGACCAGCCGCAGCACGTCCGTCAGGGGACCGGTCTCGTCGTCGGCTCCGGGCGACGGCGCGGCGGCGTGGGAGGGCGCGGCGGCGTGGGCAGGCGCGGCGGCCGTCGGACCCGTGGCACCGCGCCCGGCCAGCATCGCGGCCAGCTCGTCGACGGTCCGGTGCTCGAACAGCGCGGTCGCGCCCACCGGCCCGTACCGGCGCGACACCGCCTGGACCAGCTCCATGTTGAGCAGCGAGTCCACGCCGAGTTCCTGCCAGGGCAGATACCCGGGCACCTCGGCATCGGCGTCACCGAGCAGGTCGCGTACGACGGCCCGCAGTCCCTCGGCGATGTCCTCGGCCGAGGAGCCGGCCGCGGCGGCCCCGTCGCCGGCGGTGGGGGCGCCGGGCGGCAGGCAGGTCAGCAGCGCCACGCACCCCGGGGCGTCGCGCAGACGGCCGACGTCGGTGAGGCGCCAGCCGTGCTCCTCCAGCAGCGAGCGCCAGCGCGGCACGTCGAGGAGCGGGCCGTGCGGCATGCGCCGGTCGGTGTCGACGTAGCGCCACCAGCCGTCGGTCAGGCCGAAGGTGAGGGTGTAGACGGCGGCCGGGGCCACCATCTCGACCAGCAGCAGCCGTCCGCCCGGGGCGAGCAGCCGGCCGATGTGGTCGAGCGTGCGGGACAGGTCGCGGGTCGCGTGGATCACGTTGCTCGCGACGACGAGGTCGGTGGCGGCGGCGGGGAAGCCCTGGGTCTCGGGGTTCTTCTCGATGTCGAGCAGGCGCGGCCGGACGCGATCGCCGAAGCGGCGGCGTCCGTGCTGGAGGAAGGCCGGGGAGACGTCGGTGTACGTGTACTCGGTGCCCCGCACGCCCCGGGCGTCCAGCGCGGCGAGCGCGGCGCCGGTGGTGCCGCCGACGCCCGCGCCGATCTCCAGGACACGCGGTGCGCCGAGTGTCGCGGCGGCGTCGGCAAGGGCCGCGGCGGCGTCCGCGTTGACCGGGTCGAAGAGCTGGTTGCCGCTGTAGACGGCGGTGACGCCGCTCAGGTCGCCGCCCGGGAACAGAACGGCGGTGACGGGGAGTTCGCCCCGCAGGACGGGCCCGTAGGACTCCATGACCCGGTCGAGGAGGGTGAGGTGTCCGGCCAGGTCGGGGTGGTCGGCGAGCAGGGTGTCGCGAATCCGGTCCAGCTCGGCCCGCGTGGGGACGCCGAGACCCGCCGCGGCGTGCTCCGTGAGGAGTTCGAGGATCGCGGCGAGCAGTCTGCGGTGCTCGGGTACCACCGCGAGCAGCGCGGACGCCTCCTCCGTGCCGGTGCCGGGCCGGGCGGCGAGCGCCGGTGCGAGACCCAGCTGCGTCATCCGATGGGCGAGCGCGCCCCGCGCGTACGCCTCGAGCCGGTGCGCGGCGTCCCGGTCGCCCTGCGGGGCGGCGGGCGCGGGGGGCGCGGTGAGCGGGCGCAGCGGCTCGGGGTCACCGCCGAGCACGAGGGACTGCGGTCGGTTGCCGGACATGCCCGCTTCCAAGGCGGCCACTCCCCTTTCCGGTACGAATGCGGTGATGCCGGGATATTCGCGTGCGACGTGCGCGCTGTAGCGGCGGGCCAGACCGGTGCCCTGCCACAGGCCCCAGTCGAAGGCGCGGACGGCGAGGTGGGGGTCGCCGTCCACGGCGGTGGCGTAGTGGTCGAGGAAGGCGTTGGCGGCGGCGTAGTTGAGGCCGCCGACGCTGCCGAAGAGACCGGCGGCGGAGGAGAACAGAACGAGCGTTGCGGGCCGGCCGGCCGGGCGGGCGCGCAGCGCGCGGCGCAGCGCCAGGACGGCGGTCACCTTGGTCGCGAGGACCTGGTCGAGGTCCTGCGGGCGCAGTTCCGCGAGCCGCGCGGGGCTGATCGAACCGACGCTGTGCACCACGCCGTCCGGCTCGCCGAACGCGGCCCGGCAGGCGGCCAGCGCCCTCTCCACGGCGGTGGGTTCGGTGATGTCGGCGCTCAGGTACCGGGCCTGTGCGCCCAGTTGCGTGAGCCCGCCGAGCAGGGCGGTCGTGCGTTCGTCCGCGGGTGAGCGTCCGACGAGCAGCAGCCGGGCGCGGTACCGGCGCGCGAGGTGCCGGGCCACTTCCGCACCGATGCCTCCGGCGCCGCCGAACAGCAGGTACGTCCCGCCCGTGACGAAGCCCTCGCCGGTGGCGGCGGGGGCGGGGGCGGGCCGGTCGGCGTAGACCTGGCGCAGGCGCCGCCCGCCGCGCAGGGCGATGAGCGGCACGGACCGGGCGCAGGGTTCGGCCAGGGCCGCGGTGACCTCGGACGGCCCGGCGGTGGCGTCGAGGTCGACGGCGGCGGCGGTGAGGCCCTCGATCTCGCCGGGCAGCGTGCGGACGGCGCCGAGCAGGGCCCCCTGGAGCGCCGCGCCGGGCGCCGGGGCGCCGCCGTCGGGGTCGGTGAGGCCGACCGTGACGAGGGTGAGGCGCGCGGCGCCGAGGGTTCGCGCCACGGTCAGCAGGGCTTCGAGCCGGCCGCGCAGCTCACGGATCCCGGCCGTGTCCTCGCCCCAGCGCGAGCCGTCCACGAGGAAGGCGACGTGGTCGGCGCCGCGCACGGCCTCGGCGAGACCGGGTGCGTCACTGCTCACGGTCCGCACGCCGACGCCGTCGACGCGGTGCGTGCCGGCCGTGTCGTGCACGAGCACCACCCCGCCGCCCGCGCCCGCCCCGGACGGGAGCGGTCCCCGCGGCTCCGGGCGCCACTCGGGCACGAGCACCCGGACGCCGTCCGCTCGGGGGGCGGACCCGTCGTGCGGCCCTTGCTCCACGGGCGCGGGCGGGGACGCGGGCGTCACGGCGTGCAGGCGCAGCCCGCGGACGCGCAGGACGGGGCGGCCGTCGGTCTCCGCCTCCAGATCCACGACGGTGTACGAGGCGCCCTGCGCGGTGCGGCGGACCCTCAGGTCCGCCTGCTCCGGGACGAGGCCGGACCACTCCAGCTGCTCGGCCGCCGCGGCGACCTGGGAACCGGAATGGTCCAGCAGAGCGCAGGAGGTCTGCAGCGCCGCGTCCAGCCATGCCACCCGCCGGGTCCGCGCGTCCGTGGTGGCCGGGGCGACGAGCCGGGCGACGGCCTGCGCGCCCTGGCGGCGCACCGCGCGCACGACGTCGTAGACGGGCCCGGTCACGACGCCGTTGCGTGCGAGGGCGGCTGCGAGGTCGACGTCCCTTGCCGGGCCCTGAGGCGGTTCGGCGGACATCGGTGCCGCCGGGCCGCTCGCGCGCACGGCGAGGGCGACGACGGTGCCCTCGTGCTCGACGCTCACCCGCACGGTGCTGCCCGTGTCCTCGGTCGTGCGCAGCAGACGCACCGAGCCGCCGTCGGGCACGGCCACCGGCCGCTGGAAGCGCACCTGCTTCAGGGCGACGGGGCCGCCGTCGGCGAGCGCGTCGATCAGGGCGGCGCCCGGCAGCGTGGTCAGTCCGCCGACACGGTGTTCGGCCAGCGGGTCGCCGTGGCCGACGACGTAGCCGTCGCCCGGGGCGGCGGCCTCGGTGCCGGGCAGCCAGTACGCGTGGCGCTCGAAGGGGTAGGGAACGAGCGGCACGCGCCGCGGGAGCGGGCCTTCGGGCCGTCGCGCCGCCCAGTCCGCGGCGCTCGTGGCGGCGCCGTCGAGCCAGTCGCGCAGCCACGGGTCGTCAGGCTCCGCCTGAGTGCCGTGGGTGGCGAAATCCTCTGCGAGACGGACCAGTTCGGGCAGGTCCGCTACGACGAACAGGGCCCGGTGGGGCAGATGACGGCGGCCGGACTGCAGGGTCCAGGCGATCTCGTCGAGCGAGGGCGCGGCGGGCGCGGCGGCCAGTTCGGCGAGACGGGCGGCCAGCCGGGTCAGCGAGCCGGGCGTCGCGGCCGACAGCGGCACGGCGAACGGCCCGTCCCCGGGGACGTGCGTCCGGGGAAGCTGCGGTGCCTCCTCCAGGACGACGTGCGCGTTGCTGCCACCGAACCCGAACGCGCTCACGGCCGCCCGGCGCGGCGCGGCTCCGGTCCCGGCAGGCCAGGGCACCGGCCGCGCGGCGACCCGGACCGCGGTCCCCTCCAGTTCGATGTGCGGGTTGAGGCGGGTGAAGCCCGGCGTACCCGGTATCAGCCCGTGCCGCAGCACCTGGACCGCCTTGACGACACCGGCCAGTCCCGAAGCGCCCTCCAGGTGGCCGATGTTGGCCTTGGCCGAACCCACCCACACCCGGCCCTCGGGCCCCGCGGCGCGCGGGGGCGTGTCCTGCCCGTCGGCGGTGAGCACCTCGCGGAAGGCGTCCAGCTCGATCGGGTCGCCGAGCGGGGTGCCGGTGCCGTGCGCCTCGAGGAAACCGAGGTCGGCGGCGCGCAGACCGGCCCGGTCGAGCGCGGTGCGGATCAGCCGGCTCTGCGCGCGGGGGTTGGGGGCGGTCAGCGCGGCGGCGCGGCCCCCGTGGTTGACGGCGGTGCCCCGGACGACGGCGAGCACGGGGTCGCCGTCGGCGACGGCGCGGCGCAGCGACTTCAGGACGAGCCAGCCCGCGCCCTCGCCCCGCACGAACCCGTCGGCGTCCGCGTCGAACACCCGGCTGTCCCCCGCAGGCGAGAGCATGCCCGCCCGGCGGTAGGCGCGGGCGTTGAATCCGTTGCTGAGCAGGTTGGCGGCACCGGCGAGCGCGACCTCGCACTCGCCGGAACGCACCGCGGCTTCGGCGAGGGCCAGCGCGGTGAGCGCACCTGAGCAGGCGGTGTCGACGGTGATGCTGGGCCCGGTGAAGTCGTACAGGTGGGAGATCCGGTTGGCGAGGAACGCGGGGAACGTGCCCGTGGTGGCGTATCCGTCGGCCGAGGCGGCCCGCTCCACCAGTCGCTCGCGGTAGTCGTAGCTGCACGCGGCGGCGTACACACCGACGGAGGTGCCCGCGAGGGTGTCGGGGGCGAGCCCGGCGTGTTCCAGGGCGTGCCAGCTGAGTTCCAGCAGGGCGCGCTGCTGGGGGTCCATCGAGGCGGCCTGGCGGGGAGTCACGTCGAAGAAGGGCGCGTCGAACAGATCGATGCGGTCGAGCAGTCCGGCCCGGAACCCCTCGGGCACCTCACCGGCGAGCCGTCCGTCCCGCACGGCCCCGATGTGGCACTCCCCCGCGCTCAGCAGCCGCCAGAAGGCCTCGACGTCCACCGCCCCCGGCACCTTGCACGCCATGCCGATGACGGCGACGGCGTCGGCAGCGACGCCCGTGGCCGTGACGTCGTCCATGGCCGCACCGGACGCGGAGGCCGGGGCGGATACGGACGCGGGCGCGGATACGGACGCGGGCGCGGATACGGATACGGGCGCGGATACGGATACGGGCGCGGATACGGATGCGGGCGCCGGGTCGGACACGGCAAGGACGGACGCGGCCGGGGCCGGTGCGGCATCCGGCACCGTCGCGGCCGGGGCCGGCACGGACGCGGGAGCCCGTTGCTCCTGCTGCGGCCGCCCGGGCAGCTGCGCCGCCAGTTCCCTGAGCGTCGGATGACGCCAGACGGCGGTGGCCGGCAGCTGCGCACCGAAGGTGTCCCGGGCCTCGCGGATCAGGCGCAGGGCCAGGGCGGAGTCGAGTCCCTGCTCGCCGAGCGGGCGGGCGGGGTCCGCGGGATGCCCGAGGACCTCGGACGCCAGGGCGACGAGCCGGTCCAGCACACCGGGTTCAGGGGTCCGCTCCTCGTCGCCGGGCTCGGCCGCCGCGGCCCGCGCCGGCACCTCGGGGGCGGCCGCGGGCCGGTCCGTGGCCTGCCCAGCTGCCGTCAGGGACTCGGTCACGGCGTCCAGGTAGGCGGAGGCGTCACGCCCGTTGAGCACCGTGTGGTCGAAGGCGAGCACCATCCTGCGCACGGCACCCGAACCGGTGTCCTCGACCGCCCCCAGGAACAGCGTCGCCACGGCCGGCGGCACGACCACCGGGACAGCGAGGGTCGGCCCCCGGTCCCCCAAGTGGGAGAGCATCAGAGTGACCCGGCCGTCGGCCTGCGTCCGGCCGTCGAGCGCGTCCTCGACCGCCCGCGCGTAGCGCGCGTCGAAGTCCTCGGCCGGGAGCGCGTCGGCCTGGCGCACCACGGCGACGGTGAGGTCCGCGTCGTCGGTGGCCACGGCGATCCCGAGGTCCACGTGCTCGTACACCCGCAGGGTGCTCTCGTCGAGCCGCCGTGAGCGCAGCCGGGCCGCCTCAGGGGCCGCCGCGCAGCGGGCCGCGTGGTGGGCGAAGGCCTGGAAGAGGGTCGAGAAGCGGGCGCCGCGGTGCTCTCGCAGGGCACGCTGCAGCGTTTCCTCGTCGACGAGCGCGGCGACGACCGCGGGGACCACCTGGTCGCGGGCCTTGAGCAGGGCCCGGTTCAGTGCCCGCTGCCGGTCGGACTGGGTGACGTCGGTGAACCCCTCGTCCGCCCCTCCCCCGTCCCGCTGGGCGACCCAGCGCTGCAGATCGGCCGGCATCAGGCTGGTGCCCGCCGCCGGAATCGTCGGCAGCAGGTCCTCGTCGATGCCGAGCCGGCGGGCGTGGGCCCGGGTGCGCGGAGGAATGCGCCGGGTCCCGGCGGGCTGCCGCCCGGGCACGCCCCGCACGGACGCCCCGCAAGCCGCCGGTTCGTCGGACGCGACCGGCCCGGCCGGGCCGGGCTGCCGCCGGTCCGCCACGATGCGGCCCACGGCGCCGCCGATCGGCACGGTGTCTCCGGCCTGCACGAGCCAGTCGTCGAGGAACCCGGCCACCGGGGACTCGATCTCGACGGCCGCCTTGTCGTGCTCCATCTCGTAGACGACCTCGTCCTTGGCGACCGCGTCGCCCGGCCGCTTGAGGAAGCGGACGATGCGCACCTCGACGATCCCTTCGCCGAGGCGCGGAACGGACAGCACCGTCTCCGTGGTCATCTGCGCTTCCTTCTCTCTGCGGTCAGGCCAGTACGGAACGGACGGCCGCGACCACGTCGTCGGCGGCGGGCAGCACGGCGCGCTCGAGGTCGGGGTGGAACGGGACGTGCACGTCCTCGCGGGTCACCAGCCGCGGCGGAGCGAGCAGCGAGTAGAACTCGTCGTCCGCCGACAGGAGTTCGGTGATCAGTCCGGCGCCGAAACTGCTCGTGCGGTTGTCCTCCTGCACCACGACCAGGCGCCCGGTGCGGCGCACGGAGGCGGCGACGGTCTCCCGGTCCACGGGCACCAGCCAGCGCAGGTCGATGACGTCGGCGGTGACCCCGTCGGCCGCGATGGCGTCGGCGGCGTCCAGGGCGAGTTCGGTGCCGTTGCCCCAGCTGACGACGGTGACGTCGGCACCGGGCCGCAGGGTGCGGGCGCCCAGGGCCGGCGTGGGCCGCGCGGCCGGTTCGCGGCGCTGCCGCATCAGGTGCTTGGGCAGCAGGATGAGCGTCGGGTCGGGGGCGGTGAACGACTCCAGGAAGGCGGCCTCGGTGTCCTCGGGAGTGGAGGGGACGACGACCCGCAGGCCCGGCAGGTGGGTGAACAGGCTCTCGTTGCTCTGGCTGTGCCAGATCCCGCCGCCCGGCAGGTAGCCGCCCCAGGGCGCGTAGATGACGACCGGGCACTGCCACGCGGAGACGGTGCGCCAGCGCAGCGTGGTGAGCTGGGCGGCGATCTGGTTCCAGGCGGGTCCGGCGAAGTCGACGAACTGGAGTTCCACGACGGGCCGCAGCCCTGCGGCGGCGAGCCCCACGGCGGCGCCGACGATGGTGGCCTCGGCGAGCGGCGCGTTGGTCATGCGGTCGCCGGCCACCTCGCCCAGTCCCTTGGTGAAGCCGAAGACGCCGCCCTTGGGATCATCGATGTCCTCGCCGAACAGGACGAGGTCGGGGTGGCGGGCCAGTCCGGTCGCCAGGGCCCGGTTGACCGCGGACACCATGGTGCCGCCGCACGGCTCGGTGAGCGGCGCGCCGGCCGTGTCCGCCCCGGGGGCGGGCGGCTCGGGCTGCCCGGCCGGCGCGAACAGGTGCTCCATGATCGTCTTGGGGTCGGCGGCCGGTTCCGCGGCGACCCGCTCGTAGACGGCCTCGATCTCCTCGGCGTGCCGTGCCCGGGTGCCTTCCAGCCATGCCTCGTCGACGGCTCCCTCCGCGAGCAGCCGCGTGGTGAAGATGTCCACGGGGTCGCGCAGGGCGCTCAGGTCCTCCTGGCTGCGGTAGACGCGGTGGTCGTCGGAGGACGTGTGCGAGTCGAGCCGGTCGAGTTCGCACCACAGGACGCGGGGGCCCTCGCCGCCCCGCACGGCGCTCAGGGCGCTTCGGGCGGCGGCGTGCACGGCGTCGGGGTCCGCTCCGTCGACGACGGTGGTACGCGCGCGCGGCAGCAGTCCCAGGGCCTGGGGTGACATGTGCTCGGTCGGCGTGGAGATCCCGTAGCCGTTGTCGGCGACCAGGAAGAGGACGGGCAGGCCGCGCTCCACCGCGAAGGCGACCGCCTCGAAGAACTCGCCCTGCCGGGTGGAGGCGTCGCCGATGGAGCAGACGACGACCTGCTCGCGATTCTGCAATTGCGCGGCCCAGGCTGCTCCAACGGCCGGCAGGCACTGGCTTCCGGTCGGGCTCGCGACGGAGAAGACATTCCCTTCGCGGTGGCCGAAATGGGCGCTCATATTGCGTCCGCCGGAATGTGAATCGGCTTTGGCCATCAGATCGCGGGCTTGCGCCTCGGGGTCCATTCCACGGGCCAGCAGCAGCGTGCGGTCACGGTAGTGAGGGACGATCAGGTCCTCGGGTCCCAGCAGCTCACAGAGGGCGGCCAACGCCTCGTGCCCGGCTGAGGAGATGTGGAACCAGGCGTGGCCCTGACGCAGCACGAGGCCCGATCTGCGGTCGCATTCACGGGAGAGCAGCATCAGTTCGAGGAAGTCAACCCGTCGGTCGGCGGGTATCCCGGAAAGCCCGGATTCTTTCTTCCGTTTCGTCACAACCGAATGCTGCCTTGTCGCCGTGGTCGCCGCATCGCCCCCAACGACCAACTCTTCGCACCCCCGTGATCCCTCGTGAGAGGGAGTGCCGGTCGATTCGGCTACGGAAAAATAGTGACCCCTCCCTCCCGGGAAGGGGGGGCACCGGGAATCGGTGTCCTGGGAGGGAGGGGTGTCCTGGGCGGGGCGGATGTGCGGGCCGGCCCGGTGAGCGGTACCACTCACCGGGCCACGAGGCGCTCACCGACGGCTTCCGGTGCGGCCGTGACGGCCGGCTCCGGATGCGCCATGAGTATGGACCGCTGGAGCCGGCCCAGCGAGGTCGACGGCTCCAGGCCCAGCTCCCGTACGAGGGTGGTGCGCAGCCGCTGGTAGACGTTGAGGGCCTCACCGCGACGGCCCGAGCGGTGCAGTGCGAGCATGAACTGCCCGTGCAGGCTCTCGTGCATCGGATACCGGTTGACCAGCACCGTCAGTTCGGACAGCAGCTCACGGTGGTGGCCGAGCCGCAGGTCCGCCTCGATGCGCTGGTCGAGGGCGCACAGGCGGGTCTCCTCCAGGCGCCTGACCTCCAGGGCGATCTGGCTGCCGGCCTGGACGTCGGCGAGCGCGGCTCCCGTCCACAGGGACAGCGCGTCGCGCAGCCGCCGGGCCGCACCGGAGTAGTCCTCCGCGTCCATGCAGCGGTACCCGGCGCCCGCCCGCCGCTCCAGCTCCTTGAAGTCGAGGGAGCCGCCGCGGGTCTCCAGCCGGTATCCGCCCGGCAGGGTGACGAGGATGTCCTTGGCGTTGGTCCGCTCGTCGCCGCCCAGGAGCAGCGCCTCACCGATGAGTTCGCGCAGTTGCAGGATGTAGGTCTGCAGCGTGGTGCGTGCGCTGCGCGGCGGGTGCTCGTCCCACAGCTCCTCGGTGAGCATGGCCACCGGTACGACGCGGTCCGCGTTGAGCGCGAGCAGGGCCAGGACCTGACGGGGCTTGGGCGCGGTGGGCGCGATCGAGATGCCGTGCTCCCGCACCGACAACGGGCCCAGTACTTCGATGTCCATCGTTTCTCCCCTGGTCGGTGCAGGCAGGTCGGCACGTACGGGGCCGCCCGCCTCGCCACCGGACTCAGCGTGCTGCGGCATCGTGGCCCTGATGAATAAAAAAACAGCGCGGTTGGTTTGTCAATCGTCCGGGCTGTAATCTCCTCTCTCATGAGCCCGCGCACCTCCCTGGAGCGCCCGTCAGGCCGCCTGGACAGCCCCCTCGCCACGGACCGCCGTCAGGCATCCGTCGTTGCAGGTGGGAAGCGACTCTGCGGTCCTCCAGCGACCCGTCGCGGCGAACAGCGCGGGGACCGAATCCAACTGGTACCGCCCGTGCTCCAGCAGCAGGACCCCACCCGGCCGCAGCAGCCGGCTCGCCGTCCGTTCCATCGCCCGGATCATCTGCAGACCGCCTTCACCAGCCCAAAGAGCCAGTGGCGGATCGTAGTTGAGGACCTCTGGGGAGCTGGTGCGCAGCCCGATGGGGATATAGGGCGGATTGCTCACGACCAGATCGACGGTGCCGTCCAGCTCGGGGAAGGCCTCCCGCGCGTCACCCTGCACGATCCGCGCGCCGGTGCCGCGCGCGTTTCGGATCGCAACGTGTGCCGCCGCCTCCGACAGTTCCACTCCGTACACCCTCGCCCGAGGGAAGCGACGGGCGATCGTGACCGCCATGGTGCCGGGTCCCGCACAGAGATCGACCACCAGAGGCGAAGGCGAGCCCTGCTGAAACAGACCGCCCAGTCTGCCGATCGCGTCCTCGACTATCTCGGCGGTCTCGGGCTTGGGCACGAACACCCCTGGGGCCAGTTCGAAGCGGTGCCCCATGAACCAGGCGTGGCCGACGATGCGTTCGGCGGGCTCCCGGGCGGCCCGGCGCTCCACGTACGCCCAGAAGCCGTCGGGGACCGGCCCCGCCAGCTGTCCGTCGAGCTCGGCGGGGACCACCCGCAGCGCGTGGGCCGCCAGGAGCCGGACGTCCCCGCGGGCCGCCTCCTGCCCGATGCCCGCCTCGACGAGGCGCCCGGCCGCCGTGTCCAGCGCGACGGCGAGGGTGTCCGGCGCGGCCCCGGCAGGGCGGACGTCGGCGCTCACGAGGCGCTCCGCTGCGGCACGTCGGCGTCCGGGCCGCCCGTCGCGATCCACTCGTCCTCCAGGCGGCACGTCTCGGCGATGATCGTGTCGTACAGGCGCCGCAGGAACGCCGGCTCGATGCCGTGTTCCTCGGCGTACCGCGCGGCGCGGCCCTGCACGGTGGCGATGCGGTGCGGCTGCATCATCGCCACGCCGTGCACGCGCTTGTACTCGCCGATGCGCAGGCAGACCTCCAGGCGCTCGCGCACCGCGTCGAGCAGGCCTGCGTCGACCGCGTCGAGGCGGGCGCGCAGCGACTCCAGGTCCTCGGACGCGTTGACGGGTCCGACGCGTAGTGACATGACTACTCCTTCGATCATCGAGTGACGGGCTGGGAGGCAAGGTGTTCGAGCACTGTGTGGTGGCGGGCGGAACCGGCGCGGTGGGGCGGATGTTCGCCGACCGGCTGGCCGAGTCGGGCGCGGCGGTGCTGCGCGTCGACCCGGCCGGGGCGGGGCCGGGCGCCCTGGCCGACGACATCCGCGCGCCGGGTCCCGCCGCGGCCCGGGCCCTGGCCGCGGCCGACCTGGTGTTGCTGGCGGTACCGGAGTCGGTGGCCCTGGACGCCGTGGGTCCCGTGACCCGGCTGATGCGGACCGACGCGCTGTTCGCGGACACCCTGTCGGTCAAGGGCGGCATCGCGGAACGCCTGCGGGCCCGGGCGCCCCGCACGCAGGCGGTGAGCCTCAACCCGATGTTCGCTCCGTCGCTGCCGCTGCCGGGCCGGCCGGTGGCCGCGACCGTCGTCACCGACGGGCCCGCCGTGCGGGCGTTGCTGGCGCTCATCGCCCGGTGGGGCGCCCGGGTGGTGGAGATGCCCGCGCCGGAGCACGACAGGCTGACCGCGGCGCAGCAGGCGGCGACGCACACGGCCGTCCTCGCCTTCGGTCTGGCGCTGGGCACGCTGGGCGTCGACGTCGGGGCGCTGCGCGCCACGGCGCCGCCCCCGCACCGCACGCTGCTCCAGCTCCTCGCCCGCATCTCGTCGGGCTCTGCGGAGGTGTACTGGGACGTCCAGGCGGGCAATCCGCACGCGCTCGCCGCCCGTGAGGCGGTGGGCCACGGCCTGGAGCGGCTGGGGCGGGCCGTGGCGAGCGGTGACGCGGCGGCGTTCGAGACCCTGTTCGCGGAGCTGCGGGCCACGCTCGGGGACCGGCACCGGACCGAACTGGCCGAGGCCTGCGCCGAGGCCTTCGCCGGGCCGCGCTGAACGCGAGGGCGGCCGGGCCCGCGCCCCGGAAGCGGTCACCGCACGCTGCCGGCCAGCAGCTTGCGCGCCCCGGCCGGGGCGGCGGCCTGTGCCTGGCGCAGCGCGCGCAGCGTGGTGCGGGCCTTGAGCAGCATCTCCTGCACCTCGTCGTCCGGGTCGGACAGCGCGATGACCGCCCCGCCGACGCCGATCGTGGCGGCTTCCTCGGTGGCGACGATCGTCCGGATGACGATGCTGAGGTCGACCGCCCCACTCAGGGCGAAGTAGCCCAGAGCGCCGGAGTAGACGCCGCGCGGCCCGCCTTCGAGACGGTCGATGAACTGCATGGTGCGCACCTTCGGTGCCCCGGTCATCGACCCGCCGGGGAACGCGGCGCGCACGGCCGCGGGCCGCGACACCCCATCCGCCAGTCGCCCCCGTACGGTGCTCACCAGCTGGTGCACGGTCGCGTACGACTCGACGTCGAACAGCTTGGGCACACGGACGCTGCCGATCTCGCAGACCTGCCCGAGGTCGTTGCGGACCAGGTCCACGATCATCAGGTTCTCCGAGCGGTCCTTCTCCGCCGTGGCCAGTCCCCGGGCGACGGCCGCGTCCTCGGCCGGGGTCGCCCCACGGGGCCGGGTGCCCTTGATCGGCTTGGACTCCGCGGTGCCCGCCGCGTCGATGCGCAGGAACCGCTCGGGCGAGGAGGAGAGCACGGCGCCCTCGGGGAACTGGAGGTACGCGGCGTACGGCGCCGGGCTGATGGCACGCAGCGCCCGGTAGGCGGTGAGCGGGTCGATCCGGCCGGGCACGCGCAGCAGGTTGGTCAGACACACCTCGTAGGTCTCGCCGTCGCGGATGAGTCGCCGGCATTCCTCGACCAGCTCCCGGTACTCGGCCGGCTCGTGCCGGAACTCCACGTCCAGGGGCAGCAGTTCCGCGTCGGGCAGCAGCCGGACGGGCGGGCGGGGCACGGCGGTGGCGAGGGCAGCGGCCGCGTCGGCGAGCCAGTCCTCGGCCGCGCGGGCGCTCGCCGGGTGCCCCGGGCCGCTCAACGCGAGCAGCCAAGCGCGGTCGTCGGCGTGGTCGATGGCGACCATCCGGTCCGCGAACACAAAGGCCCCGTCGGGCAGCTGGGCCGAGTGGGCGTGGTCGCCGCCGGCGTCGGCCTTGGCCTCGTACCCCAGGTAGCCGACGTATCCGAGGTTGAACTCGAAGGGCAGGTCCGGTGCCGGGGTGCGGCGCGCCGCCAGCTCCCGCTCCAGGTACTCGAAGAGCGTGCCGGTTCGGCGCCGCACCGCGCCCGCGTGGTCGCGTATCCGTACGAGTCCTTCGGCCACGTCGTAGGTGAGCGTCTCGCCGAGGGGGCCCCGGGGCGCGCCCAGGAAGGTGAAGCGGGACAGGCCCGGGTCGACCCGGCTGCTGTCCAGCCAGAAGCGGGCCGGAGCGTCACCGAACAGTTCCTCGAACGCGGCGTCGGCGTCCGGAACCTCGGCCAACTCCCGTACGTGCAGACGCAGTTCCGCAGGGCCACCGGTCAGGTCCCGGCCGGGGGCCGCGGGCGCACCGGCCACGCCCGGCACCTCCACGCCCAGCGGCGCCTGGTTGCGGGCTCGCAGGCTCAGGTCGCGGAAGTTGGCGAGCAGCCGGTGGCCGTACTCGCTGCTGATGGATTCCGGGTGGAACTGCACGCCCCAGCGCGGCGCCCGGCGATGCCGTACCGCCATCAGCAGGCCGTCCCCTGTGGTGGCGGTGGCCTCCAGGTCCGCGGGCGGGGCGTGGACGGTGAGCGAGTGGTAGCGCACCACGCGCAGCGGCGAGGGGATCCCGGCGAACAGGTCGCGCCCGTCGTGCTCGATCATGCTGGTCCGGCCGTGCACGGGTTCGGGGGCGTGTCCGACTTCGCCGCCGCCGAGCAGGCACAGCGCCTGGTGCCCGAGACACACGCCGAGCAGCGGCAGGTCCCAGGCCTCGATGACGCGCCGGCTGAGTCCGAGGTCGGTGTCGGTGCCGGGGTGGCCGGGGCCGGGCGAGACGACCACGTTGTCGAAGTCCCGCGGGTCGAGCGCCGTGAACCCGGCGTGGTCGTCGTTCTTGACGACCACGGGCGGGCAGGCGTTCACCTCGGCCAGCATCTGGAAGAGGTTGTAGGTGAACGAGTCGTAGTTGTCGATCAGCAGGGTTCGTACGGTGCGCACGGCTGCCCCCTCGGTCTCAGGCTCGGCGTACGGTCAGCGGGAGGTTCCGCACACCGAGCAGCCCGTCGCGGTGGTAGCGCAGGCGCGCGCCCTCGGTGACGCGCACGTCGGCGAAGCGGTCGAGCAGTGCCTCCAGCGCGATCCGGCCCTCCAGGCGGGCGAGCGGGGCGCCGAGGCAGTAGTGGATGCCGTGGCCGAAGGCGATCTGCCGTCGGGCGTCGCGTGCGGGGTCGAAGCGCTCGGGCTCCGGGAAGAAGCGCTCGTCGTGGTTGGCCGACAGGAGCGAGGGGACGACCATGCGGCCGGCGGGGACGGTGACGCCCGCGATCTCGGTCTCGCGGGTGGTGACCCGGGCCATGACGGTGATCGGCGGGCGAAGCCGCATGACCTCCTCGATGACGGCGGGGACGAGTGTGCGGTCGGCCCGCACCCGGGCGGCGACCTGAGGGTTCTCCTCCAGGCACAGCACCGTGTTGCCCAGCATCATGGACGTCGAGACGTGCCCGGCCATCAGCAGCAGGCCACCGAACTCGATGATCTGCCGGTCCGTCAGAGTAGTGCCGTCGACCTCGGCGGCCACCAGCTTGGAGATCAGGTCGTCGCCCGGGTTCCTCCTGCGGTCCTCGACGTGCCCGAGCAGATACTCGTGCATCGCCTTCATCGGTTCCTTGACGAGCTTCTCGTAGTCCTCACCCGCCCCGTCGCCGAACTGCATGTCCGCCGGGTCGTCGACCTGCATCGACAGCATCCGGTCCGACCAGGAACGGAACAGGGCACGGTCCTCGGCCGGCACGCCGAGCAGCTCGGCGATCACGATGACCGGCAGGGGGTAGGCGAAGTCCGCCACCAGGTCGAACGAGTCGCCCTCGATCCCGTCGAGCAGCTGCCCGGCGAGTTCCACGATCCGCGGCTCCAGTTCCGCGACCGTGCGGGGGGTGAACGCCTTGCTGACCAGCTGGCGCAGCGTGCGGTGCACCGGCGGGTCGATCACCGAGAGGATCTCCTCGGTCAGCGCCTCGGAGCCGGGGCGCAGCCGGTGCAGCTCGGAGGAGAAGACCTCCGGGTCGGATGCGACGCCGAGCACGTCGGCGTGCCGGTAGACGTGGAAGACCCCGTATTCGTCCTCGTGAACGGGGTGCTCGTCGCGCATCCGGCGCAGCCAGCCGAAGAGTCGGTGTCCGCCGTCCTCGATGGTCGGCCGGGGGGCGGGCAGGGTCTTCTGGGCCATCGAGCGGTTTCCTTCGCGGGGGGAGTCGAATCGTGGTGCGGGAGGGGTCCGGTTCAGTGCCCGACCGGGGCGGCGACGGGCAGCGAGTGCAGCGCGTACGGGTCGAGGGCGTCGGCCGGGTGGTGCTCGATCTGGAGGCGGCGGCCGAGGCCGTGCTCGGCCGCCGCCTCCAGGAAGACCTCCATGGCCAGCGCGTCCTCGAAGGCGAATCCGGTCGAATCGAACACGGTCAGCGCGCCGCGGTGCTCGTGGGCGAGGGCCGGCTCGGCCACCAGCCGGGTCAGGCCCGGGCCGGTCAGGTGCGCGGCGAGCTGCTGGCACTCGCCTTCCCGGTGGGCCTGTTCGGGGTGGTCGGCGGTGACGAAGGCCCGGCGCAGCAGGGACAGCGGCAGTTCGGTCTTGCCCACGAGGTCGGCGCCGACGGCGTTGACGTGCAGATGCTCGCGGTAGCTCCCCTCCGGCAGCACCGGACCGCAGCCGACGGGGACCGCGGTGGCGGTGGTGATGATGTCCGCCTCGGCAGCGATCGCTGCGGGGTCGGCGCACTCCACCGCGAGGCCGGTGAACGCGGCGCGGCGCGCGAAACTCTCGCGGTGCGCCGGGTCCGTGTCCCACACCAGGACCCGCTCCAGCGGAAACACCAGCGACAGCGCGTGAAGCTGGGTGACCGCCTGGGCACCGGCGCCGATGAGGCCGAGGGTCCGGCTCCCGGGAAGGGCCAGCAGCCGGCTGGCGACGGCCGAGGCGGCGCCGGTACGGATCGCGGTGAGCAGCACGCCGTCCATCAGGGCGGTGAGGGCACCGGTGCTGTCGTCGTAGCGGGCCACGGTGCCGATGATGGTGGGCAGGCCGAAGTGCCCGGGGTTGCCGGGGCTGTAGCCGACGGTCTTGAGGGTGATGCTGTCGCCCGGGTCGCGGTGCGGCATCCACTCGAAGATGCCGGGCACCGGCTCCGTGCGCTCGAACCCGCCTCGCGGGGGCGACAGTTCACGGTCGCCGCGGCCGATCTCCGCGAAGCCCTCGGCGAGCCGGTCGATGACCCGGACCATCAGGGCGTCGCGTCCGACCGCGGTCACGATCTCCGCGATGTCGTGCCTGCTCAGGACCCAGGTCTCCATGGGGTGCTTCCCTCTTCCCGCGCGCTCGGCATGGCTTTCCCTCAGCCCGTACGTCCGCATCGTGGCCGTACGGGCTGACGCCGGGCTGATCGCCGCCTGACGCGCCGGGCCGCCGCGGCACCCGCGCATCAGCGGCGTGTCAACGCCCCTGCGGACACTGGCCGGGACCCGAACGGCGGAAGGACGGACGATGCTGGACGGATGCGTGCCCTGGCCCGAGGAGCTGGCCTCGCGTTATCGCGAGGCCGGGTACTGGCGGGGCGAGACGCTCGGTGCGCTGCTGCGGCGGTGGGCCCACGAGTACCGCGACCGGGAGGCCCTGGTGGGTGCGGACGGGCGGCGCCGCATCACCTATCGCGCCCTGGACGAGTGGTGCGACCGCCTCGCCGCGGGGTTCGCGGCCCGTGGCATCGCCCCCGGCGACCGGGTCCTGGTGCAACTGCCCAACACCCCGGACTTCGTGGCGGTCTGCTTCGCGCTGTTCCGCCTGGGAGCCCTCCCGGTGTTCGCGCTGCCCGCGTACCGCGACAACGAGATCCGGCACCTGGCCGAGCTGTCCGGCGCGAGCGCGTACATCGTGCCGGACACCTGCAACGGTTTCGACCACCGGGAACTGGCCCGCTCGGTCCGCGACACACTCCCGCAGATCTCCCAGGTGTTCGTCGCCGGCGACCCGGGCGGGGCCGAGGGCTGTGTCGCACTGGCCGACGTGGACGCCGAGCCGGTGGACCTTCCCGAGCCGGACGCCTCGGACGTCGCGTTCTTCCTGCTGTCCGGGGGGACGACAGCGCTGCCGAAGCTGATCCCGCGCACCCACGACGACTACGCGTACCAGACGCGGATCACGCGCGAGATCTGCGGCCTGGACGGCGACACCGTCTATCTGGCGGTCCTGCCGGTCGCCTTCAACTTCCCCTGGGGCTGCCCCGGCATCATCGGGACGCTGGGGGCCGGCGGGCGTGTCGTCTTCGCCGAGACGCCCCAGCCACTGGCCTGCTTCCCGTTGATCGAGCGGGAGCGCGTCACGCTCACCTCGGTGATCCCCACGATCGTCCATCTGTGGCTGGCCGCCGTCGAGGAGGGACACGACCACGACCTCGGCAGCCTGCAGGTTCTCCAGGTGGGCAGCGCCAAGCTGCAGGACGAGGTGGCGGCCCGCATCGAGCCGCTGCTGGGGGTGCGGCTCCAGCAGGTCTTCGGCATGGCCGAGGGCCTGCTGACGTTCACCCGGTACGACGACCCGCAGCAGACGATCCTGACGACACAGGGCCGCCCGGTCTCCCCCGCCGACGAGATCCGCGTGGTGGACGCCGACGGCGCGGACGTCCCGGACGGCGGGATCGGAGAACTGCTCACCCGGGGCCCGTACACACTGCGCGGCTACTACCGGGCACCCGAGCACAACGCCCGGGCCTTCACCGAGGACGGCTTCTACCGCTCCGGCGACCTGGTGCGGCGCACCCGCGACGGGAACATCGTGATCGAGGGCCGGGTCAAGGACGTCGTCATCCGGGGCGGCGACAAGGTCTCGGCCACCGAGGTCGAAGGTCATCTCACGGCTCACCCGGACGTACAGCAGGCGGCGGTGGTGGCGATGCCCGATCCGGTGCTGGGCGAGAAGGTGTGCGCGTACGTGATCGCGGCGCCGGGACGGCCGGCCCCCCGGCTGCCGGTGCTGCGTGAACTGCTGCGATCCAGGGGCCTGGCCGCGTACAAGCTGCCGGACCGCGTCGAGGTCGTCGACTCCTTCCCGCTGACCGGCCTGCACAAGGTCGACAAGAAGGTGCTGCGGGCCCGGATCGCGGACAAGCTGGGGCGGCTCGCGGAGGTGGCGGCATGAGCGCCGTGGCCCTGCAAGGGGGCAGCTACCGCGTGCCGTTCGCCCGCCGGGGCAGCGTCCTCGGCGAGGCCGATCTCGCGGCCCTGACGCAATTGGTGCAGGCCGAGGGAACGTTGACGTCCGGTGTGTGGCGCGACCGGTTCGAGGAGCGCTTCCGCGAGCGGATCGGCGCCCGGCACGCGCTGACCGTCACCAGCGGAACGGTCGCCCTGGAACTGGCCACCCGCCTTCTGGACCTCGCCCCGGGCGACGAGGTGATCGTGACCCCGCAGACCTTCCAGGCCACGATCCAGCCCCTGCTGGACCATGACGTACGGGTCCGCTTCTGCGACGTGGACCCCGACACCCTGAACATGGATCCCGACGTCCTGGAGACGCTGGTCACGGAGCGCACCCGCGCGATCTTCCTGGTCCACTACGGCGGCAACCCGGCCGACATGGACCGGATCACGGCGATCGCCCGGCGGCACGGGGCGATCGTGGTGGAGGACAGTGCCCACGGCCTGGGCGCCCTGTACAAGGGGCGCCACCCGGGCGCCCTCGCCGACATCGGCTGCTTCAGCTTCCACTCCACCAAGAACATCACCACGCTCGGCGAGGGCGGCATGATCACCCTGGCTCGCGACGAGTGGGCCGAGCGAGTGCTGCGCATCCGCGACAACGAGGTGGACGGCGTGTACACGCCCCGCACCACGGCGGAGGGCGAGCGTCCCGCGCTGCTGCCGTGGATGAAGTTCGCCGACTCCGTCTACCGGCACACGGCGGTCGGTATCCGCGGTGCGGGCACCAACGCCACCATGTCCGAGGCCGCGGCCGCCGTGGGGGTGGTGCAACTGGGCTCGCTGGACCGCTTCGTGGCCCGGCGCCGGTGGATCGCGAGCCGCTTCGACGAGGCACTGTCGGCGTTCCCCGGTGTGCGCCTGCACCGCGCGGAGCCGGACAGCAGGCACGCCTACCACCTCTACACGTTCTTCCTGTCCGGAGGGCGGGAGCTGCGCGAGCACTTCGTGCGGGCGGTGGACCAGCTGGGCGTGGAGATCCAGCTGCGCTACTTCCCGCTCCACCTGTCGCCGGAGTGGCGGCTGCGCGGGCACGGCCCGGGCGAGTGCCCGCAAGCCGAACGCGTGTGGTTCGAGGAGCATATGAACCTGCCGTGCCACCCGGGTCTGACCGACGACCAGGTCGAGTACGTGGTCGCGTCGGTGACGCGGGCGCTGCGGGAGGCGTACGAGAAGGCGAGCCTGGCCCGGATCGCGTGACCCGGCCGCGTCCGCCCCGACAAGACCTCCGAGCGAGAGGAAAGCAGCCGGACATGCCCTTCATCGATGTCAAGATCTACGACCGCCGACTGACACCCGAGTCCGAGCGTGCCCTGATCGAGCGGCTCACGCAGGCCACGGTGGACGTCCTGGGCGAGGAGGTGCGCGAGCAGACCTGGATCACGCTCACCGGGATCCCCCCGCAGCACTGGGGCATCGCGGGGAAGCCGGGGACGTAGCATCCGGCGCGAGCCGGACACGACGAACGCGCGAGGCCCCGGGGTGATGGACCCCGAAGCCTCGCGCGTTCGTCGTGTCCGGCCGGTGCGGCTATCCGACAGCGGCCGGGGTCTTTGCCGCTTCGTGCCGGCCGGCGGCCCGGTCGGCCACGTGCAGCAGGGTGCCGGCCAGCAGGCCCCCGGCGAAGACCGCCGCCGCGCCGATGAGCTGACTGGTGCTCACCGCGTCCGCGAACGCGTCGTGGACCTGCCCGACGAGCCGGGGGTCGTCGCCGGCGTCCGTGAGCGCCACCGCCAGCGACCCCGACGCGCCCACGCCCGCGGGGAGCAACGCCGCGAACCGGGAGCCCAGGACGGCGCCGAGCACCGCCACCCCGAGCCCGCCGCCGAACTCGGTGAGCGTGCCCTGCACACCCGCCCCGACACCGGCCTTGGCGGGCGGGATCGACGACATGATCGAGACGGCCATCGCGGGCATGGCCAGGGCGATACCGCAGCCCATCAGGACGAGACCGACGAGCATCCCGCCGTAGCCCGCGTCGGAGCCCGAACCGAGCACCGCCACCGCGCTCAGCCCGGCCGCGAGCAGCGTCATCCCGAGCGCGATCGAGCGCGCCGCGCCCAGCTTGGCGAGCAGCTTGGCGCCGATGCCCGCGAGGTTGAGGCAGACGATGGTCAGGGCGAGCGGCGCGGTCCGCAGACCGGCCTGGAGGGCGTCGTAGCCGAGCACGAGCTGCAGGTGCTGGGTGAGCAGGAACAGCGAACCGGCCATGCCGAGCGCCACGAGCAGCCCGCCCGCCATCGCCCCGTTGAAGCGGCGGCTGCGGAAGAAGCTCATGTCCAGCATCGGGTGAGGCACCCGCAACTCCCAGCGTACGAAGGCCAGCAGCGCGAGCACCCCCACCGCCGCGGGCACCAGGACCCGAGCGGAGCTCCAGCCGTGCTCGGGCCCGGAGATGATCGCGTACACCACGCCCACCATGCCGATCGTGGACAGCAGCGCGCCGACGAGGTCGGGCCGGTCGCCCTGCGGGTTCTTGGTCTCCGGCACGAGCCGGGCGGCGGCCAGCAGGCCGAACAGCGCGACGGGGATGTTGATGAGGAAGATCGAGCCCCACCAGAAGTGGTCGAGGAGGGCCCCGCCGATCAGGGGCCCGGCGGCGAAGCCGAGCGAACTGACCGCGCCCCACAGGCCGATGGCCCGCGGCCGCTCCTCGTCGTCGAACACCTGCATGATCACCGCGAGGGTGGTGGTCGCGAGCAGCGCGCCGCCGATGCCCATGCCGGCACGGGCTGCGATGAGCTGCCCGGAGCTCTGGGCGAGGGCCGCCACGGCGGAAGCGAGGCCGAACAGGACGAGTCCGGTGAGCAGCATCAGCCTGCGGCCGTAGCGGTCGGCGACGCTGCCCGCGGTGAGCAGGAGTCCGGACTGCACCAGGGCGTAGGCGTTGACCATCCACTGGACGTCGGCCGTGCTCGCGCCCAGGTCCTCGGTGAGCACCGGGATGGCGACGTTGAGGACCGTGTTGTCGAGCAGGACGACGAGTTGGGCCAGGCAGATCACCCCCAGGACGACCCAGCGCCTCGGGTCACGTTGTGCCGATGTCTCCGGCTGGGTGCTGTGCAAGGAAATACCTCCTGGGGGGATGGGGTTCGCCGGTCGGCACGGGTCCGTGGTGGACGGGTGCGACCGGACCTGTGGCCCGGTGTTCCGGGCCGGCCGGGCGTCAGGCCTTCTGATCCGCCGCTTCGGTGCGGGCGGCGTCCTTGGTTCGCGCAGGGTGGGCGCCCTCCGCCGTGAGCGTCCCGAGCGTCGCCGGGGCGGCGAGCAGGGGCAGGAGCAGCTGCCAGAACCGGGTGAGGGTGCGGCGCGAGAGCCACTCCGCGTCCCGCACCCCCAGCACCTCGAACCCCACGGTCGCGGCCACGACGGCGAGCGTCACGTCCCGCGGGGGCACGGCGGCCAGGACGCCCTCGTCATCGGCCCGCCTGACGGTGCCCTCGACCCACCGGCTCCACGCGCGTCTCAGATTCCGCCCGTCCGCGTGCAAGGACTCACCGCTCAGGCCGAAGCCGGCTCTCAGGACCACGTCCTCGCGCAGCGCGCGCGCCAGTTCGTGGGTGGCGTCCACCAGGGTCTGCAGGGCGTTGGGCCGGCCGGCGCAGCGCTGGGTGACACGGTCCAGCCGGTTCCCGGCGTTCTCCTCGACGGCTCCCGCGAGCGCCGCCTTGCTGGCGAAGTGGAAGTGCAGTGCCCCGTTGCTCACACCCGCCCGGCTGCTGATCGCGGTGAGGGATGCCACGGTGAAACCCTCGCGGTCGAAGACCTCGGCGGCCGACTCGATCAGTGCCTCGCGCGTGCGCAGGGCACGTTCCTGTTTGACCATCACGGTGCTCCGTTACTGCGGCGGGTTGCCGTGCTTGCGGGACGGCAGGTCGGCGTGCTTGGTGCGCAGCATCGCCAGTGACTTGATCAGCACCTCGCGGGTCTCGGCGGGGTCGATGACGTCGTCGACCAGACCGCGTTCAGCCGCGTAGTAGGGGTGCATCAGCTCGGACTTGTACTCCTTGACCATGCGCGCCCGCATGGCCTCGGGGTCCTCGGCCTCGGCGATCTGCCGGCGGAAGACGACGTTGGCCGCGCCCTCGGCGCCCATCACGGCGATCTCGTTCGTCGGCCAGGCGTAGGTGAGGTCGGCACCGATGGACTGGCTGTCCATGACGATGTAGGCACCGCCGTACGCCTTCCTGAGGATCAGCGAGATGCGCGGCACGGTCGCGTTGCAGTACGCGTACAGCAGCTTCGCCCCGTGCCGGATGACCCCGCCGTGCTCCTGGTCCACACCCGGCAGGAAGCCCGGCACGTCCACCAGCGTCACGAGCGGGATGTTGAAGGCGTCGCACATCTGGACGAAGCGGGCCGCCTTCTCGGAGGCCTCGATGTCCAGCACACCGGCGAGCGTCTGGGGCTGGTTGGCGACGATGCCGACCACGTGGCCGTCCAGGCGCGCCAGCGCGCAGATGACGTTGCGCGCCCAGTGCTCGTGGACCTCCAGGTACTCGCCGTCGTCGACGATCTCCTCGATGACCGCGGCCATGTCGTACGGGCGTTGGCCGTCCGCCGGCACCATGTCGAGCAGGCCGTCCGAGCGCCGGTCCGCGGGGTCCGAGCCGCGCAGTCGGGGCGGGGTCTCGCGGTTGTTCTGCGGCAGCAGCGACAGCAGGTAGCGGACCTCGGCGATGCAGGTCTCCTCGTCGTCGTAGGCGAAGTGGCACACGCCGGACGTCTCCGCATGCACGTCCGCTCCGCCCAGGCCGTTCTGCGTGATCTCCTCGCCGGTCACCGCCTTGACCACGTCCGGGCCCGTGATGAACATCTGCGAGGTCTCACGGACCATGAAGACGAAGTCGGTCAGGGCAGGGCTGTAGGCCGCGCCGCCGGCACACGGGCCGAGCATCACGCTGATCTGCGGGATGACACCGCTCGCCTTGGTGTTGCGCTGGAAGATGCCGCCGTAGCCGGCGAGCGCGGAGACGCCCTCCTGGATACGGGCGCCCGCACCGTCGTTGAGGGAGACCAGCGGGGCACCGGCCGCGATGGCCATGTCCATGATCTTGTGGATCTTCGTGGCGTGGGCCTCGCCCAGGGCGCCGCCGAAGATGCGGAAGTCGTGCGCGTAGACGAAGACCGTGCGGCCCTCCACCGTGCCCCAGCCGGTGATCACACCGTCGGTGTACGGCTTCCTGGCCTCCAGGCCGAACCCGGTGGCCCGGTGCCGGCGCAGCTGCTCGACCTCCCGGAACGAGCCCGCGTCCAGGAGGAGTTCGATGCGCTCCCGCGCGGTCAGCTTGCCCTTGGCGTGCTGCGCGCTGGTCGCCTTCTCGCCCGGCCCGGCCAGCGCCCGCTCACGGATCTCGTTGAGCTCGGCCACGCGCCCGCGAGCGCCGGCCGACCCCGTCCTGCTCGGCACGGGGGCAGTCGTCATCGACATATCTGGTCCCTCCCCGGGACAAGCCGAAGCGGCCCCCGCCCGGCTCATGGGAATAGTAACAAACCGAATGCGCGGTTTATATCCAGCCCGGAGGAATGCTCCGGCCAGGGCCCGGCCTCAGCGCCAGCCACCGGGCGCCGCATAGCCCGCCGGCCGGTCCCACCAGGCGGCGGGTACGGCCACGGGCTCCTCGCCCACCTCTCGGCAGCTCCTGCGCAACGCGCCCAACACCGCTGCTAGAGCGGCCAGTTCCTCCTCGCTCGCATGTCCGCGCTCCACCCGAAGCAGCACCTCTGCCCGCTCCATCCGGCCGCCCCCTTCCAGGGTTTGAGGCAAGGGTGGGCCCGGACACTCAAGAACGGCTCCGGATCCGCTTGAGAGCACTCCCCCCTCCGGCCACCACCCCGCCACCCGGCCGAAAACATGCGCCGCACGACTGCGCGGCATCCACCGTCCGCCCCACCCGGCCCGGTGAAAGGCCTGGTAGGACCCCCTCGGTGGACACACGAGGCGGAAGTGCCCTACGGGGAGAACAAGCCGTTCGACAGGGCCCGTAGCCGGAATGGCTCCTACCGCTAGAAACTAAACCGGCTGGTATGTATCTTCTCGGCCTGAGGACGCACACAAAAACTTCGCACACCGCAGCCCAGGGGGAACCGACATGTCTGCGAGCACGTTCCGCGTCGAACACCCGATACCCGGCGCACGCCGCACCGAGGACGACAGCACAACGTGGGCGCGGATCGTCGTGCCGCGTTTCCCTTCCCCGACCACCACGGTTCCCGGGGAACCGGTCCACCTCGCCGGCGTCACCGAAGCGCTGCTCACCGACTGGGAGCGTGCGGACGACACCCACTTCACCGTGGCCGCCCCGTGAAGCCGCCGGCACGGCTTCTTCACCACGAGTTCGGCGTCCCGCTCGGCCACCGGTTCCTGATGTGGCACCTCGAACTCGACGCCAGACCCGCCCACCACTCGAATTTCCGTCTCGTCCAGGGGGAGCGATGACGATCACGAGCACGCTTCGGATCGAAAACCCACTCGTCGACCAGCGTCCGGTGCAAGCCACCTCCTCACCTTTCAGGATCGACACCCTCCGCCACGCCGGTCTGACGACCACGGTGCCCAGGGAACTGGTGCACCGTGCGGCCAACGCCGAGGTCATGCTCACCGGCTGGGACCGCCTGGACGACACACGGTTCAACGTGCGCGCCCAATGGCCGCGCAGCCACAGCTTCTTCACCCCCATCAACGGGGTCTACTACGACCCGCTGATGGCTGCTGAAACGATCAGGCAGATCGCTCCCCTGCTCTGCCACGCGGAGTTCGGTGTTCCTTTCGGCCACCAGTTCCTGCTGGAGCAGCTCGACCTCACCGTGCACCCCGAGCAGCTCCCGATGTACCAGGTACCCGCCTCGCTGGATCTCGAGGTGACGTGCACCGACGTCAAGATGCGAGGCCGCCGCCTGAGCGGTCTGTGCTACGAGACCGCGGTGCTGCGCGAGGGGCAGCTGGTGGCGACGGGGCGGCTCTCCCTGACTCTCATCGCTCCCTCGGTCTACCGCCGTCTGCGTCCGGAGCGGGTGTTCAGCAGCGAACACCGCCCCCTGCCGCTGACGGCCCCGGTGGCACCGCAGAGCGTGGGGCGCACATCGCCGGCCGATGTGGTCCTCTCGCCCACCGAGGAGACAGACCTCTGGCAGCTGAGGGTGGACACCCGGCACCCCGTGCTCTTCGACCACCCGGTCGACCACGTCCCGGGAATGGTGCTCCTCGAAGCCGTCCGCCAGGGCGCGACCGCTGTCCTGGGAGACTCCTCCTTCCTCCCGCTCAGCATCACCAGCGAGTTCAGCAGTTACGTGGAGCTGGACGAGCCCTGCCTGATCGGGGCACGCCGCCTGCCCGCGGACGCGCCCGGCGGCGCCGAGGCCGTGGAGGTGACGGGGCATCAGCACGGTGAGCGGGCGTTCATCGCCACCGTGACCGCGGCGACGCACGGCTGAATGAGGTGAGGCGGAGGTCCCTGCACCCCCGAGGGGTGCAGGGACCTCCGGGCTCCCCCCTTCCGCAGACACTCACGACCTTCATCGGTGGACACCGCAACCAAACCGGCTTTGCTGTTCCGCGGGCATGGGCCCGCTGATAACATAAAGACCGGATGGTTTGATATCTGGAGGCTTTCCAGAGCACGTCGATCGACCGGAGGACACCATGGCCGAGCAAGAGCGGGCCATCCGCACGCGCATGACCATCTTGCTGGCTGCGGCCAAGGTCTTCGAGGAACGCGGGTACCTGGCGGCGACGATCTCCGAGATCCTCTCCGAGGCCAAGGTGACCAAGGGAGCGTTGTACTTCCACTTCCCCTCCAAGGAGGACCTGGCTCAGGCCGTCCTCACCGCCCAGCATCAGGAATTCGGCATTCCCGACCACCCGTCCAAGCTCCAGGAAGTGGTGGACATCCTGCTGCGGTACACCTACCTCCTGCAGATCGACCCCATGGTGCGGGCAGGGGCGCGGCTGTCCATGTCCCAGGTGGCCGACGGGCTCGACCGCGGCGAGGCGTTCAACCCCTGGGTCGAGAGGTTCCAGGAGCGGCTGGAGAAGGCTCAGGCCCAGGGAGAACTGCTTCCTCACATCGTGCCGGCCGAGACCGCCAACGTCATCGTGGGCGCGTACTCCGGCGTACAGACCATGTCCCAGGTGATCAACAGCCACCAGGACCTCCCCGCACGGGTGACCACGATGCTGCGTCACCTGCTGCCCAGCATCGCGGTCCCCTCGGTGCTGGCGTCAGTGGACCTCAGCGAGGACCGCGGGAGGAAGGTCTACGAAGCCGGGAAGAAGGCCTACGAAGAGACGCAGGCTCACGCCCC
This sequence comes from Streptomyces sp. NPDC029041, assembly GCF_040637515.1. Taxonomy (NCBI): domain Bacteria; kingdom Bacillati; phylum Actinomycetota; class Actinomycetes; order Kitasatosporales; family Streptomycetaceae; genus Streptomyces; species Streptomyces sp. NPDC029041. The sequence continues at coordinate 40,863 of NZ_JBEZWO010000016.1, read as the reverse complement.
CGCCCACTAGGTGTATTGCCCACGAGCGTTGTTGACGCCGGCCGGGCTCGATCATGGCGAAGGCCCCCGTGTGTGGTGGAGGTGTCGAATCTTCACCGCACGGAGGCCTTCGTGTCCCACCGTAAGGCTGCCCGACTGACCCTTCACGGCAGGCGGCTGCATAAGTGGATCCGGCGCTGGCGGTCCGAGGGCGAGAGCGGACTCATCGACCGTTCCAGCCGTCCCCACAGGACACCGCACCGGACCGCCGCCACCACCGAAGCCCGCGTCTGCCGGCTGCGGCAGGACCGCAAGCCGGGCCCGGCACACATCGGACCGAGTCGTGAGCAACTGGTGGTCCGGGTGAGGTCTTTGATCCAGATCATCGGGGCTCGTAGGTGGAGGCCGGCGAGGTAGCTGTCGGAGGTCTTGCTCGTATCGGGCGGCGATGCCCCGCCGGGCCTTGAATGTGCGTGCCTCCTCGGCAGCAGCCTTCTCCAGTGCGGTGATGACGTCCCCGCCCAGGTGCGTCCCGGCGGCATCGTGCTGCGCCCGCACGATGGTGGAGTCGATGCTGACCAGGGACAGGTCCACCTCGCCCCGCTTCACCGCTTCCGGCGTCCCGCCCCTGCCGGAAGCGGTTGTGCACGGTCGACCAGGCACCGAACCCGGCTCAGCCGAGACCGCGGTGGGCGGCCCACAACGTCCCGGCGCGTCTGGCCGCGTCGACAACCAGGGCCGCCAGTTCTGGTTCGTCGGGGACCGGGAACGAGACATATGCGCCCCGACCACCGCCGACTGGTCGGCCGTAGGCTTTCGCGGCGAGGTGACCGTCCGGGAGAAGCCGGATGGTGAGTGTGGTCAGCTGGAACTCTTCACCACGTCGAGTGTCCGTCCAGCGGAGCGCCTGCGGGATCATGACGTTGATCGCCAGAGCACTCACTTCCAGGTCGCTGCTCATGGACGGATGCTCTCACGCGAGCCGCACAGGCGGGGCGAAGCAGGCAGTGTGATCACAACTCGATACGCGCCCTAGTCGCGCCTCGCGAGGTGGGCCGTGTACCAGTGCGTGGCCTCGGCGAAACGTTCCTCGAAGCCCAGCCCCGGGGCCACGCCGGTGCGGGCCCACAAGGCGTCGCTGTCGTACCAGTGGTCCTGAGTGAGCAGGGTGTACTGGTGATCGGACAGTTGGGACGCGGCGCGGGCCAGCCTGGCCCGGTGCTCCGGAAGGGACATGTCCCTGCGGGGGAGGGGAAGGCCGAGCCGACGGTGAAGGGTGAGCAGCACCTGCTCCATGGACACCGGCCGGGGATGGGCCGCGTGGTACACCCGTGCCCGGTCCGTGGCCTCGGGAGCGGTCACCAGACTCGCCACGCAGCGCGCCAGGTCCCGGACCGCGATCATGGAACTGTGTGACGTCGCACCGGATGGCCAGGCCGCCACCAGGGTGAGCAGACGGACGATCGTGGGGATGAACCACACGTCGCCGACACCATGAACCAGATGCGGGCGCAGCACGGTCCCCCCGGAGTCGAGAACGGCCTGTTCGGCCTTGAGCCGTGAACTGCTCGCGGGGGACGCCGGGTTCGGGGTCAGGGTGTTCTCGTCCGCTCCGCGATGCGGACCGGCGCCGTAGACCGAGGCCGTACTGACGTAGACGAAGTGCTCGACGCCGGCCCGGTGGGCCTCCTCCAAGAGGGCAAGGGTGCCATGGTGGTTGACCGTCTCGCAGAGAGCGGCATCCCGCCCCACGTACGTGGCCGTGTGGACGACGGTCACCACCCCCGCGCACAGTCCGCGCAGTGCACCGGGCTGCGCGAGGTCGGCAGGCACATGGCTCACGCGGTGCCGGTGGGACGAGCGGGGCGGCCGACGCGACAGGACGCGTATGGCGGGCGCACCCTCAGCAGCCTCCCGTGTCAGCAGTTCCTCGACCACCGCACTTCCGACGAAGCCGTTGCCGCCCGCCACCAGGACCGTGCCCGCACCGCGCCGCACCGAGGTCGGCGCGCCGGTGGCCGGTTCCGTTCCGCTCTTCAGCACGCTCATGCCTCTTCTCCCTGGAGCACCGGCACTCGTGCCGCCGACGTGACATGTGGTCCCCTGCGCCGACAGTAAAATATACCGGGCGGATGGTTCTTTTCAATGCCGGCTCCGTACCCCGTCCGTCGCCGATCGCAGTCGCGGGATCCGGGCGGTGGTCCCCGAGAAGCCCGTGCCGGGCGGCCGACCGGCACGGCCACCCGTCACAGCAGGACCCGGTCAGCTACCTCCGCGGACTCCACCTGTACGGCGCGGCCATCTGACAGCGCGGCCTCACATGAGGGCCTCGGTACGGTGCGTGGTCAATGCTGACGGGATCGATGTCACGGGGTCGTGGCGTCGGGCCGAAGGACCGCGCGCATGCGGAGGCCGTGCAGTGCCACGGCGAGCGCGGTCGCACGCTCGCACGGCTGTAGATTCCCTGCACGACCCGAGGAGATCCGCGATGCCCGACCGCCGCACAGTTCTGTTCGTGACCGACCTCGCCTACCAAGCCCGGGGGCGGCGCTACTGCGACGAGGACATCTTCCTGACCTCCCGACTGCGGGACGCCTTCGACATCGCCCTGTGCCACCCGCTGGATGCCGCCGCGCTGATGGACGGCTTCGACGGAGTCGTGGTCCGTAACAGCGGACCCGTACTGCACTATCAGAAGGAGTACGACGCCTTCCGGGAACAGGCGACGACCCGCGGGACCCCGGTCTACAACCCGCTGTCGGGCCGGGGCGACATGGCGGGCAAGCAGTACCTGCTGGACCTGACGGCCGCCGGGTACCCGGTCATCCCCACCATCGACAGGCCCGAAGACCTGCACCTGCTGCCCGAGGTGGGACAGTACGCGGTCAAGCCGAAGGCGGGCGCGGACTCCATCGGCCTGACCTTCGTCCCCGGCGGGCAACTGGGCGAGCTCGCCTACGGCGACATCCTCGTCCAACCGCGCATCGATTTCCGGTACGAGGTGTCCTTCTACTTCGTCGACGACACTTTCCAGTACGCCCTCAACGCCCCCGACCCCGAGCGGCGTTGGGTCCTCGAACCCTACGAGCCCACCGACGCCGACCTCGCCTTCGCCCGGCGCTTCATCGACTGGAACACGATCGACCACGGCATCCAGCGTGTGGACGCCTGCCGCACCCAGGACGGCGAACTGCTCCTCGTCGAGCTGGAGGACCTCAACCCGTACCTGTCTTTGGACCTGGTCCCTGAACAGACCCGTGATTCCTTCGTGGAGAGCATGACGTCCTCCCTCCACCGGTTCCTGGACACGCTTCCTCGCCCGTGAGGCGGCATCCGGTCCCTGGTCCTCCCCTCGAAGACCAGGAGCCATCGGCTTCTCGGGGTGCCTGATGTGGAACGACATGTCGGCGAGCAGTACACGGCACTGGGCCGTGCGTCCGGCCCCAGCCGTTCACCGCAGCCGCAGCCCCGCACACCCTCTCCCCGGCCGGCCCGGCGCCATCGGACACCCGGCGGGGCCCAGGCCCCGGAGCTACTCGAATCCGGGGAGACGAAACAGGCACTCAACTGGCGACATGCCCTGGCACTACGCAACCGGCCACGACACCGGCCCTCCCTCCGACCGCTCGGTCTTGTGGCCCTTGCTCCCCGGCGAGAGCGTGCGCGGGTCCACCGCCTCGGCCGGCGCGCCCCTCGCATACAGACCCTCAGGGTCGGTGTCGCGGTCGTGCGGCAGCAGCCAGAACACCCGGCGCCGGAACGTACCCGAGGAACGCGACGGCTTCGCGCCGGGCCCCAGCAGCGCGTACCCGACCATGCGCCCGTCACGGTGGTACGCGGGCCTGCCGCGCCGCGTCGGCAGCCGGTCCAGGCTCTGGCGCACGTAGTCGAGATCGCCGATGTCCTCGAGCCAGACGAGGTCGACCTCGTTCTCGATCTCGCACTCTTCGATGAGGGCGCTCATGCTGTCTCCTCGTCGGCGACCAGTCCGATGCCCGGGTAGTACTTGCGCTGGTTGGACAGGATCATCTCCTTGGGAGAGGCCAGTCCCACCACTTCTCGGACCCGTGCGGCGAAGGCACGCGACGAGACGGCCGGGGAACCCTCATTCTGGCACCAGTCCCTGTAGGCCGCGTAGAGCCTCGCTTGTTCCGCCCTGAGACCGCCCTCCATCCGGCAGGACTCACCGAGGAATCGCCCGGTGTGGTCCTCGGTCTCCGCGTAGGCGTTGGTGGCGATCCGGACGCGTTCCGGCCCGGTGAGGTCCCTCTCGCCGCTCAGGTACCGACGGGCGCCCAGGATCAGCCAGTTGAGGATGCCAGGGCCCTCCTCGGTGACGAGGATGTCGGCCAGGTTGTCGATCTTGCGGTTGTCGGGCACCACCCGCTCGAACGGGATCAGCCGCATCCGGCGCCAGAACGCGAACCCGCCCGTCCCGACCTCCGGCCGGTGGTTGCCCAGCAGCCACAGCTTGTGTGTGGGCTCGAAGCTGAAGAAGTCCTGCCGCATACGCCGGGCCTTGATCCGGTCGCCGCCCGTCAGCAGCTTCACCCGTGCCTCGTCGAAACGGTCCCCCGGCTTCACCTCGCTGCACACGATCACGCGCCGGCCGTGCAGTTCGGCCAGATCGGTCGGATGCCCCTCGTAGGGCCGGGCCATCAAGAACCCCGGCGGCGCGGCGTCGGCGTAGTCCCCCAGCAGCTTCATCAGCACGTCCAGGAGCACCGACTTGCCGTTCTTGCCGGAGCCGAACAGGAACGGCATGACCTGCCCGCCGACGTCCCCGGTGATGGAGTAGCCCAGCAGCAGATGCAGGAAGTCGATCATTTGGGCGCCCTCGTGGCCGTCACCGAAGGTGTCGGCGAGGAACCGGTCCCAGCGCGGGGTGGGCATCGGCTGCGGTGCCGCGGTCGTGGAACGGGAGTGGAAGTCCCGGTTCGGATCCGGCGTACGGATCGCCCCGGTCCGCAGGTCCACGATGCCGGCCGGCGTGCACAGCGCGTACGGATCGGCGTCCAGCCGGGAGGCGTTGAGCACCATGCCCGGAGCGGACCTGGCCTGGGTGAGCATCGCGTTCATGCCGCTGGTACTCAGCGCACGGCTGCGGTGCCGCTGCAGCGCCGCCGCCGTGAACACCCCGCGCGGATCGTTGCTCGCGAGGGACTCCGCCAGGTCACCGGCGGCCCACATGACCGTGTCGTCCTCGTCGGCCTGCCAGCGCGTGGTGTCCCAGCGGAACCAGCCGAGGCCGGGCACATGACGGTAGTCCTGCGAGTACAGCTTGACGAACAGCTTCGCGTTGCCGCGGTCGCTGAGCGTGTCGGGCAGCAGCCCGTCGGCGGTCGCCTCGCCGCCGCCCGCAGCGGCGGTGGGGACACTTGTGCCGCTCTGCCGGGGGGCCGGGGCGGGCTGAGCGAGGATCCGCATGGCGACCGTTCGGGCGTCGAAGAGGGTCCCGTCATGTCCGGAGGTCATGTTCGCCCTCCCAACGACAGGGGACGGAGCCGGCCGGCGCTCAGGCCGCTGCGGATGATGGCCCGGTAGCGCCGCTCCTGGCCGGGGCGGGCGTGGTCGGCCGCCTCCGCCAGGGCTCGTTCCGCCTCGTCGGCCGACAGGTGCCCTGCGGCCACGAGGCCTCCGGCGGTGTAGGCGGCGCGGTTCAACTTCTCGGAGAACGCCGCTCCTTCGGGTACGGCCGCGCAGTCGGCCACTTCGGTGAGCAGCCCGGCCAGAGCCCGCCCGGCGGCTCCACGGCCGCCTCCCGCCGCGATGACCGCCTGCCGGGCGCGGGGCGGCACCGTCCGGGGGGCGGGCACGCGCGCGGGCGGCAGGTGGCCGGTGCGCTCCAACTCGCGGGCGAGCCAGCCGGGCAAGGGAGCGGGCTCACGCACGGCCCCCACGGGCTCGTACGTTCCCGCCTCTGTCCGAGTGCCCGGGGCGACGATGTAGCCACCGCATGCTCGTACGTCGGTCTGCCAGGCCAGCGCGCGGCCGCGGCCCGACCCGGCGGAACTCTGCCACTGCTGCCCGAGAGGGGCCCGGTACCAGACGTGGAGGCCACCGGACGGCGTGCGTACGCGCAGCGTCGTGTCGTCGTCGGCCGGGCTGGTGACGCCCCGCAGGGCGGCCAGCACACCGAGGGTGTGGAACCCGTTGGCGAGTCCGGTCAGATCGACATCGTCCGGGATCCCGATGCCGGGCAGCAAACGGTCCCGCTCGGGCAGGCACCTCTCGTGGGCGTCGATATCGATGATCACCAGCCCTGCGGGGCCGCAGGCGACTCCCACGCCCAGTCCGGGGTGGGCACCCCACCACTGCTCGATCCTGGTCCCGTCCAGCGTGGCGGCACGGAATCCATGGCACCAGCGGCCCGCGGCGGGACAGCCGCAGCCCATGGAGGTGTGGCCGGATTCCCGGCAGGACGCACAGTTGCCCGCCGGCGTCTTACGGCCCGGAGCAAGGGGATGCACCGGCCAGCCCCGGCCCGCACACCATCGGGCAATCGCCAGTGAACGCGAGTTGCCCGTCCGCTCGCCACCCGATCCCCGTGAGTCGCTCCGTAAAAACGGCAGCTCAGAAGCCATGCGCATCCCCCATGAGCGACTCAAGCGACTGAACGACTGGAACAGAGTAGCGAAACGCCGATGGCAGAAGGAAACACCTGAGGAAACTGAGACACAACGCGCTCTCGGGGTGGCGAGCGACTCAGAGAGCGGCGCAGCGACTGGGGTTGTCCGGGTGACTTCTTCAATCGCTGAGCGAAACCGCAGGTCACAGACCTCCAGCAGGACCAGGCAGCGACTGAAGCGACTCAAGCTCCTATATATGACTCCCACGCGCGCACACGAAGGACAACCCACTCACCGCATATACCCGCACCTCGGGTCGCTTCAGTCGCTGCCTGGTCGTGGCAACTGCTCTGACCTGGGGTTTTCCACGAAATCCGACAGCGACCGGCCGTGCGTTCCGTCGCTGGTCCTCAGTCGCTGCCGCGGGCTGCACGACGAGGTGCCCCCCTGCCCGGATCTCCGGACGGCGACTCGAGCGACTCTCGAGCGAGACCGGAGATGCGGACGCATCCCCTGCCGGCTCGGCGTTCGTTCTGCAGGACCGTTCCCGTTGCCCGGAGGTCAAGGGGAACGGTCCTGCAGAACGCTCCTCATGTACTTCACGTCAATGAGGAGCGTTCTGTGGGACGTCAGGTCGCGCGGCGGAGGTGGACGACGACGTTCTCACCCATGCGCTTGGGGGCGAGCCGGTAGTACCTGATGTGGCCGAGCCTCTCGGTCTCCTCGAGCCAGCCGGCCTCGATGACCTGCTTGCGCGTGCGGGAGAAGACGGGCGCGGCCATGCCGACGAGTTTCGCCAGGTTGGCCGCGGTCTCGAGTACGGCTCCGGACCGGTCGGTCGGATGCAGGGCGTAGAGCATGACGACAAGACGCTGGTTGGCGGTCATGCCTGCTGTCTTCTCAAGCAGCTGAAGGTTCTTCTGCTTGTCGTCGCTACTGATCACTGAGCCTCCCACCGTGCAGGCACGTTCTCGTCGAATCCGGGGATGTCCGGCGGGTTGCACGTCTTCACCGCTTCACGCTGCTCGAGTCCGGTTCCGTGAAAGGCGATGTACGGGCTGATCCGGTAGAAGTTGTAGTTGCCGATGCGTCCGCGGACGATCAGGATGCGGTGCTTGGCCAGCTTCCTGTTGATTTTTCCGACAGCGTCGGTGGACATCCCCACCCGCTTGCCGATGTCGGCCCCGGTGGCCCGCAACGGTTCCATGCCCTCGGGTGAGACTCCGATCCACCACAGGACGAGGAACTTCTGACTGGGCGTGAACGCCTTGGATTCGGTGATCGCCTCGACGCGCGCCTTGTCGACCTGTGTGTGCCTGCCGGAGAAGGCGTACGGGGCATAGGGCACCGCCTCGCCCGTCTCGGCATCGACCAGCCTTCGTACTGCTCCCAACGGGCCCTCCGTAAACGGGGGTTGTCTGACGGTTCATGAGAGGCGGCTTCGAGGCCGACCAGATGAACTTAACGTACATGAGCAGGAAGTCAATCAACCCTGCCTGCCGACCGTGTCGCCTGCTGAATCGCTCATGGTTCACCTCTGCCGGATGCGACCGCGCCGCTGCCCACTCATGTACGTCACGTCAATCTGCCACGACCACAGGATCGTGGTACCCAGATCCTTCAGCCGTGGTGCCAGTCCCCAGGATCGTGGTCCCGGTCTGTCAGATCGTGGTGTGCGGTTCACGGAACCGGGTGCCAAGACCGCAGGATCTGTTCACCCAGATCCTCTGATCGCCCTCTGCTGTCGTAGGAACTGCCTGCCAGTTCCTACGGTCTTGGTCGTTCGAGGTGTTTGCGCAGGTCAGATGCTGTTTGGCAAGCGCGCTCTCTTACTTCGACAGGAGCCGCGCCGTTCACCGGAAGGCCCACGCAACCCCTGCACTCGTGCACGGCCGGACGGCGTGCTCAGCTCGTCACCACCGTCGAATGCCACCACTTGCGGGGAACGAACGGACCTCACGCCGCCACGGCCGAGCCCCGTTCGGGCCCGCGGTCACCATCAGCACTACCCACACCGAGGGTGCTCGTCTCACGGAACCCCTGCCCACTCGTACCCGTCACTTCCCGGCGCGTACGGGCCTGTGCCACGACGAAACGGATTCGCGCCGGGATGTGGCGGGGCAGCGGGGTCCAGGGGCCGGCGAAGGCCCCTGGTACCACGCCGCCCCGCCACATCCCGCAACTCGTCGTCGGCCCGCAGTCTCATGACGGCCTGTGGCTGCTGCGGCCTGGGTCGTGACCCGCACCCGACCTGCTGCCGGTACCAGCAAGAGACTTCTGCGCGAGGCATGTTCCCGACAAACGAGGCTGCGCCCCGCTCGTCCGAGTTGCCGCCACCAGTGGAGTCCGCCAGGTACTTGGCGGCGTCCCAACGCGGCGGCAGGAAGAACAGGTCACCCTTGAGGTCGCCGGTGAGCTGGGCGCCGGGTGGCGATGTGAGGGTGACGGACGGCTGGTGAAGGGCGGCGATCGCGCTCGGCGGGACCCTCGGATCGGGCGATCCACGCGGGGAGGCGTAGCGCGCCCCCGCGTGGCCGACGAGACTTAACAGGGGCCGGCGCACTCAAGCGCTGATCGCGATGAACACTCGGTCGGTATCCGTCAGCCCGTCCAGCACGAGACCTGCACCCGCTGCGCGCAGCTCGCTCGCGGAGGTTCGGCCCGTGGCGACCGCCACCACTCGAACGCCGGCTTCATGCCCCCGGCGACATCCTCCGCAGTGTCTCCCCGGAACACAGCGTCCTGCGGGGCCACATCCGCTCGTCTGAGAGCCGTACTCAGCAACTCGGGACGCCCTTCCCCGTCCTCTCCGTACACCCCGTCGTCAAGCCGCAGACAGACGCCTGCTCGCGCAACGCCACCCCTGTCACCAACGCCGCCCCCCTCTTCACCGACTCCGGTCCCCCGCAGCGGGCACCCTGCGCTGAGAGAGGCAGCAACGAGTAAGCGCATGGGCTGCAGCAGACCTCCCGATCGGGGACCGCCCCGCATCAAGTCCTACCGCGGCGGGCATCGTGGTGCCGTCGCTGTCCATCCTGTTCGCCCTCGCACACGAGTTGGGGGTGAGGGCCACCACGTCCTGCGCGTGAAGGTGAAGGGCTGCGGCTCGAGGAAGAAGCCCATCCCACCCGTGGCCTGGGATGCGCTGCAGGACAACCTCAACGGCCGCGCGAGGGCTGGCTGTTCAAGCGACTGGCCGCCGAGCAGCGGCGCCGCACGACTCAATGCCTCATCGGCTCTCGCGCACAGAAGCTGCGCGGCCAGCCCCCGGCTACCTCGCGCTCTCGCCGCATCTGATCGCTGCCCCCTGACGTGGGGCACCGGCCGCGCGCATCGATGCCCAAGCTCCAGAGCAACCCGGTCATGCCCACCATCGTCCTGCTCGTTTTGGTCTTCACCCTCGTCTGCGGGGCGCTCGTCCACTTCGCGTACCGCCACCCGGCTTCCCGGGGACCGGTGTGAGTCATCAGAGTCAGCACCTGCCTGAGCTGCAGCATCACCGCCGCTCAGGCCACCTTCTTGCCGCCTCAACTATGGACAGGCGAGACGCCTGATTCTCTCTGGTCTATACGGAGAGGGGCCCGGAGGGGGGACACTGCCTTTGGAGACCCGGAAGAACCGGGTAAGAATCCGTCGGAAGGTCCCTGTGAAGATCACCATTGAGGGCGCGAGCGAGGAGTTCGCGGAGAAGGTGCTCGCGCTCGCCGCGCAGCAGGGCGCGGAGCTGACGGTCGCCACCGTGCAGACCGGCTGGACCGTTGACCGCGCCGAACGCTACCTCCGTTCCCTCCCCGCCGGCGCCCGCCGGTTCGCCGAGATGGTCATCGTGGACGGCGACGGCTACATCGACGCGGACCAGCTGCGTGCCGTGCTCGGCAAGCTCAACGGGCCGACCGTCGCCCTGTCCCGCGCGATCCCGCGCGGCGTGAAGGCGGGCTGGTGGCCGGAGGGCACCCCGCCGCCGATCAACCCGGTATCCGACCCGGACAACCCGAGCTGGCGCCAGAACATCGCCTACCGGATGGACGCGGGGAACGTGCCCGTCTTCCGGGAGGCCCTCGTCCGCATGGCTACCACGCAGAGGGGCGCCGAGCACGAAGCCGAATCCGTCACTGCCGGTGTCTGGGAGGGCGATGCGCCCAGCGCGCTTGCCCCCGCGCCGGGCTGGGGATCGGCGGATGACGTGCCGCTCGTGACGCTCGACGAAGACGAGGACCGGTGACGACCAGCTTGCGGGGCTAACCCCGCGCTCCAGCACAGTCGGCGCGGCCCGGCCAACCGGCGGGCCGTACCGGCTTGATGGAGGTCACCTGTGTTCCCCGCCTGCAGCGCCGTCCGCTCCGTTCACATCTCGGAGTGAGGCACCCATGTTGCTGCTCCTCGACGCCGTGCCCGACCTGCTCAGCGCCATCGGCGCCGCCGCCGTGATCGCACTCGCCTCCGCCGCCTGGCGCCGCCTGTCGTCCCGGAGGGCGGCCGCGAGCGCCGCGTTGGACGAATCCCGCACGCTCCGCCGCTACACCCTGCTGCGGACCAGCGGCCCGGACGGAGCCCCGGAGCAGTACGAGACGACTCGGCCTGCCGGCACCGTCATCGTCCACCGGGTGGACGGCCTCTCGCAGCGCTTCGAGCTGACCGACGTCCCGCTCGGCGACGGCACCTTCGCCGCCGAGCCCTTCGATCACCTGTAGAAGGAGCCCTCGTGCCCGACTTCCTGCCCGCCGTCGGCTTCGCCCGCATCAACGACGCGGCCCGGCGTCACGCCTTCTCCATCGCCACAGCCGAGGAACACTTCGACCGTCATGCGACTCGCGCACCACGCCGTGCACGCAGCGGCAGCCTGAGATCATGGCCGGCGCGCAACCGATCGTGATCCATCCGCAGGACGAGGACGAGGACGGGGGCCGGCGGGCGCGCATCGACGGCGCGACCGTCGGCCGCGCGTTCTCCGTGCAGGACGCCGCCCGGTACCTCCAGGAGGCAGGCCTCCTGGAGGCCGACGAGATGGACGTGGTCCGGTCCGGGCTGATCGAGCGGCGCGGCGGCGGGGCCCGTGGCCTGGAGCCGCTGAGTCGTTCCATCCGGGCAGCCCGGCCGACTTCCGGGGCCTGCCGGACTGCGGTGAGGGCTCGTATGCCCCAGCCCGGTCCGGGCAGGCCGTGGCCACACTCTGCAGAGCGGCTTCCTCGGGTTCACCGGCGGTCAGGCCCCAGCGGAGCTTCGTGCGGCGGGAGGCAGCCACCCGACCGGGTCCTGATCAGCCTTACTGCGGTTCGGGCGGGCGGTGACGGCGGCAAGGGACTCCTCGGCTCCCTGGTCGTTGGCGTACCGCTCGCGGCGCCGAGACCGAACGCTGAAGTCACGACGATGTGGTCGTAGTACCTCTCCCAGGCGCTTCCGGTGGGCCCCGAAGTCCTGGCGCAGACGCCAGCCGCAAGGTAGCGGTCAGGACTTCGTGACCTTGGTCTTCTTCGGCTGACGGCGGACGGGCGACTCCGGCACGAGTGACGAGCCGTCGGCCATGACGGCGCAGATCGACCCACAGCACGTGCCTCGTAAGCCCCGGCTGGCGATCTGCGGCGCCGAGGCCCAGGCCCGGCGCACCGAAGGACTGCAACCGGAAGTCGTGCTGGTCGCTCCAGAAGGGGCAGAGGTGCGGTGTCTGGTGAGGGCGCGAAGGGCCGTAGACACCTGATGGGTGAGCACTGCAGTCCGCGCAGGCGCAGGAGTTGCAGGCCTGGTCTGTGAGTGGACGTCCAGACAAGGTGCCGTCACCCCGGGTCGATTGGAACTTGAGGCGGACAGGGGTCCCGCGGGTAGGGGGGCCCGCCGATCCAGCGGCTTGTGCGGCCAGCGTCGGCGCCGTGGCCCTCCCCCGGCCCAGGGCGCTCCGGAGACAGCGTTGGGCACCGCCATGACCGTGTCGACGGCTTCCAGCGCCTGGGACCGAGCGCGTGCCCGCATCCGCTTGGGGGCTATTACGCCGTAATAGATCCTGGGCAGAGGTGAGGGCTCCAGTACGGCCAACTCTCACCCTGCGCCAGGTATCGCTGCGCTGACCCCGTGGATGCCACCCTTCGTGCCCGTGAACCACTCTCGCCCGCGCTGAGGACCAGCGGAGGTGTGTGCGGCCAGGTGTTCGACGCGGGCTTCCAGTTGCTGACGGCAGCGCTCCCCCGGACCTGTGGCTATTACGCCGTAATAGATGCCTGCCGGGCCTAGTGCGGCTGCCCCGTCAACGAACCGCTTCGGCATGGCCTGCTCATCGCAGCCAGACCAGTCTGCACAGGCCGAGAGAGATGCAGGCTTCGTCCGTGAGCGGCCCCGACGAGGCAGACGCCCGGCCTTTCGATTGAAGCCCGAGGCCGGGCAGGGTTTTCTGCAGGCAGCAGGTGTACGAGCAGTCCACCCCTCCCGAGTGGGTGCCGCGCAGTCGCAGGGGGGCTATTACGTCGTAATAGCCCGCGGGCAGGCATGAGAGCTCCCTGACGGCCCAACAGGAATAAACTAACGCGTCAATGACGACAAAGGATCATGGACGTTAGTATGGTGTCCTCCATGAGTTCGCCTGCCACTTCCAGCGACCGCGAGAAGGTCGTGTCCAAGCTGCCGGGATGGCTCCGGCAGAACCTCAAAATCAGAGCCGCCCAGCACGGCATCGAGATCCAGGCCGCCGTCGAGCAGGGCATCGCCGACTGGTGCACCCTGGCCTCCTCCCCTGCCCAGGTCGACACCGCCGGCGCGAGTTCCTTCTCTACCTTCCTCCCTCACGGACAGTGGGAAGGGTTCACGCGCACCGCATCCGACCGCCGCGTCTCCCTTGCCCAAGGCCTCGCCCAGGCCGTCCAGTTGTGGCTCGACACCAACCCGGCCCCTGACGTCGAACGGCCGTCCATCACCCGGCGCATCATCGTCTGCAACCAGAAAGGCGGCGTCGGCAAGACCGCCATCACGGCCGGCCTCGGCGAAGCCCTCGCCGAAGACCCCAACGCCCTCCACGCCGTACGTGTCGCCAAGGCCCTCACGAAAGCCCTGCGCGCCAGCGAGGTACACGACGAGCAGGAGACCGACCCCCTCGACGTGGAAAACCTGCCCGGGCTCGGACAGCGCGTGCTGCTGGTCGACTTCGACCCCCAGTGCCACCTCACCAATCAACTGGGCGCCTCTCCCCTGCCGATGAACGGCGACAGCCTGACCAACCACATGGCAGGCGACGCAAAGGGCGATCTCCGCGACCTCATCGTCTCCATCGATGACGACGCCTTCGGAGGACGCCTCCACCTCCTGCCCGCCTGCAACGACGCCTTCCTCCTCGATGTGCGCCTGTCCGCAGTACGCGCCCGCGAAGCCGCCCTGGAACGCGCCCTCGCCCCCCTCGAAGACGACTACGACGTCATCGTCGTCGACTGCCCGCCCAGCCTCGGCCTCAGCATGGACGCCGCTGCGTACTACGGGCGCCGCCGCGACAGCGAGGCACCCGGACAATCCGGCGCGCTGATCGTTGTACAGGCCGAGGACAGCTCCGCCGACGCCTACGACCTGCTGACCACTCAGATCGACGACCTGCGCGCCGACCTCCAAGTCGACATCGACTACCTCGGCATCGTCGTCAACCTCTACGACTCCCGCCGCGGCTACATCGCCACCTCCTCACTCCAAGGCTGGGTCGACATAAAGGACCCGCGCGTCGTTGGCCTCATCGGCGACCTCAAGGAACAGAAGGAAGCAGTACGAGTGAAGAAGCCCCTCCTGTCGTACGCGCCGAAATCGCAGCAGGCGATCGGCATGCGAGCCCTGGCGCGGGAGGTGTCGTGAGCAGCAAGGCCAGCCAGCTGGGAGCCGGCCGCTTCGGCGGTGGAGCGCGACCTGTCAGCGCCCGCCGGCAGGCCGTCGCAGCGGCGACCGGCGTGCCAACCGAGGGCGTCGCACCTCCCACGGAACTCCCCCCACACCGGATCAGCCTCAACCCCGACAACCCCCGCTCCAGCCTCGGAGACCTCACCGATCTCGCAGGCAGCCTCCAGACCCACGGGCAGAAACAAGCGATCACGGTCATGAACCGCGACGCCTACATCAAGGCCAACCCCGAGCGGGAAGCCGACCTCGAACCCGACACCACCCACGTCGTCATCGACGGCAGCAGCCGACTCGCCGCCGCCCGCGAAGCCGCCCTCACCACCATCAAGGTGATGGTCAGCGACGACCAGGGCGGCAACTCGGAAGAGCTCCTCGAAAGCGCCCTCGTCGCCAACATCCACCGCCAGGACCTGTCGGAGCTGGACGAAGCGCGAGCTCTGCAACGCCTCCTCGCCATCCACGGCAGCCAAACCGCTCTGGCGAAGAGGCTTCACCGCTCCCAGGGCTGGGTGTCACAACGACTCGCTCTGCTCAGCCTCACTCCAGAACTCCAGGCCCGTATCGGTGAAGAGCCCATCGACCTGCTGCGCGCTGTGGGCAGCAAGCCCCCCGAACAGCAGGAGACGGTGCTCGCCGGGCTCAAGCAGGAACGAGCCCGCAAGGAGGCAGAGAAGCAGGAGCGCAAACGAAGCAAGCAGACCCAGGCTGCTGCTCCGGCCACCCGGGAAGCCGAGAAGACCGACGGCTATTACGGCGTAATAGACGATGACGGCTCCGCTGTGCCGCCCACGCCCTCTCCGAGGCACGGGGCTGCTGAAGGGCCGGCCCGCACAGGAGAGGGTGCGCCCACTCTTCCCGTCCAATCCACCGCCGTTGAGACCACAGCTGCGGGAGGCGAGCCGCAGCTCAAGCGGTTCCCCTACGACGACGGCGCATCCGCGGCCATCTACTTGATTCACAAGATGCCGCCGGATGAGTTCGACAAGATGCTGGACCGGCTCATCAAGCACAGGGACAGCAGGGCCGTCTCGGCAGGTTGACCTCTCATGCGAGCCGTCGCACTCTCGACGCGCGGGCCGGTCTCCCGACAGCCGGAAGCCTGGCCCGCGCCCCGGCTCGGCGCCTTCGCGTTGCCCCTGAAGAAGGATGAGGGGGCCGCAGCGGGTGTCCTCCGCCGCGTTTCCGGCGTCGCCGGCCCCCGATCGACCGGTCACCCACGTTCCTGAGTGAGCAAGGGTGTCGGAACACCCCGCGCTGGCGGCGGGAGGATGAGGCCGCGGACTTCGACTTGCCGCCCACGACACACTCGCCCCGGGGGAAGATGGGCGCCATGACGGATGCAGGCTCCTCCATCGACCCCACCAAACCCAGCATCGCCCGTGTCTACGACTACCTGCTCGGGGGCAAGGACAACTACGCCGTGGACCGGCAGGTCGGCGACGTGTTCAAACGCGACCTTCCTGGTTCGGTGGCCATCGCCTTCGCCAACCGCCAAGCTTTGACCCGTGCGGTCGAGGTGATCGTGACGACCACCGGCATACGGCAGTTCATCGACCTGGGAAGCGGCCTTCCGACCGCCGACAACGTCCATCAGGTCGCGCAACGACACGCTCCGAGCTCTCGTGTCGTCTACGTCGACATCGACCCCCAGGTACTGGTCCACGGCCGTGCACTGTTGGAGGAGAACGACCGGACCCGGGTCGTCCCCGTCGACGTACGCAACCCCGAAGGCGTCCGCACCCACCCGGACACCCAGGAAGTGATCGACTTCGACCGCCCCGTCGCCGTCATGTTCAGCGCCATCCTCCACCACGTGAACGACGAGGAAGACCCGGCCGGGATCGTCCGCTACTGGCGTGACCACGTTCCCTCGGGGAGCTACTTCTTCGTCAGCCACTTCCGTTCCGGTGACAACACGGAGACGGCGGAGGCCGAGAGAGTCCTCCAGGAGACCTTCGGCCGGGGTCGCTGGCGCACCGACGAGGAGATCGCAGCTCTGCTGCACGGCCTGGAGATCCTCGACCCCGGGATCGTCCCCGCGTCCCTGTGGCACCCCGTCATGGCCGACGGCCCGTGGAACAGCAGCGGCGAACGAGACCTCACCGTCTGGGAGCACCTCATCGCAGCCGTGCTGGCGCGCAAACTCTAGCCCTCGACGACCGAGGCACCTGGCTGTTCACCTTCTCGACCACGTCACAGCAAAGGCTTCCGACCCGGACACCATGATCAGCATGCCCGGGTCGATGTGCCCCTCAGCAATGTCGAGGCTATTGAAGTCGTACGTCGCGTGGCTCGGGAAGTTGTAGATGTCGCCGTCCGCGGGGCGTAGTACGAGTAGGTGCTGTACTTGCCGTCGCCCTGACCAACCGCCGCGCAGGCGATTCCGGTCTGCATCGGTTCCCACACGGGCACTCCCGTGATCATGCGCGCACGGCAAGCGAGGAGCGCGCAGAAGCAATCGGCTGGAACAACGCCCCGCATCCGGCGCCTGCCTCAGCAACCACCTACAACGTCATCCGCCACATGTAGTCGGCACAAGCACCGCCGTGCACCTGCGGCGCTCGAAGACGGCCCAGTGGCGGCGTACGCCCGAATAGAGCCCCGTAAGTACGACCGCGCGTGCCCAGCTCTCATCGTGCTCGAGGCCAGCGCAGCCGGGGCGGGGAAAGCTGCTCGGTCAGCGGTCTGGCTTACGAGGCGCCGTCAAGGACCTGGCGCAGTCGATGCGCGAACTCGTCCGGCTTCCCCGCATATCCGAACTCCCCGTCCATGAAACCGCCGTGATGGCTCGGGAACACGGTCACCCGCTGTCCGAGCAGTTCAGCGGTCGCGACGGCGGTGCGTCCGGTCAGCACGTCTTCGGACTCCTCGCCCACAGCGATCACGACGCGGGTCGGCGCAGCCGCGATCGCGTCGGCATCCGGCCGAAAGCCGCTGACCGCCCAGGACCGGTCGGACAGCAGCGGATCGTCACGTGAGCCGTCATCCTCCGGGGGCATCCCGAACGCGGCGGGATCGGCCTGTGGCTGTGCGAAGTACGCGTCGGTGAACTCTCCCTTCCACGAGGTCATCGCCACGAACGCAGCCATCCCGGCACCCCCTCCCCGCTTTTCGTAGGCCTCCCGGACTCCGTCTCGCGCCCGCACGGCTGCCGGGCCGTCCGGCAGGAGGGTGATGAGGGGCGGCTCGTGCGCGACCAGAGTCGTCACGTCTGCGGGATACCTCGCCACGACCGCGAGCGCGGTGACCGCTCCCCCACTGCTGGCGAACATCTCGACCGGCCCGACCCCGAGCGCCTCGATGACGGCGTGCACGTCTTCGGCTTGGGTCTGCGGCCTGTGATCGACCCGCCCGTCCTTACGAGTGCTGCGACCGAGACCGCGCGGGTCATAGGTGACCACGGTCCGCTCAGGAAAGCGCGCGGCGAGTGCGACGAAGCCACTGGCGTCCATGGGCTGTCCGATCATGAACAACGGCGCGCGTCCGTCCGCGGCCGGCAGCGGCCCACGAACGTCGTAGACCAGGTCCGCGCCGACTGTCTCAAGCGTGTAAGTCTCCATACCTGTGCAGACCGGCGCCGTCTCCGAAACTCATCGACGCGGCCGAGCCGCTTCATCTCGTTCGGGTGCGAACGCCGAGGGTGTGTTCATGGCCGGTGTCCTCACTTCTCGGCCGCGCCGTCGGCGATGCGTGCCAGTTGCACGCGGTACAGGACGTCCCGTGTACGCGGGTCGGCCGCCCACTCGGCGCCGACCAGGGACGCCAGGAGGTAGCCAGTGCGGCGCGCAGGGTCGGTGTGCAGGCTGGTCGGCTCCACCTTGCGGCGGGTGCCGTCGGTGAGATCCGTGACTGCACGTAGGTGTCTCCAGGCCGGCAGGCGTCGACGCGGTACCGGTAGCCGGAGCGGTCCTGGGCGACGTACTTCTGACCGGGCTCGATCGGCATGGTTGGTGTCCTCTGGCCGACGGCCTCGATGGCGTCGGGGCCGTCGTCGAGCGGCAGGTGCGAGTCGTCGACGAACGGCAGACCGGGCATCGGGTGGTCGGTGCGCAGGCCGTTGGCGAGCGGGCCGAAGTGCAAGCTGGCACCCTCGTCCTCCGTTCTACCGACGGACAGACGCAGATGGCTCTGTCCACGAGAACGGACAGCAGTTGTTCACGGGTTGGAAGGCACGCGAGCCGGGACCTGGAATCGAACTGCTCACGGGTTTCCACAGCACCGACCGATGCCGGCGGACTACGCGCGGGCGAAGCGCGTGTGGGGTAGCCGGAGAGCTGCCCTGTGTTTGATGATCAGCGGATGCGTCCGCTGAAGCACGGCTACACCAACCGCATTGTCGGCGATGGCACCGTCGTGGAGAAAACGTACGAGGGCCCCGAAGCAGACCTCAGGCTCCGTCGGGAGCACGCACTGCTGACCCGGCTGCAGGGCCGGTTGCCCGTGCCGCCGGTGCAGGGAAGGACGGAGGCCATGCTCACTCTTGGCTTCGTGGCCGGTGCACCTGGCCAGGAGCTTCTTGCCGCCGGTCAACCAGAAGCTGTCCTGGCGAGCTGCGGAGAATTGCTGCGACGTATCCACGGAACCGCACCAAGCGTGCTGACGGAAGACGCGCCCAGAGCGGAGAAAGTGCTGGTGCACGGTGACTTCGGGCCCAACAATGTGCTGCTCGATCCCGACACCTTGAAGGTCACCGCGGTGGTCGACTGGGAATTCGCCCACCTGGGGGACCCGGTCGAGGATCTGGCCTGGTGCGAGTGGATCGTGCGCACCCACCACCCTGAGCATCGCACTGCACTCGGCGACTTCTTCGGGGCCTACGGCGGGGAGGTGCCGCCCTGGCGGGTCCGCAGGGCGGCCATGCTGACCCGGTGCGAGGAGCTGCGGCGGTTCTGCGACCGGTGGGAGCCGAACGGTCCGGGCGTGAGGCTATGGCAGGGGCGTGCCGCAGCCACAGCGGACTGGCAGGAGTAGCTCGGTATCCGGGCACCGGCAGAGCGGGCCGAGACTCTGGATGCCAACGGAGCGGAAGCACTGCCGGTTCTCGAGAACATCGAACACCATGCTGCTTGCCTGCCTCCCGAAGTCATGAACGACTGCTGCCGAAACTCGGGTTCTGGCTCAGGTTTTGTGGTGTCGTCGCGTCGCGCTGAGTGATTAGTCCTCAATTCAGAGCGCTGGGGTCAGGGGGCTCGTATGATCGCGGGCGGGATGGGGCTCGTAGCGCAGCGGTTGTCGCGCCTTCACCGCATGTGGGAGGACGCCGGTTCGAATCCGGCCAGCCCCATCCCGCTCTGGCTTATGCCAGCAAGACGCGTTTCCGTAGGAGTTGCAAGCTCGCGCGCCCGAACCTCTGACGCTTGAACATCTTGATCCTGTTGACGTGTCCTTCGACGACGCCCGAATTCCACGGCAAGGTCAGGCCGGCGATGACAGCATCACGGTCGCGTTCCAGCCCTGCGGCAAGGGTGTGGAGGCTGGGAAGGTCGTTCTGTCGGACGGCATCGATCCAGTCCGGCAGGCGGTCGCCCTGGCGCTCGTTCAGCATTGTCGCGAAGGACCGAACGTGGCGGGTGAGGGCGGCAATCTCGGGACAGTTGGCCTGGACGTTCTTCAGGTGGAGGTGTTCGGTCTTGGAGAGGGTTTCGGGGCGGCGGAGAATCCATCCGGCGACGGCCCGAGGTGAGGGCGGCCGTGCCATCACCAATCGTGGCGAGGTGCGTTCCAGGCGGAGGTAGGCGCGAACGCGCTGGTAGCTGCCCTTGTAGCCGAGCGGGACAATCTCTTCCCACAGTTTCCAGGCGTTGGTGCCGCCCTCGTTCCAGCGGTCGTCGAGGTAGGTCTTGTACTCGTCGAGCACCGAGGCCCGGGCCTGCCACTGACCGGTGAAAAGGTCTTCCGGCTTGGCGGCGTTCGCGTAGAGCTTGACGGTTCGGCTCGTCATGCCGAGTTGCCGCTGGATCGCGCGGCGGCTGTGTCCTGCCTCGACCAGGGCGTGGATCGTGGCGTGCGTGGTCCGGGTCCGGTCAGCGAACCGGTGGCCAGTCGGCCATGGCGAGCGAGACGACTCCTGCACGAGGTCGAGCTCCGTCTCGGCCGGTGCAAGTGTCTCGGGAATGAGGGCTCGCAGACATTGGCGATGCTGGATGACGCTTCGCTCGGTGGCCTCACTGAGGTTGTGCCAGAGGTGCCACCGGTCCGCGACCTGCATGCCTGCGAAGCGCCAGCCGTGGCGCCCTCCGCGAAGAACGGCGCGCGGTCTCGGCAGACGACCTCGACTCCAGGTCGTTGGGCCAGCCACGCGGCCAGGCTCGACGACTCCCGGTCGGGCAGCAGGTCGACGGGGCGACGGGTTTCGACGTCCACAAGGACGGTCCCGTAGTGGCGGCCCTTGCGGGTGGCGTACTCGTCGACGCCGACCACCCGCGGAGCTTGCACTTCCGGCTCGGGAAGGGTGTGGACCAGCCGCAGGACCGTGCTGCGGCTGACCGGTACACCGACGATGTCGGCTAGGCGGGCGCCGGCCCGACCCGCGTGGGCGAGACCGATCGCGCCCAGCATTGAGCGGAGCCGCTCGGTCCGCTGGCCGTGCCTTCGGGTCAGGCCGGGTATCTGCTCGACGAACGTGAGGCGTCCACACGCGACGTTCCGGCAGGTAAACCGGCGGACTAGCAGCTGGAGTACGACGCTTCGTCCCGCACGCTGAACATCAACGGGAAACCGCAGGTAGGAGCCATGAACCTGGGCAGACCACGCTCCGCAGCCCGGGCACGAGGCGCCTGCGGCCGTGCATCGCACATCGACACGCACAATCGCGACGTTCACGTCCACCGACAGCACCGCGATATCTGCGATCGACGGGAACAGCAACGCCTCCAGCCGGAGCAAGATCTCATTCACAGCTCCGAACTTTCGGCCCAGTCACTCGCGCCAATGCTCGTACTGAGGCAAATTCCCAAGGCATCAGAGGGGGTTCAGCCGTCACTCACACTGCACGAGTCACACAACCTGAGCCAGACCGAAACTCGTGAACAAAGCCACGCAGACGGCATCCGCAGTGGCCGAACAGTTCCTCGGCACGATCTGAGGCCAGTTCCTGTGACCCTGAACCCAGGACGCGTGGCCGGTGCCGGCCGACCGCAGTGGAGCCGCCGGCCCGGGCGACGATGGGAACGATCTGTCCTCAGACCCCGCACCGGCGGACAGGGCTGGAGTAGCAGCCGCCGCAGACCGGCCCGTCAGAGGTCAGGGCGTTGACCGACGGGGTGCTTGGCCCCGCCCGACGCTTAGCCCTGCCCCGATGCTGGCACTCCCTCTCCGCACCCACCGCCTCAGTCGCAGCGCGCCGGGCCGCCTAGGCGCGCGGCTCGCACAGCGTGCCGTGGCCCGAGCCGAACTGCCCCTGCTGGGTCTGAGGAAGGACGCGGGTTTCGGCTTCGCCCCACCTCCAGGTCATCAACCGGCTATGAGCGGACAAGCACCACCCCACCCGGTCAACCAACATGCGAGCGCCAACCGGGGTGATCAGCCAGTGAGTCGAGCAGTACTGCAACCAGCGCTCTACGCCGCGCAAAGAAGGTCAGGCACGTGAACCGGTTATGGCGGCAGGGCCCCTCTGTGATCGGGGGGTCTTCTCCCCTACCTTCCTTACGTCGATAGTGCGGGGGTCGACGGCCTCTCCGGGGGCGCCTTCTTGGTAGAGGCCTTCGGGTTGGGCGTCGCGGTCGTGTGGGAGGAGGAAGAAGACGCGGCGGCGGTAGAGGCCGCTGTCAGGGTCGGCTTCGGCGTGGTCGTCAAGCTCGGCGTAGCCGACCATGCGACCGTCGCGGGCGTAGCGGGGTTTGTTGCGGCGGCGGGGGGTCTTGTCGAGGGCCTGGCGCACGTAGTCGAGGTTCTCGGGGTCTTCCAGCCACACGACGTGTGCTTCGTGGGTGAGATCGCCCTCGGTCAGTAGCGAGCTCATAGCTGGTTGCCCTCCTTGGTGTGCCGGGCCGGACGGCGGTCCGCCTCGTGGTGTGGTGTGCCGCCTGTTGTAGAGCCTGCCCTGGCGGCTTCATGGTAGGCCGGGCCGATGAGGGCGGGTAGGGGCGTCTGGGTGCCCTGATGGGCGGGGCGGTGGCGCGGTGGTTCGCTGTGGTGGTGCGGGGGTCGGTTCATGAGGGTGTGTCCAGCAGGGCGAGGCCGGGGTAGTACTTGCGGCCGTTGGATTTGATCATGTCGGCGGGTGAGGCGAGGCCGACCTCTTGCCGGACGCGGGTGGCGAAGGCGCGGGCGCCGGCGGGGCGGATGCCTTCGCCGCTGCTGCACCAGGAGGCGTAGGTGGTGTAGAGGAGGCCTTGTTCGACGCGTAGGTCGGGCTGGGCTTCGCGGTCGCGGGTGCAGCATTCGGTGAGGAAGCGGCCGATGTGGTCTTCGGTGTTGGCGTACGCGGTGGTGGCGATGCGGACGCGGTCGGGGCCTTCGAGGTTGTCGCGGGTGGTGAGGTAGCGGCGGGCGCCCTCGATGAGCCACTGCAGGATGCCGGGGCCTTCGTCGCGGACGAGTTCGAAGGCCAGGTTGTCGATCTTGCGGTGGTCGGGGACGGTGCGTTCGAAGGGCAGCAGGCGGATGCGGCGCCAGAACGCGAAGCCGCCGGTGGACACTTCGGGGCGGTGGTTGCCGAGCAGCCATAGGTGGTGGGTGGGGCTGAAGGAGAAGTAGTCCTGCCGCATTCGCCGGGCTTTGATTTTGTCTCCGCCGGTCAGGAGCCGGACGCGGGCTTCGTCGAACTTGTCGTTGGGCTTGAGTTCGCTGCAGACGATGAGGCGGCGGCCGTGGAGTTCGGTGAGTTCGGTGGAGTGCTCGGAGAACGCGCCGCGGTCCATGAGGAATCCGGGTGGGGCGGCGTCGGCGTAGTCGCCCAGGATTTGGATCATGGTGTCAAGCAGGACGGACTTGCCGTTCTTGCCGTGTCCGTGGAGGAAGGGCAGGACCTGCGCGCCGACATCGCCGGTGATGGAGTAGCCGAGAAGCAGGTGCAGGAAGTCGATCATTTCCTGGCCTTCGGCGTCGTCGCCGAAGGTGTCGTGCAGGAAGCGGTGCCAGCGCGGGGTGGGGGTCTGCTGGGGGGCGACGCTGGTGGCGCGGGAGTGGAAGTCCCGGGTGGGGTCCGGTTTGCGGAGCAGGCCGGTGTTCAGGTCGACGACGCCGGCGGGGGTGCACAGGGCGTAGGGGTCGCCGTCGAGGGTGTCGGGATCGACGGAGAGGTCCGGGGAGGCCTTGGCCTGGGTGAGGAGCGCCTTCATTCCGGTGGTGGACAGGGTGCGCTTCTTGTGGTGGTGGAGCTCGCGGTCGCTGAAGACGCCGCGCGGGTCGCTGTCCGGCATGTCCTCGGCCATCTCTCCCGCGGCCCACAGGGCGGCTTTCTCGCCGCCGGTGCGCTTCCAGCGGTAGCCGTCCCAGGAGAACCAGCCCAGGCCTTCGACGTGGCGGAACTGGTCGCGGTAGAGCTTGACGAACAGTTTGGCGTTGCCGCGGTCGGTGAGCGTGCCGGGCAATGGGGCCGGCTCCGCCCAGGAAGGGGTGGCTGGGGAAGCGTTGGCCTGGGCGGGCAGGGCTGCGGGCGCAGGGGCGGCCTGTTCGAGGTCCAGCATCTGCTGAGCGGCGGCGCTGGCGTCGAAGCGCGGGGTCTCGGCGCTGCTCATGAACGTCCTTCGAGGTGGAGCGGGCGGGCGGCCCCGGCGGCGAGGGCGTCGTCGACGATGCGTACGTTGCGGGCACTTTGCCAGGGGCGCGCAGCCTCGGCAGCCTCGAGCAGCTGGGCTCGCACGGTGCGTTCGTCCAGATGCCCGGCTGCCGTGAGTCCGCCGGCGGTGTATGCGGCCTTGTTGAGCTTCTCGGTGAAGGCCGCGCCTTCACGCGTGGCCGCGCACTCGGCGACCTCCAGGAGCAGGGGCTCCAGGACACGTTGCCCGCCGGCAGCGGTTCGGGGACGGCGAGCGCGGGGGACCTCGGACTTGGGGCGGACCGGCGGGCGCTGGATCACGTGGCCGGTCCTCACGAGTTCTTCGCCGAGCCATTCCGGCAGAGGCGCAGGCAGTCGGGTCGGCCCTTCGCGCAAATAAGTCCCCTGGGCGGTGCGGGTGGTGGGAGCGACGATGTAGCCGCCGTCAGCCCGTACGTCGACCTGCCAGGCAAGGGCCACCTTGGAGCTGGATCCGGTCGAGCAGCGGAACCGTGTGGCTGGGTGGGGGTTTCGGTACCAGACGTGCAGGCCACCGGAGGGGGTACGCACCCGCAGCGTGCTGTCGTCGTCGGCGGGGCTGGGTTGCCGGCGTAGTGCCGCCAGGAGCGCGAGGGTGTCGAAGCCGGACGCCAAACCGTCCAGGTCGACTGAGTCGTGGATGGCGATGCCAGGCAGGAGGCGGTTGCGGTCCGGGACCGGCGCGGAGTGCGCGTCGATATCGATGACGATCAGGTCCGCTCCCCCGCAGGCCACGCCGACGCCCCAGGACGGCGTGCGGGACCACCAGGCGTCGATGCGCGCGGTGTTGGTAGTGGCGGCGTGGAACCCATGGCATGGACGGCCTGCGGGAAGGCAGGGGCAGTCGGCTGGCTGGTGATGCTGATCCTTGCAGGCTGCGCAGTTTCCTGCGGGCGTCTTACGGCCCGCTGCAAGGGGGTGGACAGGCCAGCCCTGCTCAGCGCACCACCGGGCAACGGTATGCGGTGTGGCAGGCTTCGCAGGGCCTGCGGGCACTCTCGTCGCACTGGGGCCGGGCACGCGTCGTCCTTCTTCGAAGTTTGCGTTATTCAGTTCCTTCAGTCCCTGATGCGCCCCACTGGTGCAGTGACCGCGTGCCGTAGTGAGGGTCTCGAGGGACTGTAGGGACTGTGTTTCGGAAGAGAGTCTAGGACCCAGGAACGATGGTGGGCGGCAGTTCCCCCGCGTGGCGGCCCATCAGCTTTTAGAGTCCCTACGGTCCCTTGAGTCGCTCCACGGCACAACCGATGGGAGCAATGTCCCAATTGGGAGTGGCTGGAGGGACTGCACTTCCACACAATCGGCAAACCCATGCTCTGTCGCGCGGCGAGGGACTGGAGCCCTGGCACAGCCGTGAACAAGGCCGGCCTTATCGCTGGCGATGCCCCCAGGCTGCTGCAACCGCCGACCCGCCGCAGAGCGGCAGGGACGAAGCCGTCGGCCGCAGCCCTTTGGTCCCTCACCACAGTCCCTGAACATTTTCGCAGGTCAGAGGCACTGCGAACCACTCGCAAGGGACCGTAGGGACTGGGATCCTCAATTATGAGCTAGCTACAACCTGTAGGTAGACAGATGCGCCCGCGCGTACCCGCACACAAGACTGGCTCATAATTCGGAATGAGAGTCCCTTGAGTCCCTCGACTAAGCCTCATACCCGTTTGACCTGCATTTTTGTCCAGGGACTGAGGAGCAGGGACCAAAGAGGACACAGTCACTGATCGCCAGGTCGTTCCGCGGGGCCACCGTCCACGCAGATGTTTCCGACAGGTAGCCAACATCCCCCGTCGGCTGCAACCCCACCAAGGCCCCTGACCGGCCCTGCAAACGGGCTCCTGAGCCCGCGAAGTACCTCAGGCGCTTCACGTTTGACGATGCTCTCGGGTCGTTCCACGATTTTGCCCACGTCGTAGCGGGTGGCGGGCCGCTGGTTCTTCGGATCACGTGCCCTTCCACGCCCGCGATTTGAGGGTTCCGGCGCGCGGGCCGGGCAGTGCAGGTGCAGACGGAGGGTCCGAAACCCCCGGCGGACTCGGGCCGGGCGGGGTGAGCCGCCGGGGCTCTGCGGGCTTCTCCCATGGCCGCCGCCTGCGGCGGCGGGATTGCGCGACACCGAATGCGCTCACACCTCATCAGCAGAGGCGAACGGCTGCTGCCTGCGAGCCAGGGCAAGACCCGGGGCGGGTTCGTCGCCTACCCGGGCCGCGCACTGCCGCAACGTGAAGGAACTGAGCCCGCCTCGGCCGTCGCCACCCAGTCCCTGCTCCTGGCCCGACGCACCCCGCTGCAGCGACGGGCGGACGGCCCACCGACAGCGCACGATCAGCCGATACACGCCGCCAGGTGCAGGAACGCCGACCAGCGGCGGGGGAGAGGGCGAGGCTGGGGCGGGTGGTGTCCATGGAGTCGCGCCCGTGGACGGCGTGCGGGCAGGCGGCGACCTCGACGCAATTGCTGCCCTGGTCACTGAGGTCTTTCAGCGTTGCTGCTCCAGAGTGAGCACGGCCGCGGAGATTGACGACATTCGATTCGGACTGCACCGGGAAATGCGGAAGATCCCACAGGACTTCAGTAGTGCAACGCCGCATCGACCGGTTCAACCTTTACTGAGAGCCCGTTGATACAGGCTAGTCAGCGGGGACGGCTTCCCGCCCGGTGGGCAGTGGAGGGAAGTCCGACCCCGCCGCCTCTCTCAACTGCAGGATGAATTGCGCATGTCCGGTGCGGCGGACTGCTCCTGTGTCGTCTCGCCGGCCTTCGTGCCTGCGAGACGCTTGGCCAGGTCCTGAGCGGTGTGACCGATGAACTCGTCGCGCAGGCTGTAGTTGGGATCCTCCTCACCGGAAACGGCCAAGCCCAATGGGATCGGCGAACTCGAGCCCGTCGGCACCGTCCAGGGCCGCAAGGTCGTCGAACGTCTCGCCGCAGGCCAGTCAAAGGAAGGAGACTCGCACTCCTGGTCGTCTCCGATGCCGGATACGATGCCCGCGTCGCCCGTCTCTTGACAGCCTGGGCGGTGCGCCTGTCCCCACAGGCCGCGAAGACGCTGACCGCCCTGCCTGAGCACGCGACGGAGACGGTCCGCGACGTCCTGGGGACATCGCGATGCGCTCCCCGTGGGGCTGGCCCCAGTGGAACACCGGCGACCCGGAAGGCGAGGACGTCCGCGCTGCGTTTGTCGGCCAGCTCTCCGTCGTCTACGTGCTCAACCGGCTCACCCGACGCCTGTCCGTCCTGGACATCATCTCCTTGGTGAATCAGCGGTACAGCTCTTGGGCGCGCCTCAGCGCGGGCAACAGGCGGAGCGCGTTGTCGCGGTTGATGCCGCGTCGTTGGCGGTCGGTGAAGACGGGGTCGGTCTCGATGGCCGGCACTGTGAAGTCGGTGATGATGTCTGCGGAGGCGGCCGGCCAGTCGGTGCCGAAGAGGATCCGGTCGGCGCCGGCGGTGGCCACCAGAGTGCCCGAGGGGGCCGACGGGCCCGCTGTGTCGTAGTAGAAGCGGTGGAGGTAGTCCCGTACACGGGCAGCGTCGAGGGGTGGAGTGCAGAAGCCGCCGAAGGCCTCCATGCGGGTGGCGATCTGAGGGAGGAATCCTCCGGCGTGCGGCAGGACGACTGACAGGTGCGGGTAGCGGTCGAGTGTCCTGGTACGGATCAGGTTCACAGCAGCACGCGTGGTGTCCAGCAGGAAATCGCACATGAAGTTCGGAATTCCGGGGACGGTGGGCACGCCGGGTGTTCCGCCCGGGAGGTCGAGCGGATGCGTGAAGAGGACCGCGGCGCGCTCGTCGAGTTCGGCAAGGAGCCGGTCGTACGAGGGATCACCGAGGTAGACACCGTTGTAGTTGGCTTTCACGCTGGCTCCGACGGCACCGAGCTCGTCGAAGGCGTGGCGGAGAGCCCACGTGGTCACTTCGGGATGGTCCAGGACAGCAGGAGCGAGGACGGCGAAACGGCCCGGGTATAGGGCCACCAGGTCGGCCATCGCCTCGAAGACGACGGCGAGACCTTCCCTGGCCTGCGCCGCGGTGCGGTACCGGTCCTGCATGGTCGGGTTGAGGACTGCCGTCGCGATTCCTACCCGGTCCATCAGCGTCAGGGTGGCGTCCAGATCCCAACGCGCCCACCACAGCAGCTCCTGCCGCTGCACCAGGCCCTCACGCTCCGCCCAGTCGACCCATGCCGGAGCGGTGAAATGGTGGTGGACGTCGATCCTTGCCCGGCCGGCGTCATCGCCGCTCCCCGAGCCCCGCGGCACCGCTTCCCCCCTGGCCAGGGCGCTGGACGCGCCCGTGGCAGCGACGGTGGTCGCCAACGCCCCGCCGGCGATGAGCAGACTGCGCCGGCGCATGGCCCGGGTCGATTCGGACATCCGCGTTCCCCATCCGTAGCGCCATCGGTTTGCCGCACCACGATGGGCCGTCGGCGGGCCCACGTTCACCACGGCGTGCCCTGTTCGAGGTCGGTTCGCTCAGACGGACGCGGTCCAGCCCACCGTCTGCCACGAAATCCCAGGCCAGGATCCCTTCAGGTCCGGCTCACGTACGAAGTCGTGGGCCGTCGCGTCCGACGGCCCACGTTCCGGGTGATCAGCAGCATGGCGGTCGCGGTGTTCATCGCCTTCCTGTTCGCCGGCACCATCCACCTGGATCAGCTGCGGCTGGAAGGACGGTGCCAGCTAGCCATCGCTCCCTCAGGCATGCCCCGACGCGGGGTGCGGCTGGTGCGCTGGACACCGCGTCAGACCCTGGCGGGACAGCACCACCGGCGCGCTGCACGCGCCAGGACCTCAGGCGACTGGACTCCCGCGCCGCGAGGGGGAGCTGTGCTGGAGCCAGCCTGCTAGCGCCGGTGTACCGGCAGCTGCGTAGGGCTTTACTGATCGTTTCAGAATGAGGTTCGCAGGCGGCGGAGGCGTATGAGGCTGAGGGCCAGTTCGAGCAGGCCCTGGTGGAGATCGGCGCGTTGTCAGAACAGCACGTACACGACGCCGGCGAGTGCTGCCCGGTCTCGAACAGGCAGCCGGCCGGGGTAGCGGCGGCGCCGTTCAGGAGCGGGCGGCAGCGGGGCCACTCGCTCCCACAAGTCGTCAGGAACAAGATCAGCACGCACTCCGGACACCCTGCCGACCATGATCGCGAAGCACAAGAGCCGCGACTCACCTCACTGAAGCGATCAGTGAGGTGAGTCGCGGCCCGTGGCACCCACCGCTGTTCGCGCCGCCGCCACGAATGCTGCGATCGCCGGGTGGGTGCCGCCGCCCGCGCGGAAGGCGACCTTCGAGCGGCGGAAGAGGGGCAGCCGGGTCAGAACCACGTTCTCGGGGGCGTGTGCGGTGGCCATCTCCGGTACGAATCCGGCGCCTTGCCCGATGGCGGCCAGTGCCAGGACCGTACGGAAATCGTTGACCTGATGGCGGATGCGGGGCTGGAAACCGGCCGCCTGACAGGCGCGTACAGCCATCGCGTGGCCGGTCGTGCCGTCCCGGGCCGTGATCCAGGGGGCCGTGGCCCACGGTCCGAGCAGCTCCACCAGCGTGTCACCGCGGGCGGCGGCACCTCCTGCCGGGGCGGTGTCGGTGGCGGCGCCCGTGGCCAGGTACATGGGCTCCTCCAGCAGGGGCACTTGGTCAACCGTGGTGTCTGGGGACGCGGGCACGAAGTCGTAGTCGTGGACGAGGGCCACGTCGAGTTCGCCGGCGCGTAGGCCGTCGGAAACCCGCGCCGAGTCGATCTCCTGCACCATCGGTTCCAGCGCGGGATGCCGCTGGGCCAGTTCGGCCAGCGTGGCGGGCACGATCGCGAGGCCGCCAGAGGGAAACGTCCCGATCCGCAGCGGCCCGCCGATGCCCTCGCGTGCCCCGGCCAGCTCGGAGACCGCCAGTTCGAGGCGTTCGAGGACGGCGTCGGCGTGGGTGACGAGCGTGCGGCCCGCGGGGGTGAGCACCACCCGTCTGCCACTTCGTTCCAGCAAGGGTACGCCGGCCTCGCGCTCAAGCACGCTCAGCTGCTGGGAGACGGCTGAGGCGGTGAAGGTCAGCGCCTCGGCGACGGCCGCGATGGTGCCGCGTCGGTCCAGTTCGCGCAGCAGGTAGAGGCGTCGGACATCGAGCATAAGGTGAGCTTACGTGTAAGCGAAGAAACATGAACTGGATCTGTTGGGTTTGGGTCGGTCAGGCTGGGCGCATGAAGCCCGAAGCGAACCTCACCGGCCTATTTGTCCCTTTGGTGACCCCGTTCACCGACGACCTACGCCTCGCCCCGGAGGCGCTCGCCCGCCTCGCCGACGAGGCACTGTCGGCCGGCGGCGCTCGGGGACTCGTTGCCTTGGGTACTACCGCGGAGGCGGCCACGCTGACCACCGAGGAGAAGCGGGCCGTGGTCCGCATCTGCTCGGCCGCCTGCCGGGCACACGGAGCTCCGCTGATCGTCGGCGTCGGCACCAACGACACCGCCGCCGCCATCACGACACTGCGGGAGCTCGCTCAAAGCCGTGACGTCGCCGCGGCGCTGGTTCCCACACCGCCCTACACCCGGCCCGGCGAGGCGGGAACGCTGGCGCACTTCACGGCACTCGCCGAACACGGGGGCCTGCCGCTGGTCGTCTACGACATCCCGTACCGCACCGCTCAGCCCCTCAGCACCAGCACGCTGAACGCCCTCAGGCACCTACCGCAGGTCGTCGGGGTCAAGTACTCAACCGGTGCGATCGACGCAGCCACGATGGAACTGCTCAGCTCGTCGACCCCGGGCTTCGCGGTGCTCGGCGGCGATGACGCCGTCATCTCGCCACTGCTCGCGGCGGGCGCCCGCGGTGCCATCCTGGCGTCCGCCAATGTCCGCACCGCTGACTACGCCGAGCTCATCGCCCTGTGGCAGCGCGACGCCACCGGACCGGCCCGCAGGCTGGGAACCGAGCTGGCCCGGCTGTCCGCCACGCTCTTCGCCGAGCCCAACCCGACCGTGATCAAGGGGGTGTTGCACGCCCAGGGCCGTATCCCCAGCCCGGCCGTCCGGCTGCCGCTGCTGGCCGCCTCATCCGATTCGGTCCGGCGAGCGGCGGACCTAGCCACCGCCAGGACCCACCAAACCGATGCGGAGACCGCGGCCTGACACGGGCCCGTGGCCCCCGGAGGAACCCGGTGGACTTCGATGCAAGCCGATGGGGCCCGCCCGCTCCCGCGCCGCCACACTCCCCACGTGGGCGATTTCCCAGGCGGCGGAGGCGGCGGGGCCGATCCACAACGTCGACATGTCAGCGACTGTGATGATGAGATTGCGACGATGCCCGAATGACTGATGAGATCCGGAAGACATACCTGCAGGCGGCCGAGAGAGCGGTGCACCTGCTGGCCACAGAGCAGGTAGCCCGATGCTGGGAGACCGAGTCCGTGCTCCCCGGGATGTCAGTGGGTGGGCTGGCTGGCCACCTTGCGCGTAGCGTCCTCCAGGTCGAGTGGTTCCTCGACGGTCAGGTAGTCGGTGCGGAGCCGGTGTCACCAGTTCGGTACTACGCGCGGCTCGCAGATACGTCGTTGCCGGACTCTGCGCTGAACGTCGGGGTGCGTGCCCGCAGCGAGGAAACTGCCGCAGCCGGTCCCGCTGTCGTCGCTGAGCAGGCCCGGGCAGCGTGGGTGCGGCTGTCGCAGCGGCTGGGCATGGAGTCGGCCGATCGGCGGGTGGCTGTCCTTCACCGGCCGGGAGAGGAGATGTTGCTCGACGGATACCTGCAGACCCGCTGTGTCGAGCTGGCGGTTCACCTCGATGACCTCGCGCTCAGCGTCGACGCGCCATGCCGAGTGCCTGATGCTGCGCTCGCCATCGCGGTGGATGTGCTCGTTGCCGCCGCCCGGGACCGGCACGGCGACCAAGCCGTGTTGCATGCGCTCGCCAGGCGTGAGCGTGACGTTTACCAGGCCCTGCGTGTGTTGTAGGTCTACCGCACTACAGGCGGACCATCCCCCAAGGCCAGGCAATCGGCGTTCTGCCGCCGGTGCCAAGGGGGCCCCTTCAGGTAGTCGCGCGAGCACCAAGTAGGTGACGGCCATGGCTCCCTCATAGCGGTCTGCAATCGGTGATCTTCTGAGCCTAGCTGGCGAACACGCCCTCAACGCTGCCCCAGCGGCCGTCCATCCGCGCGCCTCGATGCGACCCGGCGCGGGCGGGAGATTCGCGACAGGGGGCTCCGCCGGGGCCGTGCGGCCCGGTGCCGCGGCGGCTTCTGCGCGGGCGGACGGGTCGCGGTAGGGCCGCCCGAGGTGCGCGGCGAGGGGCGTGGGCGAGCCAGCCGACGACATCGGCCTGCGTACCCGCCGGCTCACCGCGTGAGTTCGTCCCGGGCGGCTTCGTCCCCGGTACGGGGCTCGGTGCGCTCCAGCGTGCCGAGCTCGCGCAGCGCCTGGAGCTCATCGGCCCGGGCAGCGACCCGGGCGGCTTCGCACAGTTCGGCCTCGCGGGCGGCGGCGGCCGCGGCTTCGGCCGCGAATGCGGCCCGGACGAAGCCGCCGGCGTCCGGGGCGTAGACGGTGCCCTTCGGCGCGGCGGCGAGCAGTTGGTCGATGCGCTCCCACTCCGCGAGCTCCGCCGGGCCGCCGATGTCGTCGGCCAAGTCCTTGTGCCGGGGCCCCTGCCGCGCGTCGAACCGGGCGTCCTCGAGGGCGGCCGCGCCGACGCCGGTGTCCATGCCCTTCGCCAGGCGCCGTATGACGCGGCGGCCGATCCGGGCAGGGGCGACCGGCTCGCGGGGCGCGGGGCCAGCTGACGGCGCACAGCGCGCCGGGGCGCTACAGCTGGAGTGTCCATCCCCCTTTGGGCAGTCGGCTCGTGGTTGCCCCTTGCGTGACCAGTGACGAGCCTCCATCATCAGGAATCCTGATACTTTAAACTTATAGCAATGGAGTCCCGTCATGTCATTCAGGCCCGGAATCCAGGCCAGAGGGGTTCAGCTGCTGCTCGGACGAATGATGAGCCGCGTGCACAAGGATCTGCGCTTCACCGACATCCCGAAGCGCACGGAATCCATCCGGGTGGAGACCGGCGCCGGACCGGTGACGTGCACCGTCTACCGCCCGTCGGCCGCCGCCGCAGTCCCTGCCCCCGTGTATGTCAACTTCCACGGCGGCGGGTTCGTGATCGCCCGCCCCCAGCAGGACGACCACATCTGCCGCTACATAGCCGCCACGGCCGGCTGCGTGGTGATCAACGTGGACTACGCCGTTGCCCCGCAGCGGCCGTACCCCGTGCCCGTCGCCCAGGCGTACGACGTCACCGCCTGGGCGGCCGAGAACGGCACCGCCAACAACTGGGACGGTTCACGGCTCGCCGTGGGCGGACACAGCGCCGGGGCCAACCTGACCGCCGCGGTCTGCCGCACCGCTCGGGACCGCGGCACCTTCACGCCCCGCCTCCACATCATCGACTCCGCACCACTCGACCAGCTCGCCGACCCGGCCACCAAGCAGTCACCCATCGCCAAGCCCCTGCTTACCCCTCAGCTCATGCGGATCTTCACCGCCGCCTACGTCCCTGATCCCGCCGACCTCACCCATCCGCTGGTGTCGCCCGGACTCGCCGACGACCTCGCCGGGCTGCCGCCCGCCCTGGTCATCACCGCGGAGAACGACCGCCTGCGCGACGAGGGTGATGCGTACGCCAAGGCCCTGGAAGCTGCCGGCGTTCCGGTCACCCACCGTTGCTTCGAGGGTGTCGACCACTACTTCACCCACACCGGCCCGGTACCGGCCGGAAAAGAAGCCATCGATCTGATGGCCACCACCCTGCGCACGGCACTCACCGCCTGAGCCCTGACAGGGACCGACAGCCCGCGAAGTGTCCGGCGTCAGGCTGATCACCCCGAACAGCGGCGCTCAGGGCGGTCAGAGAGCCCGGTTCTTCCGCGCCGGACATGTCGCGCAGGCGGCTGGCCGTCAGGACGCCGTGCTTCTCCAGCCATGCCGTCTGGGCTGACGCAGACGCCGCCAACACGGTGAGCGCCTCCATCAGGAGGCGACGGCGCGACGCGGGATCAGGACTCTCCATGTTCCGATCGTCCCACGGCTCCACAGAGCAGGAGCACAAGCCTGTTCGACCGACCCCGACGACCGACTCAGACGCGCGCTGGAGCTGCTGACCTGGCTCGACGAACAAGGCATCGCGCTGCCGGACCTCAAGCAGACCCACCTCGGACAGTGGCTGGTCAGCGGCCCTCCGAACCGCAGAGACGTCAGAGTTTTCGTCCTTTGGACTAACGAGCGCGGTCTCACCTCAAGCCTCGAAGTGCCGATCCGGTCCCCCGAAGACCCGGCAACCTTCATCGAGGACGACGACCGCGTCGAACAGCTCAGGCGCTGCGTCAACGACGCCACGCTCCCCCTCGACGTCCGGGTTATCGGCAGCCTTGTCCTGCTCATGGGACTACAGGTCACACGCATTCTTGAACTGACCATCGACGACGTCGTCGTTCAGGACTCGGCTGTCCAACTGAAACTTGATGGGGGCTTCCTGAAGCTGCCTCCCCGGCTGGCTCACCTAGTCCGGCAGCAGCTCCATCACGCCGAGGACGTCTGGGAATCCAACCGTGCTGCCAGCACAATTCCGTGGTTGTTCGCTGGGCTGAACCCGGCCCGCCCCATCCAGTCGCAGTACATCTACCTGAAGCTCAGGCGCCTCGGGCTGGGCGACCTTGCACGGCCGCAACACTGCCCGCCTTGCGCTGGCAGCCGACGTGCCTCAATCCTTGCGGCTCTCACCGGGACCAGCATCGACAACGCAATGGACTGGACGAACTTCGTCAAATGCGACTGGACCGGCTACATCAGCAGTCGCCGAAGCGACAGCTAAGAAGTCGGTGTCTCTCGTTCGTGATCACCGGCATCATGGTCGTCGGTAGGTTCATGCGCGACGACAAGGTGGCGTGCGTCCTCATCACAGACACCCGGATGCAGCGCATCCACCACCCCTACGACGGTGGCGCTGACGTCTTTCTCGCCACGTCCGAACGGGACCGGGTGCGCGATCAGCATGCCGACTGGCTTTCCCGTCACCCCTCGGGTCTCTGACCGGCTCGGATCTCCGCCCCGCTGAGAATCGTCTCCACTGCAAGTACCGGGTTGAGAGGCTCCACGAGCTCTTTGGTGGCGAGGGCCACGAGACGCGCGGGCGCATCACCGCCCAGCAATGCGCTCACATATTCGATGGCCTCCGCAGGCGAGAACATCGGCAGGCTCTGGCGCAGTGTCCGCACAGCGTGCACGCGTCCGCGCGCGGCGGCGACTTCGCACAGCGCATCGTGTAGATCGTCTACTGCGGTGCGCACCGGCTGCCCACGTATACGGGCTCGATAGTCGGCCTCCCACTCCCCGGTTACCGCGGAGACGACGCCGACCC
This sequence comes from Streptomyces sp. NPDC029041, assembly GCF_040637515.1. Classification (NCBI taxonomy): domain Bacteria; kingdom Bacillati; phylum Actinomycetota; class Actinomycetes; order Kitasatosporales; family Streptomycetaceae; genus Streptomyces; species Streptomyces sp. NPDC029041. Next base: position 5,337 of record NZ_JBEZWO010000016.1, on the reverse strand, counting down.
GGTGCAGTCCACCGTCGACACGGTCGACCAGGTAAGGCCCGTTACCGGCCAGCATGAAATCCGGGTTCCGGGTGCGCACGAACTCCTCGGAGGTCCAGGAGACGATCCACACCAGCTCGTGCTCCTCGACGTCGGCCACAGCCATCCGCATCGCGTCCACACCCGCAGCCCGCCACTGCTGATAGTCGCGCTCCAGCTGGTCCTCGACAGCCTGAACGGCGGCCTCTCGCTCGATCACGCTTGCAGCTTCCCGCACCGACCCGTCTCTCGACCAGCGAATTTGCCCGCCCCAGGGGCATGTACGAGGGGTCTGACGGATGCTCTTAGCCAGGAACACGACAGCAACGGAACAGTGCTCTGCGCCAGTAGCCGGGGACGTTGTGTTCTGGAAGGTATGAGGAGAGGCGACGAGGGCAGGATTCGAACCTGCGTCCACCCGGGATCAGAGCCGGGCGCTCCTCCGCAGAGCTTCCTCGTCGCCACCGTGATCATTGCCTGGGCCGCTGTGCGGGTCAACTGATTTGCAGGGGCGGACACGCGCGGAGATTGCCGTCGGTCACGTCCACTCCTGGGCGGCAACACGTTTTCCCTTGCCGGAGAAGACTCCTGCCGAACGGAGAGCGCTGGCCATGAGCGGGTCGGCGACGGCGACGCCGTGTACCAGCTCGGGTGTCCGCCGGAAGGCGACGGCCTCAGCCGCTGGCCTGGGAGCCGTCCAGGCGCCGGCTATCGGGTCTACCCGATGCCGGGCGCAAGCTGCTTCGACGAGCGAACGTGGGCATTCCTTCTCACCCCGCAGTACCTCCCAGGGCAGAGGAAGGTCCGCCCAGACGTAGGTGTCCGGGTGCAGCCCGCCGCCGCTCATGCGGTGCCAGTACGCCACATCGGCCGCCATCAGGCGGGGCACCTTGCCAGGGCAAATCCGATCCAGGATCTCGTCCTGCCCCAGCTCGGTTAGCAGCGCGAACCAGTGGGCCCGGGCCGTATTCCATGCCTGTGCGGCCTGGTTCCACGTCGACGAGTCATCGCCACGGCGCACGATCATCGTTTCTCGTTCCAGCGGATGCCGGTTCCAGGCGTCCTCCAGTAGACCGGCGGTCTGGCGCAGGAAGCCGTTCCACCGAACCAGCAGCTGGGTGAGGTCCTGGTCGGACACATGGGCCAGCACTTCAGCTGTGGGGTGCACATGCGCGACCGCGTACCAGCAGGCCCGCTCGGGGCAATTCCTCAGGCGCTGGAACAGGGCCTCGGCGACCTCGTCGTAGACCTGACGCTGGCGACCGTTGGTGAAGACGCTGCGCATGTAGCCGCGCGCCGTGACGTAGGCGATGAAGGCCGCCGTGTCCGGGTCTGTGGCGAACAGCTCGTACGGCAGGACGTGGGCGAGGGCACCTTTGCCGGTGATGGCCACTTCGCGTCGGCGCTGCTCGTGGATGAGCCGGGCCAGTTTGGCTTCCATCCGGCGCAGTAGCCGGAAACGCTTGTTGTACTGGCGTTTGGAAATCTCCCCCAGGCCCGCCGTCGTGCGCTCGGTCCGGTTGAGGCGGTCCATGCCAAAGTCGTTCTGCCCGTACGAGCGGCCGATCTCCTCACCCGCTCGCCGGATCACCACCTCGATCTGTGCTGGATCATCCCCGGCGTCTTCCGGAAGGTCCGGCACGCTCACGAACAGCTGTGCCGCGCGGGCAAGTTGGCGCTGTGTGCCAACCGGACGGGCGAACTCCTCCCGCATGGAGGTATAGCCGTGCCAGAGGTTGCGCAGCGAGTGCTCAGCCGCTTTGGCAAGCGCCACCTCGGTCGCTGTATCGAGGTCAGCGCCCTGGGCGGCGTACAGATCCTGGATGAGCCGGGCCACATCTTCCGGACGCTTGCGCAGTGTGAGCGAGGCGTGCAGTTCACGGAGGAGCTGTTCGAATGTGGGCGACGGCATGAGGCTCACCTTGTCATCACCACGACCGGGTCTCCACTGCTTATCCGCACACCGCAGTCACAGAGTTGGTCTCGGCGTACCCCTCGATGGCCGCCCTTGAGCCCCGAACTGCCTCGCCGCTCTGCGTTGCTTGCGCCCAGGAATACGACAGCTCAGGAACAAGTGCGCTGCGCCAGTACCGCTGAAGACCCTCGGTTCCTGCCTTCTCCGAACTACCGGGGCGTCCCGTGGTCAGGTGACAGGACGATCAGTCCTGCGGGGAAGGGGCCGGTATGGGACCGGAGAACTGCTGTGAACGACACGGGTGTTAGCTTCCCTCCCGTGTTAAAACACCAGGACGAAACCAGGGCGGCCTACGACGGGGTCGTCGAACTGTATGCGTCGATGTTCGCTAATCGGTTGGAGACGCAGCCGTTCGCGCGGAACATGATCGGCACCTTCGCCGAGCTCGTGCGTGGCACGGGGAACCTGCGGGCAGCCGACGTCGGGTGCGGGCCCGGCCATTTGACCGCCATGCTGCACGACTTGGGGTTGGACGCCTTCGGGCTCGACCTCTCCCCGGCTATGGTCGCCCACGCCCGGCGGGCCCATCCGGCGCTGCGATTCGACGAAGCACGAATGGAGGCCCTGCCGGTCGAGGACGGCGCGCTCGGCGGAGTGCTGGCCCACTACTCGATGATCCATACCCCACCTGAAGAATTGCCCGCGCTGCTCGCTGAGCAGGTGCGTGTCTTGGCACCAGGGGGCCTGCTCCTGGCGTCCTTCTTCGGAACCGAGGGGCCGGAGCCTGTCCGCTTCGACCACAAGGTGGCGCCTGCCTATAGCTGGCCGGCGGAGCAATTTGCCGAGTTGCTGGCCGGGGCCGGACTCGTCACGGTGGCTCGGTTGCTCCACGACCCAGCGTCCGAGCGGGGCTTCCTCGACACCCACCTGCTGGCCCGCCGCCCGTAGAGCGTAGCCCGTGGCCGGGGGCGGGGTGGTGTAGATCATCCGCTTGGACGAAGCTCGTCCAAGCGCCGCGTTCTGTGGCGGTGTCCGCTGAGCACGCCGGATTGACAGCCGTTCAGTCACGCAGGCCCCGGCGGGGTGGCCGCCGCAGTGGTGCGAGCAACGATCTCCCGGAAGGTAGGAATTCCCAGGTCGACAGACTCCTGCTTCCGGGAGATCTGCGCGTCGAGTTGGGCTAGCTTCTCCTCGGCGCGGGGCAGGCTGCTCTGCAGCCCTTCGATCTCGCCGAGCCAGCCTTCCCTTTCGGCTTCCAAGATGCGCGTGAGGAGGTTGTCGCGGATTTCGACAAGCCGGGGACGTTCTGTCGCGTGGACGATCAGGGCGGGGCATCGGACGCAAGCGTGTTCGTGAGCACAGTCAGTTCCGTATGCGCGGCCGCAGTCGCCCAGGGCGAGCTTGCGGCGCTCAAAGTGTCCGAGGAACTCTCCCATTCCTCAGGGGTGACGGTGCGGTATTCGTCGGCAGGCCGCAGAGCCCGGCGCCGGGCGATGAACGCTCGGTGTGCCTCGATGGCATCAGTGGGGTAGATCGCGGCGTATCCCATCGTCGTTCCGATGTGGTCGTGACCAGCGATGACCTGGGCGATGTGAGGGGGCAGGCCCTTGAGGATGGAGTCCGTGATGAAGATCCGGCGGAAGTCGTGGGGCTGGAAGATGAGGGGGTCACCCGCGCTGTCCGTCAGACCTGAGGCCAACAAGGTGACGTCGAGTCCCCGACGGATCGTCGCTCGTGACAGCGGACGCAGGTAGCCGCCAGAGCGATCCTGGAACAGGAGAGGCATCGGCGGGTTCCAGACCCGTTCGTAGTGGTCGTAGCTACGGACAACGGGGACTCTCCCGTCCGAGCCTCTGACTCGAGAGACGACCGTGCTCAACACGTCCGTCAGCTCCGGCGTGACCAGGACAAGTCGCTCTTGGTCGGTCTTCGACGGGGCGATCTGCAAGAGCGGAACGGTCTGTCCGGTGGTGGGGAGCTTGTAGCTGACGATGCTGTGGTGCCCCAGCTCTAGGAGTTCCTCGATGCGGATGCCGGTGTGCCGCAAGATCTCGATGGCAGCCCACCCCCAGGAATGTGCTGCGTTCCTCACCCGCGAATGAGCGCCGGGTGCCCTTCGCGTCCCAGGCATGGATCGGGCGCCCGTCAGCGCATTTGCTGAAGCGCGGGACTCTGAAGGTCTCACCAAGCACGCTGAAATCCGAACCGAGCGGGGCAGCGTTGAGTGCATCGAGGCGCATGGTGGCCTCTTTCAGCAGTCTTCACCAGCGTGGGCAGGGCCGGCAGGCGCTCGCGAGTACGTTGGTCCATGCGGGCCTTGAGCTGCTTCTCAGCCTTTCTTCCCGAGCACTCGGCTTCGCTGATCGGGCAGGGCGCCACCCAGGCGGCCCACTGGCCGGGGTCCTCCACTGCCCACTCCGCCAGGTCCAGGTAGAAGGCTCTGACCTGGGTTTTAATCCTGATCGCACCTCGGCGTGGCTCTGTGAACTCCCGAAATGATCCATCGGGCAGACGCTTGCGGACGGTCTTCGTAGCCAGGCGGACCTTCCAGGCAGTGATCACCTCGGCAGGCAGCCGAAGAGAGTCGATGCCCGGATGATGCCGCTCCAGGTCGCCCCAGAACCGAAGCGCCAGCGAGATCGTGAGCGCCTGCAGCGTCGTGAAGTCGAGCCCTACGGACCGATGGGAGAGGTGGGCGACCAAGAGATCGCGGATCGGACGGCACTGCAGTTCGTAGCGGTCGACAAGGTCCGCCGGGGTGAGTTGCCCCGTACGGTTCGAGATCCGGAACAGCGTGTGCGGTGCGTCTGCTGGAAAGAGACCCAAGTCGCGTAGCCAGGTGTAGGCAAGCTGGATCCGTCCATTGCTGTTCCTCGGATTCTTGCTTTGCCAGAGCAGCAGGTCGCCGACGACGATGTCCTCGATGGCGCCGCCCCGGCAGGCCATGATCTCCGCAATGGTCTTCAGCCCGGACGAGATATTCGCAGCCGAGATGTTGGTCGGCAGTGAAGCCCTCAAGCGGGCGAACCCCTCGGGGTCGCGTGTGGTCTCCAGAGCCGGCCGAAGATGCCGCGATCTTGACCCGATGAGGAACTCCGGGTCGGGTCTGACGGCATCCGCGCAGAGCAGCGCCAGCACCCCGACGAGAAGCGTTTCACGGCGCGATACTCGCCCTTCCGGGCGGGCCCAGGCTGCGAAGGCATCCCTCCACCCCTGCGACGCAATGTGCTGGCCGTGGGCAGGGCTCCTCTGCCAGCGCTGTTGCCAGGTTTCTCCCGGAAAGCGCTCCGCAGTGAACGCGCGCTTGCTGCCCCCGATGCCCCACCTCATGCCACGCCCTCGCCGTCTGCGCCAGCAGATCCAGCGTCGGCACCAGCACCAGCACCCGCCCGCGGGGCACCAGC